>NZ_FOTI01000001.1 GCF_900114545.1 Halanaerobium salsuginis
AAGATCTGCCAATATTACTTAAAAGCACTGATTGACTATCTAAAAGTCCGTAAATCATTTGAGATATGAATTTAGTTTTAGGTTTTGATAAACCTTTTGATATTTTTTTAGAGAAATTACTTACTTTTCGTTTAATTTCATAGATTAATCTGGTATAATTAGTCACGGTGAAACAACTCCTTTTGGTGTTTTTTGTCTGCAAACTAATTATACCAAAAGAAGGAGCTTGTTTCACCTTTTTTACGTAATCTGTGGATAATCTATTTTAAGGGTTTCTAAGAGCTAATTATCCACAATTTTGACTGTTGATAACTTTGAGTTTTTGCTATTTTAAAAAATGGGGAAACTCATTTTAATTTTTTCTTGCATAGAACAATTTTATGAGATAGAATTATTATGTATGAAAAGAGGTGTTAATAATGGAAAAAGAATTAAAAAATGAACTTGGTAAGATTATAATTGATGAAGAAGTTATAGCTAAAACAGCAGGTATTGCTGTTATGGAGTGTTATGGCCTGGTTGGCATGTCTTCGCGGGGAATGCAGGATGGATTAGCTGACTTGTTAGGCTGGGATAATATAAGTAAGGGTGTAGGTGTAAATATTAATGGTGAAAAAGTTCATCTTGATTTAAATATTATAGTAGAATATGGTACTAATATTCATGAAGTAGCTCATAATGTAATGGACAGAGTCCGCTATACCCTCCAGAATAAAGTTGGAATAGAAGTTGTAACAATAGATGTAAATGTAAGGGGAGTGAGGGTTGGCGATGCCAATTAATAATCAAGAAAAGCTAACTAAAGTTAATTCAAAACAATTTATAGATATGATGAATACTGCTCTTTACTGGTTAAAAGAGCAGAAGTCATTTATTGATTCATTAAACGTATTTCCAGTTCCAGATGGTGATACAGGTACTAATATGTATTTAACTTTTAAAGAAGCCGTTTCTTCTTTAAAAGGGAAAGAAACAGCCAATGTTTCCCAATTAGCAGCAGCTTTATCTAAAGGTGCATTAATGGGAGCACGTGGTAATTCAGGAGTTATTCTTTCTCAGTTAATCAGAGGTCTTTCTCAGGCTTTAAAAGGCAGAGAAGATCTAGACAGCAGATCTTTAGCTGAAGCTCTTAAAAAAGCTTCAGAAGTGGCTTATCATGGAGTATTAAAGCCAGTTGAAGGAACAATTTTAACTGTTTCTAGAGAAGCAGCTGCTGAAGCAGAAAAAAAAGCAAAATCTGGCCAGGGTGTAGGAGAGCTGCTTGAAATAGTAATTAAAGAAGCTAAAGCTTCTCTAAAAAGAACACCTGATTTACTTGCTGCTCTAAAAGAGGCGGAGGTAGTTGACGCTGGAGGTCAGGGCTATGTAACTATTTTAGAAGGAATGTTAAAAGGACTGCGGGGAGAAGAAATTACTTCTGCTGAGGTTGAAGCTGAAAAAAATACTCAAAAAAAATCAGAGCCTGCTGCTGATATCAAATTCACTTATTGTACACAGCTTTTAATTGAAATTGATAGCAGAATTAATGATTTAGATACTGTAATTAATAAGACTAGAAAAGATCTGCAGGATTATGGTGACTCAATTATGGTAGTTGGTAGTGATGAAATTATTAAAATTCATGTGCATACTAATCATCCTGGTGTAGTGCTCGAATATGGTCTTAAAAAGGGTAAAGTCTTTGATATAAAAATAGATAATATGCGTAAACAAAATCAAGAAAAAGTTAGGCGAGAAAATGACGAGTTTTTTGATCATTCTCAATTTCATCCTAATCAGGCTGCTCATGATTCGGCTGAGTCACAGCAGGATAATGATTCTATAGCTAAAACATCTGATTCTGATCAAGAATCTGTTTCTAAACAAGCAAAAATTACAGTAGAAAAAAATACTGGTATTATCTCCGTAGCTAATGGAGAAGGTATAATTAATATTCTGCATGAATTGGGAGTTGATTATGTAATTGAAGGTGGTCAATCTATGAATCCTTCTACTAATGACTTCTTAGAAGCAGTCAAAAAGTTGAGCAGTAATCAAATTATAATTCTACCTAATAATAAAAATATAATTTCAGCGGCTAAACAAGTTGCTGAACTAACTGATAAAGCAGTTGCAATTGTTGAAACTAAATCTATTCCTCAGGCAATAACTGCAATGATGGCTTATAATGATGATTTGAAGCCAGTTGAACTAAAAGATGAAATGGAAGCTGAATTAACTTACGTAAAAACATTAGAAATTACTCGAGCTGTTAAAGATTCTAAGGTTAATGGAATGCAGATTAAGCAGGATAATTTTATTGGCCTTTGTGAGGGTAAAATAGTAGTTACTGCAACTAATGAAATAGAAACTATTCAGCAGCTGCTGCAGCAAACAGCAGCAGATGAAGAGTTAGTTACAATTTATTATGGAGAAGATGTTACAGCTGAGCAAGCAGCAGAAATCAAAGAAATTATTACTGCAGAATATGATTTTGATGAAGTTGAACTTTACTCTGGTGGTCAGCCATTATATCCGTTTATAATTTCTTTAGAATAAGGATGTGTTATTATGATTGCTCTAGTAACAGATAGCACCTGTGATTTGCCGACCGAAATTCTAGCTAAATATGAAATAGAAGTAGTTCCACTTACAGTTCAGGTTGGTGAGGATAGTTATTTTGATAAAGTTGATCTAACAGCTGATCGTTTTATTGAATTGATGGAGACTTCAAGGCAGTTGCCTACTACTTCACAACCAGCTGTGGGAGCTTTTTTACAGAAATATCAGGAGCTAGCTGCACAATATGAGCAGGTTATTTCTCTTCATATTTCGGCTGCTTTAAGTGGAACTTTCGAATCTGCTAAATTAGCAGCAAGTCAGGTTTCGGATCTAGAGATTTCAGTAATTGACTCTACCTCTACAAGTACTGGGCTCGGCTTTTTAGTTGTACTGGCAGCTAAATTAATTAAACAGGGCAAAAAATTAACTGAAATTGAAAAAGAAGTTATTGCTGCTCGTCAAAATTTACAGATTTATTTTACTGTAAATGAACTGACTTATCTTGAAAAAGGTGGCAGAATTGGTAAAGCACAGGCTTTTTTAGGAACAATTTTTAACTTTAATCCTATTTTAGAGCTGGCTAAAGAATCAGGTAAGATACTACCTAAAGATAAAGTAAGAGGTTATAAAAAGACCAATTTAAAATTAGTTGAATTAGTTAAAGATGCTGTTTCTGAACAGAGTAGAGTTAATTTAGCTTGTATATATGCTAAAAAAAGTGATAATTATCAGCAGTTTAAAGAACTATTAACTGCTGAACTGAATAATCAGGAGCAGCTTACTTATAAATTGTTTGAAAATAAGATTGGAAATGTATTGACTTCACATACAGGTCCACTCGTATATGGAATTGTGATTTATAAAGGAGAGTTATTAGACTAATGGCAGCTCAATTAGCAGATGAGGTACAATTTATTAAAGGCGTAGGTCCCAGGTGGTCTGAGCGCCTTGCTAATTTAGATATCAAAACTGTGGCTGATCTGCTTTATTATTTTCCCCGTGAATATGAAGATAGAAGTCAGATAACAGAAATCAGATTTGCCAGTCCAGGTCAAACAGCAACTTTTAAAGCTAAAGTAATTAAAATCGATTATCATCGAATTAGAAATAATTTTGATATTTTGAAAATAAGTTTTAGTGATGATACTGGTGTGATCAATGGCGTCTGGTTTAATCAGTCATATTTACGTGATAAATTTAACGAGGGTGAGTATTATTTATTAAGTGGTAAAATCAGCGAGAAAAATTGGCGTAAATATAAGAGCAAAGATATTAATAATCCAGTTTATGAGAAGTTAACTGACCAAAACTCAGTTTTAAATACTGGTAGAATAGTACCTGTTTATCCACTTACTGAAGGAATAAACCAGCGCCGTTTAAGAAAAGTAATTGCTAATGCACTAAAAAAATATCTACCATTGGTAAAAGAAATTTTGCCTGATTATATTTTAGAAAAACACAAATTTCCTGATCTTAAAACTGCAATTTTAGGGATGCATTATCCTAAAAATTTTACTCACCAAAATAGATCTCGCCAGAGATTGGCTTTTCAAGAATTTCTAATTTTTCAACTTTATTCTTTGGCTGAAAAGAAAGCAATGGCTGCCCAAACTGGAATTCAGCATAAATATCAGGAAAATCAGATCAATCAATTTTTAGCTGAATTAGATTTTGAGCTTACTTCTGCCCAAAAAAGAGTCTGGCAGGAGATTCGTCAAGATATGGAAAGCAATCGAATAATGGCAAGGCTGCTGCAGGGAGATGTTGGTTCAGGTAAGACTGTAATTGCAGCCCTTTCTTTATTAGAGACAGTTGCTAATGGCTATCAGGGGATTTTTATGGCTCCCACTGAGATTTTAGCAGAACAGCATTATCTTAATTTTAAGGAATTATTTAGTGATTTTGCAATAAATATTGAGCTAATTACTGGCAGCTTGAAAGCTGCGGCCCGGAAAGAAGTTGAGTCAGGTATTAAAGACTCTACTATTGATTTAATAATTGGTACACATGCCTTGTTTCAGGATAAGCTAGAGTATTATAATCCAGGCCTGGTTGTAATTGATGAACAGCATCGTTTTGGGGTAGAACAGCGCCATACTCTTAAGGAAAAAGGTAATAATCCAGATTTATTGATTATGACAGCAACTCCTATTCCACGCTCTATGGCGATGCTGCTGTATGGTGACCTTGATTTATCAATTATTGATGAACTTCCACCTGGACGTAAAAGAATAGCAACTTTCTGGAGGCGTAAAAATAGACGTAAAAAAATTTATCAATTTCTGTTAACTAAACTTGCGGCAGGGCGTCAGATTTATATAGTATGTCCGTTAATTGAACCTTCAGAAGAATTACCTGATTTAAAATCAGCTGAGCAATTATATCAAGAACTAGTTAAAGGTATCTTTAATGATTATCAAGTTGCTCTAATTCATAGTTCAATTAAGTCAGCAGAAAAAAAAGAAATTATGGAAAAATTTCGCCAGGGAAAAATTCAGGTTCTAATAGCAACAACTGTAATTGAAGTTGGGGTTGATGTAAGCAATGCTACAATTATGGTAATTGAAAATGCAGAAAGATTTGGTTTAGCCCAGCTTCATCAGCTAAGAGGTCGGGTTGGTAGAGGTAGTAAACAATCTTTTTGTATTTTGATTTCAGATGCTCAGGGACAAGAAGCTAAGCAGAGGCTTGATATAATGGTCAAAACAAATGATGGATTTAAGATTGCAGAAGCTGATCTAGAGTTAAGGGGTCCAGGAGAATTTTTTGGAACAAGACAGCATGGAATTGCAGATTTAAAAGTTGCTAATTTAATGACAGATCATGATTTGCTAGCTAAATCTAGGCAGGAAGCAGCTGCTTTGCTAGATAATAATAATTGGCAGAATAAATATCCCCGGCTTGCTGAGCGAGTTAAAAAATTGGAGGTAAAGGTATAATTAATTTTAAATTTGGAATTAATTGGAGGTAATTAATGCGTATTATAGCAGGAAAAGCGGGAGGAATTCCCCTTAAAAGTTTAAAAGGAAGAGATGTTAGACCTACTCTTGATAGAGTAAAAGAATCAATGTTTAATATTATTGCTTTTTATTTGCCGGGAGCAATAGTGCTTGATTTATTTGCTGGTTTTGGTAATTTAGGTATTGAAGCTTTAAGTAGAGGCGCTGTTAGCTGTCAATTTGTTGAAAAAAGCAGCTCTCATTTGCAAATAATTCGAGAAAATCTTGAAAAAAGCAAATTAATGACTGGAGCAAAATTAGAGCAGCAGGATGTATTTGCTTTTTTAAAACAAACACAGCAGAAATATGATCTTATCTTTATGGATCCTCCTTATCAGCAGGGACTGACTGAACAAGCAGTAGAGTTAATTCAGGCTCAAAAGTTACTTAACGAAAATGCGTTAATTATTTCAGAAAGATCTGCTGCAGAAAAAGCAGTTGAGTTTAGTGATCTAACTATAATTAAATCTAAAAAATACGGTAATTCATTATTAACAATCTATAAATCAAATTAATGTTATAAGAGGGAGTTAAGATGATGAAAAAAATTGTTTATCCAGGAAGTTTCGATCCAGTCACAAACGGCCATCTTGATCTTGTTAAAAGAGCTGCCAATATTTTTGATGAAGTAGTAATTTCAGTTTTTTGTAATCCTAATAAAAAACCAGTGTTTTCGATGTCAGAAAGAGTTGAAATGCTTGAACAGGCAACAGCTGATTTTAAAAATGTAACTGTAGATTCTTTTTCTGGTTTGACTACTAAATATGTGAAATCAATTGGTGCAGGCGCTATTTTACGTGGTTTGCGAGCTGTTTCTGATTTTGAAGGAGAATTTCAGATGGCTTCTATGAATAAACATCTTGATCAGGAAATAGAGACTATTTTTTTAATGACAGATACTAAATATGCTTTTTTAAGTTCCAGTGTAATTAAAGAAGCAGCTTATTTTGCTGGCGATATTAAAGAATTAGTGCCAGATTTTGTATATCAGAAATTAAAGATTAAATTTAAAAATGATTAAAATAATTTAAAAATTAATTTTATAGATTAAACTAACTAAATTTTATTTTATGGTGATAAAAATGACTCCTAAAGTTTTCTTAGAATTAGTTGAATTAAGAACTAAAATAGCAAGTATGACTCCATTTTTACTGGCCAATGCTTATGTACTTTATCATTATAAAGGTTTTAATTTGCTTAATTTTATTTTAATGTTGATCTCCTTATTGGCAGTTGATATGGCAACAACGGCTTTAAATAACTTTCAGGACTATTTAACTGCTAAAAAAAAGCATGGTTTTAATTATGAAGTTCATAATGCAGTAGTAAAATATAATCTAGCCAGTAGAACTGTTTTCATAACAATTATAATGCTTTTCTCAATAGCAGTAGTAAGTGGTTTGCTGCTTTATTTGCGAACTGATTTATTAATTATCTTATTAGGTGCATTATCATTTTTAGTTGGAATTTTATATACTTCAGGTCCAATTCCAATTTCCCGAACACCGTTCGGAGAAGTTTTTTCAGGTTTTTTTATGGGATTTGTAATTACTTTCTTAACAATTTATATTCAAAAATCTGATCTAATTAATTTAAGTTTAATTGGAGCAAAGCTTAATTTAACAATAATATACCCTGACTTAATTAGAATATTTATTTTTTCTTTTCCTCTTATTTTAGAAATAGCTGCCATTATGCTGGCTAATAACATTTGTGATATCAAAGATGACTTATCAAATAATAGATATACTTTAGCAACATATTTGGGTAAAGAAAAAAGTTTAACTATTTTTAGCTGGTTATATTATTTTAGCTATCTTAGTGTATTGGCTGCAATCTTATTAAATATTGTACCAGTTTATGCAATAATTGTTTTTATAAGTTGGCCCTATTTAAGAAAAAATATTAATATTTTTAAGCTAAAGCAGAACAAAAAAGAAACTTTTGTTTTAGCGGTTAAAAATTTTACAATCTTTAATTATCTTAATTTATTAGCTTTTTTACTGGCTTTTATTTTTTAATTATTTTAATTCTAATACCTTATTAATTAAATAAAATTAGCAGAGAGGTGTTGGCAAAGTGTTAATTGAAAACTGTGCTCTTGTCCTGGAAGGTGGTGGGATGAGAGGAGCTTTTACAGCTGGAATAATTGATTATTTTTTAAGTAATAATATTTATTTTAATTATACTATTGGTGTTTCTGCTGGTGCAAATAATGGTGCTAATTATACTAGTAGGCAGCGTCTTAGAAATAAAAAGATTTTTACAGAGTTAGTTACAGATGAAAGATATATGGGATTTAAAAATTTGATTAAAGATGGTAACTACTTCGGAATGGATTTTTTATTTCATGAACTACCGCATGAGATATTACCTTTTGATTATGATAATTTTAAAAAGTCAACAACTAAGTTAACTGTTGCAGCAACTGATTGTCAGAGTGGTGAAATTAAATATTTTAGTCCTCAGTCTGGCTCTAATTTAGATATAATAGATAAAACTTTTAAAGCTTCCAGCAGTCTTCCGCTTGTTTCCAGTCCAGTTCAAATTGGAGATAGACTTTACCTGGATGGTGGGATAAAAGACCCAATTCCGGTTAAGAAAGCTTTTAGTGATGGTTTCGAAAAAGCTGTTGTTATTTTAACTAGAGAAAGAGATTATCAAAAAGAAAAAGTTAAAGGTAAATTTTTATTAAATTTATTTTTACGCAATTATCCTAATTTAGTTGATGATATTTTACACAGACATCAAGTTTATAATAATACCTTAGAGCTAATTGAAGCTCAAGAAGCAGCTGGAAAAATTTTTGTTTTTCGGCCAGTCAACCTGGAAATTGACCGATTTAGCAAAGATGTTAAACAGCTGGAGAGACTTTATAATTCAGGCTTAAAAATAGCAGAGAATCAAGCTGCAGATTTATTAAATTGGCTGCATAATTAAATAAGGAGTAGGCTTAATGAAACTTTTTTTAAACAGTGAGTTAACTAATAAAGCAGTTAAAGCAATTGCTGAATTTGATTTAATTAAAGCTGGAGATCGAATAGCTGTCGGATTATCTGGGGGCAAAGATAGCAATTTCTTGCTTTATGTGTTGAGATTATTACAGCTTAATTTTAAAATAGATTTTAATTTAACAGCTATCCATGTTGAACCTGGTTTTAAAACAACTTTTCTTAATAAATTAAGTGATTTTTGCCAGCAGTTAGGTGTTGATTTAACAGTTATTGAAACTAAAATTGCTGAATATATTAATCAAACAACAGATAATAGTCCCTGTGCTAAGTGCTCTTATTTTAGAAAAGGGGCAATAATTAATCATTTAAATCAAAATAATTTTAATAAAGTAGCTTTTGGACATCATCTTGATGATGTTGTAGAAACTTTTTTGCTTAGTTTATTCTATTCTGGTCAACTTAAAACTTTACAACCTAATCGTTATCTGGATCAAAATCGGGTTAGTATTATCCGTCCTTTAATTTATTTAAGAGAAGAAGAGATTAAAACAGCTGTTAAAGCTAAAGGAATAGAAGTTTTAGCAAGTAATTGTCCCTATGATAAAAAAACTACTCGAGCTAATATTAGAAATGATTTTGCTAAGTATTTTACTGATCAGCTATTGTTTGCTAATCTAATTTCAGCAATGAGGAATAATCATAATTCAGAACTATGGCCTGAAGAAATGGATTATAATCTTTTAAAAACTAAGATGAATAATTATTGGCATTAATCTGCCGGGGGGTTCCAAAGATGTCAGCAAAAAGTAATGATTTTTTACTTAAAAAATTGAATTTTACTAAGAAAAGATTAAATTCTATTTATCAACAGTCACCACTTGCTTTTATCTCCTGGAATCGAGCAGGGGATATAATTGATTTAAATAATGCAGCAGTTAAACTTTTAGGCTGGCGAAAAAAAGAATTAATAAATAGAGACTTTATTTCAACTATCATTGCTGAAGAAGATCGTGATGTCTGGCGTAACTGGGAAAATGGTACCCTTGAACAGCTGCCAGCAGATTTAGTTAGTAAAGCAGTTCAAAAAAATGGTGAATTAATTACCTGTACCTGGAATAATGCCATTATTGAAGAAGATAATAATGTTGAGGAAGTTATTTCTATTGCTGAAAATCTGAGTAATGAACTGGAAAAAGAATTTAAAATGATGAAATTAGTTAAAGCAATTAATGAAACTGATAATTGGGTAGTCATTACTGATCAGAATGGAATAATTGAGTATGCAAATACAACTGTAAAAGATATAACTGGTTATGAAAATGAAGAGTTAATTGGTAAAAATCCTGTTGTTTTTAAATCGGGCAAGCATCAGCAGGAATTTTATGCTAATCTCTGGCAAACTATAAAAAGTGGTGAAGTCTTTAATGATGTAATTATCAATAAAAAGAAAAACGGGGAATTATTTTATTCTGAACAGACGATAACTCCGATCAAAGATCACAATAATAAAATTATCAATTATATTTCTGTGGGCAGGGATATAACTCAGAATGAAAAATTAAAAAGAAAGATTGAATATCTGGCTAATTATGATATTATTTTTAATATTCCCAATCGAAAAGCTCTTAATGAAAAAATTGATAATTTAATTACACTTAATAATGACTCTGAACATAAGTTAGCAGTACTTGTAGTCAATATTAATCGGATTAAATACTTAAATGATATTTATGGCCAGGAAGATGAAAAATGCTTAATTAGTTTAGTTACAAATTTGATGAATCAACAAATCAAAAAAGAAATTAATAGCATTAAACTAGATAACGATAATTATGTTTCTTATCTTGGCGGCGATAATTTTGCTATGCTGCTTAATGTAAATCGGAATGCTAATTTAATTTATAAGTTTGCTGAAACTATTTTAGGCCTTTTTGTTAATGCTCTTACTTGTAATAATGAACCATTTATGCTAAATGCTAAGATAGGGATTTCAATTTACCCTGATGATTGTATAAGTTCTAAAAGTCTGGTTTCAAATGCAGAGATAGCTCTAATTAATATTGAAGAAAATGATTATGCTTTTTTTGATGAAGAAATGAACCTTGAAATTAAGGCTTACACTAGATTAGAAGCCAAGCTGGATCGAGCAATTAAGAATGATGAATTCATAGTTTATTATCAGCCATATTATACTGGGAGTGGAAGGCTTTTTGCAATGGAGGCGCTTCTGCGCTGGCATGATCCTGAACGTGGGATTATTGCACCAGCTGAGTTTATGCCTATTTTAGAAAATTCTTTACTTATTAAAAGAGTTGGTTTAATAGTTATAAAGAAGGTTACTTTTGCAATTAAACAATGGCTGGAAAAAGGATTTCCAGTTGTTCCTGTTTCAATTAATCTTTCTACTAAGCAGCTGGAAGATTTAAATCATCTCCATAAAATTTATAAAATTATTAAAAAAAGTTTAATTAAAAATGAGCTGATAAAATTTGAAATAACTGAGTCTGGTGTAATGCGAGATGTAGATTACAGTTTAAAAATAATGGAACAAATGAAGCAGAAGGGTTTTGCTATTTCAATAGATGATTTTGGCACAGGATACTCTTCTTTTAGTTATTTACAAAAATTTCCGATAGATTACTTAAAAATTGATCTTAGTTTTATTAGAAATATGACTTTAAATACTGATAGTAAAAATATTGTAGAATCAATTATAAATATTGCTCATTTATTAAACTTAAAAACTATTGCTGAAGGTATAGAAAAGGAACTTGAATTAGAATTATTAAATAAAATGGGAAATGATTATATTCAGGGTTATTATTTTAATCCACCAGTAGCAGAAGCTAAGATAACTGAATTTTATCAGCAGAATAATTTTTAAATAAGTAAAATGTTATTTAATCAAACTTTAATCTGTTAAATTTTTAGTCGAATTTATAGAATAATTAAGCCTCTTCCAATTTTTAAAATTGGAAGAGGCTTTTAGATTTATATTATTATATTGTACAACTAGCTATGCTTCAGCTTTTTTACCAAAGAAATTAACTATTAAATAAAGAACTATAAGTGCAACTGGTAATGAATAAAAAGCAGGGACACCAAAACCAGCTGGGAGAAAGCCAAATAAAGCAGCAACTGCTCCTACAGTTAAAGCATAGGGCATTTGAGTAGTAACATGATCCATATGATCAACTGCTGAAGCAGTTGAAGACATAATAGTTGTATCAGAGATAGGCGAACAGTGATCACCCATTACTCCAGCAGTTAAAACTGCTGCAATAGTTGGCAGCATAGGAATTCCAATTGAATTAGCCAGAGGAATCGCCAATGGCATTACAATTGCTACTGTTCCCCAGGAACTACCGATAGTAAAGGCGATAAAGGAAGCCATTATAAAAAGGAGTGCCGGGACTATTTGGGGCATAATATTTCCCTGCAGCAGTGAAACTAAATAATTAGCAGTACCAAGATCATCAGTAACACTACCAATTGACCAGGCAAGAATTAAAATTAAACAGGCAATAAACATTGACTTTGCTCCATCAATCCAACCTGCAACTATTTCTTCAATTCCAATAATTCTTTTAATAAGAGCTAATCCACCAGCTAGGAAGCTCCCTATAATAGAAGCCCAGAGGAGAACAACACTAGCATCAGCATTACCATATGCATCCTGAATTGAAACACCGGTTTCCAGACCTCCTCCATTATACCAGAGACCGATAATTGTAACAGCAATTACCCCAAGAATTGGCACAAAAGAATTAAAGAAGCTAAAGCTTTTACCTTCCGGTTGCTCTATTTCTTCCATTTCTTTAGAAACCATTGGAGTAGAACCAGGACGTAATGTTTCTCCAGTTTGGCGAGCTCTTTTTTCTGCTGCAAGCATTGGGCCAAAATCTTTACCAGTAAAAATAATAATTAAGGCAAATCCCAGGGCAAGTATACTATAGAAACGAAAAGGTATTGTCTGTACAAAAGTAGAGTATGCACTTGCCTGAATTCCTAATGCATCAAACCCATCTTTAATTAAGCCAACTTCGAAAGCAATCCAGGTAGAAATTGGTACAATACTAGAAACAGCTGCAGCTGTTAGATCAACTATAAAAGCTAATTTTTCTCGAGAAATTTTCATTTTATCTGTAATAGGACGCATAGTATTGCCAACAATTAAAGTATTTGCATAATCATCAAAGAAAATTAAAACTCCCATAATCCAGGCTGCTAATTTTGTTTTAAGAACAGAGTTAGCGCGTTCAGCAACGTATTCTCCAATGGCAATAATGCCGCCGGATTTATTGATAATTCCAATCATACCTCCCATTGCAAGTAGGAAAAGAATTATACCTGCATTCCACGAATCAGCCAGTGAAGCCAATACATAATTATCCAGTGTGTGCATGAATGCAAGGATGGGGTTATAATGATTAATAACCAGTGCTCCTGAAAAAATACCTAAAAATAAAGACAAAACAACCTGTTTACTCCACCAGGCAAGTAAAATTGCCAGCAGAGGTGGTAAAAGTGAAATAAGACCGTAACTATCCATTAATTTATTACCTCCAAATTATTAATTCCAGACTAGATTACCATTTACAACAGTTCCAGCAACCTCAATATCTTTAATTTTTGTTTCGGATATTTTATATGGATTGCCTGCTAAAATAGTAAAGTCAGCCAGATAATCTTCTTTAATCTGACCAATTTCGTTTTCTTTAAAACAATTATAAGCTGCATTTTTAGTATATAATTTTAAAGCATCAGTAAGGGTAAGTTTTTGCCAGGGTAACCAACCTCCTTCAGGTTTATTATTTTTATCCTGCCTATTGACTGCACAGGAAATTCCCCAGAGAGGGGCAGGAGTTTCAATTGGGCAGTCAGATCCACCAGCAGCATTAATTCCTAAATCAAACATAGTTTTCCAGGCATAACTTAATATCTCGCGTTCTTTACCAACTCTCTTGGCAACTATTTGCCAGTCTGTTGCTGTAAAAGCAGGTTGAATATCTGCTGAAATATTTAATTCAGCCATTTTATTTAATAACTTATAGTCACTAATTTGACAGTGCACAATTCTATTCCTAAGCTGCTGATTAAATTTTGGCTGTAATTGACCAAGAATAGCTAAATAAACTTCTAAAGTACGATCACCGATTGCATGGCAGGCAACCTGTAAATTATTTTTAAAGGCTGTTTCAATCAAATTATACATCTCTTGATAACTATATGCCAGTTTTCCTTTGTTATTGGGTTGATCATGATAATTTTTTCTTAAAGCTGCTGTGCCAGCACCTAAAGAACCATCAGCTAAGATTTTTAAAGGACCAAGTGTTAAATAATCACTATATTTACTGAGTGAATTTTTGGATAAAAACTCTCTTATTTCAGCAGGTGTTTTAAGACGCAGCTGTAAGTTGAATTTAATCGGTAAATTATTTTCATCAGCTAGTTCATAATAAGCCTGCATAACTTTTTGATAACCGGCATTTGTACTGGCTAAATCGTCTGTCTGGACATGAGTAAGCCCCATTTTTCTGAGCTTTTTAGCAGCTTTTAATATGTGAGACTTAATTCCAGATACATCAAGATTATCGCGCCATTTATAAACTAACTCGAGAGCATTTTCAGCAAAGATACCAGTTAAAGAACCTGATTCATCTTTACCAATTTTACCACCAGTAACTTCTGTTTTAGCAGATATATCTAATAAATTTAAAGCTTTAGAGTTTACTACTGCAAGATGACCACAAGTTCGTGTAAGAACAATGGGAATCTGTTTACTTGCCTGATCAAGATCAAATCTATTTGGCATTCTTTTTTCTTTAAAAAGTTCTTGATTCCACCCCCAGCCAAAAACCCATTGCTCAGCTTTAACATCATTTTTAGCAAGATAGTTTTTGGTTAACTCTATTAACTCAGCAATTGAGCTAACACCATTTAAATCAATTATGTTGAGATTCATACCAAAATTAAGTACATGGAGATGACTATCATTAAAGCCAGGCAGCATTGTCTTACCAGCCAAGTTGATTAACTCAGCTTCTGGGGCTGATTCAACATTTAAAGCTATTATTTTGTTCGCTTCTATTAAAACATTATTGGCAATGGGCTGTTCAGCTGACATTGTATAAATATTTCCATTATAAAATAATTTTTTTTGCAATCTAATCATCCTTTTTTATGAGGGTCTAAATAATCTCTAATACCATCACCCATTAAATTTAGACCTAAAATTGTTAAAACAATTGCTATACCTGGATAAATCATAATCCAGGGGGCAGTCCAGATATAATCTTTTCCATTACTTAACATTGTACCCCAGCTTGGAGTAGGTGGTTGAGCACCAATCCCCAGAAAACTTAAACTTGACTCAATTAAAATAGCTGAAGCAACTCCAAAAGTTGCTATAACAAGGACTGGACCAATGATGTTAGGTAATATATGTTTGAAAATAATTCTTTTGTTAGAAGCTCCTAATGCTCTGGCAGCAGAGATAAATTCTTTTTCTTTAATAGCTAAAGTTTGAGCTCTAGTAACTCGACATGTGTAAGTCCAGAGAGTAAAACCAAGTGCAATAAAAATATTAATTAAACCCGGACCAAGGACTGCCATAATTGCCAAAGCAAGTATTAAAGACGGAATTGAAAGCATTAAGTTAGTAATATTCATAATTAGATCATCTATTTTTCCGCCAAAATAGCCAGCTATAAGCCCCATTAAAACTCCAACAAAAGTATTAATTATTTGAGTAACCAGACCAATTGTTAAAGAAATTCGTGCTCCATAAATTATACGACTAAAAATATCGCGTCCCTGTCTATCAGTTCCAAAGATAAACTGATCTCCTGGTTGCTCAAGACTATTAAGAAGATTGGCATCATCAATCGGATCATATGGCGCCAGTAGAGGAGCGAAAATAGCTGTTAGAATTACGGCTGCTGTGATAAAAACTCCTAAATATAATTGCGGATTCTGCTTAAACTTAATTGTTAAGACCTCCCTTATAAGTAGATTAACTAAATTTAATAGCTAGAGTTGAAATAAATTGCAAGATAAATTTAAGAATATGATATTCTGGGATCTAAAAAAGCATAAAGGAGATCAACAGTTAGATTAATTACAATAAAGCCAATTGCAAAAACTAGAATACAGCCCTGCATTGCTGGAATATCTCGTTTGAAAATAGAATTAACAACTAAAACACCAATTCCTGGCCAGGCAAAAACTTTTTCTACAACTACAGTATTAGCTAAAATTGTACCAAGCTGCAGACCAATTATTGTAATAATTGAAGTTAAGGCATTTCTTAATATATGTTTAAAGTTTACTTTTAATTGAGAAATTCCTTTTGCTTTAGCTGTTCTAACGTGATCATGATTTATTTCATCTAGTACAGCTGATCTAGTTGTTCTGGCAATAAGAGCTATCATTGGAATACTTAAAGTTAAAGCAGGTAAAATTAAATAAGTAAAAGCGCCATTACCAGTTCCAGCTGCAGGTAAAATATTTTTAATAACAGCAAAATAATACATTAACATTAGTCCTAACCAGAAACGAGGCATTGAAATACCTAATATTGCAATTACCATTAATATAATATCAAGTAGTTTGCCGCGATTTAAAGCTGCAATAAAACCAAGAGAAATTCCTACAATTACTGCTAATAAAAAGGCAATAAAGACTATTTTTAAAGTATTAATTAATTTAGGGAATAATAATTTAGTAACTGCTGTTGAAGTACGATATGAAGTTCCTAAGTCACCATGTAATAGATTTTTTATGTAAGTGAAATAACGAATTGCTAATGGCTGATCAAGTCCCCATTTAGCTCTAATATTAGCAATTACTGCTTCATTTTTAGCCATTCTTAAATCACCAGCCAGTAAAGCTGCATCACCGGGAAGGACATTCATGACAAAAAATAAGATTGTTAAGAGGACAAAAATTGTAATAATTGCCTGGATAATTCTTCTGCTAAAATACTTTAACATTTTAATTTCCAGAAACAGCCTTTAGGCTGTTTCTGGGATACACCTCCTATTTTCGGGGACTGGAACTGTTCAGCCAGATCTTTGCAAAAGGCTGATAAGTCATTTCTCTAGCGTTACCTACGATTCCATTAACCCATGGCTTTCTAATCATAACTGCTTTATTATAATTAAAAAACCAGGCAGCAGCATCATCAACTAAAACTTTTTCAGCTGCCTGAACATATTTTATTCTCTGTTCTAAGTCAACTGTATTCAAAGCTTTTTCAATTAGTCTATCAAATTCTTCATTTTTATAATTACCATAATTAGTAGCTGTTCTTGGTATTTCAGACCAGAAGAAAAGAGACATTTCTTTAATTGGCGAAGTTTCTCCTCCTAGTGAAAAGATAAAAGCATCAAAATCTCCTTGCCGAGCTCTGGTTGACCAGGTTGCCCCATCTACTACTTCAGTAGTTACTTTAAAACCAACATTTTTTAGATAAGGCATAGCTGCTTCAATAACAGGGATACCCCAGGCGGGATTATTAGTTCCAATGATATTAATTTCTAGAGGATTTTCTGGTGTATAACCTGCAGCCTGCATTAATTCTTTAGCTTTTTCAGGATTAAATTCATATCCTTTTAGCTCAGGATTATAAGCAATATTGCTGGGAGGAAGCCAGCCAGTTGCTGCAGTAGCTTTACCATTTAATAGTTTTTCTACAATTAATTTTTTATCAATTGCATAATTAAAAGCCTGTCGAACTCTTTTATCCTGAAATTTTTCTAAATCTAGATTAAAAATAACCGTTCTAACCCATACTTCAGGTACCTCTACCAGGAGATCTTTATACTGAGGATTATTTTTATATGTCTTATATTGAGCAGCAGAGACTAGATCAACATCGAGTTCATCTGATCGGAAAGAAGCTGTCCTTGTAGCTGCTTCTGGCATAACAATAAATTGAATTTTGTCTAGATAGGGACGTCCAGCATAATAATCTTTAAAAGCAGCCACTACTACTTTTTCATCCTGGCTTAATTCGACAAATTTAAAGGGACCAGTTCCAACTGGCTCCATACCAAAATCATTACCAACTTTTGTTACATAATCTTCAGGTAAAATTGCTGCTTTTTCATTGGCTATTAAATCTAGAAAGCCAACATCAAGACTGGCTAAAGTTATTTTTATTGTATAATCATCAATAATTTTTATGCCTGTTAAATGATCTGTTTTACCAGCTATGTAATCTGCTGCACCAGCAATATTTTGAGCAATTGGAGTAGCTACAGAAGCTTGTTTAGGATCTAATATTCTTTCAAAAGTAAAGCGAACATCTTCTGCTGTAAAAGCCTCTCCGTTATGAAAAGTAACTCCGTGTCTTAAGTTAAAGATGTAGTTTAAACCATCTTGACTAACCTGATAAGATTCGGCTAAATCAGGAACTATTTTACCACTTGCTTCATCTACTCTGACCAGGGTAGAAAAAATTGCTTTAGTTACAATACTCTGAGTTACATCATTTGATTGACCAGGCTCCAGGGTCGATATACTCTGTGGATAGGGTAAAGGATAATTTAAAGTCCCCCCATATTCAGCCTCTTCAGCTGCCAGAACACTAAAAGAACAGGCAGTTATTAATAAAAAGCCCAGACTCATAAAAAATACTAACTTACTCACTACTTTTTTCATTTCATCACTCCTAATTTTTATTAAATAATAAAATTTTGAACTACTATGGAGTTTTAGTAGTGAATTTTTGATAAATAAAAAAACCCTGGCGATAATTGCCAGGGTTACATGCAAAATCACCTCTACTAAAACTTTTAAGATAGCACAACATTATAATTAATAATTATAATGACAGTCCTGTATATATTTTATACAGACCCAGCAAATTATCCAGAAAACCAGCTGAACAATTGCTTCGGCGATAAAACCTTTCCTCATTAACTAAACTCTATAAAAGCAGCAATTTGGTTTTATTTCTATTATAATGATTACTAATTTTTACCGCACCTCTACCTCATCAGTTTAAGATGAGGCTTTTCTAGTCAAAGACTATATTCTATTATTTTTATTTGTTAAGAGTATATCATTAGTCCCTAATTTATGTCAAGGAATACATGTGTAATTTAGAGCTAAGTAATTTTTTGCATTTAACCATTAGTTTAAGATATAATATATTCGTTGTCCAGCATTCATTAGTCCGAAAATAAGCTGGTAAATTAATTATTTATTGAGCTTAAAAAATAATAAATTAAGGAAGATGATAATGAAACGTAAAAATCGCTCTCGATTAAGTTCAAAGTTAATTGGTATTATTTTTATTTTATTTGTTTTAAGTCATTTTATTCCAATCCCTTATCAGGTGATGGCGCCAGGAATTGCAGCTAGATTAGCGCCGATGGTAGAGGTAGAAGGAGCTAAACCTGCCGCTGGAGATTTCTTTTTAACAGCAGTTAGTACCAGACGAGCAGTTGCCTGGGATTTTATCGAAATTAAACTTTTTAAACCAGAAGATAAGGAACTTACTGCTGTCAGTGATCAGCTGCCTGAAGGAATGGATATGCAGCAGTATCTTGATATTATGGCAAAATTAATGGAAGAAAGTAAACTTCAGGCTCAGGCAGTAGCTTTTCGCAAAGCAGGCTACCAGGTTAAAATAACTGGTGAAGGAGTAGAGGTCGTTGAAGTAATGAAAGATGGTTCTGCACAAGGTAAGCTTAAGGCTGATGACTTGATTACAGCTATTGATGGACAAAAAGTAGAAATGGCAGCTGATGCAGTTAACTTGATTAAAGATAGAGAAATTGGTGATTTAGTTAAAATTACTGTTAAACGCGCTGATCAAACTTTAAATTTTGATTTGCCGACAGTTGAATTAGAAGGTAATAAAGGGAATCCTTCAATCGGAGTTTTGATTACTTCAAAAGGCTTGAATTATGATATCCCGAAAAAAGTTATCTTCCATACAGAAAATATTGTAGGCCCTTCGGCAGGAAGTATGTTTACAATGGAAATTTATAATCAGCTCACACAGCGTGATCTTACAGGTGGGCTTAAAATTGCTGGAACTGGAACCATAAACCTTGATGGTAAAATTGGCAGAATAGATGGAGTTAAATATAAAGTTATGGCAGCAAAGAAAGCGGGAGCTGATCTTTTTATAGTTCCAGTTGAAAATTATGACACAGCTGCCAAATATGCAGCTGGATTAAAACTATTAAAGGTTAAAACTATTGATGATATAATTAATTATCTAGCTCAGCAGAGAACTTAAACTTTAAGCAGAGGCTGGTGGTAGTCTTTTCTTGCCTGCTGCCAGCTGTGATTTTGATAAAGTAAGCAATAGAGATCACTAGCTAAAATATCATAGCTTAAAGCTAGCTGTAAAGGATCTCTATTATGATACGATGGTTCTCGCAGAAAAGCAGCAGGATTAGTAATTATAGGTAAAGAAGCCTGTTGGGTTAATTTTTTGAGTAGTTTTTCCTGGCCCTGTTTGATACCAATTACTCGCAGATAAGAAGGTCCATTTTTATCTAATAGTGATAATTTAGCTTCATTAAGTTCAAAATAAATTTGCAGTAAATTACGTTTTAATCTTGTTTCAGTATAATTCTTTGCTTTTAAATTTTGCATAAAATTATCATTTTTAGTATAAAGAGCTGTTTTTAAGAGGCGGCTAGCTAAATCCGTATTTATTTCAGGGTAAGCTGTTAATTCAGCAATTGTTTGCCGTCTGATTAAATCAAGTTGTTTAATTAAAAGTGATTTTTTACCGGAGTTGCCTACATAACGTCCCTGCTTAATTTCCTGCTCCAAAATTTGGTAGGCTGATTTGGGAACTAGCTCTTTGATATTCGTTTTATCTAATTGATTCTGGTTGAATATTTTTTCCCTCAGCAGAGAAGCGCTGGCAAATTCACCTGCTGTTTTTTGGCTGTGATAGCTGCTGCCTACTCTCTTAATTGTAAATGGCCTTAAATTTAAATTTAAGCGATCAATAGCTTTTAAATATTCAATAGCAAGAATATTATTCGGGGAGTTTAGAACATTTTTTATTTCAGTAGCTGAAAAATTTTTAAATTGTTTATATTTGTGATAAGATGCTAACAGTGCCTTTTCTCGAGCAAGGGGATAATTTAACCCCTGATTGAGATAGCTGCTCAAATTATTTTTGAAATGCTTGTTTTCATTGTTAAAGGCCTCAGCTACTGCCTGCAGCAATTTCAAATCACCTGATTCACTGCCGAAAACAATATTATCAATCAGCTGGCTTTTCTGGATACTCTGGACTGCAAAATAAGCAAAGTATTCAGCACTGCGAATATTATAGACGAAAGGTAATTCAAGAACAAGATCTGCACCACATTTTAGAGCCTGACTGGCCCGGGCCCATTTATTAAGTAAAGCAGGTTCTGCTCGCTGGGTAAAATTACCGCTCATAATTACAATTATATAGTCTGCTGATGTTAGTTTGCGGCTTTGTTCGAGATGATAAAGATGGCCATTGTGAAAAGGGTTATATTCTGTTATTAATGCTGTTATCTGCAAAAAAAACACCTCAATTTAAGCATAAATTATTAATTTTATTAAAAAGTTTTACTTTTCGAACTTCTTTAAATAATAAAGGAATAAAAGCTTTAATATAGTATTATAATAACAGAGAAATAAAAAAACAACAATAAATATCTAAAATTTCGGGGGAGGAATTAAAAATGGATGTCTTGAAAAATTTCAAAGAAAAAGCAGCAGCTGATTTAAAAAGGATTGTTTATGCTGAAGGATATGATGAAAGAATTGTTCAGGCAGCAGCCCAAGCTACAACAGAAAAAGTAGCTGCAGTAACAATTTTGGGTAAAGAAGCTGAAATAAAGGCTACTGCCAAAGAAACAGGAGTTGACTTAACTGGAGTAGAAATAATTGAACCGGAAAACTCTGCTTACATAACAGAATTTACCGATAAATTTTATGAGTTAAGAAAACATAAAGGAATTAGTAAAGCAGATGCTGAAAAAGCAATAAAAGATCCGCTTTATTTTGGAACAATGATGATTTATACTGATAAGGCTGATGGTATGGTAGCTGGAGCGGCTAATGCTACTGGCAATGTACTTCGTCCTGCTTTCCAAATTGTCAAAACTAAACCAGGTATTTCTACAGTTTCCAGTGCAATGATTATGGTCTTAAAGGATAAGTCTTTTGGTCAGGACGGTATTATGGTCTTTTCTGATTGTGCAGTTAATCCGGCTCCTAATTCAGAACAGCTGGCAGAAATTGCTGCTACAACAGCTGATACAGCAAGCACACTGGTTAATATTGACCCTCAGGTAGCAATGCTGTCTTTTTCAACCAAAGGTAGTGCTAGACATGATAATGTAGATAATGTTGTTCGGGCAGTTAAGCTGGCCCAGGAAAATAATCCTGACTTAAAGGTAGATGGAGAAATGCAGGCTGATGCAGCTTTAGTAGCTGCAGTGGCCCAGAAAAAAGCTCCTGGTAGTAAAGTTGCCGGTCAGGCAAATGTTTTAATATTCCCTGACTTACAGTCAGGAAATATTGGATATAAACTTGTTCAGAGGCTTGCTGGTGCAGAAGCTGTTGGGCCAATCTTACAGGGATTAGCAGCTCCTATTAATGACTTATCTCGGGGATGCTCAGTTGAAGATGTCGTTAATTTAACAGCAATTACAGCAGTGCAAGCACAAAATAAATAATATTTCTAGGAGGAAAAAAATGAAAATTCTTGTTATCAATAGTGGTAGTTCGTCAATCAAATATCAACTAATTGATATGACAGATGAATCAGTATTAGCAGTTGGTTTGGTAGAAAGAATTGGTATCGATGGAGCTCGTTTAGAACAGGAAGTCTCAGGACATGAATATGTGATTGAGCAGGCTATACCTGATCATGAAGTAGGGATGGAATTGGTTATTGCTGCCTTAACTGATGAAGAAAATGGTGTTATCAGCAGTGTTGATGAAATAGATGGTGTTGGTCATCGAGTAGTTCAGGGTGGTAAATTTTTTGATAAATCTGTTTTAGTTGATGATGATGTAAAAGCTAAAATTAAAGAGTGTGCTAAAATTGCCCCTCTACACAATCCAGCGCATTTAATGGGAATTAATGTTTGTGAAGAATTAATGCCTGAAACAAAACAGGTTGTTACTTTTGATTCTGCTTTCCATCAATCTATGCCAGAAGAAGCATATATGTATGCTCTTCCTTATAAATATTATGAAAAATATGATATTAGAAGATATGGAGCTCATGGTACTTCTCATAAATATGTAGCTCAATTAGCAGCTGAGCAGCTAGGTAAAGCTGTTGAAGAAACAAAAATAATTACTTGTCATCTTGGAAATGGGGCTAGTATTACAGCTGTCAAGAGTGGTAAATCTTATGATACAAGTATGGGTTTAACTCCTTTAGAAGGATTGGTAATGGGTACTCGTTGTGGAGATATTGATCCAGCCGCTATTCCTTATATCATGGAAAAAGAAGACCTTAGTCCTCAAGAAATGGACGATATTATGAATAATGAAAGTGGATTTTTAGGTATAACTGGTATCAGTAATGATACTCGTGATATTGAAGAAGCAGCTGAAGAAGGTAATCAAAAGGCTCAACTAGCTTTAAAAATGTTTTCTTATAGAGCTAAAAAATATATTGGCTCTTATGTAGCAGCTATGAACGGTGTTGACGCAGTAGTCTTTACAGCCGGAATTGGTGAGAACGGAATTGAAATGCGAGAAGATATTTGTCAGGATCTTGACTATCTCGGCATTAAAATTGATACTGAAAAAAATAACGTACGCGGTAAATTAACCGATATTACAGCAGCAGATTCAAAAGTTAAGGTTTATGTTATTCCTACAAATGAAGAATTAGTGATTGCACGGGACACTCTAGCGCTTGTTGCTGAATAAATTCTCCTTGACAGTTAAAGCTCCTTTCTGTATAATAAAACGTGGCTATTTACAGGGGTGATCTAATAAATTGTATATTAACCTCAGTGATTTAAAGGAAATCGGTGGTAAAAAAGAATTCAATCAGGAACTAGAACTCAACAGCTTAAAATTTGCAGAAAGAGAAATTGAAGTTGCTGACTTAATTGAAATTAATCTGGAAGTTTTTAATACAACTGATTCTTTTCTAGTTAAGGGAACAATAACAAGTAAGTTGAAATTAAACTGTAGCCGCTGTTTAAAAGAGTTTATAGAACCGATTGAATTAGCTATTTCTGAAGAAGTTTTAAAAGAGGAAATGGAAGATCAATCAGAACTATTTATTGATGAGATAATTATTGATAATATTATTTTATCTTTACCAATGAAAGTTCTTTGTTCTGATGATTGTAAGGGTTTATGTCCTCAATGTGGACAGAACTTAAATGAAGGTGAATGTGACTGTGAAATTGATACTATAGATCCTCGCCTGGCTAAGTTAAAGGAGTTTTATGATAAAAAAGATAGTTAAAGGAGGTGGAGAATGTGGCTGTACCAAAGAAACGGACTTCTAAAACACGTAAGCGTAAAAGACGTACCCATAAAAAATTAAGCACTCCGAATCTGGTAGAATGTTCTAACTGCCATGAAAAGATTTTACCTCATCATGTATGTCCTGAGTGTGGACATTATGATGGTAAAAAGGTGAGCGCTAATTAAATTATTGTCTTAAACAGAGATCTCTTTAATCGAGATTCTCTGTTTTTTTCTTGTCCTAAACTTGCATTTGACCGACGGTTGAGATATAATGTTTTGCAAATGATAGCTTATCTATATTTTTTTGTTTTTTTCTTTCTGGGAGGCGGCAATATTGGATAAAATAGCTGTTGATATAATGAGTGGAGAAAATACCCCTGCTGAGCTTTTAAAAGGGGTTATTAAGGCGATTAATCAGGATTCGAAGCTAGAATTGACCCTGATAGGGGAATATGATATTATAACTCAGGAGTTAGCTGAATTTAATTATAATCAGGCTCAAATTAAAGTCGAGAATGCTGATCAGGTGATTACAATGGAAGAGTCTCCTGTCAAGGCATTACGAAAAAAGAAAAATGCAACAGTTAATGTAGGAGCTAATCTATTAAAAACAGGTCAGGTAAATGCTTTTATTTCACCTGGTAATACTGGTTCAGTTCTGGCGGCTGCTTTATTAAGGGTAGGCAGAGTGAAGGGTGTTTTAAGACCCCCTATTGCTGCTAATTTCCCAGCTAGTAAGGGGAGTACTCTTGTCCTTGATAATGGAGCTAATACTGATTGCAGTCCGGAAAATTTACAGCAATTTGCTTTAATGGGACAATTATATGCAGAAAAAGTACTTAATATTAAACAACCCAGAATTGGTTTGCTTAATATTGGGTCTGAAAGTAATAAAGGAAATAAACTAGCTAAAGAAAGTTATCAAGTTTTAGCAGCTGATCAGAGAATTAAAAATTTTATTGGCAATGTTGAAGGCCGCGATATTTTTAATGATCGATGTGATATAATTGTGACTGATGGATTTATTGGAAATATAGTTTTAAAGACAACTGAAGGAGCTGCTTCTTTTTTTCTTGATTTACTAAAAGAGAGTTTTCGGGCTAATTTATTGACTAAGCTGGCGGCTTTAACTTTAAAACCTTACTTAAAAAAAGTTATGCAAAAAATTGATTACCGTCAGTATGGAGGTGCTCCTTTATTGGGAATTGATGGCATTGTTATTATAAGCCATGGTAGTTCTGATGCAACTGCTATCTATAATGCTATTAAAACAGCCCAGAAGGCCCTGCAAGAAGATATAGTTGACCAGATTAAACTGGAAATTGAAGCAGATGAGGAGTTGAAATAATTAATGGCCTTGAAAACTGAATTGTGTGATTTATTAAATATAGAAAAACCGATTATCCAGGGTGGTATGGCCTGGGTTGCAACTGGAGAGCTTGCGGCAGCAGTTTCTGCAGCTGGAGGATTGGGAATTATTGGAGCTGGGAATGCTCCTGCTGATGTAATAAAAAAAGAAATTGATAAAGTACGTAAGCTTACTGATAAACCATTCGGGCTAAATATTATGTTGTTGTCACCATTTGCCGAGGAAATAATTGAACTGGCAATTACAGAAAAAATTCCAGTTATTACTACTGGAGCAGGAAATCCTGGTAAACATGTCAAAAGGTTTCAGGCAGCTGGCAGTAAAGTTGTTCCTGTTGTACCTTCGGTTGCTTTAGCAAGAAGAATGGAAAGACTGAAGGTAGATGCAGTAATTGTTGAAGGAACTGAAGCTGGGGGACATATCGGTGAGCTGACTACAATGGCTTTAGTACCTCAGGTTATTGATGCAATTTCCATTCCGGTAATTGCTGCTGGAGGTATTGCAGATGGACGTGGTTTAGCTGCAGCTTTAACTTTAGGAGCAGCTGGTGTTCAGATGGGAACACGCTTTGTTTGTGCAGCAGAATGTACAGCAGCTGAGGAATTTAAAACAGCAATTTTAAAAGCTCGAGATCGAGATGCTGTTGTTACAGGAAGAAGTACTGGACATCCGGTGCGTAATTTAAAAAATACTTTAACTAAAAGGATTGCCAAGTTAGAGCAAGCAGGAACTGCTACTCCTGAAATAGAGGAGCTTGCTACAGGTAGATTGCGTGCAGCAGTTATTGAAGGTGATGTTACAGAGGGCAGTGTAATGGCAGGTCAGATTGCAGGATTGATTGCTGATATTTTACCTGCAGCTGAAATAATTGAAAATTTGATCCAGGATGCAGAGATTGTTATTAAAAATAATTGTAATAATTTACTGAATTGAAATCATTAAGTTAAATTTTGAGTTCAAAAGGAGGGCAAAGTTTGCTAAACCTTACTGATAAAAAAGTTTTGATTACAGGAAGTTCCCGGGGAATTGGAGCTGCAATAGCCAGAAAAATGGCGGCTTTAGGTGCAATTGTAACTTTAAATTATGCCAATTCAGAAACAAATGCTTTAGAATTACAAAATGAACTAGAAGCAAGTGGGAGCAGAGCATTTGTCATTCAGGCTGATGTTGGTGATTACAATGCAGCAGCTACTTTGGTTAAAGCAGCTTATCAAAAAATGTCAGGTTTAGATATCTTGATTAATAATGCCGGGATAACCAGAGATAAACTATTATTGAGGATGAAAGAATCCGACTGGGATCAAGTAATGAATATTAATCTAAAAGGTGTTTTTAATTGTACTAAAAACGCAGTTAGATATTTACTTAAATCTGAACAGGGAAGAATTATAAATATTTCTTCTGTGGTTGGAATTAATGGCAATGCTGGCCAGGCAAATTATTCAGCAGCAAAAGCAGGTATTATAGGATTTACTAAGTCTTTAGCTAAAGAATTAGCTGCCCGGGGAGTTTGTAGTAATGCGGTTGCACCTGGATTTATTACAACTGATATGACAGATGAGCTGACAGATCAGTTAAAAGAAGAGATCTTAAAGCAGATTCCACTTGCCAGGTTAGGCAAAGCAGAAGAAGTTGCTAATTTAGTAGCTTTTCTGGCTTCTGATCAAGCTGCCTACATAAATGGAGAAGTAATTAAAATTGATGGTGGAATGGGTGCTTAGCCAGCCTAGTGCGAAGGGCTCACTGCCCTAGTGCTAGGTCGACCACTGTGTTTATAAAAGAAGACAACTAGTGCGAAGGGCTCACTGCCCTAGTGCTAGGTCGACCATTGTGTTTATAAAAGAAGACAACTAGTGCGAAGGGCTCACTGCCCTAGTGCTAGGTCGACCACTGTGTTTATAAAAGAAGACCTAGTGAAAGGAGGTGAATGGAGTGGACAAGATTAAATCAAGAGTAATCGAAATTGTAGCAGAAGAGTTAGCTGTTGATGTTGATGAAATCAATGAGGACTCTTCATTTATAGATGATTTAGGAGCAGACTCTCTGGATGTTGTAGAATTAGTTATGGCATTTGAGGAAGAGTTTGATGTAGAAATTCCTGATGAGGATGCAGAGGACATTCGCACAGTTGATGATGCTGTAAATTATCTGGAAGATATTCTTTAATCTTTAAACAATAATCAGGATGAAGCTCCATTTGGGGCTTTCATCCGTTTTTATTTATCTGAATGGATGGTGATATAAAGAAGATGAGTCAGTTATTTAATCAAAGGAAATTAATGGAGTTTGAAAAAAGTCTGCTGCTTGATTTTAAAGATAAGCTGTTGATTCAACGGGCTTTAACTCATAAGTCTTTTCCTAATGAAAATAGACGTTTGCATTTGAAAGATAATGAAAGATTGGAATTTTTGGGAGATTCAGTTTTAAGCCTGGCCATTAGTACTTATTTATTTACCCGCTTTTCTAATTTGCCAGAAGGAGATCTTGCTAAAATGCGAGCAGTAATAGTAAGCGCTCCTATTTTAGCTGGTGCAGCTAAAAGAATTGAATTAGGTCAATTCTTATTCCTGGGTAAAGGTGAAGAAATGACTGGAGGCAGGGAAAGAGATTCTATTCTTGCAGATACTATGGAAGCAATTTTTGGTGCTTTATATCTTGATCAGGGATTTGAAACAGCAAGCGAACTTATTTTAAGATTACTTAAACCAGATATTATTGATGTTGTGGAAGGTAATCATATTCAGGACTACAAGACTATGCTTCAGGAAGTAATTCAAGAGAATGGCAACATTCGACCAGAATATGAAGTTATTGGAGAAGAAGGTCCTGACCATAATAAAACATTTAAGGTTGCTGTTAAGTTAAAAGAAGATAATCTTGGTTCTGGTTGTGGATCAAGTAAAAAAGAAGCTGAACAGGAAGCAGCAAAAGTTGCTTTAGATAAACTTAATAAATTAAATTAAGCTGGAGGGAAATTGAATGTACGCACTGCGCGGAGCGATTAGCGTTGAAAATAACAAAGCAGAAGATATTCGAATTGCTACACAAGAACTCATGCAGGATCTTATGCAGGCAAATGAGCTTAATGAATCTGAATTGATCAGTATTATTAGTTCTGCTACTAATGATCTAGATCAACTTTATCCTGGCAAAGCTATTCGTGAGCTTGGATATCAAAATACGCCTATTTTATGTCTTCAAGAAATGAAAGTTGAAAATAGTAGTCCTAAAATGATAAGATTATTAATACATGTAGATGGTTCAAAAGAATCAGCTTTATTAAAACATAGTTATTTAAAAAGAGCTAAAAATTTAAGACCAGATCTTATCAAATAATTTTTGAAGGTGATGTGAGCTTAATGAAAAACGTAGTAGCAATTGATGGCCCAGGTGGTGCTGGTAAAAGTACTATTGCCCGTTTATTAGCTGAAAAATTAAATTATCTGCATCTAGATACAGGGGCTATGTATCGAGCTGTTACTCTTGCAGCTTTAAATAAAGAGATTGATTTTGATAATAAAACTAAACTGGTTGAATTAGCTAAAGAAATTAAAATTGAATTTGATTTAACTGGTAAAGTCTTTTTAGATGGGGAAGATGTTAGTCAGGAAATAAGATCAGAAAAAGTAAATGAATTTGTTTCCAAAACTGCAGCTGTTAAAGGGGTACGGGAAGTTTTAGTAAAAAAACAGCAGCAAATAGCAGCCGTAAATAAAGTAGTTATGGATGGACGTGATATTACTACAGTTGTTTTGCCGGATGCTGAATATAAATTTTTCTTAACTGCATCTCTAACTGAAAGAGCTAAGCGCCGATATGAACAATTAAAAAAACAGAATAAAGAGGCTAATTTGGATGAAATAAAAGCAAGTATAGCCAGAAGGGATAAATTTGACAGTGAGCGGGAACATTCCCCTCTCACAATAGCTGATGATGCTGTAGTTATTGATACAACGAAACTTGATATCCCTAATGTGATTTCTGAAATTTTGAAAATTATGTCAGGTGATAAATAATGAAAGATATTATCTATCAGGTAATTAGAGTAATTCTCTTAGCTGTTTTTAAGCTGTTTTTAGGCATAGAAGTGAAGGGAAAAGAAAATATTCCAGCTCAAGGAGGAGCAATTATAATGTCTAACCATATTAGTGCTCTTGATCCTCCATTATTGGCAGCAATTTTCCCCCGCCCCGTTAGATTTATGGCTAAAAAGGAACTTTTTGATAACATCTTGCTGCGGTTTGTGCTTTTTCTAGCTGGATCTTTTCCAGTTGATAGGGGGAAAGTTGATATTAGTGCCGTTAAAAATGCGCTTCAAGTTATTAAAGATGATCAAATCTTAGGCATTTTTCCGGAAGGAACTCGTCGTCCAGAAGGAAAACCTGGACTGCCTAAAGCTGGCTCTGTCATGCTGGCAATTAAAAGTAAAAGTCCGATTTTGCCAGTCGGGATTAAAAATATTAATCGGGCAGGTAGAGTTACGGTTAGTATTGGGCAGCCATTTACAATGGAAGAGTTTACTGATCATAAATTAACTTCTGCTGAGAAAAAAGCTGCAGCTAAATATATTAAAGATAAAATTGTAGCACAAATAAATTTATAGTAATTCATTCCTTTTTTATAAAAAATCTAGTTTTTTTAAAATTTTTTTGGATATAAAGAAGGAATTCAAAGATTAATAGAGAAAAAAGTTTAAGAGGTACCCTTTTATTTTTGATGGGTGCCGTGTATTTGTTGGTGTTGTTCTGGAAGGAGGTGAAGGTTCTGGAGGTTATTACTGCAGAAGAAGCTGGGTTTTGTTTTGGGGTAGAAAGAGCTCTTGATATGGTTTTAAAAGCAGCCAAAGATAATGAAGGGCTTACCGTTTATACCCTGGGACCATTAATTCATAACCCACAGGTTGTGCAGAATTTAGAAGCAAAGAATGTTAAAGTTGCTTCTTCGCTTGCTGAAATTGATTCTGGAATTGTAGTTATTCGCTCTCATGGAGTGTCTCCAGATATTTTAGAACAAGCAAAAGACAAGGATCTTATAATTATAGATGCTACTTGTCCATTTGTAAAAAATGCTCAAAAATATGCTCGTAGGTTGGTCGAAGATGGTTATCAAACTTTTATTTATGGTGACTACGATCATCCAGAAGTTAAAGGAATTTATGGAGCGAGTTTACAAAAGGCAACTATAATTAAGCAAAAATCTGATCTCGCTAATATTAAATTGCGGGCTAAGGTTGGCTTTGTAGCACAAACTACTAAATCTCCTGAGTCTTTTCGGGAAATAATAGCTTCAGTAATAACTGAAGTCAAAGAATTAAAAGTTTATAACACTATTTGTAATACTACAGATATTAGACAATCATCAGCAAGAAAGCTGGCTGAGGATGTAGATGTTATGTTTGTAATAGGGGGTCATAATAGTGCTAATACTACAAGGCTGGCAGAAATATGTTCAGCCACAAATACCCCTACTCATCATATAGAAACAGCCACTGAAATTGATAAAAAATGGCTGCATGGAAAAAATAAAGTTGGAATTACAGCTGGAGCATCAACTCCAGACTGGTTAATAAGGGAGGTTGTTCAGTTAATGAACGAAGAAAACAAAGATGTAAATGTTGAGTCAACTGAAAATTTAGAGGAAAGTGAAGAAAAGGTAGTAGAGGAGGTAGAAGAGACAGCAGCAGAAGCTGCAACTGAAGCTGAAAACAACGAGGAAGAGGCTGAAGCTACTGAAGCAGAAGCTGAATTTAAATATAGCGATAATGATATTGCTGATTTAAGAAAAGGACAAAAGGTTACAGGTACTGTAGTTGAAATCAATGATAATGGTGTCTATGTTGATGTCAATTACAAAACTGATGGCTTTATTCCTTTGCGTCATCTCAGTCATCGTCAGGTAGAAGATGCTAATGAAATTGTTAGCTTAGATGAAGAAGTTGAGGTTGTTATCTTGACTTTAGAAGACGATGAAGGTAATATGATTTTATCTAAAAAACAGGCAGATTATGAAAAAGCCTGGGAAAAAATTGTAGAAGCTTATGAAAATGAAGAAATTATTGAAGCTGAAGTTACTAAAGAAGTTAAAGGCGGACTTGTTGTAGATGTTGGAGTAAGAGGATTTATTCCTGCTTCTCATGTTGCAATTGGTTATGTAGATGACTTAAGCGAATATGTTGGACAAACTTTACGTTTAAAAATCATCGAAGTCGAAAGAGATAATAATAATGTTGTTTTATCAGCTAAAAAAGTTCTGGAAAAAGAAAGAGAAGCTAAGAAATCAGAAACTCTCGCTTCTTTAGAAGAAGGCCAGACAGTAAAAGGTAAAGTAACAAAATTAGTTGATTTTGGTGCTTTCATTGATCTAGGTGGAATAGAAGGTTTACTCCATATTTCTGAAATGTCATGGGGCAGAATTGAAAGCCCGGCAGAAGTTCTTGCTGAAGGTGAAGAAGTAGAAGTTAAAGTTTTAGGTGTTAACAAAGATGAAGAAAGAATTTCTCTTGGCCTAAAACAATTACTACCAGATCCCTGGGAAGAATTTGCTGAAAAGCATTATGAAGGCGAAATTATTGAAGGTAAAATTACAAAATTAGTTGATTTTGGTGCCTTTATGGAAGTTGAAAAAGGAATTGAAGGTTTAATTCATATTTCTCAACTTTCTCACAGACATGTAAAAACTGCTGACGAAGTAGTTAGTGTTGGTGAAGTTAGAGAAGCTAAAATTATTAATATTGATGCTGATCAGGAAAGAGTTGGCTTAAGCTTGAAAGAGTTAGAAGAAAAGCCTGAACCAAGACCTGAAAGCAGCAAAAAATCTAATAATAACAATAGTAAATCACAAAATAAATCAGAAGATAATTCTTCTTCTGGTGGAGCAACTATTGGAGAAATTGTTGGAGATATTTTTGGCAAGGGTGAATAATTAAAAAAGCACCCGCTGTCCTTTTCAGGACGGCGGGTTTTTTTAATGTTAGCAGGCTGGATTATATACTATCTTTTTAAGCTATTATTTTATTGCTTAGTTATTTTAAATATGATATTATCAAGCTGGCAGGGGGCTGGTAACTATGATTAAAATTAAAAACATAATTTCTGGTTCAACTGCAGATAAAGCAGGCATTAAAGCTGATGATAAAATTGTTAAAATTAATGGACAGGAAATTAAAGACTATATTGATTATTTATATGAAATATCTGAGCCTTTTATTTCTCTACAGTTAAAAAGAAATAATGGACAGATTGAAGAAATAGAGATTGAGCGTGAACTAGGTAAAGAATTAGGGATTGAATTTAAAGAAATTATTTTTGATGGACTAAAACAGTGTGCTAATAACTGCATTTTCTGTTTTGTTAAACAGCAGCCTCAAAATTTAAGAGCTTCCTTAAACCAAAAAGATGATGATTATCGTTTTTCTTTTTTACAGGGAAGTTTTATAACTCTAACAAATTTGAAAACTGCTGAAATTGAAAGAATAATTACTCAAAATTTAAGCCCACTTAATATTTCAGTTCACACCACTAATCCTGAACTGAGAGTTGCAATGATGAAAAACCCCCGGGCAGCTGAAATAAAAAAATTGCTTACTATTTTAGCTGAAAATGGAATTGAGTTTCATACTCAGATTGTCTTATGTCCTGGTTATAATGATCAAAAAGAATTAGATAAGACTTTATCTGATCTGCTTAATTATTACCCGGCATTACTTTCTATAGGAATTGTTCCAGTAGGTTTAACCTGCCATCGTCAGGGACTGGCCGATTTAAGAATACTAACTAAGCAGGAAAAAAGAGCAGCTCTAAAGCAAATAAAATATTGGCAGAATAAAGCCCGGACCAGGTATGGTGAGAACTTAATTTATGCGGCTGATGAATTTTATCTAGAAACAGAAACTAAGCTGCCTGGCCTTGCTGAATATAATGGATTTCCACAGCTGGAAAATGGGATTGGGTTAACAGCTCTTTTAGAAAGTCAATTTGCAAAACTTAATTTGCCCAACAATCTTACTGCTAATTTAGATACTTTACTGTTAACATCTAAATTAGGGAAAAAATCAATTATTAATATAGTCAATAAATTAAATGAAATTAATAATTTTAAGCTTGAATTGGCGGTAATTAGCAATAGATTTTTTGGTGATACAGTTACTGTAACTGGTCTTTTAACAGCGCAAGATATAAAAAATAAATTGCTAAAAATTGATCCTCAAAAATATGATAAAATATTTATACCTGCGAAAGTTTTAAATGATGATCAGAAGTTTTTAGATGGAGTTACTAAAGCAGATTTTTTAACTGAATTAGCTGACTATCAGCTTAAGTTTATTAATAATTTTGAAGAATTAGTGGAGGTGATAAAAAATGGCTAAAACAACTGTGGCAATTGTGGGGCGACCTAATGTTGGAAAATCAACTCTTTTTAATCGTTTAGTTGGCGGTAGAAGAGCTATTGTTGAGGGTGAGCCTAATGTTACCCGAGATCGGATTTATGGTGAATCAGAATGGACAGGCAGAAAATTTAATGTAATTGATACTGGTGGAATAGTTTTGCATGATCAGGATAAAATAAAAAACCAAATTAAATATCAAGCTGAATTAGCTATGGAAGAAGCTGATGTTATTTTATTTGTAGTTGATGCTAGAGATGGTTTAACTGGTGTCGATGAAGAAATTGCTCAATTATTATATAGAACAAATAAAGAAGTTATTCTGGTAGTAAATAAAGTTGAAGATTTTTCTCATCAGGAGGAAATTAGTTGGGAATTTTATTCACTTGGTTTTGGAGATCCAATTCCTATTTCAGCTGAGCATGGTAAAAATACTGGTGAATTACTTGATGTTCTAGTTAGTAAATTACCAGAGGTTGAAACTGTAGAAGAAGATTCTGATCAAATAAAGGTAGCTGTAATTGGTAAACCAAATGCAGGAAAGTCAAGTTTAATTAATTATCTATTGGGCCAGGAGAGAGTTATTGTTAGTGATATGCCTGGTACTACCAGAGATGCAGTTGATACTTTGATCGAATGGAAAGAAAATAAATTTAACTTCATTGATACAGCTGGTCTGCGCAGAAAATCAAGAGTAAAAGAAGATATTGAATATTACAGTAATTTAAGAGCATTACGCTCTATTGACAGAGCAGATGCTGTTTTAATGATGATTGATGCTGAAAAAGGTGTTACAGATCAGGATAAAAAAATTGCTGGTTATGCGCATGATGAAGGTAAAGCAATGGTAATAGCGGTTAACAAATGGGATTTAATGGATAAGAATTCTAAAACAATGCAGAATTATACTGATGAGGTATATTTCCAGCTTAAATTTTTAAACTATGTTCCGGTAACTTATATTTCTGCTCTAACAGGTGAAAGGATTGAAGAATTATTATCTTTAGTTGAATTTGTAGTAGATCAAAGTAATTTAAGAATTAAAACTGGTATTTTAAATGAGGTAATCTCCGAAGCAGTTCAGCTGAGAGAACCACCAAGTCGTAAAGGTAAAAGGCTTAAAATTTATTATGGAAGCCAGGTTGGAATTAAGCCTCCAACATTTGTCTTCTTTGTTAACGATCCTAATCTAATGCATTTTGCCTATCAAAGATATCTTGAAAATGTTTTAAGAGAGGCTTTTGGATATGTTGGAAATCCAATGCTATTTAAATTAAAACAAAGAAATTAAGGAGGTTAAAATGAGTTTTATTTTTGCCGTACTTTTAAGTTATCTGATTGGTTCAATTCCATCTGGTTTTTTATTAACTAAATATTTAATGAAAAAAGATGTACGTAAATATGGTAGTGGTAATATAGGAGCAACTAATGTGGCGCGAGTAATGGGCCTGAAATCTGGTATTATTGTGGCTGTTTTTGATATTCTAAAAGGATATTTAGGTGTATTAGCTGCTCAGTTAATTCTAGCTAATTCAGCTCCAATCTGGGTTTTAATAGCTGCTGTAGCTGCCATAGCGGGTCATAATTGGTCAGTTTTCCTCGGCTTTTCTGGTGGTAAAGGAGTTGCTACTACTTTTGGAGTTATTTTAAGACTTTATCCGCTAGCTTTTTTGATTTATGGTTTAATCTGGCTGGCTTTTGTTTTGAAAACAAGATATGTTTCATTAGGTTCGATAATTGGCGCTATTTCTCTTCCTTTTACACTTTATTTTAGTGGTTTTGCAGCTCAAGACATAATTTTTGCCTGTCTTTTAGCTCTATTTGTAATATATACTCATCGCGAAAATATTAAGCGCTTACTGCATGGTAAAGAGAATAGAATGGATCCAGATAAATTAGGAAAGAGTGGTAAAAAATAATGAAATTTAAGATTGCAGTAATTGGGGCAGGCAGCTGGGGAACAGCTTTAGCTAATTTATTAGCTGAGAATGGTCATCAAGTTAATATATATGCCCGTAATCAAAAAATTGCCGCTTCTATTAATAATCAACATCTTAATCATAAATATTTCCCCAACTATATTTTAGCAAAAAATATTAAAGCTTACTCTGATTTGGCTGAGACTGTGGCAGAAGCTGAACTGATAGTTATTTCTGTGCCTACCCAGGCAGTTGCTGAGCTTAGTAACAAATTAAATGATTTGCTACCAGATGAGACCATAGTTGTTTCTACAGCAAAGGGAATTTCGGAATTTGATTTTAAAACTAATTCACAATTAATTGCTGGAGCAGGTTTTACAAATATAGTTGCTTTATCAGGGCCTACTCATGCAGAAGAAGTTATGGAAAAATTACCAACAGCAATTGTGGCTGCATCCCAAAATAAATCTGCAGCTGAACAGGTTCAATCCATTTTTATGTCAAAATATTTTAGAGTTTATACTAACCCAGATCTGCGGGGAGTAGAGCTTGGTGGTGCTTTAAAGAATGTTATTGCTCTGGCCAGTGGTATTTGTGATGGTCTTAATTTTGGCGATAATACACGAGCTGCTTTAATTACCAGAGCTTTAATGGAAATGAATCGTTTTGTTGAGTACCAGGGTGGTAAGATAATTACTCTGGCTGGTCTGGCGGGTATGGGTGATCTTGTTGTAACCTGTACCAGCATGCATAGCCGCAATCGTCGTTTTGGGATTGAAATTGGTAAAGGAAAAACTTTAGAAGAGGCTAAACGAGAGGTAAAACAAGTTGTAGAAGGAGTTAAAACTTGCCGGGCCATTTATAATTGGCTTAAAGATAATAAAATTAATTTGGAGATGCCGATTACAGAAAAAGTTTATCAGGTCTTATTTAATGGGGAAGATCCTTATCAGGCTGTTGAAGAGCTAATGCTGAGAAGCAAAAAACATGAGATGGAAGAAATTGTTGATAATTCACTCTGGGCTCAAGAATAAATTTGATATTTTTTCGTTTAAAAAGCAGGAAATCGCTGTTATAGCGAGAATAATAAATAATGACCGACAAAGCCTACAGTTTAAAGGGGGTGAATTTTCATGACAAAGAATGAACTTATTGATGCTGTTGCAGAAAAAACAGGTGTCACTAAAAAAGATACAGGTGATGTAATTAATGAGACTATCGAAACAATTATGGCTCACTTAAAAGCAGAGGCCAAAAAAGATGAAGCTAAAAGAGACAATGTTCAGCTAATCGGTTTTGGTACCTTTGAAGTTAAAGATAGAAGTTCAAGAAAAGGCCGTAATCCTCAAACAGGTGAAGAAATTCAGATACCAGCACGTAAAGTGCCTGTCTTTAGAAGTGGTAAATCTTTTAAAGAAACAGTTGATATTTAAATTTTATCCTGTAACATATGTTATTTTGAAGAACTGGTTAATCCCGGTTCTTCTTTTTTTATACCTAAAAAAGCTCGAAATAAAGTTATTTAGCTGCTATTTTAAATATAAATTAAACATACTTAAAAGCAGGAAATAAACTAAAGAGACAGAAATTAATAATTAACTAGCGGTTTAATAGCTAAGATTACTATTAATTAATCTAAATAAGGAGGAAAAAAATTGAATCAAATTACTGAAGGTTTGCAGGCGACTATTGCTAATTATGGAATGAAATTAATCTTATCGTTAATTTTACTAATTATTGGTTTGTGGATTATAAAGTTTATTATAAAGGTATTAGAAAAAAATATTAGAAATAGATTTGAAAAAACTTTAAGTGGTTTTTTGCTTTCGATTACCAGAGCAGCTCTGCTTGTTTTATTGTTTATTTCTACTGCTTCAACTCTGGGTATTGAAGTAGCTTCCTTTGTAGCTGTTTTAGGAGCAGTTGGTTTTGCAGTTGGCTTTGCTCTTCAGGGAAGTTTATCAAATTTTGCCGGTGGAGTTCTCCTGCTTATTTTTCGTCCATTTACAGCTGGTGATGTTATAGAAGTAGCTGGCTATAAGGGGAAAGTACAAGAGATAGAAATTTTATATACTATTTTAACTACTTTTGATAATAAAAAAATATATATTCCAAATAGCAGTATCTCTACTAATAGTATTGTTAATTATTCAGCTATGGAAACAAGAAGAGTGGATTTAACATTTGGTATTGGTTATGATGATGATATTCATCAGGCAAAAGAAGTGTTAAATCAAGTAGTTAAGGAACATCAATTAATTTTAAAGGAGCCCGAGCCTTTGATTAGATTAGCTGAGCATGGTGGAAGTTCCCTGAACTTTGCAGTTAAAGTATGGGTAAAAGGTGAAGACTACTGGACTGTTTACTATGATCTGCATGAAAATGTAAAAGATGCCTTCGACCAGGCAGGAATTGGAATTCCATTTCCACAATTGGACATTCACTTTGATCAAGGAACAAAACTTTGTTAGTTAATAAAAAAAGAATTCATCAGGTTAATCAGGCAGAAGTTAAGCGAAATTCATATGTGGCTTATTGGATGCAGTCTGCTCAGCGCTTAGAATATAATCAGGCACTTGGATTTGCAATTGAAAAAGCTAATCAGTTAAAGCAGCCTTTATTAATATTCTTCTTAGTTGATCTAGATTATCCAGAAGCTGAATTTGGCCATTTTGAATTTATGTTCACAGGCCTAAAAGAGTTACAAAAAAAATTAAAGCAGGCTGATTTTAATTTTTATATATTATCTTATCATAAGCCTGAACAGTTAAAAAAAATTCTGGATGATGCCTCGCTTTTAGTAAGTGAAAAAAGTTATTTGAAAAATTTACAAAGCTGGAAAAAAAGCATTGCTGATTTACTGACAGTTCCTTTTTATCTAATTGAAACTAATTTAATTTGTCCAATAGGTGAAGTTAGTTCTAAAGAAGAATATGCAGCTTATACAATTAGAAAAAAGATCAATGCTGTTAAAGCTGAATTTTTACAAAAATATCAGCTGCCAGAACTCCTTAATAAAACGAAAGTTAAAACAACTGCTTTTAATGATTTAATAATTGCTGATCTTGATCAAATTCTAAGAGAACATGACTGGCATGAGCAAAATAGTTATAGTAAATTTTTTAAAGGTGGATATCAGTCGGCCCGGAGCAGATTGGATAACTTTATTGATAATAAACTGGCAGACTATGCTGAAAAACGTAATCAACCTGAATTGAATTATCAATCTAATTTGAGTCCCTATCTTCATTTTGGGCAGATTTCTGCACTTGAAGTTGCTCTAGCAGCATTAGATTCTAATCATGATGCTGCTGATTTTTTGGAAGAATTAATTGTTAGAAGAGAATTAGCATTTAATTTTGTTTATTACAATCAGAAATATGCTACCAGTCTAAAAGATATTTTACCAGATTGGGCCTATCAAACATTGTTAGATCATAGAAGTGATCAGCGCAGCTATAATTATTCTCTGCAAGAACTAGCTGCTGCTGAAACCCATGATGAATATTGGAATGCTGCTCAGCAAGAACTTTTAATAACTGGTAAGATGCATAATTATCTGAGAATGTATTGGGGAAAGAAAATATTAGAATGGACTTCTGATCCTGAAGCGGCCTATCAGACTGCTTTAAAACTTAATAATACTTATTCCCTAGATGGACGTGATGCAAATAGTTATGCAGGTGTAGCCTGGTGTTTTGGCAAACATGATCGAGCCTGGCAGGAAAGAGAGATATTTGGTAAAGTAAGATATATGAATTCAAATGGTCTGGAACGTAAATTTGATATGCAGGCTTATTTTGATAAAATTAATAGCTTTAGAGAGCGCTAAGTCAGTTAATTCGGCTTAATAAACTGACTAGGAAGTGCATTTTTTAGATTTAACTTGTTAATTTTAATGCAGGATATTAGCTCTAATTGTTGAATAATTAATAAAGAAAGGGATAAATTTTAACAATTCACAGGAGGTAGATAGTTATGTTGAATGAAAAACTTGAAGAAGCGCTAAATGAACAGATAAATGCAGAACTTTACTCAGCTTATTTATATCAAGCAATGGGTGCTTATTTTGCTAATAAAGGTCTGGCAGGATTTGCTACCTGGATGGATCTGCAGACAGATGAAGAAATGACTCATGCCCGTAAAATTTATGATTATGTTAATGAAAGAGGTGGCAGAGTTATTTTAGAAGCTATCGATAAGCCAAAATCTGACTGGGAATCTAACCTGGAAGTATTTGAAGAGGCTCTAGCTCATGAAGAAAAAATAACTGCTAAAATAAATGACTTAGTAACTTTAGCCAATGAAGAGCAGGATTATGCTACTAATTCCTTTTTACAGTGGTTTGTGGATGAACAAGTTGAAGAAGAAGATTCTGTAGGGGATGTAGTTGATAAGCTGCGTATGGTAGGCGAATCAACTCAGGGAATTTTTATGATGGACGAAAAATTAGGTTCTAGAACAGCTGCTGCTGATACAACAGCTGAGTAGTCTAGTCTATTTAATAAAAGTTTAAAGATATGCCAAAAAAGTGCATATCTTTAAACTATTTAACTTTTTAGATTTTCTAACTAAAGGAGGCTTGCTGGTAATGGGTTTACTGGCTACACTTAAAAATATTTTTATGGGCTCTAATAATAATGGCGGTAATTTAATTACTATTTATGTTAAAGATAATAAATGTGGTAATAAAATGAAATTGTTATTTAGAAAAAGTTATGATATTCAAAAAGTTTATGAAGATGAACGTGATGCTGCTTTTGAAATAAAAAAAGTAATTGTATGTGATAATTGTTATAATAAGCTGCAGCTTGAGCTTGAATTTGATCGTAAATATAATATAATTAAACAAAAATTAGAAAATGGTGAAATTATCACTGAAGAAGAATATCAAGAAATTTAGTCCTGGAGTGATTAATTTGTTTACTATCCCGAACTATATAACATTTTTAAGAATTATTTTAATTCCTTTTTATTTATTTTTTTTCACTCAGGGAGATATTTTTACTGCAGCTGTTTTATTTTCTATTTCAGCTTTGACTGATTTTCTGGATGGCTTTATTGCACGTAAATATAAATTACAGTCTAGTTTTGGCAAACTGCTTGATCCTCTAGCAGATAAATTGACAATTGTTAGTATTTTATTTGTTTTAATTCATTTAAAACTTATTTCAGGAGCAATTGCTTATATAATTTTGGCCCGCGAACTTTTTATTTTATTTTCGGGAATTATTACTTATATTTTTGGACTTAATTTTATCAACCCTACTTTAATCGGTAAACTATCAATTGCTTTATTATATCTAGCTATTTCATTACGGGTATTAAGGGTAGATTATTTTGGTGATGCTTTTTTCTATCTGGTTATTCCAGTAACTATTATTTCAGCTATTGATTATTCGTTTAAAGCCTATAAGAAAATTTTTAAGTAGTTATAATCTATTTAGTTAAATTATTTTTAAATGATTTAAATTAAATTTAGAGATTATTTTTGAAATTTTATTTAATGTCCGGCAGAAAGGATGTTAGTTTTGAAAACTTTAATTAAAAATATTGCTGAACTATATACTGGTCAGCAGGCTGAATCACAAAAAAGTCAATTTATACTTATTGATGACAATTATATAGAAAAGATTGCTCCAATGGCAGAATTAACTTTAGCAGATGAGTATGATCGGGTTATCGATGCAGCTGGGAAAATGGTTCTGCCCGGTTTAATTAATACCCATACCCATTCTGCAATGACTTTATTAAGGGGCTATGCTGATGATATGCCGCTTGATAGTTGGCTGCAGGATAAAATATGGCCATTTGAAAGTGAAGTTAGTGCAGATGATATTTATTGGGGAACTGCTCTGGCAGCAATTGAAATGATTAAAACAGGAACTACTACTTTTTCTGATATGTACTTTGCTATGCCGCAAGTTGCAGAATTAGTAGCAGATAGTGGTATGAGAGCTGTTTTAGCAGAAGGGTTAATTGAAGCAAATGACGGCCAGGCCGGTCTGGAAAAAGCACTTGAGTTTGCCTGTGAGTATAATAATACTGCTGAGGGAAGAATAACAACTATGCTTGCTCCCCATGCTCCTTATACCTGCAGTGAAGAATATTTAGCTCAAATAACTGATCTGGCTGCAGCAAATGATCTAGCTGTACATATTCATATTTCAGAAAGTAAAAAAGAGTTAGCTAACTTTCAAAAAGATCAGCAGCGATCCCCGATTAAATTTTTAGCTGATATTAATTTTTTTAAAAATCATGTAGTAGCTGCTCATTGTGTTCATTTAGCTCCAGGTGATCTGGAAATTTTCCGCAAGAATAAAGTCAATGTATCACATAATCCGATGAGCAATGCCAAATTGGCTAATGGAATTGCTCCAGTCGTAGATTATTTAAAAAATGAAATTAATGTTGGTCTGGGAACCGATGGTGTATCTAGTAATAATTCATTGGATTTAATTAAAGAAGCTAGAATGGCTGCTTATCTGCAAAAAATTAAATATTCAGATCCAACTGTGTTGCCGACTGACCAGTTGCTAGCAATGCTAACTCAGCATGGTGCCCGGGCTTTAAATTTAAATAATGTTGGGGAACTAGCGGCAGGGAAATTGGCTGATCTAATTATAATTAATATTGATCAAACAAGTTTTTCAATTCCACGTCATAATAATTTATCTAATCTGTTTTATGCTGCTGATAGCCAGGTTATAGAATCAGTTATGATAAATGGCAGATTAGTTTTAGATTCTGGAGAATTAAAAACACTCGATCAAGAAAAAATATTTTATGAAGTTGAAAAAAGAGCATTTAAAATAGCAGATAAATTGAAAGGGGTTTCGAATGAGTAAAACAATTAAACTTTTGCTTTCAATTTTAGGTATAGCAATTGTTGGATTTTCTATTTTAATATTGGCAGGAACTAATATTTACACAGATTGGTCCTGGTTTCAAGAGCTTGGACTTACCAAAACATTTACTATCATGTTCATTTCTAATTTTATTCTCAGGTTAATTATTGGAGTAGTTTTTGCTGCTTTAATTTATTTAAATCTTCATTTTACTAAAAAACCAATTTTAAACTTTATTAACATTAATTCTGATAACCGTGTAGAAAGTTTATTTGGTGATGAAAAAAGCCAGATTTTTAACTGGTTAAATAAGAAAAGATTGAACTTGATTTATCTTGCCAGCAGTTTGATTTTTGGTTTTTTGTTTAGCTCAGTTTCTAATGACAGTTGGAAGATGGTACTTAAATTTATCCACCGAACTCCTTTTAATAAAGTTGATCCTATTTTTAATCATGATATTGCTTTTTATGTTTTCACTCTGCCATTTTTAAGCTTTGTTAGAGAAATGCTGATGGTAATTGTAGTACTTGCTTTAATCATCGTTGGAGCAATTTATATTATGTTTACAGGTGTTCGCTCTATAAATGAATTTTCAGTTAAATTAAGCAGTAGAGCTAAAAAACATATGGCAGTTTTAGTATTTGCATTTCTTTTATTAAAAGCCTGGGATTATCGCCTAAAAATGTATAATATTTTATTTTCTCCAACGGGAGTAGTTTTTGGAGCAGGATATACTGATGTCCATGCTAATTTATTGGGATATAAAATTTTATTTGGAGTTGTTCTTTTTGTTGCACTAGCAGTTCTTTATAGCCTGTTTAAACGTAATTATAAGCCACTTGTCTGGGGGATTTCTGCCTGGATAGTCCTGGTTATTATTTTTACAGGTGTTTATCCAGCTTACATTCAAAAGTTTAGTGTTGAACCAAATGAAATAAATCGTGAAAAACAATATATCAAAAATAATATTAATTTAACTCAACAGGCATATAAATTAGATAATGTAGAAACAAGAGATTTTGAAATTTCAAATGATAGATTAAGTTATAATGATTTAATGGAATATAAAACTGTAGTTGATAATGTTAGACTCTGGGATTATCGACCTTTACAGCAAACCTATTCTCAGTTGCAGGCACTTAGACAATATTATACTTTTCCTGATATAGATGTTGATCGTTACCAATTAGGAGATAGTTATACTCAAGTTATGTTAGGAGCAAGAGAACTTGATCAATCTGCTCTGGCCCAGCAGGCTCAGACCTGGGTTAATAAAACTTTAAAATATACTCATGGGCTGGGAATAACTATGAGTCCAACTGGCAAAATTAAAGAAAATGGCCAGCCAGAGTTTATTGTTCAGGATATTCCGCCTCGGGTTAATAATGACAATTTACAGCTGGCTAATAATTCAATTTACTATGGAGAAAAAACTAATAATTATGTAATTGTTAACACTGCTGAAACTGAATTCCATTATCCAATGGGATCAGAAAATATTTATACTCAGTATGAGGGTACAGGTGGAGTAAAGATGAATAATTTATTAAAAAAGATTATTTACTCACTGCACTTTAATACTACTAAGATTTTGCTTTCAGATGATATTAATAATGAAAGTAGAATTATGTATAATCGTAATATTCATCGCCGGGTTAGAAAAGCAGCTCCATTCTTAAAATATGATAGTGATCCTTATATGATTACTGCTCAGGGAAAGTTATATTGGATTTATGATGCTTATACAACTACTAATCTTTATCCATACTCACAACCATATAATGGTCGTGATAATTATCTGCGCAATTCTATTAAAGTAGTAGTTGATGCCTATAACGGAACAATGGATTATTATATAGTTGATCAGAATGATCCAATTGCAGTTACTTACAGCAAAATTTTTACTGATTTATTTAAACCGTTTACTGAAATGCCAGCAGCAATTAAGGCTCATTTACGTTATCCTCAAGACTTATTTAAAATTCAAGCACAGATTTATAGTACCTATCATATGCAGGATCCAGTAGTTTATTACAATAGAGAAGATGTCTGGAATATTCCAACTGAAAATTATCAGGGATCAACTATTGAAATGGAACCTTATTATATTATTAATAATCTTCCTGATGAAGAAAAGGCAGAATTTATTTTAATGACTCCTTTTACTCCGGCTAATAGAAATAATATGGTAGCCTGGATGGCAGCTCGTAATGATGGAGAACATTATGGAGAATTATTTACTTATCAATTCTCTAAAGATCAGCTTGTTTATGGTCCTAATCAGATTGAATCAAGAATTGATCAGGAATCAAAAATATCACAGCTTTTATCACTCTGGAGTCAGCGTGGTTCCCGGGTAATTAGAGGTAATTTGCTGGTTATTCCAATTAAAAATAGTGTTATTTATGTAGAACCAATCTTTTTACAGGCAGAAACAGGTGGAATTCCTGAACTAAGAAGAGTTATCGTAGCTTATAAAAGTGATATTGTAATGAGAGATAATTTAGCAGAAGCTCTGCAGGCGATGTTTCAAGAAGAAGCAGAACAAGCTGTGCCAGAATTGGATAATCAAAATTTAAATCAAGATAGCAGCCAGGATAGTATTTTAGGAGAATTATCAGAACAACAATCTCAAGAAAATAGTTCAGCTGCTGAAGCAGAATCTTCTGCGCTGGATAATCTAGCTCAAAGTGAATTGATAAATCGAGCTAGTCAAACTTATCAGCGGGCACAACAGGCTTTACAAAACGGTGATTTTAGCATCTATGGTAGATTAATTACAGAATTAGGCGATATTTTAGACCAATTAACAAAGACAGGGGAGTAATTTTTGATGAATGAACAGCAGTTTAGTAATATTGATGGTCGTTTTAATTTACACTATTTAGCAACTGATAAATTTAAGACAAATTTAGTTCAGATCTATTTCATGCTGCCTCTACGAACTGAAAAAGAGGCAGCAATGAATGCTCTGATACCTGCTATTTTAAGAAGAGGTTCAGAAAACTATCCCGACAATCAGTTAATTAAAACAGAGCTAGAAAATTTATATGGTTCAGCAATTAACTTTAATATTTTAAAAAGAGGAGAAAATCAGCTGTTAAGATTTTCTCTAGAAATGGTAAATGAAAAATTTCTAAGTCATCGTAGTGATTTGACTAAAAAAGCTTTTCAATTGTTAAATGATTTAATTTTCCGTCCAGTTCTAGAGAATAATAAGTTTAAGCAGAAATATTTTGAGCAGGAAAAAGAAGTATTAAAAAATAATATTGAAGCCCTTATCAATGATAAATATAGTTATACCATTGAAAATTGTATAAAAAAAATGTGCAGCCGGGAAAAATATGGGATTTATAAGCTTGGTTCTATAGAAGAACTGGCTAAAATTGAAAACGAAGAACTTTTCGCTCATTATAAAAAAATTATTAAGCAGGCAAAAATGTCATTATTTTTAGTCGGTAATTTTAAACGCAAATTTATTGATGATATTTTTGAACAAAGTCTTCTACCTGCTAGTAGTGAAATTGTTGATGATAATACAGAATTACTTTATCGAGAAAAAGAAGCAGAATATTATCAAACCGAGTTAAAATTAAATCAAGCTCGTTTATCTATGGGGTATAGAACTGGAATAACTAGAAATTCAACTGCTTATTATGCTTTGTTGGTTTTCAATAGTTTATTAGGTGGTTCAACCCATTCAAAACTTTTTCAGGAAGTTAGAGAAAAAAGAAGTTTAGCTTATTATGTAAGTTCTTCTATTGAAACTACCAAAGGTTTACTGTTTATTAATAGTGGTATTAATTCAGCTAACAGTAAAAAAGTAGAAAACTTAACTCAAGAACAGCTAGCAAAAATAGCAGCTGGTGATTTTAGTGAAGAAGAATTTAGTCGATCTAAAAAAAGCATTATTAATAGTCTGAAACAGGATCTTGATAGCAATAAGGCACTGGCAGCTCATTTTCTGCTTAGTTTAATTAATAATAAAGAAGAGTCGATTAATGCGACTATTAAACAGGTAGAACAGATTAAAAGAAGTGATTTAATTAAAGTAGCAAAAAAATTAAGACTTGATACAATATATTTATTAAAAGGTAAGGATGATTAATTTGGAGACTATCTATAATCAGAATATGGATGAAACATTAGTTAAGGCACAGTTAGATAATGGCTTAAATGTCTATATTTTTACCAAGCCAGATTATGTTAAACAATATGCAATGTTATCAGTAAATTTTGGCTCAAATGATTTTGAATTTATTGATGTTAAAAATGGTCGTAAAAGATTAATGCCGCTGGGAGTTGCTCATTTTCTGGAACATCAGTTGTTTGAAGATAAGGAAACCAGTATTTTTGACAAATTTGCTGATTTAGGTGCTTCGGCAAATGCTTATACAAATTTTGATAGTACTAATTATCTTTTTTCCAGTACCAGTAATTTTGAAGAATCTTTAATTAATCTAATTGAATTTGTACAGGAACCATATTTTAGTGATGAAAATGTAGAAAAAGAAAAAGGAATTATTATTCAAGAGATTAAGATGTATCAAGATAATCCTTACTGGAGATCATATTTTAATCTCTTATCTGCTTTATATATTAATCATCCTGTTAAAAATGATATTGCAGGAACTGAAGCTAGTGTAAATGCAATTACACCAGAAGACTTATATATTTGCTATTATAATTTTTATTTACCTTCTAATATGGATTTGATTTTAATCGGTGATCTGGAAGCTGAAAAAATAATTAGTTTACTGAAAGATCATCAGGCATCTAAACATTTTCCTGAATTTAAAAATCCAGTTAGAATTAGAAAAGATGAGCCAGCAGCTGTTGCTAAAAAAATAGTTAAAGAAGAAATGGATATTTCTCGACCAATGGTTCAGATTGCTTTTAAAGATCCAGCTGTAAGTGAATTGCCTGCCGAAACTATTCGCAGAGAATATCTAATTAATATTTTACTTGATATAATTTTTGGTCGAAGCAGTAAAAATTATAATCAACTTTATGATCAAGGTATAATTGATAATAGCTTTTCTTGCTCTTATCATAAGAAACCTGATTATGCTTATGTCCATTTATATGGAGAAAGTAATAAGCCTGATTTAATGCGAGAAAAAGTAAAACAAAAACTGGTGAATATTGATCAGGCAGAAATAGAAGCCAATTTTGAAAGGATTAAACGCAAATATCAAGGAAGTTTTATTAGATTATTTAATAATTTTGATCATCTGGCAGCTGAATTTATTGAGTATCGTCGGCTGGGAATAGATATTTTTGATCTGGCAGAAATAATAAATAATATTTCCTTAACAGATTTACTCAGCTACTCGGATAAAATATTTAATAAAGATCTGATGGTTGAATCAATTATTCTTAATAAGGACTGATTCTTTTGACCTTTAAACTATATAACTTCATTTTTTATATCTCGATGGCTGCTTATGGGTATTTCAATATATTTTTTAGGGAAGCTGGTCTGGATTCTTTTCAAATAGGACTGGTTAATTCTATACCGAGAGTATTTGCTTTACTCTTATTACCAATCTGGGGTTTTTTAACTGATTATTTTCAGGAAAATAAAAAAGTGTTAGCTATTACAATTACTGGAAGTTTTCTTACTGTTATAGCCTTTCCGTTTGCAGCTTCAATGAAGTTATTAATGGTTTTAATGTTTTCTTATACCCTTTTTCAAAATCCAATTATTCCACTTTCAGATAGTCTGCTGCTTGATCATCTTGGTGATAGAGCCTATCTTTATGGTAAATATCGACTCTGGGGTTCAGCAGGATATATGACTTTTGTTTCTTTAATTGGGCTTTTTCTGGAAAAGACTGAACCAGCTAATTTATTTTATATTTATGCAGTAGTTTTATTATTAACTTTAATTTTACTTAAATTCTTGCCGCAAGGAGAAAGAAAAATTAAAGTTATTGCAACTTCAGACTTTAAAAAGATATTTCAAAAAAAGTCACTACTATTTTTCCTCTGTTTTGTTTTTATATTGCAGAGTTCAATGAATGCTAATTATGGCTATTTCCCCCTTTATATAGTTGACCATGGTGGTGGAGAATTTTTATTAGGGATTGCTTTAACTATAGCTTCCGCTAGTGAATTAGCAGCATTTTTCTTTTCTGATAAAATAATCAATAGTAATAAATTCAGTCGATTGACTTTATTAATTAGTTTTGCTTTTACTTGTCGCTGGCTATTGCTTGCTTTTTTTCCGCATCGAATAATTATTTTACTAGCTCAAGCTTTACATAGTCTAACTTTTGGTCTCTTTTTTGCAGTAGGTGTAAATTATGTCAACAAAATTAGTGGTGAAAAATTTAGAGCAACTGGTCAGAATATTTATGCTGCTGTTTTTACTGGTATGAGTGCAATTTTTGGTAATCTAATTGGTGGTAAACTTTATCAAATGTTAGGAGGAGAAAGAATGTATTTTTTACTGGCGATTGCTACTATCTTAACTGGTTTAATTTATAGTTTTTATTTATCATTAGAGGAGAGGGAATTAAAAAGAATTGTTGAAAAATAAAATCATTAAAAATGTTGCCTATCAAAATGGGTTAGATATTTGTAGAATTACAGATGGAAATGAATTAATAGCAGCCAGAGAAAAGTTACAGGCCAGAGCTGAGACTGAATATTGGCCTCAACCACTTGCAAATCAGAATATTACTGAGCTTACAACTCCTTCACTTTTCCTGACTAATTTAAAGTCAATTATTGTGCTGGGAGTTAATTATTATAATCAGGGAGTTTTTAATCAAAAATTATCTTCTTATATTACAGCAGTAGATTATCATAATTATTTACAAAACAAATTAGAAAAATTAGTTGAACAGTTAAAGCTAAAATTTAACTTCGATTTTAGCTATAAAATATTTGTTGATACAGCACCTTTTTTAGAAAGAGAAGTTGCTCGTAAAGCTGGAGTGGGTTTTATAGGCAAAAATACAATGTTAATTAATCCCCAATATGGATCTTACCTTTTTTTAGCAGAAATTTTGACTGATTTAGAAATTGAAATAGATTATCCCCTGACGAATAATTGCGGCAGCTGTCAGATTTGTCTTAATAATTGTGAGGGAGGCGCTTTAAAAGAAGAATATTTACTGGCCGGAAAAGATTGTATCTCTTATTTAACTCAAAAAAAAGGAATGTTAACTGAAGCAGCAAGAAAAAAAATTGGTACTCATTTTTGGGGGTGTGATATTTGCCAGCAAAAGTGTCCTTATAATCAGCAGCTTAGTTATAACAAGCAGGCAGAATTACAATTTTTTGCTAAAGATTTAAGTTATTTTTTAGAGTTAGAACGAAATAATTTACCAGCAGAATTAGAGAAAACTGCTCTTAGCTGGCGGGGAGCTAGAATTTTGCAGCGTAATGCATTGATTGTGGCAGCTAATTTGCAAGAAGAAAAATATTTTGAGCTTATTCGCAAATACTTAACGGATAATTCACCAATTATTCGCTGTTATGCTGTCTGGGCTTTAAGCAAACTAGATTATGCTAGATCAGTAGATTTACTTCAGAAGCAATTAGTAAAGGAAAATGATAGGCTGGTAAAAAAGGAAATAAAAGCAATTTTATTTAATGGAGGAGACAGAATAAATGAATATTCTAATTGATCAGGAAGAATTAAAAATTATCGAAAAAAGTACGATTGAAGAGATAATTGCTGCCAGTAGTATTGAAAATAAAAAAGATGTAATGGCGGTCATTATAGATAATCAAGTTTATGATTTAAGTGAGGAAATTGATGAAGATGCAGTTATTAAGACTATCCAGATCAAATCTGAACCAGGAAATAGAATCTATCGCCGCAGTCTCTTTTTAGTAATGGCTAAAGCTGTATATGAACTTTTTCCAGAAACAACTTTAAGAATAGAAATTTCGATTAGTAATGGAATTTATTGTGAGCTGGTTAATAAAAAAAGTCTCAGTCAGCTTGATCTGGTTAAGATTAAGAAAAGAATGCAGGAAATAATTGCTGCAGATTTAAAAATTGTTAAGCATAAATTTAAACGGGCTGAAGCTAAAGCAATTATTAATTCCCAAAATTGTTGTTTTCGGTCTGATTTAATTGATGAGCAGGATAAAGATTATTATACTCTTTATGAACTAGATGGCTATTATGATTATTTTTATTATAATATGGTGCCAGCAACCTCATATTTAAAAGAGTTTGAGCTTCACTTAAGAATTCCAGGATTTGTCCTTTTAGTACCTAAATTTTTTGGCAATAAAAAATTACCCAAATTTATTGAGCAGCCAAAACTGGCTAATGTTTTTCTTGATTATGAACGATTTGGCGAAATAATTGGAGTTAATAATGTTTCTGATTTGAATAAAGTAGTTAGAGAAAAAAAGCAGGGAGAATTAATTAGAATTGCTGAAGCATTACATGAAAAGAAAATAGCCCAGATTGCTGATCAAATCAAGGGAGGAATGCCCAGAAATAAAATAATTTTAATTGCAGGACCATCTTCTTCTGGTAAAACAACTTTTACTCATCGTCTTGCAACTCAGCTTAAAATTAATGATCTGCGTCCAATTCAAATTTCTACTGATAATTATTTTGTTAACCGGGAAGATACACCTCTAGATGGAGATGGTGAGCCAGATTTTGAATCTATTGAAGCAATTAATCTGGATTTATTTAATGAACATTTATTAAATTTAATTCAGGGGGAAGAAGTTGAACTTGTTAAATTTAATTTTGCTCAGGGAAAAAGAGAAAAAACCGGTAAGACTCTGCAGTTAGAAGAAGATCAACCTATTTTAATTGAGGGAATTCATGGACTTAACAATCATTTAACAGAAACTATCCCACATAACTTAAAATTTAAAATTTATATTAGTGCTTTGACTCAGCTAAATATTGATTGCCATAATAGGATTCCTACTACAGATACCAGATTAATTAGAAGAATTGTTAGAGATAATCAATATCGAAATTTGCCAGCAGCTACTACTTTAGATATGTGGACGGGGGTTAGAAGAGGAGAAGAAAAAAACATTTTTCCTTATCAGGAAAATGCAGATGTAATGTTTAATTCAGCTCTTGTCTATGAACTGTCTGTTTTAAAAAATTATGTAGAACCATTGCTAAAACAAATTGATAGAACAAATAAAAACTATTATCAGGCACAGCGTTTACTGGAAATCCTCAGCAACTTTAGAGCTATACCTGATAATGAAGTACCTTTTACTTCAATTTTAAGAGAGTTTACCGGACATAGTGTATTCCGCGAGGAATAATTCTATCTGTTTGGTTATTTCCGACCAGTTATTAACTCTTTTAATTTTAGCTGTTGTTTTAAAATCAAAGTTATGATATTGGTTAACCAGCAGGACTGGAATTCCTGCTGCTGCCAGGCTAAGAGCATTTTCTTTATTATCATCAATAAATAAGTCTATATTTTTAGTGAGAGCTAAAGGAGCTTTGTCATGTTCATGATAAAGCTCATGATAAGGAATTTTATTTTCTGCTAGCCAATTTTCAGTTAAGTGACGAAACTTTTTATCACGAGCTGTAATTAAAATTAGTTTATGGCCTTGCTCTTTTAGATTTAATAAAGTAGAAGCAGCCTCTGCAGCAGGAACTGCATTTTTATAAACATCAGGTAACTTTTTTTCTATAAATCCAATTAATTCATCTTCAGTTAGTCCAAAAGCCTGCTGTAGATTATAAGTGAATTCCTGAAGTTCTACCTTACGATCTAAATAACTGCTTATATTTTTCTGCCAGACGCTGTCTGTATGTGGACCTTCGTCTGTTAAAACACCATCAATATCTATACCAAGATTTAATTTCATTTTAACACCTCACATTTTATAATAAACTGAATTGCTGACTTAAAATTTAAAGTGTTCCAAGCCAGCTTTTAGCTAATAGTATCATTTTTTTGAAATTAAGTCCAGAATTTAGCTCTGAGTAAATCTACCCTTTATTTTTTGATTGATATCAAGTAAAATAAAATTAAGCATTATTTAATTGGGAGGTTTTCACTTGTCAACCAAGAAAATGTCAAAAGAGGATAAAGTATCAGCCTTGCTTAAACTTTTTGCTGAATATTATCCTAATCCAAAAACATCATTAAATTTTAAAACACCATTTGAATTATTAATTGCAACTATTTTATCGGCTCAGACGACTGATATTCAGGTTAATAAAGTAACAGCTGAATTATTTAAGAAATATAATACACCAGCTGCTATTTTAAAATTAAGTCAATCTGAATTAGAAGAAAAAATTAATAGTATCGGTCTTTATCATAACAAAGCTAAATATATTTTAAAGACTTGTCAGATTTTGCTTGATCAATTTGAAGGACAGGTACCTGAAACAAGAAAAGATCTATTAAAACTATCTGGGGTTGGCAGAAAAACAGCCAATGTTGTTCTGGCTAATGCTTTTTTTAAAGCTGCCTTTCCTGTTGACACCCATGTTTTTAGAGTTTCAGCTCGTCTGGGCTTGAGTAGTGGAAAAAATGTCAGTAAAACTGAGCAGGAATTAACTGAAATATTGCCTCGTGATTGCTGGATCGATTTTCATCACTGGTTGATTGAACACGGGCGAGCAATCTGTAAAGCTCAGAATCCTGATTGTGAAAATTGTTTTGCTAGTTATCTTTGTGATTATTTTCAAGCTTAAAAATTATTCAGAAAGAAGGCAGGAATAAAAATGGCTAAAAAATTAACGAAGTATGACGTAAAGAATACTTATTTGTTAAGACTGGATAAAGGTGACGATCTGTTGGAGACTTTAACTGAAATTGTAAGAGAAAATGAAATCAAATTAGCTACAATTAGTGGCTTAGGTGCAGTTTCTAAAATTGTTTTTGGCTATTATGATCAAGTTGATTGGGAATATAATTTTATAGAAAGAGAAGGTCAATTTGAAATTTTAAGTTTAAATGGTAATGTTTCATTAAAAGATGGTAAACCAATGATTCATGCTCATATTATGTTAGCTGATGATACTGGTGATGCTTTTGGTGGCCATCTTGCTGAAGGAACCAAGGTTTTTGCTTCTGAAATTGAAATTCAGGAACTTACTGAAGCAGATAAAGTTAGAAAATATGATGAAGATACAGGCTTAACACTCTGGTAAAAAATAAGCTTTATAGGAGGCAATAGAGTTGAAAAAAATATTTGTTCTAGATACAAATGTACTCTTAAATAATCCTTATGCTATTTACACTTTTGAAGATAATGAGGTAATAATCCCACTGGCCGTTCTGGAAGAAATTGACAGCTTAAAAACTAAAAATTCTGATCTTGGTTTTAATGCCCGGGAAACATCACGAATTTTAGAAGAAGTTAGAACTCAAGGCAATCTTCACGATGGGGTTAAGCTTGAGAATGGTGGAATTATAAAGATATTTATTAATGGTAAATTGCGTTTACCTGAAGGTCTTAGTTCCAGTAAAATGGATAATAGAATAGTTTCAACTGCTCTTCATATCAAAGATGAAAATCCAGCTAAAGAAGTCATTATGATTTCAGATGATATTAATTTACGATTGATCTGTGATGCCTATGAACTTAAAGCTGAAGAGCATAATTCTACCCGCTTAAAAGAAGAAGATATTTATTCTGGATTCAAAGAACAATTTTTACCAGCTGAATTAATTGATTTATTTTATCAGAATGATCATTTAACTGCTGCTGATTTAGCAGATTCAAAATTAGATTTTGAACAATTATATGTTAATGAGTTTTTACAGTTAACAGCATCAGATCAGAATAAAAAAACAGCTTTAGCTCGTTATGATGGCAAAGAACTTGTTAAGCTGCGTTATAATGAACAGCAGCCGGCTAAAATTAGAGCTCTTAATCGAGAACAGCAATTTGCTTTTGAGCTTTTACTTGATGATGAAATAAAATTGGTTACAATTTCTGGCCAGGCTGGAACAGGTAAAACCTTAATTGCTCTGGCTGCTGGGTTAAATAAAGTTGTTGATCAGGGTAATTATTCTAAACTTTTAGTTGCGCGCCCGATAATTCCAATGGGCAAAGAATTAGGATTTTTGCCCGGTGATTTAGAAGAAAAAATGGCTCCCTGGATGCAGCCCATTTTTGATAATCTTGATTTTATTGTACATCGTAATAAGGACAGTAGATTTGCTTATCAAAATCTACTTAATTCAGAATTAATTCAAATTGAAGCTCTGACTTATATTCGGGGACGTTCGATTCCAGATCAATTTATTGTTATTGATGAAGCTCAAAATCTTTCTTTACACGAAGTTAAAACTATTGTTACTAGAGCTGGGGAAGGAACTAAGCTGATTTTTACTGGTGATCCTAATCAAATTGATAATCCTTATTTAAATTTGCATAAAAATGGACTAAATTATCTGGCACATAAATTTCATGAACAGAAAATTGCCGGTCATATCACTTTAAAAGAAGGAGAAAGATCGGAGCTTGCAGAAGTTGCAAGTCAACTGCTTTAGATCAGGAGTTGTATTAGATGAAAAAATTTTTTCGAGTAATTATACTGGCAGCATTATTATTAGGTTTAATGCTGCCAGTATTTGACCATTATTTAGTAGAAAATAAATCGACTGAAATCTCTGTTGCTCAAGAAAGTAAGACGAGAAATATTCAGGAATTATTTAAATTAGCCAGAGAATCTTTTTATCAAGCTAATTATCAATCAGCAGAAAATTATTATCTGGAAATTATTAAGCTGGCACCATTCAATTTAGAAAGCAGAAGAAATTTAGCTGCTTTATATACAGATAATAACCAGCTTGCTGCTAAAAGTGAGATATTAGTCAAAACTGCGATTTTAAGTGCTGATCAAAATGATTATCTTGCTCTGGCTGTTAATCTTTATAATCTGCACAAATACAGGAGTTCTAACTATATACTCCAGAATTTAGTTAGCGCTGAGTTGAGGCAGCCAGAAAATTTATTTCAGCGTTATTATTATTTAGTAAAAAACAGCTTAAAATTGGGACAATTTAATCTGGCAGAAGAGTATTTGATGAAGATTACTAATTTAAAATCAAATCAGGCTCAAGTATATTTATTAAGTGCTGAGCTAAATCAGGCTCAGGCAAATTATTTGCAGGCTTTTAATGATTATCAGAGTTCTTATCAGAAAAATCGAACTCAGACTTTTTTATTTAAAGATATGGCTTTAATGTTAGAAAAAGCTGGCCAGGAGATAAAAGCTTATAATTATTGGCAAAAAACCCTTGCTTATGGCTGGTTTGAAGAACTTGCATATCAAAAAATTAATTTTTATCAGCAAAAGCATCCAGAACTAAAGCCAGAACCAGCCTCTCAAACAGAGCCGGATCAGATTAATCCGTTTACTTTGACAGCTGATTGGCAAAAAATAGAGGAGCTTGATACAGTAGAGAATAATAAAAAATTGAGAATTGGGTTGCAGGAAAAGAATCAACATTTATTATTTCAATATGCTGATTCGTTTGCTATTATTAAAGCAGGTAAAATAATTTTCCGTGGTCAAGCAAAGAAAAATTATTTGCTGCAGCTAGAATCAAACCGGCTTATGATAAGAAGTTCTACCCAAAAAATTTATTTAGGTGCAGCTGATGCTGAATATGAATTTAATAGCACAAGTAATCTTCCTTCATTTTATGTTTTTAATATAAAGTATGGTCAGGGCTATTTCTGGCAGGGAAGTGCCGATCGACAATATCGGGGAGAGATGATTATTCATGGCACAGGTCAAGATTTCACCTTAATTAATCAAGTTGGTCTGGCTTCCTATTTGATTTCTGTTGTTCCTTCTGAAATCTATGCTAGTTGGCCAGTAGAGGCCTTAAAAGCACAAACTATTGCTGCACGCAGTTATACTCTAAGTAATCTAGATAGGCATAGTAAAGCAGGGTATGATCTTTGTTCCAGTGTCCACTGTGCTGCTTATAATGGTGTTGGCAGTGAAAATAATAAAACTACGCAAGCAGTACTGGCTACTGCAGAGGAAGCTGCTTATTTTGACAATAAAATTATCGAAGCTGTATTTAGCAGTAATAGTGGTGGTTTTACTGAAAGAAGTGATCAAATTTGGACAGCTGATCTCTTTTATCTTAGAGGGGCTAATCAGATGAAAACAGATGATTATGAATTCCCACTTCCTCCCGGCAAGCTTTATAATTGGATATTCCTCAGTGCTCCTTCTTATTCTAAAGATTATGGTCAAAATAATTACCGTTGGCAGGTTACAATTCCAGCTTCAGTAATTAGTTATCAAAGTGAATTGGGGAAAATAACTAGAGTTGAGGTGCTTGCAAGAGCACAAGGAGGTACAATAACTTCTCTGCGCCTGGTAGGAGAAAAAGGTAAAAAAGAATATAATAGTTCCCGAATCAGAAGAGTTTTAGGTGGTCTTAAAAGCAGTCGTTTTACTTTTAGCAGTAGTTATGATGAAAATGGATTTTTAGAAGAACTTTATATTTATGGTAGTGGTTGGGGCCATAATTTAGGAATGGATCAATCTGCAGCAGCAGGAATGGCAGCTGATAATTGGAACTATCGTGATATAATAGAGCATTTTTATCCAGGAGTAATAATTAAAGACTATAACTAAAAAACTTGCTTTTTTAGTTATGATTATTTATAATATAATTAACAAACTAATAGATTATCTTCAGGGTATGGTGAGTTATCAAGTTTGATAATAAATCCAGACCGGTGGTAAAAGTCCACGAGCTCAAGCTGAACTGGTGTAATTCCAGTACCGACGGTAAAGTCCGGATAAAGAAGATCGTAAATTAAAGGCCCTGTTCAACAGGGCCTTTTTTTATACCCTGTAAATTCAAAAAAGGAGAGTTAAAATGGATACACGAAAAATTACTAATATTGCAGTTTTAGCGGCTATTGCTCTAATTTTAATGATTTTAATTCAAATTCAATTTGCTTTTTTAACCTATGAACCAGGCGATATTCCAATTTTAATTATTGCTTTTTTATATGGACCGGCTGCTGCAATTGGAGCAAGCTTTATTCTATCATTTTTAATGGCAATTTTTACTGGCCTGGGAGGTCCATTTGGTGCTTTTATGCATTTTCTAGCTACAGGTGTTTTTACTGGCTTAGCTGGTTATTTTTATCACAAAAATCACAGTAAAATTGGGGCAGCAAAAGGATTAATTATTGGGTCGTTGGCGATGACAATTATTATGGTTATTGCTAATTTATTATTGGATCCTATTTTTTATGGAATTCCCCGGGCTCAGGTAATGAACTTTTTGTTTCCAGTTATAATCCCTTTTAATTTAACTAAAGGCTTGTTGAATTCTGCAATTACAGTTTTAGTTTATAAAAAATTGGCTAATTTTTTACGAGCAAAATCATTAATTAGCTCCCAGAAGACTATTTAAATATGTTTGACAAAACACCTCTCCTGAGATAAAATTTTGAATGAAGGGAGAGGTTTTCTTGCAGATTACATTTTTGGGGACAGGAACTTCACATGGGATTCCTGTAATCGCCTGTGATTGTAGTACTTGTCGGTCAAATAATCCAAAAAATAAAAGAAATAGAACTTCTATTTATGTTGAAACAGCAGGCTATCATATTTTAATTGATACACCTCCCGAAATGAGACTGGAACTGCTTAAAAATAATATAAAAGAAGTTGATCTCATTTTAATGACACATGCTCATGCAGACCATTTAATGGGATTTGATGATATTAGAGCTTTAAACTGGTATCAGGGTAAAGAGATGCCCGTTTATGCAAATAGTGATACAATTTCACATATTAAAAGAGTATTTCCTTATATTTTTGCTAAAAATAATCCAGGTGGGGGCGTTCCGCAGGTTATTCTAAGGGAGAGCAAATCTAAAATAAAGTTAGCTAATCTTACTATAACGCCGATTCCAATTTATCATGGTAATAATTTAATTTTAGGATATCGAATTGGAAAATTTGCTTATCTTACTGACTGCAGTAAGATTCCGGCTGCTTCTTATCCATTATTGGATGGGGTAGAGTATGCTGCAGTTGATGCACTTCGTTATCGAGAGCATCCTACTCATATGAACGTTGAGCAGGCTGTAAATTTAATTAAAAAATTACAGCTTAAACACGGCTATTTAACTCATCTTTCTCATCGTTTAGAGCATGAGAGACTTAGTAATTCTTTACCTGACAATATTTCAGTAGCTTATGATAATCTAGTCATAAATATATAGTCTAATTAAATTAATTCTAGTAAGTTAGACTAAATAAAAGTAATTATTTTTAAAAATATGTTGGACGATAAAATCTAAAATTAGTAAAGGTGATTTGATTGAATATTGTACTTGTTGAACCAGAAATACCGCAAAATACAGGCAATATTGCTCGAACCTGTGCTGTAACTGATTCTAGTTTACATTTAGTGAGACCACTTGGCTTTTCTACTTCTGATAAATATTTAAAAAGAGCTGGCTTGGATTATTGGGATAAACTTGATATTTATTATTATGATAATTTGGATGATTTCTTTAGGAAAAATGAAGGTGCTAATTTTTTCTATTCTACAACTAAGGGAGCCAATACTTACTCTGATTTTGAATATCAGCCAGATGACTTTTTTCTCTTTGGTAAAGAAACTGCAGGTTTGCCCGAAGAGTTATTAGCAGATAACTTAAAAAAATGTATTAGAATTCCAATGAAGGAAAGTTTACGCTCTTTAAATCTGGCAAATTCAGTTGCTATTGTAGTTTATGAAGCTCTCCGACAAAATAATTTTCTGAATTTGAATGAAAAAGGTAATTTAACAAAGGAATTTTAACTTTAATCTTGAATTATATATATTAGAACAAGATATAGAAAGGAGGGGAGATATGGAGAAAAAGCACCACCTGGGAATATTTATTCTTGTAATTACACTTCTTTTGACAATGCTTACTCCAAGTGCTCTAGCTTTTCAGGTTAAGTTACATGATCGGGGTCACAATGTTATTGAAGTCCAGAAATATCTGGCTGGTCTGGGTTATCGTGTTTCAGCAGACGGAATTTTTGGCAAAGAAACTGAAGATATGATTAAAGATTTTCAACAGCAAAATAAGCTGAAAGTTGATGGCATTGTTGGAGAAACTACTTTTCAACTAATGAAAAAATTGATTTCTGAAAAAGTGTCTTATGAATTATACATAGTTGATAAAGGAGATACTCTGTCAGGAATTGCGAAAAGCAGAGGCATAAGTGTCAGGGCAATTAAAAACTTTAATCATTTAGGATCAAGCAGAATTAGAGTTGGTCAGGATCTCAAAATTCCCCGGCAAGAATCTGCTCAAAATGTTAAAACTTCTTCTCCAGAAGTTACTAAAGTAGAGAAGATTTATTATAAAGTTAAAATTGGAGATACTCTTTCTGGAATAGCTGCTAAAAGAAATTTACCGGTTGAAGAAATTATGAATGCAAATCAGATGAGTTCTGATTTTATTAAAGCTGGTCAGGAAATTGTGCTGCCAATTACTAATTTCAAAGAAAAAGCAGTTAGCAGTAAAAATTCTGCTTCTGGCAGCAAGCAGAGTAATAAAGCCAGTGATAAAAAAGAAAAAGTAGTTTATCAGGTGCGTAGAGGCGATGCTTTGAGTACTATTGCCAGAATGTATGGAACTGATGTTGATACAATTAGAAGAAATAATAATATTCAGGGTGATAAAATATTTGCTGGTGATAAATTAATTATTACAAATTACAGCAGAGGACCATTTAGTCTGCAAAAAAATTCTTTAAGTTGGCCTGTACGTGGAAGAATAACTTCACCTTTTGGTTGGAGAAAGCATCCAATAAAAAATAAAAGACTTTTTCATAATGGTATTGATATTGCTGTCCCTAAGGGTACATCTGTTACAGCAGCAGCGGCTGGTAAAGTTACCTATAGTGGCTGGATGAATGGCTTTGGTTATACTGTAATTATTGATCATGGCCAGGGTATCGAAACTCTTTATGGACATAATTCTCGTGTACTGGTTAAAAAAGGAGTTACAGTACAGCGTGGTCAAAAAGTGGCTCTTTCTGGTAGTACTGGTTTAAGTACTGGCCCACATCTTCATTTTGGTGTGTTAAAAAATGAAAAACCACTTAATCCCATGAATTTTTTACCATAGTTTTAAACATATTTATTTTAAATTAGTCTGTAAAAAAATTGAATAGACTAGTTATTTTAGTAGAAAGAATTAATTTAGTTAATAAATATGATTTAATTAAGAGTAGATTGAGAAATCTACTCTTTTTTTATTATTTTCCTTGACAAAGTGTTGAATTGTTGATATTATAGAAAACGTCGCAAGGAAATGGGCCATTAGCTCAGGTGGTAGAGCACCTGACTTTTAATCAGGTTGTCGGAGGTTCGAATCCTCCATGGCTCACCATTTTAACGCGGGGTAGAGCAGTCCGGTAGCTCGTCAGGCTCATAACCTGGAGGTCATCGGTTCGAATCCGGTCCCCGCAACCATTTTTAATTTACATATTAGGTGGGATAGCTCAGTCGGTAGAGCAGAGGATTGAAAATCCTCGTGTCGACAGTTCGATTCTGTCTCCCACCACCACTAAAGGAATTAAGCCAGGCAGTAGCCTGGCTTTTTTTATTTTTCTTCCACTGGTTATTTAATTGTTAAATTATTTTTAATTAAAGATTTGGTCAGCTTCGTTTAGGATATTGGCTGGTATTGCTAAACCAATTTTTTCAGCAGTTTTTTGATTGAGATATAGTTTAAGATCCTGGGAGGATTGAATAGCCATTCCAGATGGATCTTTTCCTTTGAGTACTTCAACTGCCATACGAGCTGTTTGACGACCTAATTGATAATAATCTATGCCCAGAGTAGCTATTGCCCCCTGTTCCACTGAGTTATTCTCAGAGGAAAAAACCGGTATTTTTTTAGCAGATGCAATTTGCAAAACTGTTGGCATAGCTGAGACAATAATATTATCTGTTGGGACATAAATTGCAGCAACTTTGTCTACTAGAGAAGCCGCTGCTAAGCTTACCTCGCTGCTGTTGCTAACAGTAGCTTCTACTAGATTAATTCCCATTTTTTTAGTTTTTGCTTTGACTAAATCAATCTGAACTACTGAATTTACTTCACCTGAATTATACAATACTCCTAGATTTTTTATATCTGGTAAGATTTCTTTGATTAACTCTAATTGTTTAGCAACTGGATTCATATCAGTTGTTCCTGAAACATTGCGGCCTGGTTCTTCCAGACTGGCTGCTAAACCAGCGGCAACTGGATCTGTTACAGCTGTAATTAAGATTGGCGTATTTTTAATTATATTAGCAGCAGTTTGAGCAGATGGAGTTGCAATGGCAAGAACTAAATCAGGTTGACTTTGCTTTATTTTTTGAGCAATAGTTTGAGCTGTAGCAAAATCTGCCTGTGCATTCTGAAAGTCGATTGTTAAATTTTCTCCCTTTTTATAACCTAGTTGAGCTAACTGATCAATAAAGCCTTGCCGTGCTTTATCAAGTGAAGGATGCTCTACAAATTGTGAGATTGCAATTTCATAATCAGCAGCTTTTCCCACCCCACTTAAGATTAAAATAATTAATAAACACCCTGTAATAAAAATAGCTAAGCTAGTGCTAGTTAAACTTTTTTTCATTTAATCCTTCTCCCTTCTTTTTGAAGCCTAAATTAATTTTAATTAATTATATAATCAATTGCTTTTAGCTGTCAATTACTTGAACTAATTAGCTGTAGTTAAGTTTGATTAGTTTAATTTATCTTAAATTAAGTTGATTAGTTTAATCCTAAAGAAATAAAGGGCCTTAAATTTGTATTTTTAGCTTTAATTTAATATAATTAAGGAAGTGAAAATCTAATTATTTAAGGAGAGGTGTTTTAATGAGTAAAAATCCAGAAGTAACAATTACAATGACTACTGGTGAAGAAATTAAAATTGAATTATTGCCAGAAAAGGCAGAGAATACAGTCCGTAATTTTATTGAGTTAGCAGAAGCCGGTTATTATGATGGGCTTAAATTTCATCGGGTTATTCCTGGCTTTATGGTTCAGGGAGGTTGCCCAGATGGTACTGGGATGGGTAATCCAGGTTATGCAATTAAGGGTGAATTTAGCAGTAATGGATATGATAACGATCTCGCTCATCAAAGAGGAATAATATCAATGGCTAGAAGTGCACAGCCAGATTCAGCTGGTTCTCAGTTTTTTATAATGCATCAAGATGCACCACATCTTGATGGCCAGTATGCTGCTTTTGGTCAGGTTATTTCTGGGCTGGAAGTTGTAGATCAAATTGCTGCTGTAGAAACTGACCATAGAGATATGCCTAAAATAGATCAAATTATGGAAACTGTGACAGTAGAAACTTTTGATCAAGAATATGAACCAGCTGCTAAAATTAATTAGTTTAATAGATAACTGAAGCCGGCAGCTTACCGCCGGCTTTTTATTTTATTTAATAAATTATTTCAGAGAGGAAAATGATTATGGAACCATTATATCGTAATAAATTATCTTCTCCTAGATTGGAGCTGCGAGTGCTTAAACCTGCTCAAGCGGACTTAGTTCTAGATTATTACCAGAGAAATAAATTATTTCTAAAAAAATGGTCAGCAGAAAGAGAAGCTTCTTTTTATACTATTACTGAACAGCAGAATCAGCTGGCCGCTGATTTAACTTCTATTAGAAGAGGTCAGTTATATAGAGTCTGGATTTTTAAAAAGGCAGATCCAGCAAAAGTTATTGGGAGCATTTCATTTAGTAATATTGTGCGCGGCTGTTTTCATTCCTGTTTTTTAGGTTACCAGCTGTCTCAATCAGAAGTTAAGCAGGGTTATATGACTGAAGCTTTGAAAACAGCTATAAATTATGCTTTTTCTGATTTAAGGTTGCATAGAATAGAGGCTAATATTATGCCTGAGAATAAAGCATCTCTGCGAGTTGTAGAAAAATTAGGTTTTTATTGTGAGGGGTTGGCTAAAAACTATTTAAAGATTAATGGCAGTTGGCAAGACCATTTACATTTAGTTTTACTAAATCATAATGTAGAATAATCAGATAATTAAAAGAAAATATATTAGTAATTTGCCAAAAAAAGGGATTGGACAATGGCTGCACAAATTCTTGTTGATAGTGCCTGTGACTTACCAGATAGTCTTGTAGCTGATTAGTCCAGAAGAATTTATAAATAGTTTTATTACAAGTGCTGCTAAAGGTGAAGCCTGTCTTTATCTTAGTTTTTCTTCGCAAATGTCAGGTGCTTATCAAACTGGTTGACCATCTATTTATGCTGGATAATTTGAAGGCTCTGCAAAAGGGAGGTCGAATTAGTAAGACTAAATATCTGTTAGGTAATGTTTTACAGATAAAGCCAGTTTTAGATGTAGAAGCAGGAAAGATTGAAGTTATCGAGAAAATACCGGGTTCTAAAAAGGCTATTAATATAATGACCGAACTATTTAAAGAAAAGAAGTTATAATTTAGATAAATAGCTAATTGCTATTACTCATGCAAATGATAGAGAAAAGGCTGAGGATTTAAAGCAAGAAATTGAGGCATCAGGTGGTCAAGTGTTTTTGGTTAAGCTAATTAGCAGTGTTTTGGTTAGCCATCTTGGTCAGGGTGGAATTAGAATATTTTTTTGAAGCAGTATCTTTTTTAAACTTAAAAACCCCCAAGAAACCTGAATTACCAGGGTAAACTTGGGGGTAAATTATCTTATTAAATTTAAATGGTGCCGAGGGCGGGATTCGAACCCGCACGGTCTAAGCGACCACTAGCCCCTCAAGCTAACGCGTCTGCCAGTTCCGCCACCTCGGCATCACAATTATAAATTATACCATAAAAAATAATTTTGTCAATATTTTTCTTTAATTATCTTTTTAAATCAAAAAATAAGAAAAAGAATTAAATTTATTTTAATTGCTTATCCTCTAAATTACTCTTTCTTTTGCAGGAATTGCAATTATAATCAAGAATATAAATTTAGAGAGGGAAATAGGGGAGGCAAATACAGTGTCAGAAGAAAATACTAATGATTCTAAAAAAGGTTATAAATGGATTGGGGCTATTTTAATTGTCCTGCTTTTAATTTTTATTGGTATTGCCGGTTTTTATCTGGAACATGATTTTGGCAGAGTTAATAAAAATTCAGTTGAGCAAAGTGAAATAATTCAGCAGGGAGATCAAGAAACTGAAAATCAAAGTGAGCAGTCTGGAGCAGATAGCGGTGAGTCAATTTTAAATGATAATTCTGCAGTTCAATCTCAATCTGATTTAAATCTAAATAAAAATTCAGCTAATGACGTAATTAAAACAGATACAAGTACCAATGAAATAGAATCTGAAAATAGTAAAGATATTACATCAGCAGCAAAAGATGTTAAAAAAGAAAAACTGGCTGAAATAATTGAGCAGAATGAAGCTGGAAGCTTAGAGAGTGAAATTCTAAATCCAGAAAAAGTTAAATTAAAAGAAGATTTACAGAATAAAGATTATGAAATTCAGCATTCTTCGAATCAATCTGATCAGGAAACAGATAATCAAAGTGAAAAATCAGTAAATAATTCTGATCTTGTTGAAAATAATAAAACTGAAGTTAAACAATCATTATTTGATCGTTTAATGAGTATAATTGGTTTAAATGAAGCAGAATTTGAACAAAATTTAAATATTCTATTTGTTGGGTTTGATGATGAAGCAAGTGTTTCGCTAGGCACTGTAGAGGCTGATTCGATTATGCTTGCTTACTTGCGACCTAATGAGCATAAAATATTTTTAAAAAATATTGATCAAGATTTAATCTATCAAAAAAGAGCTTTAAAAGATTATCCAGAATCTGAGCTTAAAGAAGTGGTTAGAAATAATTTTGAATCTGAATTAAATAATTATGTTTATGTAAATTACCAGGGATTTGAAAAAGTAATAGATGAACTTGGTGGAATAGAGTTAAAATTAGCTGAGCCTTTGAAAATATCAGCGCTAGGACTTAATTTAAAAGCTGGTTCTAATATGTTATCAGGCAAGGAAGCTTTAAACTTTACCCGCTGGAAGGGAGGTAGTAAGTCAGATCGTTTAGCAAGGCAGAAAAAGGTAATTAATGCCGTGCTAGCAAAGTTAAGATCTAATAGTGTCTTATTTAACGTTAAAGATCTTTATAATACTATAGTTAATAGTTATAATTCTGTTGAGACTGACATTGATCCAGTTCTGGCAGCCGAAATTTTTAACTATATTCATAAAAATAGTGATTTAAAGCTTGAATATATTGAATAAGCTGGCGAATAAAGCTTGTTAAGAAAAAAATAACTGCAGTTGATTTTAGAAGTATTTGTGAGGATTAAGAATTTAAATTAGCTTAATAACTGATATCAACTAATATTTGTTTTTGACTTCAAGCAGCATTTTATATATACTAGTTATTGCTGACGCGGTAATTATAAATTTAATTTACTGCAGAGGGCGAATAGCTCAGTTGGGAGAGCACCTGCCTTACAAGCAGGGGGTCACAGGTTCGAGCCCTGTTTCGCCCACCATTTTATTTAAGTCAGTTACAGTTACATATGGAAGTATTAGTAACTTCCCAGGAAAGTGGAGGTGTAGCGTAGCGGTTTAACGCGCCGGCCTGTCAAGCCGGAGATCGCGAGTTCAAATCTCGTCTCCTCCGCCATTATGGTGGGATAGCTCAGTCGGTAGAGCAGAGGATTGAAAATCCTCGTGTCGACAGTTCGATTCTGTCTCCCACCACCATTTTTTGCGGGAATAGCTCAGTGGTAGAGCATCACGTTGCCAACGTGAGGGTCGCGAGTTCAAATCTCGTTTCCCGCTCCATTTTTTTATTTGCAGCCTGGGCGGCATAGCCAAGTGGTAAGGCAGAGGACTGCAAATCCTTTATTCATCGGTTCAAATCCGATTGCCGCCTCCATAATACTTCGTGATCTAACAGCCATTTGGGCTGTTTTTTGTATTTTGGGGTAATTATTTTTAGAGATTTTTAGTTCTGTATTGATATAAGTTTTAACTTAGTAGATTGTTAAATTAATGTTAAAGACTAATTTAAGGCTTGACTGGACTAACTTTTAAAGCTATTATATGATTATAATCGAATATAATAATATAAGGATGAAAATAATGGATCTAATGAAAGTTTTAAAAGCATTATCTCATCAAAATAGAATTAGGATTTTAAACTTATTACAGAAACAGCAGCTTTGTGTCTGTGAAATAGAGAATATTATGCAGATAAATCAGTCAAATGCTTCTCGCCATCTTAATAAGCTAAAGCAGGCTGGGCTTATTTATAGTAACCAGGCAGCACATTGGGTATATTATTATTTAAACAATAAATTAATAGCAGAGCATACGTTTCTTAATAATTTATTTACTGAAGAAACTCTTAATTTAGAAATTTGTCAATTAGATGAACTTCGTTTACAAAAATATAATAAAAGTAACTTAACTTGTGTTAATTTAAGTAATGATACTTCTATTTTAGATAAAATATAGAAAATAATGTTTTAGCTTATACTCAATAAATATTTTAAAGGATCAGATAAGAGGAGTGATAAATAATGAAATATAAAGTAGCTTTTGTTTGTATTGGTAATTCTTGTCGTAGTCAAATGGCAGAAGGCTTTGCTAGGCATTATGGTAGTGATGTTTTAGAAGTTTACAGTGCAGGTACAGACCCAGCAGATCAGGTAAAAGAAAATGCTATTAAAGCAATGGCAGAAGTGAATATTAATATTAATAATCAATATCCAAAATTATTGGCTGATATACCAGATGAACTTGATATTTTAATTACTATGGGTTGTGGAGTAGAATGTCCTTATATTCCTTGTAAAATAAGAGAAGATTGGGGCTTAGATGATCCAGCTGGTAAGCCAATTGAAGTATTTAGAGAAACAAGGGATGTAATTAAAGAAAAAGTAAAAAAATTAATTGCTCAGGCCAGACAAGAAGATATCTAGACTATAAAAATATATTTTAATTTTTGCTTGCCATTTACTATTTTTTATGATATATTTATTTATGGCTCAACAAACTGAGCTTTTATTTATGCTTTGTTTTTTTGCTGTTTGCAGAAAAATATTGTTATCGTAGACCATTAGCTCAATTGGCTAGAGCACCTGACTCTTAATCAGGGGGTTCAGGGTTCGAGTCCCTGATGGTCTACCATTTCAACAAGCTTTTGGCGATAAATTTGTGCTTGACAAAGTATTGGACGATTGATATAATACAAAATGTCGCAACAAAAACTTTATTTTATACCAGGCCGGGGTGGCGGAATTGGCAGACGCATCGGACTTAAAATCCGGTGGGAATTTATTCCCGTGTCGGTTCGAGCCCGACCCCCGGCACCACTTTCCACATTTTTAGTGTGGTTTTTTTATATTAAAAATTAAACTAAAAAATATTTGACATTTAAGCTGAATAAGACTATAATTATAAAAAATAATAATTAAATGCATTGAGGGAGAAGAGTAAATTTAGTAGATAGTTAACAGAGAACTGTGCCGGCGGCTGAAAGCACATAACCAATCACTGAATTGAAAACCACTCCTGAGCAGGCAGAAGGAACCAAGTATTTCTGCCCGGATAAACCGTTACCTTATCATTAAGTGAATAATAGAGTTGAAATTTAATTAAATTTTCTGTAGTAATTATTTTAATTTTATTATTAACTAGAGTGGAACCACGATATCCTTCGTCTCTATATTTTGAGATGAGGGATTTTTTGATTTTTTATAGTTTGTGTACTTAAAAGTTTAATTAATTTAAATAATTTAGCATAATCTTAATAGGAGGGAAATACAATGGAAAAAGTAAAAGTTACTCTGCCTGATGGTTCAGTTAAGGAATATGAGGCTGGTACTACAATCGAAGAAGTTGCTTATTCAATCGGTAAAGGGTTGGGAAGAGATGCTATTGCAGGTGTAGTTGATGGCAAACAGGTTGATGTTTATTATCCAATTGAAAAAAATATTGAACTGGCGATCATTACAATTGATAGTGATGAAGCTCTGGAAATAATTCGTCATACTACTTCTCATGTAATGGCGCAAGCTGTTAAAAGAGTCTATGATGATGTACAGGTTGCAATTGGTCCAGCAATAGATGATGGTTTTTATTATGACTTTGATTTAGCTGAGACAATCAATGAAGATTCTCTGGTTGAGATTGAAGCTGAAATGGATAAAATTATTAAAGCAGATCTTGAAATTAGACGTAGAGAATTACCACGAGCTGAAGCAGTTGAATTAATGAAGCAGAGAAATGAAAAATATAAATTAGAATTAATTTCTGAACTTGATGATGAAATGATTAGTCTTTATTTTCAAGATGATTTTGTAGATCTTTGTCGGGGCCCACATCTGCCTTCAACTGGTTATATTAAAGCTTTTAAACTGCTTAATGTAGCTGGCGCTTATTGGCGGGGAGACGAAAATAATGAAATGCTGCAGAGAATTTATGGTACAGCTTTTGCCTCTCAAAAAGAGCTAGATAAATATTTGGCCAGAATTGAAGAGGCTAAGAAAAGAGATCATCGTAAAATTGGTAAAGAGCTAGATTTATTTAGTTTACAAGATGAAGGTAAGGGCTTTCCTTTCTTCCATCCTAAAGGAATGGCTATTAGAAATGAACTGGTTAATTTCTGGCAGGAAGAACATCGTAAAGCTGGTTATCAAGAAATTAAAACACCAATTATTTTAGATGAATCGCTCTGGCACCGCTCTGGTCACTGGGATCATTATAAGGATAACATGTACTTTACTACTATTGATGATGAAGCACATGCGGTTAAACCAATGAACTGTCCTGGTGGTATTTTAGTTTATAAAAATTCTATGCATAGTTATCGTGAAATGCCAATTAGAATGGCCGAAATGGGTCTAGTTCATCGACATGAAATGTCAGGAGTTCTGCATGGCTTAATGAGGGTCAGGAGTTTTACCCAAGATGATGCTCATATATATTGCCTGCCCGAACAAATTGAGGAAGAATTAATTGGAGTAATGGACTTAGTTGATACGATTTATAGTACTTTTGGTTTTAAATATAAAGTTGAACTAAGTACAAAACCAGAAAAAGCAATGGGATCTGATGAGCTCTGGGATCAAGCCACTGCTGCTCTTAAAAATGCAATCGATAAAAATGGACTTGAATATGAGATTAATGAAGGTGATGGTGCTTTTTATGGTCCTAAAATTGATTTTCACCTCGAAGATTGTCTTGGTCGGACCTGGCAGTGTGGAACAATTCAGCTTGATTTCCAGATGCCGGAAAGATTTGAAATGACATACATTGGTCAAGATGGCGAAGAACACCGTCCAGTAATGATTCACCGGGCTATCTATGGTAGTCTGGAAAGATTTATGGGGATTTTAATTGAGCATTTTGCTGGTGCTTTTCCAACCTGGCTGGCTCCTGTTCAAGTTGAAGTTATTCCTGTTTCTGATGATCAGCTTGACTATGCTTTTAAAGTCAAAGCAGCTCTCAGTGAAGCTAAATTGAGAGTAGAGGTAGATGCCCGGCCTGAAAAAGTAGGCTATAAAATTAGAGATGCTCAAGTTAAACAAGTTCCATATATGTTGATTGTTGGCAGTCGAGAAGAAGAGGACAATACTGTTTCAGTTAGAGAGAGAAGGGAAGGCGATCTTGGGACAAGTACAGTCGCTGAATTTAAAAATAAAATTATTGATGAAATCGCTAATAAAGAATTTACAGTAGAAGATACTTTGAGCTAATTAAAATCATTCTGAAAAAATTATTGACAGCTAGTCTGACATATGCTATACTTATTTAGAAAAAGAAAGTAGAGACACCTGTTTCTCACCAGTTAAGACTGGTTAATATCAGTTTATTCTGCTGTTGCTTAGTTGGCAGAATTTAATCGCTATCTATTTATGTCTATTGAATAGATAGGCTGTTGTACTGATTAATTTGATTTCAAACGGGTGGTTTCTACCATCCGTTTTTTGTTTTTTCTATATCACTCAGGAGGTGCATAAATATCGTTAATGAGTTAAGAACTAATGATCGGATTAGAGCAAGAGAGGTTCGTCTGATCGATCAAGATGGAGAGCAAATTGGTATTAGGTCGCTGAATGAAGCTTTAGATAGGGCTGTTGAGCAGGGAATGGACTTAGTAGAGGTTGCTCCCCAGGCTAATCCACCTGTATGCAGAATTATGGATTACGGAAAATATAAGTATGAACAGGCCAAGAAAGAAAAAGAAGCCAAAAAGAACCAGAATGTTATGAATGTAAAAGAGGTTCAAATGGGCGTTAAAATTGAAGATCATGATTTTAATGTAAAACTAAAACAGGCACGGAGGTTTCTCAACAATAAAGATAAAGTAAAAGTTAGGATTCGCTTTAGAGGTAGAGAAATGATGCATAAAGAACTTGGTTATGATCTTATGGACCGTTTAATTGAAGGTACTGAAGATATTGGTAAGGTTGAAAGTAAAGCTAAAATGGAAGGTAGAAATATGATGATGTTTCTAACTCCGGAAAGTGATAAGTAATTACAGCAGTTGAATTATTTTAAATAGACATTATTTAACTGGCAAAAACAATTATAAGTAGTAGGAGGTTAAATCATGCCAAAACTTAAAACACATAAAGGAATTGCTAAAAGAGTTAAGACTACTTCTAAAGGCAAACTTAAACATCACAAAGGTTTTCACAGCCATATTTTAACTAAAAAAAGTGGTAAAAGAAAAAGAGATTTAAGAAAAGCTAAATTATTAAGTAAATCATATCAAAAAAAATATAAAAAATTATTAAATAGATAAAAAAATAACAGACTTTTAAATTTTTGGAAGGAGTGTCATTTGAGATGCCACGTGTAAAAAGAGGAAATAAGGCGCGCAAGCGTAGAAAAAAAGTATTGAAGCTGGCTAAAGGTTACTTTGGCTCCCGGAGTAAGTTATATCGCCCTGCTAATCAGGCGGTAATGAAATCTTTACATTATGCTTATCGTGATCGGAGAAATAAAAAACGTGAATTCCGCAAACTGTGGATTACCCGGATTAATGCTGCAGCAAGACAGGAAGGCTTATCTTACAGCCGTTTTATTAATGGTTTAAGACAGGCAGAGGTAGAAATTGATCGTAAAATGTTAGCTGATCTGGCTGTAAATGATCAGTCTGCTTTTGCTGATTTAGTTACCTTAGCTAAAGCTCAGTTAGGAAATTAAATAATGGAAGTTATCAGCAGTTCTCAAAATGATAAGGTTAAGTATTTAAATAAACTTTATCGAAGTCGGACAAGACGTCAGGAAGGACTCTTTATTCTGGAAGGAAAGAGACTTATTGAGGCTGCAGCAGCAGGAGGAGCAGATTTTAAACAAGTCTTTCTCACTCCTGCTTTTTTTGAGACAGCTGCTCATGAGCAGCTGTTAAATATTTTAAAAAATAGTGCTGAGCTAATTCTTATTACACCAGAATTATTAGCTGATTTAGCTTCTACAGTTAATCCTCAGGGAATACTGGCAACTGTCAAAGAAAATGTATTAACTGAAGATAAATTTTATCAGTCAGCAGCTAAAATATTACTGCTGGATAGGATTCAGGATCCTGGTAATATGGGGACAATGATCAGAACTGCTGTTGCAGCAGGCTTCTCAGGTATTATTACTCTCAAAGGATCAGTTGATATTTATAACCAAAAGGTTATTCGTTCAACAATGGGAGCAATTTTTTCGATTCCTATTAGACAGCGGGTTAAACAGCAGAATTTTTTGACTGAATTAAATAATTCAGCTAGCCAGCACGAATTATTAGCTGCAGATCTAACAGCAGCTGAATATCATTTTGAACATCAATATCAAACTAAGCTTATTTTAATGATCGGTAATGAAGCAAATGGACTGGCACCAGAATTACTTACAGCTGCAGATAGCCGCCTAAAAATTCCACTTGCTGGTCAAATTGAATCTCTTAATGCTGCTGTAGCAGCTTCTGTAATTGCTTTTGAGATTTTGAGTAGGTCACTGCAAAATAAATAGCAAAAGCAAGTTAGTTACTCAAAAGAGGCTTGTTAGAGTTTGATATTTATGGTATAATCAAAAGAAAAATATTTTAGAAAAGCTAAGAAAGAGAAAGTAGCTAAAGGTAATTATGACAGGGAATAACTGGCCAGACTGAAACCAGTTTAATAATTTAATTTAGTGAAGTTCACTCTGGAGCTGAGAGCTGAAAATAAGTAGGCTTTTCCGGAAGCAGCAGCTTTCGTTAAGAAAAAAGTGATTCCACTGTTTTACAGTTGGGATAATCAGGGTGGTTATACGGTAATCTCGTCCCTTAGGGACGGGATTTTTTCTATTTTAAAGATAGTTAATTTATTCAAATTAATTTGGAGGTGTTAGTTTTGGATTTATTGAAAGATCTAAAAAAAATTGAAGAAGAAGCAGCTGCCGAGTTAAGCTCAGTTGCTGATTTAGCTGAACTAGAAGAACTTAGAATTAAATATCTAGGTAAAAAAGGTGCTGTACAGTCAGTATTTGCACAAATGGGTAAAATATCTGCTGAAGAAAGACCAGTGGTTGGTAAAGAAGCCAATTTACTCAAAAACAAAATTCAGAACTGGATAGGTGAACATAAAGAAAAACTAACAGCTGAAGCAGCTGAGCAGAGATTTGCAGCTGAAAAAATTGATGTAACTCTGCCAGGAGCTCAGATTAAAACAGGAAGAACTCATCCTTTAAGTTTAATTCGCCAGGAATTAGAAGAAATATTTATTGGAATGGGTTATAAAATAGCTGAAGGTCCAGAAATCGAGAGCGAATATTATAATTTTGAAGCGTTAAATATTCCAGAACATCATCCAGCTCGTGATCTGCAGGATACTTTATATATTGATGATAATTACCTGCTGCGAACTCATACTTCTCCCGTTCAGGTCAGGACTATGGAAGCTCAGGAACCTCCTGTTAGAATTATTGCCCCAGGTCGAGTTTATCGTTCTGATGAATTAGATGCTTCTCATTCGCCTATTTTTCATCAGGCAGAAGGTCTGGTAATTGATCGAGATATTTCTTTTAGTGATTTAAAAGGGACAATAGAATTAATTGTAGAAGCTTTATTCGGTAAAAATAGAGAAGTAAGGTTTAGACCTAGCTATTTCCCTTTTACTGAGCCAAGTGCGGAAGTTGATGTTTCCTGTATTGTCTGCGGAGGTGAGGGATGTCCTCTTTGCTCAAGAACCGGCTGGTTAGAAATTATGGGTTCTGGAATGGTTCATCCTAATGTCTTAGAAATGTCTGGTTATGACAAAGATTATTATAGTGGTTTTGCTTTTGGAATTGGGCTTGATCGGTTAGCTTTATTAAAATATGGGATTGATGATATTCGTGTGCTTTATGAGAATGATCAGCGCTTTTTACATCAATTTTAGTTAATAAATTTATTTTAACGATTTACTTTAAAGTTTATTAAAGATTAAAGAAAGGATGATTATTTTGCAGATATCTTATAATTGGTTAAAAAAATATCTTGAGCTTAATTTTACTCCGCAAGATCTGGCCGAAAAAATGACAATGGCTGGTTTAGAAGTAGAAGGAGTTGAATATCTTGGTGAGGGATTAGAGGATATAATTATTGCTAAAATTGAAAGAATAGATCCTCATCCTGATGCCGATAAATTGGTAATCTGTCAGGTGAGAACCTCTGCTGAGCAAGATCTTTTTCCTGTTGTTACAGGAGCACCTAATGTAAAAGCAGGTCAGATGGTACCACTAGCTAAAGTTGGCGCTAGTTTACCAGGAGGAATCCAGATTGAAGAAGTAAAACTAAGAGGTGAGTTATCTCAGGGAATGCTTTGTTCTGCAGATGAACTGGGTCTGCAGGAAGACAGGGCAGCTGGTATAATGATTTTAAGTGAAGATGCACCCCTTGGCGGTAGTTTCCTGCGCTATAAGAATTTAGATGACTATATCTTTAAACTTGATCTAACGCCTAATTATGCTCGCTGTTTAGGGATGATTGGAGTTGCAAGAGAACTTAAATCATTGTATGCTCCTGAAAAAGAATTAGTTAAACCAGAAATATCTTTTACAGAATCAAACTCTGAAGAAGAAATTAGTAAGCAGGTTAAAATAACTATTCAGGATCCAGATCTTTGTCCGAGATATACAGCACGTCTAGTTAAAAATCTTGAAATAAAAGATTCACCAGATTGGCTGCAACGTCGTCTCCGGGCAGCAGGAATTAGGCCGATTAATAATGTAGTTGATATCAGTAATTTTGTTTTAATGGAATATAATCAGCCATTACACACTTTTGATTTTGATAAAATTGAATCAGGTCAAGTGATAGTTAGAAGAGCAGATCAAGCTGAAAAAATGCAGACCCTTGATGATCAAGAACGCCAGCTGACAGATGATATGCTTGTAATTGCTGATCCCGAAAAAGCAATAGCAGTTGCTGGAGTTATGGGCGGATTAAATAGTGAAGTGACAGCTGAGACAACTAATGTTTTAATAGAATCAGCTTATTTTAATCCAATTAGTATTCGTAAAACAGCTAAAAAACTAGGTATGCATTCTGATGCCTCTCATCGTTTTGAAAGAGGTATAGATATTGAAAAAGTTATTGAAGCTAACAATAGAGCCTGCCAGCTTCTGGAGAAATACGCTGGTGGAGAAGTTGTACCAGGAGTTATTGATCAATATCCAATTCATTTCGAAGCACCTGTAATTGAGTTAAGGACCGCACGAGTTAATCAGCTATTGGGAATTGAACTTAAAAGTGAAGAAATTGCTGCTGGCTTAACCAGGTTAGGCTTCACAGTTGAAACTAAACAAAATGATTTTCTGGTAACTGTACCTTCTTATCGAACTGATGTCAGTCAGGCGGCAGATTTAGTAGAAGAGGTAGCTCGAATTTATGGTTATAATAAAATACCGTCTACCAGACCTGTTGCTACTCAGAGAGGAAGACGCAGTCCACAGCAAAAATTTGAATTGCGAGTTAAGCAATTACTGCAGTCTGCTGGACTAGATCAAGTAATAACTTATAGTCTGCAGGATAAAAAAGACTATCAAAAATTAGCTTTACTCCAAAATCAGGAATACAAAGATTTTGTCAGCATTAAAAATCCTTTAAGTGAAGCTTTTGCAATTTTAAGGACTACTCTTTTTCCAGGTCTGCTTAATGTTTTATCTAGTAACTCTCGCCGCCAGATAGAAGAAATGGCAATTTTTGAGACTGGAACAGTTTTCCTTAATCAAGGTCAGAATAAACGTCCTGTCGAGTTGCATAAACTTGGAGCTGCTGTTTTTGGTAATAAACATAATTATTGGCAGCAGGGAGCACCTAATTTTTATAAACTAAAAGGTATTTTAGAAATGTTGTTTAACAGAACAGCTCTAAAAGAAGTTGAATTTATTCCAGCTGCAGATGAAGAACAGAAATTTATGCATCCAGGTAGAAAAGCAGAAATTAAGTCGGGAACTACTACACTTGGTTATTTAGGTGAAATTCATCCTGAACTTGCTGCCGAAAATGATTTACCAGTTGGAACTGCAGTTTTTGAAATTGATCTCGATTTATTATTTAAACTAACTAAAGCTGAAAAGTATCATTACCAAAAATTAGTTAAATATCCTGTCTTAGCACGTGATCTGGCAATTGTAATTGCAGCTGACCTACCAATAGGTAAAATTTATCAGGCAATTAAAAGCCAGGGAGGTAAAATGCTTAAAAATCTGCAGTTATTTGATATTTATCAGGGAGATCAGATAAAATCAGGTTATAAAAGTGCAGCTTTTGAACTTAAATTTCAGGCAGAAGATCGTACTTTAACTGATCAAGAAGTAAATCAGCGTTTTAATAAGATAGTAGAGCATCTGGCAGCTGAATATTCAGCAGAAATTCGAGGAAATTAGAATTCCAGGCAGGAATTTGCCTTTTTGTAATGAATATATTATATTAGACTACTATAGCTGGAGATGTTGCTAATGATTGCAAAAAAGCAGGATAAAAATAAATTTAAATTGAATATTTTAGGTGATCAGTTTACTGTAACTGGAGATTTTGATGAGGACTATATAGCTAAATTGGCTGATTATGTTGAAAAGACTGGTTTAGAGATTCGTAATGCTTATCCTAAACTGCCTTTTCGGAGACTTTCTAATCTGACAATGATTAATCTGGCTGATGAATATTTTAAATTGCGCAGTCAGTGCATAGAACTAAGTAAAGAAAAAGAAAGATTGCGGGAAGCAAATCAAAGCCTGCATCAAGAATTAAAAAAGCTCAGACAAGAAAACGAAGAACTCAATACACTACTTGAGGAGGTAGAATAATTGGATATTATTAATTTCCTTGATGTTATTATCCTGGTTATTCTGCTCTTTTTTGCCTACAATGGTTTTCGAAGAGGCTTTATCGACCAAACAAGCACTATTTTAGGATTGCTGGCTGCTTTATTTGTTGCAGTTAGGCAGTATGAGTATTTTCAGCAGTTTTTAGAACCATATTTAGATTTATCGACTTCTTTAATTCAGTTTATTAGTTTTGCGATTATCTTTGTTGTTGTAAATATAGTTATCCATGTGCTGGGAATTACTTTGAAAAAAATTGTTGATGCTATATTTTTACAGCCAGTTGATCGGGCTGCTGGATTTTTATTGGGAGTTGTTAAAGCAGGAATTATTATTTATCTTTTAATTTTAATTCTGGCTCAGATTCCTTATCAGAAGGTGCATCAGGTATTAAATAATTCATTTTTAGCCCAAAGAATAATTGAAGCATCTCCTTATATTCAATCTAAAATAGAGGAATTTTTACGGCCATGATATTTTTCATGGCCTTTTCAATATTTCAGTGAGGTGATTTAAAATGCAGGAATTAACTAATAAAGAAATCGCCAGAGTCTTGACAGAATTTGCTGATTTACTGGCAATTAAAGGGGAAAATGATTTTAAAATAAGGGCCTACACTAATGCTGCTCGAAAAATAGAATCATATCCAGAAAAGATTAAAGAATTGGCAGCAGAGGATAAGTTAAAAGAAATCAAAGGAATCGGTAGTGGTATTGGTGAGTCAATTAAGGAACTGCTTAATGATGGCCAAATAGCTGAAATGGCAGCTATTAAAGCGGAACTACCAGCTGGAGTAATTGCTATGACTGATATCCAGGGTTTAGGTCCCAAGACAGCGCATCGTTTTTATTATGAGCTTGAAATTGAAGATTTAACAAGTCTTGAAGCTGCTTTAAGTGATGGTAAAATAAGAAAGTTAAAAGGTTTTGGTAAAAAATCAGAAGAAAAATTACTGCAGGCTTTACAAAATCATACTAAATATGTTAATAAAATAACTCTTGCTAAAGCTTTAAAAACAGCAGCAGAAATTATTAAGGAAATAAAAACTAGTCTTACTGATGATTTGTACAGTCAGCTTGAAATTTGTGGCAGCAGTAGGCGCAAAAAAGAATTGATTGGTGATCTTGATATTTTAATTGCTACAGCTAAGCCAGCAGAATTATCTGCTAAATTAAAAAATCTTGATTTTACTGCTGAAGTCATTGGAGCTGGAGATACAAAAGTTAGCATTAGAACTGAGGCGGGAGTTCAGACAGATTTCCGTCTGGTCAGTCAGGCAGAATTTCCGTCTGCACTGCATTATTTTACAGGATCACAGGCTCATAATGTTAGAATGAGACAGCTGGCTAAACAACATGATTTAAAGCTAAGTGAGTATGGACTTTTTAAAACTGATGGCAGTAAAGAAGAAATTAAAAGCGAGCAGGATATTTTTAAGCTTTTAGGGCTGGCCTATATTATTCCAGAACTACGGGAAGATCAAGGAGAAATTGAGGCTGCCCAAACTGGTAATTTACCGGAGAGTATTGCAGAAAAAGATTATCAGGGAGATCTGCATCTGCATTCCAATTATAGTGATGGTGCATTTTCTATTGCAGAGATGGCAGCAGAAGCTCAAAAAAGAGGATATCAGTATATAGCTGTAACTGACCATTCTCAAGCTTTAACTGTTGCAAATGGAATGAGTGAACAAGCTTTAAAAAAGCAGATTAAAGAGATTGATGAACTTAATCAAAAATTTACTGATTTCAAAATTTTAAAGGGAGTAGAAGTAGATATTTTAAAGTCAGGGGAACTTTATTTTTCAGTTGAATTATTAGATCAGCTTGATTTTGTAATTGCTTCTGTACACAGCTATTTTAACTTAACTGAGTTAGAAATGACAGAACGACTCTGTAAAGCGGCTGCTAATCCTCAGGTGAATTTAATAGCACATCCAACTGGTAGAATTTTAGGAGGAAGATCAGCCTATCAAATTAATTTTGCTAAGCTGTTAGAGATTTGTGCAGCTAATAATACTGCTCTAGAAATTAACGCTTCTCCAACTCGCCTTGATCTTAATGCAGAAAAAGCACGTCAGGCCAGAAAAGCTGGCGTTAAGATTGCGATTAATACTGATGCTCATCACTATCGAGAATATGATGATATTAAATTGGGAATAGCAACTGCTCGAAGGGGTTGGCTGGAAAAAGCAGATGTGATTAATACTTTTAGTCAGCAGGAATTACTTGCTTTTTTACAGGTAGATTAACAATTATCATACTGGAGGTAGCTAAAGTTGAAAGAACACAGTCTTGATGTTTTAGAATATAAGAAGATAATTAAATTAACTGCTGATAGATCAGCAACTAAGATTGGTAAAGAAATTGTTTTAAATATGGAGCCAGTTGCCAATAAAGGCTATATTCAAAATAGGCTGGCTGAAGTAACAGCTTTAAAAACAATGATTGAAGATTATTCTGCTCTGCCCTTTGGAGGAGTTAGGGATATTAGGGAGGCACTGCAAAAGTCTGCTAAGGGAGCTGTGCTTGCAACTAATGAGATTAGTGAGGTTAGATCAACTCTACGCGGTATAAAAGAGTTACATCAATATCTGGCTAAAATAGAAAAAGAACTTGACCCCCGCCTTATTGAGCGGGAATATCAAGTCATTTATGATTTAAGTGCTGAGCTGAGAACAAGACCAGCGCTGGCCCGTGAGATAGATCGCTGTTTAAATGATTATGGCGAAATAGCAGATGATGCCAGTCCAAGACTGCACTCTCTGCGTTCAAAGATGACAGCTCTAGAAAATGATATTCGTGATCGGCTTGATTCAATTGTCAAAAGCAAACATTATCAAAATATGCTGCAGGAAAGTATTGTTACTAGACGGGAGAATCGTTATGTAGTACCAGTTAAACAAGAACAGCGCAGTAATTTTGATGGAATTGTACATGGTCAATCAGCTAGTGGTTTAACTTTATTTATGGAGCCAATGGCAGTTGTAAAGTTAAATAATGAATTAAGAGAAGTAAAAGCTAGGGAAAGTGCTGAAATTCAAAGAATATTACAGATGTTGAGTGCTAAGATTGCTCAAGAAGAAGAAATCTTAAAAACTGATTTAATGATTATTTCCCGGCTGGACAGTATTTCAGCTGCAGCAAAATTTAGTCTTGACTTTAAATGTAATCCACCTCAAGTTAATGAAACTGGTTTAATTGAATTAAATCAGGCCCGGCATCCGCTTTTGAAAGAAAAACCTGTTCCGATTGATCTTAAATTAGGAAATAAAATTTCTACTCTTGTTATAACTGGTCCTAATACAGGAGGTAAGACTGTTGCTTTAAAAACAGTAGGGCTTTTAACTTTAATGGCTCAAACTGGTTTTCATATCCCGGCTGCTGTTAATTCTACAGTAGCAGTTTTCCAACAAATATATGCTGATATTGGAGATGAACAAAGTATTGAGCAAAATTTGAGTACTTTTTCTTCTCATATGCACCGGATAAGGGAATTTCTGGCTTCTGCTGATAAATCGACTCTTGTTTTAATGGATGAGTTAGGAGTTGGGACTGATCCAGAAGAAGGAGCTGCGCTTGGTATTTCAATCTTAGAATCATTACAGCAAAAAAATGCAATTACTATTGCAACTACTCATTATAGCCAGCTAAAAAGTTATGCCTATACAACTGAGAAAGTTGAAAATGCTTCGGTTGAATTTGATATTGAAACTTTAAAACCTACTTATAATTTAATTATGGGAGTACCTGGTGGATCTAATGCTTTTGAAATAGCACTTAGATTAGGAATTCCTGAGTCGATTATTAGGCGGGCCAGATCACTGCTCAGTGAAGATGAAATAAAAGTTGAAACTATAATTAAAGAATTAAATCAGGAACGAAATCGCTATCAAAATTTGCGGCAGGAAATGGAAAGCTATCATCAGCGGGAAAAAGAATTAAAAGAAAAATATGAGCGTTTAATCGTTGAACAGCAGGAGAAGCATCAGACTGAAATGGAGCAGGCTCGTGAAGAAGCTGCTGAGATTGTTCAGGAAGCTAAAAAAGAAGCACGTCGAATTATTAGTGAATTAAAAGATAAAGATTATCTCCAGCGTTCTGAAGTTGATCGGGCACAAAGTTCAGCTAATCAAGATTTAAAAGATTTAAGGCAATCTTTTGATCAACCAGCTGCTCAGCAGGCTGAGCAGGAAATTAAAAGTGATTTTGAAGTTGGTGACCAGGTTAGAGTCCGCAGCATTGGACGTAAAGGTGAAATTATCGAGATTGATTGGGATAAAAAAGAGGCCCGCATTCAGGCTGGAATTATGAAAATAACAGCTTCATTAACTGAATTGGTTAAAGTTGAACTTCCAGAGCCAGAAGAAGAAGAGCAGTTGCAAAAATATCGAGTTAAAAAAGCAAGTAAGGTAGCAAATAAATTAGATCTAAGAGGTGAAAGATACGAAGCTGCTCAGTATAAGGTTGATAAATATCTTGATGATGCTTTCCTAGCCGGTTTAAAAGAAGTAGAAATAGTACATGGTAAAGGTACTGGTGCTCTGCGTGAAGCAGTTGAAGATGTATTGCAGAGAAATGAACATGTAGAAAAATTTAGACTTGGTATTCAGCGTGAAGGTGGAACCGGTGTAACTATTGTAAGACTTAAATAGTATATTTAATAATAATTTATTTGTTTAAAATAAAAGCTGGCCAGTCTGGCCAGCTTTTATTATTTAGCATAATTTTAAGTTGAAACTTTAGCTGTTTAATCACTACCAAAAATATCGAAAATACTGCGTCCAGAATCCTGCTGATTATCCTCTGTTTGATTCTGGTTATTATCTGTCTGATCATCAGCTGTTTGATTACCATTATTTGAATTAGAATCATTTTCTTCAGAAGAATTATCTGAATTAAAATTGAATCCATTATCAGGGTGGAGATTACATGTTCTAGTTGGTTTTAATTCATAGTGTGGCTTGCCATTTCTTCTTAATTTAGGAATACCATATTCAGAATCAATTTGCTGAACTGGTTCTCCAACACCAACTACATAAAGACCTCTTACTAAGTCTTTTGCTTTTTTATTAGCATTATTTTCGCGAAAACTTTTTTGAGTTGGTCCAATTCTAATTCCAGAGTCAACTAGATAGTGTCTTTCTTCAATTTGATCAGCCGGACAATTAGCAGTTGCAATTAAGCCACTGCGTTTATCAACTTTAATAGTTTCAACAGGACCATGTAATTTTTCAGTTTGTAGAGGTTCAGTTCCCTTTTTAAAAGGCAGAACATCTATTCTTGGGGAATAATCATTAGGACGCAGTCCTGTATATGGATCGACAGCTACTTCAATTATACCATCTGGTTTCTGAAAATCAATTATTGGCATATCTTTTACTGCAGCTCGCATATACTCTCCCCAGATTTGAGCTGCTTCTCCACTGCCAACTGTTTTAACATCATACTCCATTGAACGCCGGGTATCTTCTCCAATCCAGACACTGGTTGCTATTTGAGATGTAAAGCCAACAAACCAGGCATCAGTATAATCATTAGTTGTCCCTGTTTTACCAGCAACATCACGATTTTTCATTTGCGCCCGGTGACCAGTTCCATTTTCAACAACACTTTTTAGCATAGAAGTAATTAAATAGCTATTAGCTTCTGACATTATCATTTTACTAGCTGGTTGAGCTTGATAGATTAAATTATCATTTTTATCGTAAACTTTATTAATAGCATGTGGTTCTGTATAGATTCCTTTATTAGCAAAAACACTATAAGCAGCAGCCATTTCCAGCGGGGTTACACCTCGATTAAGCCCTCCCAGAGCTAGTGAATAATGATCATCATAATAATCATCTTTAGTAAAAGTAGAAATACCAAGTTTAGTAGTAAAATCAAGTACATTTTTTACGCCCACATTTTTAATTAGCTTAACAGCAGCTATGTTAACTGAATGAGTTAAAGCAGTGTTAAGATTAATTAGTCCACGATATTTATTACCATAATCTTTTGGCCAGATCGAAAGATTCTTTTTATTACTTTCTGAAGCTAACATTGGTAAATCATTAATTACTGTAGCTGTGGTATAATCTCCTTTAATTAAGGCAGTCGAATAGACAAAGGGCTTAAAAGCTGATCCTGGCTGGCGTACTGCCTGATAAGCTCGATTAAACTGATCTGTTCCTCTCCCGCCAATCATAGCTTTGATTGCTCCATTATTTACATCAAGACTAACTAAAGAGAGCTGTGGCTGTAAATTGCCATTTTGGCCTGACTGAAAAGAAGGAATAAAACCATTTTCTATTTTATTTTTTATAGTGTTTTCGGCAAGATGTTGCATTGTTGGATCAAGAGTTGTATAAACTTTTAACCCACCATTATAAACAAGTGAAGCACCAAATTTATCAATTAATTTATCTCTGACATATAAAATGAAATAATGGGCAATTTCTTGTTTTTTTGAACCGCCCTGGGCCAGATGTAGTTTTTCTGCCTGAGCTTGATTGCGCTGCTTTTTAGTAATATAACCGAGTTCATACATTCTATCTAAAACGACATTACGTCTTTTAATTGCGAGTTCAGGATTGCGCAGTGGAGAATAATTATTAGGAGATTGAGGCAAACCAGCGATTAAAGCTGACTCTGCTAAATCAAGTTCCCAGACATGTTTATCAAAATACTGCAGAGAAGCAGTTTCTACTCCATAAGCACTGTGTCCTAAGAAAATTTCATTTAAATACATTTCAAGAATTTCTGACTTGGTATACATTCTTTCAAATTGAATTGCCAAATAAGCTTCTTGAATTTTACGATAATAAGTTTTATTTAAAGTTAAAAAAGCATTACGAGCTAACTGCTGGGTAATTGTACTTGCTCCCTGATCCAGCAGATCACCTTTCATAATATTATTAACCATGGCCCGGGCGATTCCCCAGAAATCAATTCCATGGTGAACATAAAATTTAGTATCCTCAATAGCTATAATTGCATTTTTTAAATTTTCCGGCATTTTTTCCAGCGGTACATAGACTCTATTTTCTTTAAAAAGTTTAGTTAAAAGCTCGCCATTTGCATCATAGATCATTGTGGCCTGACTTGAACCTTTATAATCTGTTATATCTGGGGTATCCTGGATAATCCAGGTGATAGCACCTAAAACAGCACCCGTTCCCAGGGCGAATATTATTAAAAAGGTAATTAAAATTATTGCCTTTGTCTTTTTCTTCATTACTCAACCTCCCGTTCAAATAAATATTATAACATAAAACAACTGTTTATGGTACCCCTTGTTAGTAATTAATCTATCTGTTATAATTAAATGACAAAGGATACAGGAGGTGAACTGCCTGTCGCCCGATAATTGGGACAGGTGTTTTTTATGGAAATTAATGAACAACTAGAGATATTAAAGCGGGGAGTAAGTGACCTTATTTCTGAGCAGGAATTAAAAGATAAATTAATTAAAGCTGAAAAAGAAGGTCGTCCGTTGAAAGTTAAACTTGGTCTTGATCCAACTGCACCAGATATTCATTTAGGTCATACAGTAGTTTTACGTAAATTGAAGCAGTTCCAGGATTTAGGACATGAAGTCTATTTAGTAATTGGAGATTTTACTGGAATGATAGGTGATCCAACTGGAAAATCTGAAACTAGAAAACAATTAACAGAGGCTGAAGTTAAAGAAAATGCTCGTACATATCAGGAACAGTTCTCTAAAGTACTTGACCCAGAGAAAACAAAAGTTGTTTTTAATGGTGATTGGTTAGGGGAAATGAACTTTGCTGATGTTTTAGAACTGTCAGCTTATTATACTGTAGCTAGAATGCTGGAAAGAGATGATTTTTCTAAACGTTATCAGGCTGAAAAACCAATTGGAATTCACGAGTTTTTCTATCCTTTAATGCAAGGTTATGATTCCGTTGCAATTGAAGCTGATGTCGAATTAGGAGGAACTGATCAGCGTTTTAACTTATTAGTCGGTCGTAATCTACAAAAAGAATATGGTCAGGAAGCACAGGTTGTTGTTATGATGCCTCTTTTAGAAGGTTTAGATGGGGTTAATAAGATGAGTAAAAGTCTGGATAATTATATTGGAGTTTATGATGAACCAGCTGATATGTACGGAAAAGTGATGTCAATTCCTGATAATATGATCTTGCGTTATTTTGAACTCTTAACTGATATTTCTGCGAGCAGATTAAGTGAAATTAAAGCAAAACTTGCTAATGATGATTTTAATCCAATGCAGTTAAAAAAAGAACTAGCAGCAGAAATTGTAAAGATATATCATAATGATGATGCAGCCAGTCAGGCAGCAGCAGAATTTGCTAATGTTTTTTCAGAAGGTAATTTACCCGAAGATATTCCAGAAGTAGAAATTAAAAGTACTGATCTAAAAGCAGGGGAACTCTGGATTGTTAAATTAGTGGCAGCCACTGGTCTGGTAGATTCTAATAGTGAAGCCAGAAGAATGATTAAACAAGGTGCTGTAACTATTAATGATCAAAAATATGAAAAAATTAATCTTGATCTCAAGGTTGAAGATAATATGATTATTCAGATTGGTAAAAGACGGTTTGCTAAAATAAAATTAGTTTAGACTGCTTATTTAAGTCTTGTTTTTTTATTATATATAATGTAAGTAAAATTCATTTCAGATTATACAGCTGATTTTAAATCAATAATAATTTGATTTTAAATAATAGAAATAAACTATTAATTAATTTAAGGAAGGAAGGTTTCAATGATAAAAAGTGGAGATGAAATACGACAGGCTTATCTTGATTTTTTTGCGTCAAAAGGACACTTAGTTTTAGATAGTGCACCTTTGATTCCAAAAAATGATCCTAGCCTGCTCTGGATAAATGCTGGTATGGCTCCCTTTAAATCTTATTTTGATGGCAGCCTTGAGCCACCAAAACACAGAATTACTACCAGCCAAAAATGTATTAGAACAAATGATATCGAGAATGTTGGAAAAACTGCTCGTCATCATACTTATTTCGAAATGCTGGGCAATTTTTCTTTCGGTGATTATTTTAAAGCAGAAGCAATTAACTGGGCCTGGGAATTTGTAACTGAAGTTTTGCAGCTTGATACTGATAAACTCTGGATTACAATTTATGAAGATGATGAAGAAGCTTTTGAAATCTGGCATGATGAGGTTGGCCTGGCAGAAGAAAGAATTATTAGAATGGGTAAAAAGGAAAATTTCTGGCAGATTGGAACTGGTCCTTGTGGTCCCTGTTCTGAAATTCATTATGACCGTGGTGAAGCTGCTGGCAACTCAGCTGAAGATGTTATTGGGGGAGAAGGAGATCGCTTTCTAGAAATCTGGAATCTTGTTTTTACTCAATATAATTATACGGAAGCGGGCGAGTATTTAGAATTACCAAATAAAAATATAGATACCGGTATGGGTCTGGAAAGAGTGGCTTCTATTTTACAGGAGACGGAAACAAATTTTGAAACAGATTTAATTAAGCCGCTAATTGACCAGGTAGTAGAAATGACAGGAATTCCTTATCGTAAGGATCAAACAACAATAACTGCTTATCGAGTAATCGCTGATCATATTCGCTCAGTAGCAGTTGCTATTTCTGATGGAGCTTTACCAGCTAATGAGGGCCGGGGTTATGTAATTCGACGTTTAATTAGACGGGCTGCTCGTTATGGTCGCAAATTAGGTTTTGAAAATCCCTTTTTATATAAACTAGTTGCTAAAACAGCCGAAATTGTAGAGGCTGTTGCTCCAGAACTTAAAAACCAGCTAGAACATGTAGAGAACGTAGTCAAATCAGAAGAAAAAAGCTTCTTACAGACACTGGCTCAAGGTCTCAGTATTTTAGAAGAACTTCTGCTTGAACTTGAAGCAGAAAACAAAAATTTGATTAGTGGCCAGGATGCTTTTAAACTATATGATACTTATGGATTCCCATTTGATTTGACAGAAGAAATTGCTGCTGAGTCAGGCTTTAAAGTTGATCAACAGGGCTTTGATCAGGAGATGGAACTGCAGCGTCAGCGAGCTCGAGAAGCAAGAGAAGAGACTAACTTTAGTCGCGGAGAGCTGGAGAAAACTTATGCGGAGTTCAAGACAGAATTAGCAGCAGAACCATTTACTGGCTATAATTCTTTAGAGGAAAAAGCCAAAGTGGTTGCTCTTTTAAAAGAACAGCAGCAAGTTGATTCTCTGTCAGAAGGAGAAGTAGGAGAAGTAATTTTGGATAAAACTCCTTTTTATGCTGAAAGTGGAGGTCAAGTTGGTGATGAAGGCTTAATTACTGGTGATGAATTTAAAGCTGAAGTACAGGATACTTCTAAAATAGCTGGAGTTGTTGTCCACCAGATAAAGGTTAAATCAGGTCTGTTTAAATCAAAGCAGGCGGTAAAAGCGGCTGTTTATCCTGATCGCAGAAAGGCTACTGCACGGCACCACTCGGCAACTCACTTGCTGCAAAAAGCTTTGCAAAAAGTTCTGGGAGATCATGTTAATCAATCAGGCTCTTTAGTAGCTCCAGATAGACTTCGTTTTGATTTTACTCATTTTGCAGCTCTTACAGAAAAAGAGCTAAAAGAGGTTGAATATCTGGTTAATCAGGCTATTATGGCTAATTATCCAGTGACTACTTTGAATAAATCTCTGGCAGAAGCTAAAGCAATGGGAGCTATGGCTCTTTTTGGAGAAAAATATGGCTCTGAAGTTAGGGTAGTTAAAATGGGAGATTATAGTCTTGAACTCTGTGGTGGAACTCATGTTAATGCAACAGGAGATATTGGTTCTTTTAAAATCATTGCAGAAAGTGGTATTGCAGCTGGAGTAAGAAGAATTGAAGCTGTCACAGGAGAATTTGCTCTTGATTATTTTAATCAGAAACTTAATATTTTAAATACTGCAGCAGCTGAATTAAAGACTGAAGCTGATAATTTACCGCTCAGAATTGAACAATTACAGCAACAGAATAAAAATTTGAATAAAGAAATTGCTGACCTGAAGCAAAAATTAGCTGGTTCTAAAAAAGATGATCTGCTTGCTCAGCTGCAAAAAAAGCAGGGAGTTAATTTTTTAACAGCAGATTTAACTGGTTTTGATAGTCAAAGTTTAAGAGATTTAGTAGATCAATTGAAAGACCAGCTTGATTCAGCTATAATTGTTCTGGCCAGTAAAGCCGAAAATAAAGTTATTTTTGTAGCTGCTGTGACCAAAGACTTAATTGAACAGGGTTTTAAAGCTGGTCAGATAATTGCTCGAGTTGCTAAAATTGCTGGTGGTGGCGGTGGAGGAAGACCTGATATGGCACAGGCCGGAGGATCTCAACCAGCTAAAACTGCTCAAGCATTGGCAGAAGTCGAGGCAATAATTACTGAAACGGTAGGCTAATTTATTTTACAAAAAACAAGGTATTTGTAGGCGGCTGCCGAATTAGATAAATAGGGCAAATAAAATGACAGGATGTGATAGCATGGCTGCAGATGATTTTAATGATAAAACAATGCGCTTTAAAATTAATAAAGAAGATTTAAGTGAAGCTGGTTTTGTACTCAAAAAAGTCTCTAATGCTCTTGAGGAAAAAGGCTATAATCCTATTAATCAAATTGTAGGCTATTTACTTTCTGGTGATCCTGCTTATATTACCAGCTATAAAGATGCAAGAACAATGATCAGAACTATTGATCGCGATGAGATTATAGAAGAGTTATTGAAATCCTACCTAAATTATTAACTAATTCTTAAATTTAATAGAGCTTTGAAAACTTCTACCTTTTGCCGGGGGTAGAAGTTTTTTATAATTATTTTAAATAAACAGAAATATTTAACTATAAATCAAAAAAAGTTGAAAATAACTTTATTATAGCAATAAATGTCTTGTTATTAATCTTTTTTTTATATAAAATTCACTTAGATTAAATTAAATCTAAGGAGGAATAAATGATGAGATATGCAATTATAGGTACAGGATCCCGTGCCGCTATGTACTATGAGGCACTAGTTAAAAATGAAAAAATTGCAGCTGAAAACGAATTAGTTGCTTTACTAGATTTAAATCAGACTAGAATGGATTATGTAAATCAGCAACTAGAACTTAGTCTGCCTACATATAAACCACATCAATTTGAAGAAATGATAGCTAAAGAGAATATTGAAGGAATAGTAGTTACTACTAAAGATGCCCATCATCATGAATATATTATTAAAGGATTAGAAAAAGATCTTAAAGTTATTACCGAAAAACCAATGACTACTAATGAAGAAAAAAATCAGGCTATTTTAGATACTATGGCAGCAACTGGCAATGATTTAACTGTTACTTTCAATTATAGATATTCTCCCTATCGTTCTAAATTAAAAGAACTGCTGCAATCTGGAGTAATTGGTCAGATTACAATGGTTGAGTTTCACTGGTATCTTGATACTACTCATGGAGCAGATTATTATCGCCGCTGGCACGGTGAGAAAAGAAATTCTGGTTCACTGTGGGTGCATAAGGCAACCCATCATTTTGATTTAGTCAACTGGTGGCTTGATTCGGCTCCGGCAGAAGTTTTTGCATTTGGTGAAAAAAGATTTTATCAACCAGAAACATTCCCTTATCGGATGCGCTGTCATAACTGTGATGCAAAAAAAGAATGCAAATTCTATCTTGACCTCAGTGCTTCCGAAAAGCTAACCGGACTTTATCTAGAAGCTGAAAAAGAAGATGGTTACTTTAGAGATCGCTGTGTTTTTTCGCCAGAAATTAATATTTGGGATACCAGGACTTTAACTGTTAAATATCAAAATAGAGCTTTATTAAGTTATTCACTTAATAACTATGCTCCTTATGAAGGCTACAAAGTTGCTTTTATTGGAACTAAAGGTAGAATAGAACAGGATGTTGTAGAGGCTTCCTATATCAGTGGTCATGATGGTAAACTAGAAAGACAGACTTCTGAAAATAATATTCGTATGGAAGTTTTTCCTCTTTTTAAGGAATCATATCTAATTGAAACCGAAGTAGAATCAGAGGGTCATGGTGGTGGAGATAAACGTCTCCTGGAAGATATTTTTCTGGAAAATCCTGCTGCAGATCCGCTGCATCGGCAAGCTGGGGGCTATGATGGTGCAATGTCAATCCTGACTGGAATTGCTGCCCGCCGTTCAATTGAAAAAGAACAGCCAATTAAAATTTCAGCTTTAGTAGATTTTCCAGCTGAATTTGAATTAAAATAATTTTATTAACAAAAACTTATAGATCAGGCTTCTGAAATATTTCAGAAGCCTTTTGCTCTATCGGCAGTGTTTTGTAATTCTGCAAAAGTTGAATTTAGGAGGAATATTAAATTGAGTTCATTTAAAAGGTTTTTAGCTTATGTAAAGCCTTATTGGTACTATATTTTATTTGCAGCTTTTGGTGGTATGATAAAATTTGTTTTGCCGATGATATTTCCCCAATTAATGCGTTATTTTATGGATGAATTTTTAGTTAATGCTGCAGTAATAAATGATACACTTAGAAGTGAATATGTCAGTAAAATAAGTTATTATTCTGCAGTTTTAATTGCAGTCTATTTTTTTATCTGGATTCCTGGAGTTTACATTCGACATAAATATTCTGGTAAGCTGGCCCAGAGTGTTATTTTTGATTTGCGTTATAACCTTTATCGTCATATTCAGCGGATGTCTGCTTCCTATTTCGATCATAACAAATCAGGTGGAATAGTAACTAGATTAATTAGTGATATTCAGATGTGTCAAAATATGCTGGGCAATGCAATGACTAATATCTGGATTGATGGGTCTATTTTACTATTTTTGTTAGTAATAATGTTTAAAATGGATGTCGTTTTAACTTTGATTAGTTTAGCAATTTTGCCCTTTTATATCATAATAATAAAAACAATCGGGCAGCGGGTTAAAAGATCAAGTTTACTTGTGCAAAATGAAATTGAAGATATGCAGGGAGATATTCAGGAAAAAATTTCGGGAGCAAATGTAATTAGAGCTTTTACAATGGAAAAACAGGAAGCAGATCGTTTTGCACAAAAATCTAGAAAATTATTTGACTTTAATATGACGAGAGTTAAGCTCTCGGCAGCTAATAATGCTTTAAATGGATTTCTAATTAAAATTGCTCCAGTGATTATTGTCTGGTTTGCTTCCTTAAGTGTTCTTAATGGACGATTAACCATCGGAGAAATGACAGCTTTTTATGCTTATCTTGGTATGTTTTATATGCCGATTGAAAGATTTTCTCAACTAAATGTTGTTTTTTCTAACTCAATGGCAGCAATAGAACGAGTATTTGAAGTTTTTGATCAGACTCCTGATGTTCAGGAAAGTAATTCAGCTGGTAAATTAGAAAATGTAAAAGGAGCTGTTGAATTTAGAAACGTTTCCTTTGCTTATAATGAAAATGAAAAAATTTTAACTGATATTAATTTAAAAGTTGAGCCTGGTGAAAAGATTGCTTTTGTTGGAGCAAGCGGAGCAGGGAAATCTTCTCTAGTTAATTTAATTCCCCGTTTTTATGATGTTTCTGCTGGAGAAATTTTAATTGATAATCAGGATATTAGAGATTTTACTTTAAAGTCTCTACGAGAAAATATTGGGATTGTGTTACAGGAAGCCATTCTTTTTAGTGGAAGTCTAAAAGAAAATATTTTGTATGGCAAAAAAGATGCAACTGCTGATGAGATAATAAAAGCTGCTCAAGCAGCAAATGCCTATGATTTTATTATGGAATTTGAAGCAGGTTTTGAAACAGAAGTTGGAGAACGCGGTTCAATGCTATCTGGAGGACAAAAGCAGCGCTTAACAATTACCAGAGCATTTTTAAGTGATCCAGCTATTTTAATTTTAGATGAAGCAACTTCAGCACTTGATTCTCGCTCCGAAAATTTGATTCAGGAATCACTAGAAAAGTTAATGGAAGGTCGAACTACTTTTATTATAGCTCATCGGCTCTCTACAATAATGAATGTAGATAAAATAGTTGTTTTAGAAAATGGCAAAATCAAAGAAGTTGGTACTCATCAGCAATTACTGCAGCAAAATGGTATTTATACTCAATATTTTAAAGAACAATTTCAGGAAGCAATAAAATATTCAACAGAAGAGTTAAGCGATTAAAACTAAATTTGCTTAAGTTTTCTATATTCCAGAGGAGAAAGTTTAGTATAAGACTTAAAAATACGTCCAAAGTGGGTAATATTATTATAGCCAACTTGACTGGCGATTTCAGTAATACTCAGTTGAGTTTGCTGTAATAACTTACCGGCTTCTTTAATTCTGACATTATTTTTATATTCGACAAAATTAAAGCCAGTTACTTCTTTAAAAGCTCTACTCAGGTAAGCAGGACTATAATTAAATTGTTTAGCTAGTCTGGTTAAACTTAGTTTTTCAGTAAAATTCTGACTAATATAAGTAGCAATTTGGGAAATATTCTCATGCTTTTGGTCGGGATGAATAATATTCTCTTTAACTAAACTCCCAGCAATACGTTTGATAAATATTAAAATTTCGATAAATTTAATTAAAAGAGAGAGTTTGTGTTCAGCTTTGTTATTTTGGTATTTTTCATTTAAGAGCAGAAATAGTTTTTCTTCTAGCCAGAGCTGCTGTTCAGGATTTAAATTTAAAACACTTTTATTTGCTTTAAAAATAGAAAAAAGTTGTGCAGTTTTCATTTCAGACTTTAAGTTATTAAAAGAATTTTCTTCAAACTGCAGTAAAATTCGCTCATGAGCTGGATTTTTTTTATTAATTGTAGTTGTTTTATGAAGAATATTTTTGTCTATTAAAATTAGATCTCCCTTTTTAACATGATAACTTCGCTTGTCAATAAAATAATTTCTTTCTCCAGTTAAAAGATAATAAATTTCATATTGTTCATGGTAATGCTTTTCTTCCATATTAAAAGAACCTTTTTCCCGTTTAACATGGGTTATTGTTAGATCCTGCATAGTCTTCCTCCCTAAAATAGCAATTGATTTGCTTATTTACTAAAATAATTATATAATAATTAACTGAAGAAATAAAATTGGAGGCAAAATCTTTGCGAATTTTAGGAATTGATTATGGTAATAAAAGAGTTGGAATAGCAGTTAGTGACGAACTTGGCTGGACTGCTCAGCCAGTAACAACTCTTGCTATGCATGGGCATCAGGAATTGTTAACAGAGCTAAGGTCTTATCTGGAGAAGTATCAGATCGAGCAAGTAGTAGTTGGTATGCCATATAATCTGGATGGCTCACTTGGTAAAAGAGGTGAAATTACTCAAGCTTTTATTAATTTTTTGCAAAAGAACTTAACTATTCCAGTTGTGATTCAAGATGAGCGTTTGACAACCAGTCAGGCTAATAGAATTCTGCTTGCAGCTGATGTAAGCAGAAAAGGCAGAAAAAAAGTTGTTGATAAACTGGCTGCTGTCTTAATTTTACAGGCTTTTTTAGATAAAGAGATAAATTAAGTTAGAAATTAATTAGAGTTTAAAAATATTTAAGGAGGAATAAATTATGGCTGCAGGAGAATTTTGGATTGATGAAGCAGAAAAAGAACTTGTCTTAGTTGATCAGGATCAAGAAAGTAGATTTGTAATTGAGGATGATCTAGTCGTTGATGGTGTGAAATATCTAATTATCATTGCTGCTGATGCTGCTGAAGATGAAGCTGCAACAGTAGTGAAAATTTCTCATGATAATGGAGAAGAGATTATTATACCAGTTGAAGCTGAAGCAGAATTTAATAAAGTTCAGCAGGCATATCTTGATGCTTAATCAGCATTAGAAAATAATACAATCATTTTATAAATTAAGCAATTATTGTGACTGGCAAGAAATGAGGTAATCTGTGAAAAAAACAGCTTTTATATTTCTAATCTTTATCATTTTACTTGGCTTTTCCCTAAAATGTTATTCTTTGATTGGACCGGTTGATCAGGGAAATCCTGAGCAGGTTATGGTTGAAATAAAAAAAGGGATGACTGGTAAAGATATTTCGCAGCTTTTAGAAAAGAAGGGACTTATAAAATCAAGTTCTGTCTTTTATGTTTTACTAAGATTAAAAGGGATTAATAATCTCAAGGCAGGTTATTACAAATTTTTGAGCACTGATTCCCTTTTTATTATTTTGACTAAAATAAGACAGGGGCAGGAAGAAATTTTTCAATTAACAATTCCAGAGGGATTTACAGTTGCTGAAGTTATTAAGCGGTTTAATGAACTTGATTTTCCTGATTATAAAGCAAGCTTACTGCAAAAAGAGTTAAGCCGACAAGCTGCAGCAGCTAAATTGTTTCAACTTGATTTTTTACAGAGTGGGGATCTCATAGAACCAGCTGAAGGACTTATAATTCCTGATACTTATAATTTCCCGTTAAGTTATACTGAAAAACAGTTGGCAGCAGCTTTAATTGGTGATTTTAAAACAAAACGTCTGCCAGAATTAAAACAGGCAGCTTTAAATAGTGAGTATTCAGCTTATCAAATATTAATCATTGCCTCTTTGATTGAAGCAGAAGGTAAAATTGCTGCTGAAAGAAAAATAATTGCTTCGGTTATTTATAATCGTCTTGCTCTGGGAATGCCTTTACAATTGGATGCAACTGTTCAATATTTACTGCCAGAACGCAAAACAAGAATTTTATATAGTGATCTTGAGGTTAAATCACCTTATAATACTTATCAGATAAAAGGACTGCCGCCTGCTCCAATTTCTAATCCAGGAGATTCGGCTCTGCAGGCTGCTTTTAAGCCAGCGGCAACAGATTATTTATTCTATTTTGCTAAAAAAGATGGGAGCCATGTTTTTAGTAAAAATTATCAGGAACACCTGCAGAAGCAGCAGGATATTAATTAAATTTAAGGAAGTTAATTATGAAACTTACAGATCTTAATAATAAATTTTCTCAACAGAAATGGATTGTAGAAGAACTTAAAGAACTTGAGCTGCGCTGTCAAGAAGACCATATTCCGCTTTTAGATCGTGATGCGGCTGATTTTCTTAAATTACAGCTTAAAATTAAACAGCCAGTAAAAATTCTGGAAATTGGTACAGCTTATGGATTTTCTACTTTGCTGATGGCTAAATATTCTGCAGCTAAAGCTAAAATAACAACTGTTGAGCTGGAGCCAGAGTTAGTTGAAATTGCCCGACAAAATTTTATTAAATATGATTATAATGATAAAATTAATCTAAAGGCAGGAGATGCCTTTGATGTTTTATTGTATCTGCAGGATAAATTTGATTTTATTTTGCTTGATGCTGCTAAGGGACAGTATTTATATTTATTAGAATATGTGTTTGATTTACTTAAGCCTGGTGGTATTTTGCTGACTGATAATGTACTCTATAAAGGTCTTGTTTTAAAACAGGGCCCAATAAGACATAAAGTTAGAACAATAGTTAATAATTTAAGCGATTTTTTAAAATTGATTATGAATCATCCTGAACTTGATAGTACAATTATTACGGCTGGAGATGGAATGGCTTTAAGCAGGAGGAAGATTTTAAATGAAGAAAGTTGAATTACTGGCACCAGCAGGCAGTTTAGCAAAATTAAAAACTGCCATTTTCTTTGGAGCTGATGCTGTTTATTGTGGTGGCTTGAATTTTGGTTTACGCGCAGGAGCAGATAATTTTACTATTGCTGAATTAAAAGCAGGAATTGAATTTGCACATCAAAAAGATAAAAAGGTTTATATGACTCTGAATATGATTCCTCATAATCAGGAATTAGCTAAATTACCTGATTATTTAAATCAGATTAAAGAGCTGCAGCTTGATGCTTTAATTATTTCTGATCCAGGGGTATTAAGCCTGGTAAAGAAATCAATGCCTGAAATGGAGATCCATATCAGTACTCAGGCTAATAATGTTAACTGGGCAGCGGCTCTTTTCTGGGCAGAACAGGGTGCTGATCGAATTATTCTGGCCCGGGAACTTGGCAAAACTGAGATAAATGAAATAACAGCTAAAACTAAAAATCAGGCTGAAATAGAAGTTTTTGTTCATGGTGCAATGTGTATTTCCTATTCTGGACGCTGTTTGTTAAGTAATTATCTAGTCGGACGTGACGCTAACAAAGGAGATTGTGCCCAATCATGCCGCTGGCAATATCATTTAGTTGAAGCAAAAAGGCCGGGAGAATACTATCCAATTGTTGAGAATGAACAGGGAACTTTTATTATGAATTCCAGGGATTTAAATTTAGCGGAAGAAATCCCAGAACTAATTGAAGCAGGGGTAAGTAGTTTAAAGATTGAAGGACGCATGAAAAGCATTCATTATACTGCAACTGTTGTTAATACTTATCGCCAGTTGATTGATGGCTATTATGCAGACCCAGCTCATTATCAACCGGATCCAGATTTGCTGGCAGAATTAACTAAGATCAGTCATCGTGATTATACTAAAGGCTTTTACTATGGTAAACCTGGTTCTGATGGACAGCGCTATCAGAGTTCATCTTATGTCAGAAGTTATGATTTTATGGGAGTTATTCGAGATTATGACCTAAAAAAAGCTGAAATTTTGGTTGAGGTTAGAAATAAAATTTTCACAGGTGATCAGCTTGAAATAATTACTCCAGGTAGAAAATCATTTACAATAAGAGTAGATTACTTAATTGATCAAGCAAGTGATCAGCAGATCGAAACAGCTCCTCATCCTAAACAGCTGGTCCGGATACCTGCTCCTGATTTTATAAAACCAGGCTCACTTTTACGCAGAATAAAGGAAGATCAATAATGGCTAAAACTACAGAAAAGTTATTTTATCAAGTTGATCCTGTTCAGATAAATTTTATTGATATGATAATTAAAGCTTACGAAGGTATTGGGATTGTTAATGTTGACCATCAAAATAAGGGCCGGATCTGGATTGAAGTTACTGCTGGTACAAAGTTAGAAGTGAAAGAAGTAATGAGAGATTTAGGTCAGCAGTTTGAGGTCGAATATCTAGGAGAAAATAGAGCAGACTAATTTTTTTATTGAATTTGTCCGGGCTGATTAAAGAAAATAATGAATATTTAATGTAAAATAAGAACATTTGACAAGCCGACTTTTATTGTTTATTATTAATATGATAATTAAAAGTAATTATTAATAAGTATTAATTTAATCTTTTAAGTGATGTTCTTAGTTTATATTTTAACTTGTTTTATGATAAGGAGGTAATTTAAATGCTGAGCAGAGCTAAAATTTTAGCTTCAGTAATGCTACTCCTGTTGATGATTTCTTTTGTCAGTCTGGAAAAAGTAGAAGCTTTAGATATGTATGAGTTTGGGACAAGAGTGATTCGCCAGGGAGAAGAAGGAATAGATGTTGCAGTGTTACAGCATAAACTAAAAAAAATAGGTTACTATCAGGGTCATGTTGATGGTTTGTATGGAAAAGGTACGGTAGCAGCAGTGAAAAAATTCCAGCAAGCAAATGGATTACAGGTAGATGGTGTTTTTGGGAAAAGTTCTTTCGCTGTCCTGCCTAAATTGAATGTTGAACTTGAATATAATATTTCGCGAGATGATATCTTACTGTTGGCCCGGGTAATTAACGGTGAAGCCAGAGGAGAAGATTTTAAAGGCAAGGTTGCTGTAGGTTCCGTAATTTTAAATAGAATTAAAGATAATAAATTTCCGAACACTATTCGGGGAGTTATCTTACAAAAAGGTCAGTTTAGTAGTTTGATGGATGGTCAGGCTAATTATTATCCAGGTGAGGAAGAATTGCAGGCTGCTCGAGCGGCTTTATTGGGTTATGATCCGACTAGAGGGTCTATTTATTTTTATAATCCTGATGTAGCTACAAATACTGGTTGGGTATCTCGCCAAAGTTATGTTACTCGAATTGGCGGACATGTATTTATGAGATAAAAAAAATAGCACCAATAAGGTGCTATTTTTTTAGTCAATTAATATCCATTTTTTAGAATAAATGTATTATTTTTTATCCTGTTGTAGTTCCTGCATATTTCCCATGCATTCACCACAGATAGTTCTACCTTTATATTCAATAGTGTCATCTGCACTACCGCAGAAAATGCAGGCTGGTTCATATTTTTTTAAAATTATTTTTTCCTCATCAACAAATATTTCCATGGGGTCTTTTTTATTAATATTCATAGTTTTCCTCAATTCAATAGGAATTACCATTCTACCCAAATCGTCAATTTTGCGGACAATACCAGTAGATTTCATGTTAATTCTCCTTTCTTAACAAATTTCGACAAAATATTCTTATTTATTACATTATACATTTATTCATACTCTTAGTCAATAGTAAAAAGTTATTTTTCGAAGTAAAATATGGTATTTAAAAACAATAATTCGAAAAAATTATTAATTTTTTTGAAAATCTATGATAAAATAAGATTAGTCTTCAATAAAGAGGTGTTGTTAATGGAAAACTTAAGAGAAAAATTTAAGTTGAGATTGGCTGAGAACAACTATAAACTAACTAGACAGCGAGAAATAATTCTAGAAACTATTCTGGAAAATAAGCAGTGGCACTTTACTGCAGAGGAATTATTTTCTGAAGTTAGAAAAAAAGAAAAAGAGATCGGTATGGCAACTATTTATAGAACTTTAGAATTAATGAGTAAGCTTGATATTCTTAATGTACTGGAATTTAATGATGATTCCCGGAAATATGAGTTATATCTTAAAGAATCTCACCATCACCATTTGATCTGCAAAAATTGCGGTAAATTGATTGAATTTAACGATCAAGATATAGATTATTTTGAGAGTGAGTTAGAAGAAAAATATAATTTTAAAATAACAGAACATAAACTGCGGTTTTATGGCTATTGTGAAAAATGCAGTCAGGAAATTAATTGAATAACAAGGATTTTTAACTCGGAGGGAGAATACTATAAAGTAAGAGAGGTAGGTTGAATATGGAAGAAACCAAACAATGTTTAAAAGACTTAACTGTATTCCAGAACCTGGATCACGAAGAATTAGAAATGTTTTGTCAGAACTCTTATGCCAGGATATATGAAAAAGAAGAAGTTATATTTTTTGAAAATGACAGTGTAAAAAAACTTTATTTACTTGTTAAAGGTAAAGTTAAATTATCTATGCTTTCGGCAGAAGGAAAAGAAAAAGTCTTAACTATTTTGCAGGAAGGAGATATTTTTGGTGAGCTTTCTTTATTTGATGAAGATCCTCATCCTTTAACTGCTGAAGTTATGGAAACAGCAAGATTGTTAGTTATTCCCTGGCATGAATTAGAAAAGATGATTATCCAGAAGCCGAGTCTAGCAATTAAAATTATTGAAGCTCTAGCTAAAAAAACCAGACTTTTAACCAGTCAAGTTCGCGAGTTGGTTTTTCAGGATGCGGCAGGACGACTGGCTAGCTTATTATCCAGGTTAGCTGAAGATTTTGGAAGAAAAATAGAGGATGGAACTGTAATTGATTTGGTTTTAACTCATCAGGAAATTGCGAATTTAATTGGCTCCTCCCGAGTGACAGTAACTAAATTGATTAATCGTTTTATTGATGAAGGTTTAATGACAATTAAAAAACGTAAAATTATTATTTTAGATTTTGAATCACTGGGCGAAAGACTGCAGACTGTCTTTTAAAAGGAGATTCAATTATTTAAAGATAAATTTTACATAAATATACACGCTGGTTTTACCGGCGTGTTTTAGTTTTTATTATTTTGTAATTTACTGGAGGTAAATAAAGATGAGTATTTTTGTACCTGACACTGAAACAAAACTATATGGTTTATTAGGAAAAACACTGGGGCATTCAATTTCTCCTGTCCTGCATAACCAGGCCTTTCATGATTTAAAACTTAATGCACTTTATTTAATGCTGGAAACTGGCGAGCAGGATTTAGGTGAGTATGTGCAATCTTTAAAAAATATTGGTTTCTTAGGCTGGAATGTTACTATTCCACATAAAGAGACTATTATCCCTTATTTAAGTGGACTTTCTTCTTTAGCACGGGATGCAGGAGCTGTTAATACTGTTTTAAATAGAAGAGGCCGTTTAACTGGTTATAATACAGATGTGATTGGTTTTCAGCGTCAGGTAGAAGAGACTGGCTTTATAGTAAAAGATAAGCAGGCTGTTGTGTTGGGAGCTGGCGGTTCAGCCCGGGCAGTTATTGCTGCTCTAATTCAACTTGATCTGGCTAAAATAACTGTAGTTAATCGTACATTAGCTCATGCAGAAGAAGTAATAACTATTTTTCAGGAAAAAGCTCCAGCTGTTGAATTTGAATTCTGCGAATTAGAAGAAGAAAAATATGCGGCTTACATAAAAGATGCAGATTTAATTATTAATACAACTCCAGTAGGAATGTATCATGCTCAGGCTGAAACCAAGCTAGTTATTAACCCTGAATATTTTCATGATCAGCAGCTGGTACTTGATTTAATCTATAATCCTTTACCAACTGAGCTTCTCAAAGCAGCTCAGGCCAAAGGAGCACAAATTGGTAATGGTTTACCGACTCTTATCTATCAAGCAGAAGCTTCTTTTAAACTCTGGACTAAGAAAATGCCTGATCGTAGTAATTGGCTTAAGCTTGGTCAAAAAGCAGTTGCAGAGATTAATCAGCAGTAAAAATATTGTTATTTAGCTGCTCAATTTATTTGCCTGACATTAATTTTTTGATTATTAAATTTTTCACTGTACATTAAAAATAAATTAAGGTATAATTGGATTAGATTTTATAACTCAGGCTATTCTGGGTTTTAATCAACAATTTTAATTAAAAAGATAATATTTTATAAAAAGCAAAATAATTGAAAAATTATTACGCAAAGAGATAAGTCTAAGGAAGTAATTCTATGATTGTTATTTCTGCCTCAGGTCAAATTGCCAGTGATATAATTATGGCAATTTTTCTTTTATAAAATTATAGATAAATAATTATTAAATAAAGATTTGTTAAAGGTGGTGATTTTTTGGCTCCAAAAAAGCGTAAAAGATTAGGGGAATTACTGGTTGATCATCAATATATTACTAAAAAACAGCTTACAGATGCTTTAAATGTCAGCCAAAAGAGCAGTAAAAAGTTAGGAGAGATACTGGTTGAACTTGGCTATGTTAAAGAAAGAGATTTAATTGAAGTTTTAGAGTTTCAACGGGGAATTCCCCATGCTGATTTAGATAAATATTTTTATGATCCCAGCTTATCAGATACAATTCCTGAAAATATTGCTCGCCGTTATTTAGCCTTTCCACTTGAAAAAAATGAAGATGGCCAGTTAAAAGTTGTTATGGCTGATCCGACTGATATTGTTGCAATTGATGATCTAGAAATGCTGACCAATTATCAAATTAAGCCCCTCTATGGAGCACCAACTAAGATTAGAAAAGCACTTGATAATTTGTATGGTAGTGATAATCTGGATGTAGCTGATATTTTTGACGATTTAAAGTTAAATGAACTTGAGCTTAATGCTGATAATCAAAAAAGTGAAGCTGAGCTTCAGGAAGAAGAATTACGAGAAATGCTCGATGAAGCGCCAATTATTAAGCTTGCTAACTATATAATCAGCAATGCTTACCATAAAAAGGCCAGTGATATTCATATAGAACCAGAAGAAAATTCAATTAGAATTCGTTATCGAATTGATGGTGTTCTGCAGACAGAAATGCGTGCACCTAAAAACTCCCACCGGGCACTAGTTTCGCGGATAAAAATAATAGCTGATCTTGATATTACAGAAAGTAGAGTACCTCAGGATGGTAGGATCAAGATGGTTTTTCAGGGAGAAAAACTTGATCTTAGAGTATCAACTCTACCGACTATTAGGGGAGAAAAGGTCGTAATTAGACTCTTAACTCAAGATACCAATCTATTGGAATTAAACAATCTTGGTCTGTCAGCTGAAAATGAAACTAAATTTGAGAATTTAATTAAAAAAAGTAATGGAATTGTTTTATTAACTGGACCGACTGGCAGTGGTAAAACAACAACTCTTTTTGCTGCTTTAAATAAACTTAATCGAGCAGAAGTTAATTTGATTACAATTGAAGATCCAGTTGAGTATCAATTAGATGGAGTTTATCAGGTTCAGGCTCAGCCAAAAGCAGGCTTAACTTTTGCGCGGACATTACGTTCTATTCTGCGTCAGGATCCAGATATTATTATGGTAGGAGAAATGCGAGATGAAGAAACAGCCGAAATAGCTGTGCGGGCAGCCTTAACAGGTCATTTAGTTTTTAGTACTCTGCATACTAATGATGCAGTTTCTTCGCTAACTAGATTAATTGATATGGGTCTGGCTCCTTATCTAGTAGCAGCCGCGATTAATGGTGTTGTTGCTCAACGTTTATTGCGTAAATTATGTCCTCACTGTAAAGAGAAACGAGACCTATCACCAGAAGATAATTATTATTCTGGAGCTAAAGATCTTCAAGCAGCTTATTTTGCAGTTGGCTGTCCTGATTGTAATAATACTGGTTATCAGGGGCGAATTGCTATTCAGGAAATATTTGTACTAGATAATAAGATTAAAGAAATGATTGTTAATAATCAAAGCAAAGAACAAATCGAAGCCTATGCACGCCAGCAGGGTATGTTATCTTTAAAAGAAGATGGCTTAAAAAAAGTTGCCAGTGGAGAAACTGATCTGGCAGAATTGCAGAGAATAATTTTTTAAAAACTGTCAGGTTAGGAGTGATAAATTTGGATTTTGCTGAATTACTAAAAATAGTTTCAAATGATGATCAGATTTCTGATCTACATTTAACTGTATTTTCTCCTCCTTATATCCGGGTTAATGGAGATTTACAGCCTTATCTTAAATATAAGGAGAAGTTAACACCGGAAGATACAGAACGTCTGGCCCGGGAAATGATGACTGAAAGGCAGTATAAAGAGTTTAATGAGCTGGGAGAGATTGATTTTTCTTATCGTCTGCCAGGAATTTCCCGTTTCCGGGTTAATGCCTATCATCAGCGAGGAAGTGTCGGGATTGCCCTCCGGATAATTCCGAATCAGGTGCCAACTATCGAGCAGATGGGACTGCCAGATGTTTTAAAAAGTCTTGCTATGCAAAGAATGGGGTTAATTTTAAGTACAGGACCAACAGGTAGTGGGAAGTCAACTACACAGGCTGCAATTATTAATGAAATTAATCAGCATAAAAAATCGCATATTTTGACTTTAGAAGATCCAATTGAGTATCTGCATAAGCATAATAAAAGTCTAGTTCATCAGCGAGAAATTGGCAGTGATACCAGTAACTTTAAGCGTGGCTTACGGGCCTGCTTAAGGCAGGATCCTGATGTTATTTTAGTAGGTGAAATGCGTGATTTAGAAACAATTAAAATAGCTCTGGAAGCAGCTGAAACAGGTCACTTAGTACTGGCAACTCTGCATACTAATAGTGCACCAGCAACTATAGACAGGATTATTGATGCTTTTCCTGCTGGTCAGCAGGAACAGATTAAGATTCAACTTGCTTCCGTACTCAGTGCAATTATTGCACAGCAGTTAATTTCTAAAGCTGATAATAGCGGTCGTATTGCCGCCTTTGAAATAATGATTGCAACTTCAGCAATTAGAAATATCATCCGGGAAGGTAAGACAAATCAAATTTATTCAGCAATTCAGACTGGTGGCCGTTATAATATGATTACTATGGATAGCTATCTGCTTAATCTTTATAATGCTGGCCAGGTTAGTAAAAAAGAGGTTCTTCATCATTGTAATGATGTTAAATATGTTCAGGATAAATTGCGCTAGGGAGGTGCAGTATGGCAACCACTTTTTTTTATAAGGCCCGGGGCAGTGCAGGCCAAATTTTAGAAGGGATGATAGAGGCAGGTAGTAGAGAAGAAGTAGCTGGTCAGTTGCGTGATAAAAATCTTTATGCAATTAAAATTGAAGCTCAAGATCAGGCAGCAGCTAGTGCAGCTGGAAAAACCAGTCTACTCAATTTTGATTTAGCTGAATTATCATTATTTGCTAAAGGCTATAAAATTGCTGAATTAGCTAATTTTGCCCAGCGGCTGTCAGTCTTGATTGCAGCAGGAATTCCTCTGGTTAGATCAATTAATATTATTAAAAAACAGTCAAATGTTAAGCATGAACAGCAGATGTTAACTGAAGTACTGACAGATATTGAAGCAGGAGCAACTCTTTCTAACACATTACAGAAATTTCCCCGTTATTTTCCCACTTTATTTGTGCAGTTGATTAAGGCAGGTGAAACTGGTGGTGTTCTCGATAGTGTATTGGCTGAGTTAGTCGAATATTATCGTAATCGAGATCGGATTAATAAAGAAGTTAAGTCAGCTCTTTATTATCCAGTTGTAATTGTAATTGTAGCAATTGCAGCAGTTTTTATCTTGATGGGCTTTGTTTTACCAAATATCTTAAATATGCTGCTCAGTTTTGGGGGTGAAATTCCACTGCCAACTAAAATTTTGATGGCAGTCAGTAATTTTATTGCTGGCTATTGGTGGCTTATTTTATTAACAGTGATTGGGGCCGGAATTTTAATCAGGAATTATTTCAAATCACCAGTTGGGAAACATTTTCGTGATCAAGTTTTGCTTAAAATACCTGTTCTAGGTGATTTAATTCGTAAAGTAGCAGTGTCACGTTTTGCCAGCACTCTATCTCTGCTGCTGCAGAGTGGGGTTAATATTGTAAATGCTTTACCAGTGGTAGAAGAGGTAGTAGGTAATGAAGTTTTTGCAGATGTTTTATTGGAAACTAGATTAAGAATTAGAGAAGGGACAACTTTATCTGAACCAATTCAGAAAAGTGGCGAATTTCCTCCTATGGTAGTTCAGATGCTAAAAGTAGGGGAAGAAAGTGGTAATATTGAAGATATGCTTAACAAGGTTTCTGATTACTATGATTTAGAGGTTGCTAATGCAATTGAAGGTAGTATTTCTTTAATTGAACCAGCAATGATTATTATTTTAGCAGTGATTGTAGGAGGAATAGTTGCCGCAACTATTTTACCTTTATTTGCTGTTTATCAGAGTATTTAATTAACTAAATTTAAAATAATTTTAAATTAATGATGGTAAAAGTTTTAATCTTATGATAAAATATGATAAATAATATATATTTAGAAATTGGAGGCTGAGATTGTCGGTTGTTTTTACTGGGTACCCTTTGTACCGACAGGAGCCATTGGTACAACCGACCAGAATTAATTTTGGTCGGTTTTTTTATTTTAAATTTATTTTGAGGAGGTGGTCAGCACCTTGTAGGGGAGAATTTTATTTGTTTTAGTACAATTTTAAACAAAAGAGCTGTCTTTAACAGCTCAAAAATATTTTCACCTGGCTTTGATAAATATTTCTTAGAGTAGAGTTAGCAATTAGCTTAAATAATTTATCAGGCCAAAAACTTAAGGAGGAAAAAAATGAAAAATATCAGAAAAGTATTTAAAAGAAATGAAGGTTTTACATTAATCGAATTATTAATTGTAATTGTTATTTTAGGTATCCTGGCAGCAATTGCTGTACCTAACCTGGCTGGTTTAACTGACACAGCAGACAAAGCAGCTGTTCAGGCTAATATGCGGACTCTAATGACAGAGATTGAAGCTTTTAAGGCTCAGCACCCTAATTCAACTATAACAGTATCTACAACTGATGGTTTAGATATTTCATTTACTAATGCTGGTGGGGATACTTTTGATAGTAGTGCCGTCACTTCTTTGAATGATCAAAATGTGACTTTAACTACTCCGGAAAATGCTGATGCTGACTATAGTATTAAAGCGAGTATTGATAATTGGAGCGTTACAATAACTGATAGTGGAATCACTACCAGTGGTGAATAAATTAAATTAAATTTAAGGAGGGATTGACTTTGCAGCTAAATTAAACTGATTTAAAAAAGATCAATCTCTTCTTTTTAACTTTAGTTATTACTTTGCTGCCTGTTATTATGCATTTGAAACTGATTATTTTTGATTCATCTGCAGCAAAGTTGTGGGGTAGTTTTATTTATCTTGATTTTTATTCTTATTATAAAATGATTTTTTTATTAACTATCTCAGCCCTGATTTTAGTTATTTTTTTACTGTATTTACGAACCGAAGATTTGCTTATAACTAAGTATTATTTTCCGATGATTATTTATGCCATATTTATTTTACTGGCAGCAGTTTTTACTGAATACAGTGAAATTGTAATTAAAGGTTTTCCAGATCGTTTTGAAAATAGCTATGTGTTGTTGGCTTATCTAGTGCTGACTGTAGTTAGTCTTAATTTAGTAGCAGAAAAAGAATCAGTATTCTTTTTGCTAAAGGGGCTTTTAGTTGCCTCTGCCTTACTTTCCATACAGGGGATTTTTCAGTTTTATAATCTTGATTTATTAACAACTAGTTTTGGTAAACATCTAGTTACCCCATCCGGATTAGAATTTTTTACTAATCAACTTAGTTTTATCGGGAAAAAAGTTATTTATAGTACTCTTTACAATCCTAATTATGTTGGCAGTTATGCGGTTATGGTGCTGGCACTAGCTTTAACCTTTTTTATGCTGGCTAAAAGAAAAAGAGAATTATGGGTTTGGGGATTTTTAACTTTATTGTATTATAGTTTTTTAGTAGGTTCTCGTTCCCGGGCAGGATTTTTATCTTTTTTGGCAGTTATGGTGCTTTTAATTATAATTTTAGGCCGGCAGCTTAAAAAAAATTATTGCCGATTAATTGTAATTTTATTTTTATTTTGCCTAATCTTTGCTATAATGGGAGCAAGGAGTGTAGATAGCATTTTTAGTGATATTTTATTTCCACTTTCTGAATCAGAATTAGCTAAAGAAGCTTTGATTTTACCTCCCATTACTCAGGTTGATTTTAATTCGAAAAAGCATATTTTAACACTGTTTACTACTGAAGCTAAATTTAAATTTATTTTGCAAGATTCTCAATTTAAATTACTACAGCCAGATTCAGCATTAACAATAGTAAAGAGAAATAGTTCTGGCGTTGAATATGACTTTTTGCAATTTAATTTGAGCAAACATCAATTTTTAGCTAATTATAAATCTACTCTGAAGTGGAATTATGGTAGTAAAAAAGCAGTGTTTGTTTACCAGGATTCTAAACTTTATCTTAAAGGTATTCAGGGACATTTATTTCCTTTGACTAAAGTTGAGCATTGGGGATTTAGCGGCTATGAGCGGCTTGGTTCTTCCCGGCTTTATATTTGGTCTCGAACAATCCCTTTATTAAAAAAGACATTTTTTATTGGACATGGTGCAGATAGTTTTGCAATGTACTTTCCCCAACAGGATGTAGTAGGTAAACTAAAATATTTTAATGATCCAGCTATTTTAGTTGATAAACCACATAATCTTTATTTGCAAATTGCAATTAATACAGGAGTTTTATCTTTATTAGCACTATTAGTCCTATGGCTGAGTTATTTAGCTCAGAGTATAAATTTATATTTTAAAGCTAGTTTTAATTGCTGGGAGCAGAAAACTGGTCTGGCAGTTATGCTAGCAATTGCAGCCTATTTAATGGCTGGTTTTTTTAATGATAGCGTAGTTTCGGCAGCACCGATATTTTGGATTTTATTGGGAATTGGCATTAGAATTAATTTAAAGCAGTTAGACTAACCTGATTGCTAAAAAAATGGAGGCTTAGTTATGGAGAGACAACGGTCATTTAAATTGACTGAGCAGGGGTTTACCCTGATTGAACTTTTGATAGTAATTGTTATTTTAGGAATTTTAGCTTCAATTGCAATCCCCAATTTAAGTGGGATTACAGAAAAAGCAAGAGAAGAAGCCCTTACTTTTAATGTAAGAACTTTACAAACAGAAATTAGTGTTTATAAATTTAAGCATGACAATTATCCTGCTGCAGCTGATACAGCAGCTTTTATTAATAATTATCAAGCTGAATTTAATGCTCTAAAAAGTATTGTAGGAGAAGTTGGTACTGCTAATTTAGCAACTGATTATTATTATGCTAGTAATGGTAGTGACTATGTTTTTTCAGTTAAGTTAACTGATGATTTGTTTATTGGGATTTCCAACCAGAGTGGTCTGGAGACTGATTTAACAGGACATCTCAGTCTAGATTAATAAAACTAAGAAGATTGGATGGCGATCAGATGCTTATTTTTATCTTTATTTTAGGACTTTTAATCGGCAGTTTCTTAAATGTGGTAATTTATCGACTTCCCCGGGGCGAATCAATTGTTTTTCCTGCCTCACATTGTCCAGAATGTGGCCATCAGCTGGGAGCACTAGAATTAATACCAGTAGTAAGCTATCTTTTTTTACAGGGGAAGTGTCGTGCCTGTGCTAGTAAAATAGCAGTAACTTATCCACTGATTGAGTTAACAACTGCTTTAATTTTTGTGCTTAACTATTTATATCTGGAAAATTTAACTGTGCTGTTAGCTGGTTTAATTTTTTCTTCCTTATTAATTGCTCTAACAGTGATTGATTATCAAAAACAGATTCTGCCCGATAAATTAACTCTGGGCGGCTTAATAGTAGGACTTTTTTTAGCTTTTTTTAGAAGTGATTTAGCTATGGGACAGGCAATTTTGGGTCTTTTAGCAGGGGGAGGATTTCTATTAATTCTGGCTTACTTAAGTAAAGGTGGTATTGGTGGTGGTGATATTAAGATGATGGCTATGGTAGGTAGTTTTGCTGGCCCTGTAATTGCCGTTACAGCAATTTTTTTAGCAGCTGTGCTGGCACTTTTATTTGCTTTACCAGGAATTTTCAAGGGTAAATTACAATTAAAAAGCAAATTACCTTTTGGACCTTTCTTAGCTGCAGCCTCACTTTTACTCTGGTTCTGGGAAGATATCTTCTTTCATTTTTATTTGAATTTGTTTATTTAGCCAGGGAGGTATTTAATGAATATATTTAGAGAACAGGCAGGGATAACACTTATTGAAACAGTTATAACCTTGTTTTTAATAGTGCTGTTAATTACTGCTTTTGCGGCAGCCTTGATTACAGGTGTGCATACTCAGGCTCAATCAGCTAATCGTAAACAGGCGATTAATCTGGCAGCTGATCTAGCTGAGCTGCTGCACAGTAAAAACGAATCTGGTCAGAATCTGTTAACTCAAATTATAAAAGGTGAAAATCTTAGTTATGATTCAGCTAGTTTTAATTTAACTAATGAGTTATTAAGTAACTATACAAGCGATTTTAATTTAATTGGCAATGATCAGCAAGTTCAGATTAAATACAATACTTTCGGTGATTGGCATGATTTGTTAAACCTTACTATTCAGGTTAACTGGCAGGATAGACATAGTTATCAGGAGAGCTTAAAAACTTTATTGGCAGTTGGTCTATCATGATTAAATTAATAAAGCATTTTAATGGCTCAGGTTTTACTTTACTGGAGATAATTCTGACTTTAATTATTTTTTTATTAATTTCTTTGATTGTTACGCCAATTTTAATCTCAAGTTTTGATATTTTAGATAGCAGTAGTACTGAAATGAGCCAGGATCAATTATTAGCTCTTGCTCAGCAAAAATTGGCTGCTTATCTTAGAACAGCAATTGCTGATTCGACTAATCAATTTGGACAAGGGAGAAATAACTGGACGTTTTCTGGTTATAGCTCAGCTGTTGATGAAAATAAATATCGACTTAATTTAATTAATGATACTTTATATCTTCAGATTAATAGTCAGCCTCAGCAAATTATTTTGCAGAATGTAAGTGGCTTCTATATTAGACAATTGACGACTAAAAATAGATTTTTGATTTATTTAGAAACTAATGTTGAAGGTAAAACAGAACAGCAGCGAGAATTTGTAGTTTCGCGAAACTACAACTAGAAAGGAGAGTATAGAATGAATTATATTAAGAATAAACAGGGTATAGCTTTAATATTTTTATTAATAATTTTAATTGTAGTTGCTACTTTAGTTTTTGCTCTCCTCAAATCTGATTTATTTGATTTACATTTTAAAGATGAGATGATCAGTCAGCAAAAAGCTTTTTATCTGGCAGATGCTGGTGCAGAAAGACTTATTTTTTTATTTAGGAAATCAGGCAAAAAAATATTTTTAGAAGATTATGAAGATTTAACTAGTGATGATACTGATTTTATCAAGGGTAAAAAAAGACAGCTGGCTGATTATGAGGGCTTTTATCAGATTACTAATCCTGATTATTCGATCGAAGATGATCAGGTTTCAGTTGATATTTTAGGCAGTTATTCAGGTTTAGATAAAAAAATTGGCTTAACCTTTGACTTAACATCTTCTAATGAAGGCGGCCCTTTTAATAATGCTTTATTTGCTGCTTCTAGTAGTGGTGGAGGTTCGGAACCTGTTATTGCCATGTCTGGTAGTGCCAAAATAGACGGTGACATTAAGACAAATGCTACTGCCTATAATGAAGTTAGTGTAGATCCAGCTGCTCAAATAGATGGTAATTTAGACCTTGATTATAGTGAAGAAGCAGTTACAGAAGCTGATGTTAAAGTGGCTAAAAAGCCTGGTGATCAGGTCTGGTCAGCTGCGCACGGAGCCTATCGTCCTTCAGATGGAATTATCTGGTATAATGGCTTTTATTATAAGGCTAAATATTATACTACTTCAGCTCCAGATGCAGATAGTTCCTGGTCACGTCAAATCCCGGCGGGAGACGCCTGGCCCTGGTTTAAAAATCAGACTTATAATACTGGAGATGAGGTCTGGTATAATGAGCAAAAATATGTAGCAAAATATAATACTACCAATGATAAACCTGCAGACTCTGCTGCCTGGGAGCGAATGGTTAGAAATGTTAGTGGTTCTATTAATAATTTAGAGCATCAGGATTATCCAGATCCTGAATTTCCTGATTTCCCAGATGATTTATCTCTGCGGAGTGATTTTACAACTCCATGGACAGAATCTGGTGTTTATACTATTGCGGAAGATGGTCAATATAATAATATTTCTGTAACTTCTGATCGAACTTTAACCATTGATTTAAACAACAGTACACGAATAATTAGAGTAAACAACCTTAATCTAAATCAGGGTCATATTGTTTTGACAAACAAAGGAGAAAATGGGCGGCTGATTTTATATGTTGGTGATGAGTTTACAATGACTGGCAGCAGTGATATCAATTATCTGTCAAGTAATAATTCAACAGAGCCAAATCAAATTGATGATGTAATGTTATACTATGCTGGTGATCAGGCTGTTAATCTTGGCGGATCTACTCATTATTATGGGAATATATTTATTGAAAAAGCTGACTTAAATATTGGTGGTGGTAGTGGTGTTATGGGGAATATTATTAGTCGAGGTTCAGCAATTAATATTTCTGGAGGAACTTCAGTTGATACTAGAATAATTTATGCTCTAGATTCTAAAGTAGATATTTCGGGTGGTGCATATGTAGAGGGAACTGTAATGGCAAATAGCTTTAATATTTCGGGAGGAACCACTTTAAAATATGAGCCCAGCAATTTAGATAGTTTTCCCTTTGCTGATCTTTTTACTCCTGAAGAAGAAGAGGAACTTAAGGGAGGTGGGACAGCTCAAGATAATTTAGTTAAATGGTATAATAATTAACCTTTTTAAGGGGGAAGAAGGTTATGTTAAAAATTACTCAAAACAGGGGTTTTACTTTGCTAGAAGTTTTGCTGGCTTTAATTATAGTTGTAGTTTTAATAACTGCTTTTACTGGTGCTATGCTGGCTGGATTTAGAAGTGAGACTAGTGTTAATAATTCTGACTGCATAGTTAATTTTTCTGCCAGTATAATGGATTATTTATCTGATCCAGCAGTATTTAGGCTTTTAGTAAAAAAACATCTGGCAAATAAGCTAGCTGCCGGAAGTTATCAGCAAAATATTGCAGAATTTATTGATAATGATTTAAAAGAAATGGGAAGTTCTGATTTAGTCGGAGAAACTCTTGATATCAAATCTGATTTAACTGAATTATATAGTAAATATGAATTAATTGATGATTTTCAACTTACTGAGCAGTCTAAAATTAAAATTAGTGATCAGTCAGCAATTATTGCGGGTTTATATAAGGTTGAATTAGATATGAACTGGCTAAATAAAAATCAACCAGGTCAGTATAATCTGGCAACTTTTCTGGGGGTTGATTAAAATGCTGAAAAATAATTCTGGTTTAACTTTACTCGAACTGTTACTTTCCATTGTTATATTTAGTGTAATAATGACAATAATTGCTTTAATTCTTTTTCAATCTTTTACTTTTTTAGATGATTCTAGTCAGCGAATAGCCAAAAATCGTCTAGATGAAGTTATGTTAGAAAATATTAGTCGATTCTTACGTAAAACAGTCCAATATGAAGAAAAAATTGAAGCAGGTGAAAATACTAAATATATTTATTATATTTATCAAAATTTAAATGAAGATGGGCAGCCAATTGATTTAGTAAAATTAACTTATGATAAAGCAGCTCAAACTTTAGAACTGCTAGAGTCAGACAAGTTAGTCCAAAAACTTAATAATGTAGCTAGTTTTAATCTCACTACTTTAATTACTGATCAAAAAAGTGACTTTAGAATTGAATTAAGTACAATTACTAATGGCATAAGAAAAGATAAGATAAAAACTGTTTATTCAAGAAATCTGGCAGTCTTAGCAGAGGAGGAATAGCCAATGTTGGATAATAGAGGGTCAGCAATTATTATGTCAATTTTTCTGCTGCTTATAGTTGGTACTTTGTCCACTGCTTTTTTAATAGTTAATAATTCTAACCTCAGGTTAAGTTCTAATTCAGCAGCAGCTACTCAGGCTTTTTATGCAGCTGAAGGGGGAAGTAATTTTTTAGATCTTTATTTAAATAAGTTTTATCATGATAAAATTGCTGGGAAAAGTATTTTCTCTGCTGATGAGATTAAACCTGAACTTGATCTGATGCTAGCTGAATTAAATCAAAAAAATTTAACTCTGGATAATTATAATTTAAGTTATAGTTATCAGCCAGATGAAAACTATCAGAAAAATAACCTTTACCTTTTTAAAGTAAATGCTAAACATGGTTTGCGTTCAAAAACAATTTCTATTCAATATAAAATAGATCATTTAATTGATTATTTTAGATTTTCTCGTTTTGCTAATAAAATAAATATTAGTAATTCATATTTTCAGGATGTTGATCGACATTCATTTGGAACAGCCGAAAAACGTTATTATAACTGGTCACCTTATAGTAATTATAGTCTGGGAGATTTAGTAGTTTATAATAATCAAGTTTATATTAGTAATTCAGACTATAATCCTGGTGAAGCTGTAGAGCCTGGGCAGCAAGATTGGCAGAAAAATTGGACACTTGATATTAGCTATCAGCCCTGGGATAGAGAGCAAAGTTATGCTAAAGATCAAATTGTAATTAGGAATAATGATCTCTATTTGAGCTTAAGTAATAATAATCAAAGTACACCTGGGAGAAGCAGCAGCTGGCAATTAGCTCAACCAGATCTAGTAACAGAAACTAATTTAAGTAGAGACAATGTTGAATATGGATTAACTTCATTACCAAATAAAGATGATTATGATTATCAGGAAAAAATAGTGGCTGAGTTTAAAACAAGATTGGCTAGTGAAGGCGGTTATACTTATCAAGACACAGAGCCAGATACTACTAAATATAATACCTGGAGCAATAAAGTATATAGAACAGGTAGTGAAGTTATTAATAATGGTAAAGTTTATAAAGCGATTAGAGAAAAATGGAGTTTATTTTGGAGAGTTGCCCAGCCAGAGCCAGGTGTAGGGTCAAATTGGGGCTATTATTGGCAGTTAGAAGATGCGGTTTATAATTTCTTTAATGATGATACTGATTATGAAGCTAATTATATTTTAATCGATGGAGATTTTAATCCTACTGAATCTGAAATTAAATATTTTGATAAACCAAATGATCAAGTGTTGCATATTTTAATTGATGGTGAAATAAAACCAGCAGCAGAAGTATCTTTGCGTGGTAGGGCTAATATAATTATTTATACTACAGCAGATCTTGTTTCTTTCGAAGCTGGTCACATTACAATGCCCTGGGAATCTGAGATTAATCTAGCCTATTTTGCTCCTTTTGCTACTTACACAAGTAATAATTTTAGAGGAGGATATGCTTCATCTATGGTTTTTAATGAAATTAATTTAAATAATGAACGGATAAGTAGTGTCACTACTTATTCTGATGATAATCCTCTGCGCGGTAGTATTGATCCTGGTATAGCAGAATTAACTAGAATCCATGGTAATCCTAATTTTGAAATTGATAAAACTGGTCCAGTTAGATTAATCTGGAATGATTAAATTTGGTGCAAGGAGATGATAAAATGGCGATAAGTCCATTTAGCTTAATTAGGGGAGTTGAATATACAGCAGTTGATTTTGGTCATAATAGTATTAAATTTTTAAATTGTCGGGTCAAAAATAATAAAATAAATTTTCAGTCTGCTCTTAAAAGAGAAATTCCTACTGGCAGTATTCAGGATGGAGAAATAAAAGATAAACATTTATTAAGAAAAATAATAACTGATATTTTTAAGACAAATAATTTTAGTTCTGGAATTCTTTTAATGACCCCCGCTGCTGGCAAAACCTTTGTCCGCAGGCTTAATTTGCCTAAAATGCCAGAAACAGAGCTTAAAGAAGCACTGAAGTGGGAAGTACAGGAAATATTAGATTTAGGGCTGGATAATATAGCATTAGATTATATTATTCTCTCAGAAAATGAAAATGAACTAGAGCTGCTATTAACAGTAATGCCTCAGGATATTCTGGCTGATTACCTTGAACTTTTTACTGAAAATTTGTTAAAAGTAAAAGTTGTTAATTTAGCAGAAATGGCAATGATTTCATTATTACGGGCAAATTATCAGCCTGAGCAGCCTGCTTTACTGCTTGATATTGGATCCAATAAATCTAAAATAATAGTGGCAGATAGCAGTAATTTTTATTTGAGTCGGGAAATTGAAATTGCTGGTAATAGTTTCAGCAAATTATTTTTGACTGAAGAAAATAGTTTTGAAGAGGCTGAAATAGCCAAAAAAACTTATCAGTTTGAAATTGATGCTGAAGAGGAGGAAGAAATAATAGATCTTGATTTATTAATGACTGGAGTAGAAGATAATAGTTCGGTTCAGACAGGAATTAAAAATTTACTGGCTAATTTAATTAATGAACTTAATCGATCAATTGATTATCATAATGAAAGAAATAAAGAGAATCTAATTAATAATATTTATTTAACTGGTGGAGGATTGCTTTTAAAAGGTCTGGTAGAATATCTACAGGCAGAAATTGATCTGCCGGTAGCTGCACTGGATCCCTGGCTTAAATTTAATAATACTGAGTCTGCTGAAGTTAACAAAACTATGATCGCTATAGCAGCTGGCACAGTGTTAAGTGAGGTGGAATATCATGCGGGTTAATCTGCTGGAAAAAGATGAAAGTTACAAAATAAACTGGACAGAGATTATTTATATAATAATAATAATTGCTGTTTTGGCAATTCCAGCTGTTAATTATTATGTAAATAGATTAGAATTAAAAACTTTGCAATCTAATAAGCTGAGCTGGCAGCAGCAGCTAACTGCTATTCAGCCTCAATTTGAGTATTATCAGAAATTAAATCAGGAAGTAAGTAATTTTAAATTACCTGTTAAAATGGAAATGGAATCCTATCAGCTGTCGCCAGCGCTGCGAGAGTTTTCAAATTTAGTACCAGCAGCTATTTATTTTGATTCACTAAATTATCAGACAGGTAACTTAGTGATTACAGGTAATGCAACTACTGTAAGATCATTATTAGATTTTTTAGCTAATATTTATGATTCTACTATTTTTTCAGTAGTTTCACTAGAACGTTTTCAGCAAGAGTCAGAACTTAATTTTAAGCTAACAGTTAAAATAGATACTCCTAGCAAGAAAGGAGGCATTAATTGATGAGTAAACTTTCCCGGCGTGAAATAATATTACTTTTAGTTTTATTTGTAGTAGTAGTTTTTGCAGCTTATTATTATTTTATCTATCAGCCAATGCTGACCAGGCAGGCTGATCTAAGAAATGATCTAACTAATATTCAGACTGATTTTACTGAAGTTTTAACTAAAGTAAATCAAATAGATAGTCTGGAAAAGCAGCTGGCTGATTTAAAAAAGGAAAGACAGGAACGGCTTGATTTTGAAGTGCGTCAGCCAGAAGAAGTTTTAACCGCTCTTGATTTTTTTGCTAGACAGAACCAAATTATTATCAGTCAGTACGAAAAAGCTAAGATTGCAGATGGTTATAGTTTTAAATTAAATTTAAGTGGTGATTATTTTCAATTGTTAAACTTTTTTAGACTAATCGATAATTGGGATTATCGCCTGGTAGTAGAAAACTTTACTTTGCAAAATTATGACAGTCAATTAGAATTAGATTTAAACCTATTTTTTTATCAGCCAGATAGCCTGGTTAGATTTTCTCAGGAAATTAAGGGGTGAGAGTATGAAACATTTGAGTATGGTTATTTTAACTATCTGTTTAGTTCTTTTAGCACCAAAAGTAATGGCATTAAACCTTGCAGTGGATCAGGATTTAATGGATTTTACTTTACAAAATGAATTAGATGAGAATGAAATTAGTGATTTAAATAATCCTTTTCTTAATCAGCTGCAACCGCTTGTAGAAGATGAGCAGCAGGTAGATCAGCTATTAGTTGAGCAGAATAATAATTTTAACCCTGAAGCAGCTGCAGAGGAACTCGAAGTTAAAGGGATCCTGGTAACTGGAGGAGAAAAAATTATTTTAATTAAGGATTTAATTAATAATACAAGTGAATTACTTAGACCAGGTGAAATGATTGCTGGTTATACTTTATTGTCTTATAGAGATAGCCAGGTTTTTCTTACTAAAAATGGAAATGAATTTACAATTAACTATTAAACTATTTCAATAACTGATTGGAGGACGAGCAATGTTTTTAAAAAAGAAAACTTTATTATTAGTTTTATTTTTACTTTGTATTTTTTCACTAACTGTACTTGCCGGGCCAGCTCAGCAAATTGACCAGCTGGAATTTAAAAATGCTGATTTAGCAGATGTGCTGCGCACTGTAGCAACCGCAGCAGATGTTAACTTAATTACTGACAGCTCAGTCGATGGGAAAATTACTGTTACTTTAAAGGGAATTAGCTTTGCCAAGGCTCTAGACTTAATTACTCAAACTAAAGGTCTGGCCTATAAATGGGATGATAATACAGTTGTAGTGGCAGCTCCCGAAAAAATCAACAGTATTTATGCTAATATTACTACAGAATTTGTTAAAGCTAATCAGAATGAGTTGGAGAATATCGGAACAATTATTAGACAGCTTTTTCCAGAAACTCAAATTACTCTAGATCCAGTGCGCGGCCAGTTTATTCTAAAAGGAGAGGCTGAACAGTTAAATGAAATTAAAACTATGATAGCTGAGCTGAGTTCAGAGACACCTGTAAGCCAGCCTCAAACTGAGTCAAAGCAGCTTAATGAATCAAACATAGAATTATATTCAGCTAATTATCAAGTTTTAAATGCAGAATTGGAAGACTTACAGAGTAAATTATTAGTTGTCAATCCTGCTCTGCAAATTAAAATTAATCCTTTGACTAACCAGATTACAATTAGTGGTAGACAGCCAGAAGTTAATACTGCTTTAGCAATGGCTAAAACTTATGATGAGAGTCTGGAGCCGACAACAGAAAATATTAGGGTGGATTATGTTGATACAGAGCAGATTAATGAAATCTTAACTGCTTTTTATCCTGAAATAAAAGTTCATGTTAATCAAAAAAGAAAAGAAGTAATTATTAATGGTCCTCGTAATCAGCTAGCTAATGTTGAATCATTAATTAAGAGTATTAATAAGCCAAGGTATCAGGTTGTTATAGAAACAAGGGTTGAAGAAATATCAACAGATTTTTCACGCGAGATTGGAATGGATTATGCAAGTGATGGCGGCATTGGTACCATCAATATTGAACGTAACTCTGATGGTGATAAAATTAATAAGTTGTCTTATACCTGGGCAGAAATATTTAAGCTGCTTGATAATTCTTCTGATGCCAAAACACTGGCTAAACCAAGTTTAATGACTTTAAACGGAGAAGAAGCCAATATGGAAATCTTAAATAAAGAGCCCTATGAGGTTACAGAAGATGATGATGAAGGAGATACCACTACTTCCTGGGAATATGCAGAGGCCGGAGTTAAGCTTAAATTTACCCCCTGGATTACTGAAAACAATGAGATTGAAATGAAAATTGCACCTGAAGTAAGTAACTTTACTGAAAATAATGCAGAAACTGCTAGTTCTGATAAAACACCACCTCCAGCAACCCAGACTAGAAAAGTTGAAACATCACTGCGCCTAAAAAATAATGAGACATTTGCGATTAGTGGTTTAATCCAGACAGATAAAGAAGGTGGTATAGCCAAAATACCATTCTTTGGTGATATACCATTATTAGGTAAACTATTTACTCACCAGACAAAAGGTAATAAAACAAATGAGATCATTATTTTTGTGACTCCCAAAATAATTAAATATGGAGATGAAGTTAGTTCGAAGAATGTTATCAAGAGCAGTAATTTTAACCTTGAACTTGGTAATAGCTCAAATAGCTCAGAACCAAAGGCACAGGTAGAACAGGAAGTACAGCTAGATAATCCCTCTCAACCTAAAACAGCCGCCACTGAAACAGTTGAGTCTGTTGAACCACCAGCTCCACCAGTTAAAGAAGATATTATAGCTGATTATCTGGCTGAAAAGGCACAGAGTAGAGAAGAAATCCTGGCTCAATTGAGTCAAAATAAAGCAAAACAGCAATATCAGGATTTAACAGCTGCTGAATTAGAAGCTATTTTAAATAAATAAACTTATTGTTAACTGAAATTTTCTGCAGTTATAAAGCAGAGTTTGATTTTAACTCCTGTTAGTAGAAAGCTAGTTTTGTTCTACTAATAGGAGTTTTTATTTTGATTATTTGAATAAACTAGCTATTATTAATTTTACTTTTAAAAACAAGGGCAGTTAATTCTGTTCTGCTTTTAACTTTTGCTTTTTGATAAATATTTGATAAGTGTTTTTTGACGGTATTAATTGAAATAAAAAGTTCTTTAGCAATTTTCTGATTGCTCTGACCGGCTAATAATAAATTCAATACTTCCTTTTCACGTTCAGTTAATTCAAATTCTTGAGAGATTTTTTTCATTATTAATTTTGTTTTAAGTTCTTTTTTTTGCTTAATATTATTTAAGAGAAATAATTTATAGACCTGATTGGCTGCATGTTTAGCTATTAATTCTAAATAAATTAAATCTTTGAGACTAAAATCAGGCTCAGATCTTTCTCTGAATAAACTAATTGTTCCTAATAATCTATTTTGATAATGAATGTCTATGCCAGCTGAATAATAAAGATTATTTTTAGCTAAAAAGTCAGTAAAATATTCACTTTTGCTCCAGGTTGTATAATCTAGTAGATCAGTACTTTTAGTTGCACCAGGTTGATTAAAAACAAGCTGACGTATATTATCTAATTTATAATAATAATTACTATAAAGAGTTAATTGTTTTTGATTAATATTAAAGCAGATTGGTTCTCCCATGATTTTTTCCTGTTCATCAAAGAGAAAAAAATTAGCAGCAAAAAAGGGGATTAAATTATTTAACTTTTTTAGAAAATAATAGGAATAATTATTCAAACTGTTTATTTGACCCGTTTCACAGATAAAATTAAAGATTTTTTCCCATTCAATTAGAGTATTTTCCAGATTTTTCAATTTGCTGACCCCTAACTAAACATATTATTTTGCAAGCACTACTAAAAATACTACTTTCGGGTAATATTAAAAAATATTATGCAGTGATAGACTAAATATAGACAAGATTATTATTTAAATTCAGGATTTTAACTAAAAATCCTGCAAAACAAGGGGGAAAAACAATGAGAAAGAGTATTTTTGTAGTGGGAATAATTTTTTTAACAATATTTTTAGTTAGTGGTGGAGTTTCAGCTCAATCTTATTTAAATAGTATGTTGGGAAATGTTATCCTGGGAGATACTTTAATGTCAGATTGGCAGTTAGATTATCTTAGACCACTTAAACCAGGTGACTTACAGCCAGGTGAATTTAGAATTAGTCCTCTAGTTGGTAGAGTAAACTATGGTCGTGAAAGAGATCTGATCAACAGTCCTACAAATGACTATGATTATGATAATAGCACAATGATTTACATGCTGGTAATGGATACAGCAGTTAGCGAAAAGTTAACTCTACATGGCAAGTACCTTTATCAGCCCTGGGAAAAATATACCTATGATAACTATGATCCAGATGATGAAAATAGATCTAGTCTGGTAAATTTGTTTGCTAATTATAACTTTACTCCTGATAGAAAAATGTATTTTGGCTATAATAGAGTTATAGAAAAAGAGAAAAATTATGACAGTAGTGGTGATTTAGATAGAGAATATGAATATGCAAATGATATTTACTATTTAGGCTTTGAAATTAGAGGTTCATTTTTCGGTAAAAAATAATAATTAGTTTTGCTTAATCAGCTCCCTTTTTGGGAGCTTTTTTTATTGCTTAAATCCTTGACATTTTAAGTTATTAGCTATATAATTTATAACCAATAAATACTTAAGTGTAATAACATTTCCTTAGTAAAATGCTATTATTTAAGTTGAATTTATTCAATAAATTAGAGGGTTAATTTTAAGGAGGAAAAGCAGTGAGTAGAAATATTTATTTGAATGGAGAAATTGTGCCTGAAGACCAGGCAAAAGTGTCAGTTTTTGACCATGGCTATCTTTATGGCGATGGAATTTTTGAAGGAATTCGAGCTTACAGTGGGCGAGTATTTATGTTAGATGAACATATTAAAAGGTTATATGAGTCGGCTAAAACAATTATGCTGGAGATTCCTTTAACTAAAGCAGAGATGGAAGCAGCAATTATTGAAACTATTAAAGCAAATGATTTAAAAGATGCTTACATAAGAGTAGTTGTCTCTAGAGGAATTGGAGATTTAGGATTAGATCCTCGTAAATGTCCAGAAGCAACAGTTGTTATTATTGCAAGTGGGATTCAGCTTTATCCAGAAGAACTTTATCAAACAGGTTTAAAACTGGTTACTGTACCTACCAGAAGAAATGCAGCAGAAATGGTTAATCCCCGTATTAAGTCACTTAATTATTTAAATAACATTATGGCCAGAATTGAGGCTAATTTGCAGGATGCTCCTGAAGCTATTATTTTAAATAATGATGGTTATGTAGCTGAATGTACTGGTGATAACATATTTATTGTTGCTGATAATACTCTCTATACACCACCTATTTATGCTGGTATTTTAAAAGGAACTAAGCGTGAAGTAGTACTTAAAATTGCTGCAGAAATGGGTTTAGAAGTTAGGGAAGATCTCTTTACCAGACATGATTTATATAATGCAGAAGAATGTTTTTTAAGCGGTACTGCAGCTGAAGTTATTCCTGTTGTTGAAGTTGATGGTCGAACAATTGGTGATGGCAAAGTTGGCAGTAAAACCACTGATTTGATTAGTCGTTTTAGAGAAATAGCTAATTCAAGTGGACGCGAGATTTATTCAGAATAAGCAAGTAGCTAGATTTTTATCTAGCTACCTATTTAACTTTTCACTAAAAAGAAGCTAGTAGATGTTTAAAGGAGGAAAAGGATGAGAAGTGATAAGATAAAAAAGGGAGTTGAGCGGGCTCCACATAGATCTCTGCTTTACGCCCTGGGTCTTGATGATGATGACTTAAATAAACCTTTAATTGGAATTGCAAATTCGGCCAGTGATATTATCCCTGGACACAAGCATCTTGACCGGATTAAAGATGCAGTAGAGCTGGGAATTACTGCTGCTGGTGGTACAGCTCTATCTTTTTCTACAATTGGAGTTTGTGATGGAATTGCAATGGGTCATCAGGGAATGCATTACTCTTTAGCAAGTAGAGAAATAATTGCTGATTCTGTAGAAACAGTAGTTAATGGTCATCAGCTTGATGGTTTAGTTTTAATACCAAATTGTGATAAAATTGTACCAGGAATGATGATGGCTGCAGCTAGACTAGATATTCCGGCTATTGTAATTAGTGGTGGTCCTATGGAACCAGGCAGCTATTGCGGCCAGTCAATTGATTTGCATAATGTTTTTGAAGCAGTTGGTTCGGTTGTGTCAGGTAAAATGGAGGAAGCAGAATTAGAAAAAATTTCTCGCAGTGCCTGTCCTGGAGTTGGATCTTGTGCTGGTATGTTTACTGCTAACTCTATGAATTCGTTAGCTGAAGTTTTAGGATTTGCTTTACCAGGTAATGGTACTATACCTGCAGTAAAGGCTGATCGAATTAGATTGGCTAAAGCAGCTGGGAAAGCAATTATGAAATTAGTTGCAGCTGATATTAAACCTTCTGATATTTTAACAGAAGCAGCTTTTTTAAATGCAATTACTGTTGATATGTCACTTGGCTGTTCAACTAATACTGCTTTACACCTACCAGCTATTGCCCATGAAGCAGGGGTAGAACTTCCCTTAGCCAAGTTTAATGAAATTAGTGATCAGGTACCTCATATTTGCAGTTTAACACCTGCTGGTAAAAATCATATGCAGGATTTAAATGATGCTGGCGGAATTTATGCTGTAATTAATGAATTAGCTAAAGGTGATCTGATTGAAGAAGATGTAATGACAGTTACTGCGGCAACTCTCAAAGAAAATTTGGCTAAGAGTACTTTTGTTGATCATAATATAATTCGTTCCCTGGATAATCCTTATCACAAAAGAGGTGGTCTGGCTATTTTAAGTGGAAATATTGCTCCTGAAGGTTCGGTAGTTAAACGAGCAGCTGTAGCGCCTCAGATGATGGAACATAGAGGACCAGCTCGCATCTATTCGGGCGAAGAAGCTGCTATTAAGGCTATAAATGCTGGGCAGATTAAAGCTGGTGATGTTGTAGTTATTAAGGATGAAGGACCAAAAGGTGGTCCGGGTATGCGTGAAATGCTGGCTCCCACATCTGCTCTGGCTGGTATGGGGCTTGATGATCAGGTTGCTTTAATCACAGATGGACGTTTTTCGGGAGCAACTAGAGGTGCTGCTATAGGTCATGTTTCTCCAGAGGCTGCTGCAGGAGGTCCAATTGCTGCTCTGCAAGAAGGCGATATCATTCATATTGATATGGATAATTTTATTTTAGAAGTAGAGTTGTCACAAGCAGAACTTGCTGAACGAATGAATAAACTAGAACCGTATACTCCAGATGTAACTGGTTATTTAAAAAGGTATGCTGCTCTGGTTGGATCTGCTGCTAGAGGAGCTGTTTTAAGCTAAATTTATTTAAATCCAGAATTATTTTAGAGTATTTTAAAAAAAAGATTGATTATAGTGTGATTATCTAGTATAGTAAAAATATAAAACATAATAGAAATGAAGTTACAAGATTAGATAGTAGTAGAGAAGGGTTACTTCATTTAAGAATAAAAATTAATTAGCATATATTTGTTATTTATTGCTTCAAAATAGGCTATTTTTAATTAAGCTATTAAGAAAGATAATTTCTGTCGGCTGAAATTAAAAAGGGTAAATTTTCTGACAAATATTATGTTATAATTAAATATTCTTAGATTAATTTTTGCCCTGAATACAAGTATTCAGGGCTATTTTTTTACTTACTATCTTGCAATTCACAGCGGAGGTGAATCTATGCCAAAATTAAATGGTGGAGAAATAATAATTGAGTCATTAAAGAAAGAAAATGTGGAAGTGATATTTGGCTATCCTGGAGGTGCAGTTTTAAATCTTTATGATGCTTTGTATAATTCATCTTTAACACATTATTTGGGTAGACATGAGCAGGGAGTAGTACATGCAGCAGATGGTTATGCCAGAAGCACCGGGAAAGTAGGTGTTTGTATTGCCACTTCTGGCCCGGGAGGTACAAATTTGGTTACTGGTTTAGCTAATGCTCAGATGGACTCGATTCCTCTAGTTGCTTTTACAGGTCAGGTAGCAAGTTCTTTAATTGGTAAAGATGCTTTTCAGGAAGCTGATATTACTGGTATTTCATTACCAATCACTAAACATAATTTTTTAGTGACTGACATTAAAGAGCTGGCCCAGACGATTAAAGAAGCTTTTTATATTGCCAGAAGTGGCAGACCAGGGCCTGTATTAATTGACCTTGCCAAAGATGTTACTCAGGCTGTGGCAGAATTTAACTATCCAGATAAAGTTAATTTACCTGGTTATAAACCTACTTTTGAAGGCCATAAGCTTCAAATTAATAAAGCTGCTCAGGCAATTAATCAGGCTAGTCGTCCTCTTTTATATGTAGGTGGAGGTGCAATTATTTCTGGAGCACAAAAAGAGATTAAGCAATTAGTTAATAAAAGTAAAATTCCAATTACAACTACTTTAATGGCACTTGGTATTTATCCGGAAGATGAGGATTTAGCACTTGAAATGTTAGGGATGCATGGAACTAGATATGCAAATATGGCAACAATTGAAACTGATCTTTTAATTGCAGTTGGGGCTAGATTTGATGATCGAGTGACAGGTAAGCTGGATGAATTTGCTGCTCAGGCAAAAATTATTCAGATAGATATTGACCCGGCTGAAATAGGTAAAAATGTCGAAGTTGATATTCCAATAGTTGGTGATATTAAGCGAGTTTTGCAGGAATTAATTCCTCATCTTAATCCAAGAGAATTTGGCAGTTGGCAGCAGAGAATTGCAGAATTGAAGCAGAAGTATCCCCTGACTTATCAATCTGAGGAGCAAGAAATAATTAAGCCTCAGTTTATTATGGAGGAGATTGATAAATATACTACTGGTGATGCTACTATAGTTACTGAAGTAGGTCAGCACCAAATGTGGGCAGCTCAATTCCATAAATATCGAAAGCCGCGTCAATTTATCACTTCAGGTGGTCTAGGGACAATGGGTTATGGTTTACCAGCTGCAATTGGGGCTCAAATTGGTCAGCCAGATGAGAAAGTATTCTTAATTGCTGGAGATGGCAGTATTCAGATGAATATTCAGGAATTGGGTACTGCACAAACTTATAATATACCAATTAAAATTATTATTTTTAATAATAAATATCTGGGTATGGTGCGCCAGTGGCAGGAAATTTTTTATGAAAAAAGATATTCTGCAACTAAAATTCCTGCTCCTGACTTTGTTAAGTTGGGTGAAGCCTATGGAATTTGGTCGCGTAGTGTACAGAAAAAGTCTGAATTTGATACAGCTTTAAAAGAAGCAATAGAACACCAAGGGCCAGCAATTCTGGATATTCATATTCCAGAAGATGAAAATGTCTATCCGATGGTTCCAGCTGGAGCAGGACTAAAAGATATGATAGGAGGTTAAATTTATGACACATATTTTATCTGTCTCTGTTTTAAATAAACCTGGTGTCCTGACGAGAATTGCCGGATTGTTTAGCCGGAGAAATTTTAATATTGAAAGCTTAAATGTAGGCAAAACAGAAAACCCAGAGATTTCCCGGATGACTATTGTAGTTAATGGAGATGAAAAAACTTTAGAGCAGGTAACAAAACAGCTCCATAAGTTAATTAATGTGCTTAAAATTACTGAGCTTGATAAAAATTCAATTGTTGAACGTGATTTAATTTTGATCAGGGTAAAATGTAGTCGTAAACAGCGCTCAGAAATTATTCAGATTGCTGATACATTCAGAGCTCAAATAGTTGATGTAGCACCTGATAGTTTAATGATAGAGGCAACAGGAACTGAAGATAAATTAGAAGCTTTAACAGAATTACTGAGGGATTTTGGCATAGCAGAATTTGTTAGAACCGGGACTGTAGCTTTAAGCAGAGGCCAGGCCCAGAATCAAAAATAATTATTAAACTTAATCTAAAATTTAAAACGAACATAAAAGGAGTAGATAAGAATGGAAATTTATTATGATAAAGATGCAGACTTAAAATATTTAGAAGGAAAAAAAGTAGCGGTAATTGGTTATGGGAGTCAGGGACATGCTCAGGCTCAAAACCTTAAAGATAGTGGAGTAGATGTAATAGTTGGTCTGCGTAAGGAAAGTTCAAGTTGGCAGGTAGCAGAAGAAGATGGCCTTGATGTTTATACAACAGCAGAAGCAGCAGCTCAGGCAGATATAATTCAGATTTTAATTCCTGATATTAAACAAGGTTCCGTTTTTAAAAATGATATTGCCCCTAATTTAGAAGCAGGAAATTCTTTAATGTTTTCCCATGGATTTAACATCCATTATGATCAGATTGTACCACCTGAAAATGTTGATGTTTATATGGTTGCTCCTAAGTCACCAGGTCATCTGGTAAGACGGCTTTATCAGGATGGTAAAGGAGTTCCTGGTTTACTGGCAGTTTATCAGGACTATACAGGTAAGGCATATCAGCTGGGTTTAGCTTATGCAAAAGGTATTGGCTGCACTCACGCTGGAGTTATTGAAACTTCATTTCAGGAAGAAACCGAAACAGATCTCTTTGGAGAACAGGCTGTTTTATGTGGTGGCACTACTGCTTTAATCAAAGCAGGATTTGAAACTTTAGTTAATGCTGGCTATCAGCCTGAAATAGCTTTCTTTGAGTGTATGAATGAATTAAAATTAATTGTTGATTTATTATTTGAAGGTGGGCTATCTGCAATGCGCTACTCAATTAGTGATACAGCTCAGTATGGTGATCTGATGTCTGGCCCTAGAGTAATTGATGACCATGTAAAAGAAAATATGCAGGGAGTTCTAAAAGATATTCAGGATGGTAAATTTGCCCGCGAATGGATTTTAGAAAACCAGGCTCACAGACCAGTCTTTAATTCTCTAACTGAACAGGATGAAAAAAGCCAATTAGAAGAAGTAGGAGCAAAATTAAGAAAGATGATGTCCTGGATCGATTAAATGTAGTTAAAGGTGGTGAATTATAATGTCAGAAGTTAAGATATTTGATACAACCTTAAGAGATGGTGAACAATCTCCGGGAGTTACTTTAATCCCGGAGGAAAAACTGGCAATTGCGCGCCAGCTTGCCAAAATGAAAGTAAATGTAATTGAAGCAGGGTTCCCGATTTCTTCTCCTGGTGATTTTGAAGCTGTTAAATTAGTAGCTGAAAATGTAAGTGGAGTTGAAGTTGCCGCTCTAGCAAGATGCAGAAAAGCTGATATTGATCGAGCCTGGGAAGCAGTAAAGAATGCTGAGAATCCAAGACTGCATGTTTTTATAGCTTCTTCGCCAATTCATTTAAAATATAAATTAAAATTAACTCAGGCAGAGGTTTTAGAGAAAGCAGTTGCAGCTGTTGAATATGCAGCTAAATATACTGAGAATATAGAATTCTCAGCTGAAGATGCTTCGCGCAGTGAAATTGATTTTCTAGCTGAACTATTTAATGCAGTTATTGCAGCTGGAGCAAAAGTAATTAATATTCCAGATACAGTTGGCTATGCTGTGCCTGGTGAGTTTGGCAGCCTAATTAAAGAAATTAAAGCCAAAACTCCTCTAATTGAACAGGCAGAAATTAGTGTGCACTGTCATAATGATCTGGGGTTGGCTGTGGCTAATTCGCTGGCTGCTCTCGAAAATGGAGCAACTCAAGTTGAAGTATCAGTTAATGGAATCGGAGAAAGGGCTGGTAATGCAGCTTTAGAAGAAATAGTAATGGCACTTTATACTCGGCAAGACTATTATGATTTAACTATTACTCAGGATACAACTCAAATTGCCCGCCTTTCTAAATTAGTTGCCAGTTCAACTGGAATTAGTCTGCAGGCAAATAAGGCAATTGTAGGAGCAAATGCTTTTGCTCATGAAGCAGGAATCCATCAAGATGGAGTAATTAAAGAAAGAACAACCTATGAAATTATGGATGCCAAAACAATTGGACTTGATCATAATAAATTGGTCTTAGGTAAACATTCTGGAAGACATGCCTTAAAAGATTTTTTAGATAAATATGACTATCAACTGGATGAGGCCAGCTTTGCCAGTTTTTTCAGCAGATTTAAAGAACTAGCTGATAAAAAGAAAAATATTAGTCAGGCAGATATAATTGCTTTGCTTGATGACCAATTATATGAATATCAAAAAACATATGAATTAGAATATATTTCAGTTTTAACAGGTAAGATATTATTACCAACAGCGACTGTACGTTTAAAGAAAGAGGGAGAAATAATTCAGTCGGCAGCCTGTAATGGTGATGGCCCGATTGATGCAATTTTTCAGACTATTAATGAGCTGACAGGGATAGATGAAATAAAGCTAATTTCTTATAAAATTGATGCAGTAACAGAAGGTAGAGATGCATTAGGTGAGGCTTATGTTGCGGCAGAAATAGCAGGTAAAGTTTATACAGGTCATTCTTCGCAAACTGATATTACAGAAGCCAGCGCTGTGGCTTATTTAGAAGCTATTAATAAATATTTAGTTTATACTAGTAAATAATGTTAAGGAGTTGATTTAATAAATGGGTATGACAATGATTGAAAAAATTCTAGCAGCTCATACAGATCAGACCGAATTGCAAGCTGGTGATATAGTTAATGCCAGAGTTGATATGGTTTTAGGAAATGATATTACAACCCCAGTTGCGATTAAAGAATTCAATAAAATAGGGGTAGAAACAGTATTTGATAAGGATCGAGTAGTGATTGTTCCAGATCATTTTTCTCCGAGTAAGGATATTAAAGCGGCTGAGCAAATTAAATTTATTCGAGAGTTTGCCCGTCAACATGAATTAAGTAATTTTTTTGAAATTGGTCAAATGGGAATTGAACATGTTCTATTACCAGAAAAAGGGCTTGCTTTACCAGGAGAAATAATTATTGGAGCTGACTCACACACCTGTACATATGGAGCTTTAGGAGCTCTGGGAACTGGAGTAGGAAGTACTGATATGGCAGCTGCTATGGCAACTGGAAAAGCCTGGTTTAAAGTACCGCCAACCATTAAAATTGTCTATACAGGAGAATTGCAGCCCTGGGTAAGTGGGAAAGATTTAATCCTTTATACAATTGGTAAAATAGGAGTAGATGGTGCCCTTTATAAAGCGATGGAATTTACTGGAGAAGCGATCAGTAATCTATCTATGGATGGTAGAATGACAATGTCTAATATGGCAATTGAAGCAGGTGGTAAAGCAGGTTTGATTGCAGCTGACCAGAAAACAGAAGATTATCTTAAAGGGAGAGCTGTTCGGGATTATACTATTTATAATGCTGATTCTGATGCAGTTTACGAGGAAGTAATTGAAATTGATGTTAGCCAGATAGAACCTCAGGTGGCATTCCCTAGTTTACCAGAAAATACTAAGGGAATTAGTCAGGCAGGAGAAGTTAAACTTGATCAATCTGTAATTGGTTCTTGCACTAATGGTAGAATTGAAGATTTAAGAGTTGCGGCAAAGATTTTAGAAGGTAAAAAAGTTCATTCTGATTTGCGCTGCTTGATTTTCCCCGGTACACAGGCTATCTACAAGCAGGCGATGGCAGAAGGTTTGATGGATATCTTTATTGATGCTGGTGCAGCAGTTAGTACTCCAACCTGTGGCCCTTGTTTAGGTGGTCATATGGGAATTTTAGCTAAAGGGGAAAAAGCTGTTTCAACAACAAATCGTAATTTTGTTGGCCGAATGGGCTCTACCGAAAGTGAAGTTTATCTGGCAAGTCCAGCGGTTGCAGCAGCTTCAGCAATTAAAGGATATCTTGTTGCTCCTGAGGAGGTAGTTAAATAATGATTTTACAAGGAAAAGTGTTTAAATATGGAGATAATGTAGATACAGATGTAATAATACCTGCTCGTTATTTAAATTCATCAGAACCAGCTAATCTGGCAGCTCATTGCATGGAAGATCTTGATCAGGATTTTGCCAGTCAGGTTGAAAAAGGTGATATTATTGTAGGAGGGAAAAATTTTGGTTCGGGTAGTTCGCGTGAACATGCTCCGCTGGCCATTAAATATGCTGGAGTAGCATGTGTAGTTGCTGAAAGTTTTGCCAGAATTTTTTATCGAAATTCAATTAATATCGGTTTACCAATATTAGAGTGTCCTGCTGCTGTTCAGGCAACTCAAGCTGGCGATAAACTTGAAGTAAACTTAGATCAAGGTACAGTTAAAAACTTAAGAACTGGCGAAACTTTTGAAGCAGCTCCTTTTCCAGAATTTATGCAGGAAATAATTGCTGATGGTGGTTTAATTGAACATATTAAAAAGGAGCTGGTATAATGAGTAATATTGCTTATATACCAGGTGATGGAATTGGAGAAGAAGTAACCAGACAGGGCATTAAAGTTCTCAATTATTTTAATGATTTACATCAATTGGGACTTAAATTTGAAAAGTTTGATCTTGGTGCTGAACGTTATCTAAAAACAGGTGATATTTTGCCGGATGATGTTTTAAATAAATTGGAAACTTTTGATGCAATTTATTTAGGCGCTGTTGGTGATCCTAGAGTAGAGCCAGGTATATTGGAAAAAGGGATTTTACTTAAATTAAGATTTTATTTTGATCAGTATATTAATCTAAGACCAATAAAATTATATAAAGAAGAATTTTGTCCTTTAAAAGGTAAAAAACTGCAGGATATTGATTTTACTGTAGTTAGAGAAAATACTGAGGGGATTTACGCTGGTGTTGGAGGCTTTTTAAAGAAAGATACTCCAGATGAAATTGCAACTCAAGAAATGATTTCGACTCGTAAAGGTGTAGATAGAATTATTAAATATGCTTTTGAGTATGCTAGAGAATTTGGTAAAGAACCTAAACTTACTGTTTGTGATAAAAGTAATGTTTTGACCTATGCTCACAATCTCTGGCAGCGAGCTTTTAAAGAAATGGGACAGAATTATCAAGATGTAAAACAGGATCATTTTTTAGTTGATGCTATTACCATGAAAATGGTAAGAAACCCAGAAATATTTGATGTAGTTGTAACTTGTAATATTTTCGGAGATATTATTACTGATCTTGGTGCAGAAATCCAGGGTGGAATGGGTATGGCAGTTTCTGGTAATATTAATCCTGATAGTATTTCTATGTTTGAACCTGTTCATGGTAGTGCACCTGATATTGCTGGTCAGAACATAGCTAATCCTCTGGCAGCTGTACTAGCAGCTGCTATGATGTTAAGACAGCTTGGAGAGAGTAGACTGGCTGATCAGACCGAAAAAGCAGTAGTTACTGCTCTAGAAAATAATATGATAACTAGTGATATCGGTGGAGAATTGAGTACAGATCAAGTAGGGGATTATTTAGTTAAGACTTTGAAAAGTAACGAGGAAGGTGAGTAGTGATGCAGAGTGGGATTAGCACTTTATGATACAACTTTGCGTGATGGTTCTCAGGGAGAAGGAATTTCTTTATCATTAGATGATAAACTGCGTATAACAAAACAGCTTGATAAATTCGGGATTGATTTTATTGAAGGTGGTTGGCCGGGATCAAATCCTAAAGATGAGGCATATTTTGCTGCTGTAAAAAATCTGGAACTTAAGCAGGCTAATGTTACTGCTTTTAGTTCAACACGGCGGCCTAACTTAAAAGTTTCTGCAGATAATAATATTCTCAAATTAGTAGAAGCTGGAGTAGATTATGTAACTATTTTTGCTAAAAGCTGGGATTTACATGTTAGAGAAGCTCTTCAGATTTCACTGACTGAAAATTTGGCAATGATAGCCGATACAATTGAGTTTTTAACTGAAAAAGGATTGCATGTATTTTTTGATGCAGAACATTTTTTCGATGGCTATTTAGCTAATGCTGAGTATGCAATTAAGACTATTCAAACTGCAGCTGATGCTGGGGCTGAGGTATTAACTTTATGTGATACAAATGGAGGGATGCTTCCTTCGCGTTTGAGAAAAATAATAAAAACAGTAAAAAGTGAAGTGACAGCTCCATTGGGAATTCATGCACACAATGATGGTAATCTTGCTGTTGCTAATTCTTTAACTGCTTTTGAAGAAGGAGCAGTTCAAATCCAGGGTACAGTTGGCGGTCTGGGTGAACGATGTGGTAATGCTGATTTATGCAGTGTTATTCCAACAATTCAGCTTAAATATGAAACTAGACTGTTGAGTGATAAACAGTTGAAACAGCTGAAACCTCTTTATTTCTTTGTAACTGAAACAGCTAATTTAATTCCAGATAATAATAAACCTTATGTTGGTAAAAGTGCTTTTACTCATAAAGGTGGGATTCATGTTAGTGCAGTAAGGAAAAATCCGCATACTTATGAACATATTCAACCAGAATTAGTTGGCAATGAAAGACGAGTTTTGGTGTCTGAGCTAGCTGGAAAAAGTAATTTGCGTTATAAACTGCAAGAACTTGGCTTTAATCTAGCTGATTTTTCAGATGGGATGATTAAAAAATTAATTAAACGGGTGAAAAGCTTAGAAAGTAAAGGTTATCAATTTGAAGGTGCAGAAGCATCATTAATTTTACTTGCTTTTCGTGAATTTAAAGGTTATCAATCTTTTTTTGAGATTGAAGATTTTCGAACTAATAGTATTAATCGTAATAATCAGACCTATTCTGAAGCAGTTGTAAAAATGACTGTTAAGGGTAAGAAAGTTCATATTGCTGCTGAAGGTGATGGCCCGGTTAATGCTCTTGATAATTGTTTTAGAAAGGCCTTGATGAATTTTTATCCAGAAATAGCTAAGACAAAATTAATCGATTATAAAGTTAGAGTTCTCAATGGTAATGATGGTACCGCTGCTAAAGTAAGAGTTTTAATTGAAAGTTCAGATTTTGAAAAATCATGGACTACTGTAGGTGTTTCAACTAATATTATTCAAGCTTCCTGGGATGCTTTAATTGATAGTATAGAATATTGGCTGTTAATTGAAGAAAGTATAATTATTTAATGTTATCGAATAGAATTTTTTTAAGCTTGATTCTAAATTATTAAAAATAAAATAGTTAAATTATAACTGCGGGTTTTTTATACCTGCAGTTTTTTTATTTAAAAATAATTTGGGCAAATTGCCTAAAATATTGCGGATGTAATATATATTTATTGGCAATATTACAATTTTTCTATTTTTTTGAAAAAAATAGAAAAATAAGCAGGAAATATTTTTAGAGCCTAGAATATATAATTCATACTAGAAAAAAATTACAATTAAGCATTAAATTAAAAATAAACATTTAAACTAACTAAAAAAGCGAGGAGAGATATTTTTTTATGGATAATTTTTTCCAATTTATTACTAAAAAAGTTAAAATAGGAAATAAAGAGAAGCTAGAATTAGAAAAATGCTATCAAGAATATTCTCTAGGAAAATTTAGCAATATGCTTAAAAAAACTATTTCAATAACTGAGCAAGAATTACTTGAAATTATGGCAGATTATTTTTGTCTGGATTTATTTACTAAAGAAAATTTAAAGTTGGAATCTAATTTTGAACAGCTTTCCTTAGAAGAAGTTGAAAAAAATAAGTTAATTATTTTAAAGAAAACAGATCAATTTTTGACTTTAGGTAGTTTATATCCTATAGAACCTCTTATTATTGAAAAATATCGATATAAATTTAATAGAGAAATTAAAAATGTTTTGATGAGCCAAAAAGATTTTAAACAAATTAAAGCAATAGTTTATCACAATTATTTTAATGTTGACTCTAAAGATATTCTAAAAGATTATTCTTTTTTAGATAAGTATAATCAGCGTGATTTAAATAGCTTAAAAAAACTAGTTAAAGATGCGCCTGTTGTCAAATTGTTGGATAAGATATTACAGGAAGCAATTTCACTAACAGTAAGTGACATTCATCTAGAAAAGAAGGCAGATTATTTTAAAGTTAGATATAGAATAGATGGAATTTTAAAAACTTATTATAAGCTGCCTATAGTAATTGCAGATGCTGTTATTTCACGAGTTAAAATTATGTCTGGACTTGATATAACTAATCGTCACTTACCCCAGGATGGTAAGCTTGATTTTGAATTTCAGACAGTTAATTATGATATTAGAACTTCTACAATACCTACAATCTATGGGGAAAAAGCTGTTTTAAGATTGTTAAAACGAGGTCAGCAAATGCTTGATCTTAATAAATTGAAATTTTCTAGTCATAACCTGCAGCGGCTTAAAAAGATTATTAATCATAATTCAGGAATTATCCTGTTATCAGGTCCAACTGGAAGTGGAAAAACAACAACTTTATTTTCTATTTTAAATAAATTAGCCAGCCAGACAAATAATATTATTACAATTGAAAATCCAGTTGAATATAAGCTAGATTTATTAAACCAAATTGAAGTTAATCCTGCTCAGGGGCTTAATTTTGTTACAGCTTTAAGATCAATTTTGCGTCAGGATCCCGATATTATAATGATTGGTGAAATTAGAGATAAAGAAACTGCTAAAATTGCCGTAAGGGCTGCTGTAACAGGACATCTTGTCTTTAGTACAATTCATACAAATGATAGTGCATCAGCAGTAGCCAGGTTATTGGAAATGGAGATCCCAGCTTATTTAATTAGCAGCAGCTTAAAAGGGGTAGTTGCTCAACGTTTATTAAGAAGACTATGTCCTTATTGTAAAAAAGAACTCAGGCTTAGTCTAGAAGATCAGGAATTACTTAAGATTGATCAATCCAACCAAAAAAGTAATAAGTACAAATTTTATCAGGCAGTGGGATGTCAAAAGTGTGCTCAAACTGGCTATCATGGGAGAGTAGCTATCGGAGAAGTTTTATTGGTCAGTGATAAAATCAAAGAATTAATTAATCAGAAAAGTGATAGTAATCAGATAAAACAAGCTGCTTTAAAGCAGGGTATGCAAAGCCTGTATAGAGCTGCTATTAATAAAGTTAAAATTGGTGAAAGCAGTATTGCAGAACTAAAAAGAATTGTAGACTATTCATCATAAAGTAACTACTAGGAGGTAAATAATGGCTTTAAAGATTAAAGAATTAAAACTGTTTACCACTCAGTTAGCAGTTATGCTGGATTCTGGTTTGAATCTTAAACGCAGTTTTTTTATTTTAGCTAATCAAGAAGGAAAGCAGGAAAAAAATGAAATCTATAGTTTAATTTTGCAAGATTTAGAGTCAGGTTTAAGTTTAACTGAATCTCTTAAAAAAACAGAGCTTTTTCCAGATTTTTTTCTAGCAGTCATTAATGCAGGAGAGAAAAGCGGCAGTTTGGCCCAGGTTTTATTAAGTATGGAAAAACATTATCAAAATCAATTGGAACTTAATCATGAAATTAAAAAAAGTACTTTTTATCCTCTAACAGTACTTATAACTGTTTTTATAGCTGCTGTAGTCATTGTTAAATTTGTTTTACCAGTTTTAACTGATTTATTTAATCAATTTCAGGGTGAACTCCCTTTTTTAACTAGATTGTTTTTAGATTTAGCTGTTTTGATCAATCATTATTTAGTAGTAATTATTATTTTAGCTATCTTGCTTAGCTTTGTATTATTTTTTAGTTATAGATATTTTCAACAGCAGGGATTATTAAGCAAATTAATTTTAAAGATACCGCTGTTATCTGATTTATATCGCAGTTTTATCTTAAGTAAGATAGGTTCATATTTAGCAATTTTATTAAAAAGTGGTTTGAATTTAATAGCTGCACTCAATTTATTAGAGGGAATAATTGTTGATTCTCAATATAAAAAATTTATTAAACAGACAATTTTAGAAATTTCTAAGGGGAGCTCTTTAGTGAATTCTTTTGCTAAACAAGAATTTATTCCAGATTATTTTTATTATCTTCTTTTAACTGGTCAGGAGACTGCCCGAATGGAGAGTATGTTAGAAAGAGCAGGTGATTATTATTATACAAGACTAAAAGATAAAACAGAGTTATTGCTGCAGTATTTAGAGCCTCTATTAATTTTACTAACTGCTATTTTTGTCTCTCTACTTGCTGCAGCTGTAATAATGCCCATGTTTCAAATCTACTTATTAATTTGATTTAAAGAAGAGGAGGAAGATATGTCAAAATTAAAAGAATTATTAAATAATAATGCTGGTTTTACATTAATTGAACTGCTGATTGTAATTACTATCTTAGGAATTCTAATGTCAATAGCTATTCCTGCCCTGGGAGGTATAAAATCAAAAGCAAATGATACTGTAGCAAAAGCAGATCTACACAATATAATGCAGAGCTTAGAAATATATTATCTTGAAAATGGAGAATATCCTGCTTATAGTAGCGAAAATACTCTCGATAACGTAGCAGAACTAACTGATTTAAAAATAAAAAATGATGCTAGTTACTATTATTATCAAAGTGATCTAGGCAGTAACGCTCAGCAATATTTAATATATTTTCAAAATAAAGATGATGATTATTACTACATTTCAACAGCGGAATCAAGTCTGGCTGGGCCAATAAATAGTAAGCCAGCTCTTGATTCATAGAAATAAATGGAAAAATTAATTAAAAATAAGCAGGGTTTTACTCTCTTAGAATTATTATTTATTTTAATAATTATTTCAATTATGATGAGCTTTGCTTTGCCTGTAGTTCATAAAGATGATTTTACTATGAAACAGCTAGTTAGAAAATTGGCACTTGATTTTCGCTGGGCTAGAAATAAGGCTATTTTGGATAATCAGTGTTATATTTTTAAGATTTATAGTATTAATCCAGATTCCAATCAAGAACGAATTCCCTATTATTTTTATATTGAAAAAGACGGTAAGGAGATTATAAAAAGAAAAGGAAGTTATCCAGCTAATTTAATACTTTATAAGACTCAAAACTATCAACCTGTAACAGAAAATTATTATGACTGGATTAGATTTAATAGTACTGCAACTGCTCGTGCCAGTACAATAGCCTTTTCTCGCCCAGAAAATAATTCTAAAAAATATGCTATAACAATTAATCAATTAGGGAGGATAAAAATTGAAGAATGAATCAGGTTTTACTTTATTAGAAATAATTATAACAATTTCATTAGCTGGTATTGTGCTGGCAGTGATGAGCAAGACTATTAAGACTGGGCTTGACATGCAGAGCTTTTTAAATGATCGAAATGCAATTATCAGCTGGTCAGAGTCAGTTTTAGCTGCCTATAATAATAAAGATGATCTGGCAGAAGGAGTTGCAAATAGTAATAACAGTGAATTAATAAAAAAGCTAGAAATTCTTGAACAAAAATCTTTGCCAAAAAGTTATCAATTAACCACAGTTAAGATAGATAATTATCAAAAAGATAATATAACTTATGCTGGTTTATATAAACTTAAAATAGATGTTGATTATAAATTAAAGAATAAGGAGCAGAGATATGAGCTTATCTCACTTTTGCAAAAAAAATAGCCTTGACTCTAAGCAGGGGTTTTCTTTAATTGAAGTTTTAGTTGCACTTGTAATTTCAACTCTTATTTTTAGCGTATTTCTACAGCTTATTTTAGATATTTATCAGCAAAATGATATTTTTAATCTTAGTTCTAGCTGGCAGCTTGATAGTTATCTTGCTCTAGATTTTATTAGTCAGCAAATCGAAAATTCTAAACAGGTAAAGGTGGTTAATGAAAATGAAATTAATCTTTTTAGTTATTACAGAGGTCAATATTGCTGGTTGAAATTTTGTCCTTATACAGATCTAACTGGTCAGCTTAATCTTGGCAGAAAATTAGGTAGTGATAATTTGAATAAACAAGATTTTGGCAAAAATCTAGCTTTAATTGATGATATAAAAAGTTTTAAAATAACTTGTTTATCAAATAATCTTTTAAAAATAGAATTAATTTTAGGAAATAAAAAACATAATTTAGCAGTAGCTAAAATTATTAATTTAAATTAAAAAAGCAAACTGCTGCTATTTAATAGTTAAATAGAAAGGTGATTTAAATGTTTAAAAATAGTGGATATATTTTAATATTAAATTTAATATTACTTTCTTTAATTCTACTTTTCATTCCTATTTTAGTTCAGATAGAAAGAATAAATTTTAAAATAACAAATAATAGACAGTTTTGCAGCCAAAATAAAATTGCTGCTTTATCTGGGATTGAATATCAGTTATATCTTTTAAAAGATAAGCAGACTTTAAGTAAAAGGAAATTAATTTTAAATGATAAATTAACAATAGATATTGAAGGAGGTGAGAAGAATGACTATTATTTATTAGAATCAGCAGCTGGGAAAATAGGAAATGGATATCGAGTTATTGCTCAGATTGATAAAGAAAATTTGGAAGTAATTACAAAAACAATAATAAGGAGATAATAATTATGTTAAATAAATATTTTTCAATTACAATACCTGGCCTGGAGAAACTTAGAAATGTGGTTGTTAAAGTTAAAGGTGACCAAATTAATTTTATTAATGGAATAAATAGAGTAGATTCAATTGGAAAAATAAAGAAATTCAACTATAACTGTCATTATATAGTTTTATTACCAGCAGAATCTATTTTTTATAATTCAATAACTTTAGCAGAAAGAAACCCCTATAAAGTTAGTGAAAAGAGCTTTATGCCAAAAGTAGCACCACAATCAGAGGCAGATTTTGCTGAGAATTTTTATTATGATTATTTAGAAACTGTTTCTGAATCAGAAGGAACTAGAGAAATAAAACTATTTGCAGTAAAGAGAAAACTACTTGATTCATTGACAACTGAACTTGATAAACATAAAAATAATTATCTTGTTTCAGCATTGCCAGTAGTTATTTTTGCTGTTATAAATAAAATATTAAATAAAAAAAATTATCTGCTCTATTATAAAATAAATAAAAAGTATACCCTTTTGACTGTTAGAAACAATAAACTTGATTTATTACAATCAGGAATTAAATCAGAAAATTTACAGCCTGAAATAGATAAAACAGTTAAGTATTATTTAAATAGTTTTAAACTTGATTTAGATTTGATTGAAGGAAGTAGTAAACTGCTTAAATTAGGAAAATTTATTGATTTAAAAGCAGATGATTTTGCTTTTTTAACTGCTTTATTTTGGAGTGTAAATAAATGCTAATTGTTTTTAAAAAAAATGAGATTAGTTTTAAAAATAAACTGGTAAAATTAATATCTATACTGCTTATTTTTGCTGTAGGAGTTAGTTTTTGCTTTAATACATACTTAGATAAATGTATAAATAATGCAAAACAGGAATTAAATTTAAATAAATCAAAAGTAAATAAATATCTAACATTATTAAAAGTTAAGAATAAGTCTAAACTTCAAGAGCAGTTAAATAGTTCTATAATTAAGAAGATAGCTTATTATAATAATAAATTAATACTTGATTACATAGAACTTAAAAATAAAAAACTTCTTATTGTTGGTAAAACTGCTAATAAAAAATATATTTTTAACTTTTTAAATAAATTGACAGCAGATACGTCTTTTAATAATTGTGAATTGAGAAGTTTAAAACAGCTCAATATTTTTATTTTTAAAATATCTGCAGATCTAGGTTAGCTAATTAGAATGGGGGATAGAAGTAATGTCCATAAAGATAAAAAAAATAATAAGTTACTTTTTAGTAATTATCTTAATTTTACTTTTAGCGCAGCAATTATTAATTTTGAAAACTAATATTGAAAAAAACTTTCAATTAAAATCTACTAATCAGTCTGTTTTAAATGAGTTGCTATTATTAAAAATAAAGTACTCCAAAAAAGCGAAAAAAACTCATTCTTCTGATAGTCAAAATGATAAACAAGAATTCGATTATTTTTTAAATGAAATTCAATCCTATAATTTAAAATTAATTAACTATCAAAAAAACAAAAGTGAATTAGCTTTAAATTTAACTGGTGATTTTACTTCTATTCTTTATTTTTTAACTGATCTTGAAAAAAATTTTTCTTCCTTAAAGTTAAAAAGATTAAAATTACAAAAAAACTCTAATAAATTAGTTCTATTTTTGAAAATAAAGAGATTAAAACGAGTTGATTTAAATGAAAAATAAAGTACTTTATAAATTAAGTGGAATTTTAATAATACTTTTGTTTGTAGGAATAGTTATATTAAATTTATTTAGCCCATTTAATATAACTTCTGGTAAAACAAATAAAAAATCAGAAAAAGCAGGTGAAATTATCCAGAGCAGATCGTCAAATCAGTTAGACTATCAGGATCAGCAAGTTTTACCCCAGATAAAAAGCAAAAAAGAAATAAATTCAAATAATAAAAACGAAGAATTACAAAAAAGCAAGTTGTTAATTGAAACTTCAAAACTGCAAAATCCATTTTATGCTCCGCAATTATCAGAAGAAAAAAAAGATAAATCAAAGTATATAAATGTTTCTAAATCAGGAGGTTTATTAGTTCCTACTACAGAACTTATTAATAAAAATAATGACTCTTTTTTTGACTATAAAATGAAGTATTCTCCAGACAATAAGCTTAAAATAACAGCTAATTTAGCTAAAAAAAATATAACTAAACTTAAAAAATCTAAAGAAAAAATTAAATTAGTTAAACTACCCTTTAAGCTATTAGGAATAATCAGGAATAAAAGAAGGGCTCAAATTATAATAGCTTATCAGGGTAAAATATTAATTAAAGAATGTGGAGCTGAAATTGGTAAATTTAAAATAAAAGAAATAAAAAAACATGAAATAGTTAGCTGCTATAACAATAAAAAAGATTTTATAATTAAACTCTGGAAGGATGATAAGAATGAAAAAAAGTAGCAGATTATTTTTGATTATGATTTTGCTAATAATTATGTTATGTAGCTGTTTTGATTCAGTTCAAGCAGTTGCAGATAAGAATTTAAAAAATCCAAAAATAGATATTAATTTAAAGAAAGTGGATTTAGAAACTGCCTTAATTTCTCTAGCTAATTTGGCTGATAAAAATTTAATTTGTGATAAATCAGTTAAAGGGAAAATAACTGTTATTTTAAATAAAATTAAATTTTTAGCAGCACTTGATTTAATAACTGATAGCTTTGATCTTGGTTATTTTGAGAAAGACAATACTATTTTTGTTAGTTCAGCTAAACGGCTTAATGAGATTAATAAAACTATTATAACTAAGAACTTTGATTTAAAATATTTAAGTTCAGAGAGAGTAATTAAAATTTTACAGAAAAATTATCCAGATTTAAAATTAGTTAATTTAAATAGTGCAGGAATAGTTATAACCGCTGATCAGAAAAAGTTAAAGGAAATAGCTGAGTTTTTGACTAAAATTGATCAGCCTCAAAAACAGGTTTTAATAAAAGCAAAAGTTATCGAAATAAGTAGAACTAAGGTTAAGGAATTAGGCATAAATCCTGATCAAATAACTAGACTTGAATTAATAAAAGACGATCAGGATAATTTATCAAAACTTAAATTAAGTTGGCCTGAAACTTTAAAAGCACTGACTGAAAAAGGATTAACTAAAGTATTGGCCAATCCAAGTCTTATGACTTTAGATAGAAAGAAAGCTAAATTAATTATTGGAGATCAAATTCCAGTTAAATTAGAAAGCGTAGAGGATGATAAAACAGTTTCTACCCTAAAATATATTGAAGGCGGAATAGTTTTAGAGTTTTTGCCTAAAGTTTTAACAAATAATACTGTTTTGCTTGAAGTTAAACCGTCAATTAATAGTCTGGGTAAAGTATTAGCTGATGGATTACCCTCAGTTAATTCACGCAGTGCAAGTACTACAGTTTTATTAGAAAATGGACAGACACTTGCAATTGGCGGTTTAATGAAAAATGAAAATCTGGAAACTGTTTCTAAGTTACCTATACTTGCCGATTTACCTATTTTAGGCAGTGTCTTTTCTGAAAAAAGTAAAACAAAGTTAAAAACAGAATTAATCATTTTTATAACACCTAAAATTATTAATTCTACTTCAGAAAATTTGGTAAATCATAAAATAATTAAAAAATCACAGTCAGAAAATATTCGATTGGAAAAAAATAAATTAAAAAAGCAGGATTTAGATTCAGAAAAGGAGAATATTAATAATAAGCAAAAATATCCTTTTAAAAGTTTAACTGCAGCAGAACTTAGAGAAATTTTAGCTAGATAAAAGGATATTAGTTCTCTTTAGAGAACTTTAATTCAGGGGAAACCCTGAATTTTCTTTTAGAATTTGAGTATTAGAGGAGGCTGAGTAGTGAAAATAGTTTTAACGGGTTTTATGTTGGCTGGGAAAACAACAATTGGTAATTTATTATCTGAGGAATTAGGGATTAAATTTTATGATAGTGATCAGCTAATTAGTGAGCAAGAAGGGCTTACTATAAAAGAGATTTTCAAATTGAAGGGAGAAGCTTATTTTCGTAAGCTAGAAAAAGAAGTAATTACTAAATTACTATATTCTGACGGAAGTTTTGTGCTTTCACCTGGTGGTGGAGCAGTTTTAAATGAGCAGCTTAGAGAATTATTTAATTATAAAGCAGAAAGTTTTTGCCTGGATATTGATGCCAAAACTGTTCTAGAAAGATATAAAAATTCTAAAGTAATACGTCCTCTTCTAGAGGTTAAATCACCTTTATTAAAAGTAAAAGAATTGTTAGAAGAAAGAGCAGATTATTATCAACAAGTTAATTATCACATAGATAGTACTTGCTATTCTCCAGAAGAGATTGTAGAGATAGTAATTAATAAATTAGCTGAGGAAAGACTATCTATAGAAATTCAAAATAAGAATTTTTCTTATCCTGTTAGTATTAATAAAAACTTTAATGAATTTACTTTTGCTGATATTTTAACTAAAGTTAGAGGGCGAAAGGTATTTCTTTTAGCTGATAAACTTGTCCTTGATTTGCACGGCCATGATCTAATTAATTTATTAGAAGAAGAAGCTGAAGTTATTACATATGCTTTAACTGCTGGTGAAGAAATAAAAGATTTAAATTACCTTGCCCAGTGTTTTGCCAAACTTTATGAGCATAATTTTAGTCGTTCTGATTATTTAATAGCATTTGGTGGTGGAACAATAGGTGATCTAGGAGGCTTTGTTGCTTCAACTTTTTTGCGAGGAATAAAATTGATTCAGCTTCCAACTACCTTAATTTCTCAGTTAGATAGTAGTGTAGGTGGGAAAACAGGTGTTAATTATCAGGATACTAAAAATTTAATTGGAAGTTTTTATCAGCCAGAAATTGTTTATTATCAATTGGAATGGCTTAAGACATTAGCTATGACAGAAATAAAGTCTGGTCTGGGAGAAATTATTAAATATGCTATTTTAGATGGTGAATCTTTGTTTTCGATTTTAGAAAACAATAAGCAGCAGGTTTTAAATTTAAATGAAGATATTATGCTTAAAATTGCCCGGATGTCTCTTCAGCTAAAAGACTATCATGTCAGATCTGATGTTAGAGATCGTGGTTTAAGAAAGAAACTTAATCTTGGTCACAGCTTTGGTCATGCAGTAGAAGCAGCAGAAAAGTTCAAGTTTAAACATGGGGAAGCTGTAGTAATGGGGATTGCTTTCACTGCTTTTTTATCAAATAAAATTGGCAGTTTAAGTAAAAAATCATTTACTAGAATTATTAATTTAATCCAAAATTATGGCTACGAAATTTTCCCATCTGAAGAGATTGATGCAGCTCAATTAGCTTCTTATCTTGTTCATGACAAAAAGATAAGTGACAATAAGCTCTGGTGGGTATTGATTAATGATATTGGATCTACATATCTAAGTGATCGTTTTAATCAGCAGAATATCCAACAATACATGGAGGAATATTTATGCAGAGAGTGGCAGTAATTCATGGACCAAATTTAAATTTGCTTGGTTTAAGAGAGCCAGAGATATATGGAACAACTGATCTAGCAACTTTAAATAATGATCTTGCAGCTAAGGCTGCTGAGCTGAATTTAGAATTAGATATTATGCAAAGTAATCATGAAGGTGAAATAATAGATTATCTGCATAATAATTTTAAATCTCTGGCTGGAATAGTTATTAATCCAGCCGGATTGAGTTTGACAAGTGTTGTATTGCGAGATGCTCTAGCTGCTGTTCGGTTGCCAGCAATAGAGGTTCATATTGATAATATTTATAAAAAAGATGATTTTCGTCAAAAGTCTATTACAGCAGCTGCTACTGTTGGCCAAATAACGGGTTTAGGCGCTTTTGGTTATTTATTAGCTCTAGAAGCAGTTGCCGATATTTTACGGAGGGAAAAATACTAATGCAAACTAGAATAGAAAAATTAACTAAAATTATAAAAGAAAAAGAAATAGAAGCATTTTTAGTTACCAGAAGAGAAAATGTTAGATATTTGACTAATTTTACTGGAACAGCAGGTAAAGTTTTAATAACTGATCAAGAATGCATTTTTATTACTGATTTTCGTTATCTTGATCAAGCAGCTGAGCAGACTGATGGCTGTGTTATTGAAGAAATTAGTGGAGAATTTATGAGTGGCTTTAAAAAGCTTCTCGACAAAAAATCAATTAAAGAATTAGCTTTTGAAAGTGAAGATTTAAGCTATCAACTTTACCGTGCCTTTGAAAACAAATTAAATTTAGATAAATTAATTCCTACTAGTAATTTAGTAGAAAATTTGCGTCTTATTAAAGATGAAACTGAACTGGCAAAAATTAAAGAAGCTGTTAGAATTGCTGATCTTGGCTTTGATTTCTTACTTGAATTTATTCAGCCAGGGATAACTGAAAAAGAGATTTCACGGGAATTGGAGTTTTTTATGAAAAGAGAAGGTGGAGAAGCTAATGCCTTTGATTTTATAGTAGCTTCTGGTAAAAGAGGTGCGCTTCCTCATGGGGTAGCTAGTGATAAAAAAGTAGCAAAAGGTGATTTGATTACAATTGATTTTGGAACCGTTTATCAGGGCTATCATTCTGATATTACCAGGACTTTAGCAGTTGGTGAACCTGAGCCTAAATTAAAAGATATTTACAATTTAGTTTTAACTGTTCAGAAAAAAGTGATTGATGAGATAAAACCAGGGATGAGCTGTCTGAAAGCAGATAAGATTGCGCGTGATTTTATTACTGCAGAGGGTTATGGTAAAAACTTTGGTCATGGATTAGGGCATGGTATTGGCCTGGAGATCCATGAAGGCCCCAGATTATCCTATACGGCAGATAAAACTTTGCAGCCGGGAATGGTTGTTACTGATGAACCAGGAATTTATATTTCTAACTTAGGTGGAGTAAGAATTGAGGATGATCTATTAATTACTAAAGATGGCTGTGAAGTATTAAACAAAGCTCCCAAGGAATTAATCATCCTTTAGGCAAATAATTTGTTTAACAGGCTATTTTCTGCTATAATTAAGCTGCAGAATAAAATAGTGGAGGTGTTCTAATTTTGATATCAACAAATGATTTTAATACAGGTTTAACAATAGAACTAGAAGGTGATGTTTATCAAGTAATAGAGTTTCAACATTCTAAATCAGGTCGCGGAAGTGCATTTGTTAGAACAAAATTAAGAAATGTAGAAGAAGGTTATGTGATTAATAAAACTTTTAAGGCCGGTGAAAAGGTAGAAACTGCTCATGTTGAAAAAAAGAAAATGCAGTTTTTATATTGGGATGGTAATGATTATATATTTATGGATAATGATACCTATGAACAATTTCATTTAAGTGATGAACAATTAGGGAATAAGATTCAATATTTAAAAGAAAATATGGAGCTTGATATTTCTCTTTATCAAAATAGACCAATTGATATTGACTTACCAACTTTTGTTGAACTTACAGTAACTGATACACAGCCAGGAATTCGGGGTAATACAGTTTCTGGTGGCAGTAAACCTGCGACTATGGAAACCGGGCTTGTTGTACAGGTGCCTTTGTTTATTAATGAGGGAGATGTAATAAAGATTGACACTCGTAGTGATGAATATATTGAAAGAGCCAGTAAATAAAATTTAAATCTAGCAAGGGGGAAGATTATGAACTATGTAATCATTGGTGCATCAGCTGCTGGTGCATCAGCTGCTAAAGAAATTGCTAAGAATAGAGATGAATCTGATCAGATACTTATTTTTACAGATGAAACTTATCCGTTTTATTATCGCCCCCGTTTAATTGAATGTCTTTCTGGGGAAGTTGAAGTTGAGGATATAATTATTAATGATGCTGAATGGTTTGCTGAGCATGATATTGATCTGCATTTATCTGAAAAAATAACTGAAATTGATCTAGAAAATAGTTTGATTAAAAGTGCTAAAAATAGTTATCAATATGATAAACTTTTATTTGCAAATGGTTCTACCTGTTTTGTGCCTCCATTTTCTGGAGTTGAATTGGATAATATTTTCACTTTGAAAAAAGCTGCTGATTTAAAAGAAATTAATGCTGCCGCTCAACAGGCAAAAAAAGTTGTTGTTGTAGGGGGAGGATTATTAGGCCTTGAAATGGCATATAATTTTAATAAAGCTGGTCTGGAAACTACAGTTCTTGAAGTAGCAGATTATTTATTGCCAATGCAGCTCGATGAAAAAGCTGGTGATTTATTAGAAAGCAAATTGCAGAAAAACAACATTAAAGTAATTACTGGCGCCAAGACAAAGGGGTTTACCGGGAAAAAGAAAGTGGAAAAAGTTATTTTAGAAAATGAAGAAATTGCAGCTGATCTTGTTTTAATTTCTACAGGTATTAAGTGTGATACTTGCCTGGTAGAAGATCTTGATATTAAAACTAATAAAGGTATAGTTGTGAATGAGAAGCTGGAAACTTCTTTTCCTAATGTTTATGCAGCTGGTGATCTTGCAGAATACGATAATCAGATTTATGGTATCTGGCCTCCTGCTTTAGAACAGGGCAGGATTGCAGGTCAAGTTATGAGTGGTCTGGAAAGTGAATTCACTGGTTATGTACCTTCACATAGACTTAAAGTTGCAGGAATTAATGTTGTTTCAATTGGTAATTTAAATAAAGACGGTAATTATCAGGAAAAAGTATTGCTTGATGATGATAACTATGTTAAAGTTATTGCAGATAATGATCAAAAAATAGGAGCCATTATTGTTGGACAATACTCTGAACAGAATAAGCTTCTTGCTGAAATTAAAAAATGATTTATTAAAACAGCTAAAAAGGAGGTTTTAGGATAATGAGTGAAGAAAAAAAAGAAAATTTACCAGAACAAGAAATAGAAAAAGAAAATGAAGGTAGTATTAAAATTGCTGATGAGGTAGTTGGAATTATTACTGGATTAGCAGCAACAGAAATTGAAGGAGTTGCTGGAATGAGCGGCGGACTTGCTGGTGGAATTGCTGATATGTTGGGGCGTAAAAGTCTCAGCAAAGGTGTTAAAGTTGAAGTTAGTAATCGCACTGCAATGATAGATGTCTATGTTGTTATTGAATATGGTAATTCTATTCCAGATGTTGCCTGGAAGATTCAAGATAATGTAAAACAGGCGGTAGAAGGCATGACTGGTCTTGATGTAAAAGCAGTTAACGTTCATGTTCAGGGAGTTAGTTTTCCAGAAGATGAAGTAGAAGCTGAAGTAACTGTTAGTGAAAATGAAGATGAAGAAAAATAACTTTTTTCTTTTTATAAAAAGAATGGGGGTTAGGCCATGAAAATAATCCAAAATTTATTTTCTTTTCTAATTGCATTACTGCTAATAATTGTGACAATTACTCTTGCTCTATATAGTTTTGGAATTTTAACTATTGATTTATTACCAGAGATTGTTCGCTCTACTTATAATAGCTGGCAGTATGCAATAGTCTACCTGGTTATTTTTCTAATGTCAATTTTTATTATTTATCCTTATTTTAGTGATTCTAAATTGAGATCAGCTAAGCTGCTCAGTTCAGAATCAGGAGATATTAGTATTACCATTACAGCTTTAGCTAACCTAATCGAAGAAAGAGTAGAAAACAAAGAAAATTTTTCTGATATTAAAATAAAAATTGAAGAGGCTGCAGCTGGTTTAAATATTATTTTGAGTGGTAAATTGACTGTGCCAGGAAACATTGCTGAAATTAGTGAAAGTATTCAGCGTGATTTACAGACCTATATTAAAGAAACTACTGGAATTCAGGTTGAAAAAATCCAAATAAATATTTCGGCTGTTGAACAGACAAATAAACTACCCGAAAATGTTGAATGAGGTGGTAGATAAATGGAAAAAGATCAGTTGAAAGATAAACTAATCCAATTCTTATATCTAAACAGAAAGAAAATTTTTGGTACTCTATTAGGATTATTTGTAGGAATTTTAATTTTACTAATCGGTTTTTTTAAAACATTACTTTTAGTAATAACTACAGTAATTGGATATTATTGTGGCTTGCGCTGGAATTTAGAAGAAGATTTAAAAAATCTGATTTTTAAAGTCATCCCTGAAAAATTTAAATAATAAAATTGAAATAGTGTTAAGAAATGAGGTAATCTTTTTATGCAAAAAGTTTCACGACATAAACAGCGCATCTGGGCTCTACAAATTTTATATGGACTTGATATTCGTAAAAAACTTGATCAGGAAACTGCTCGTCAGAGCTATCAAAAATTTGTATTGGCAGAAGGTGTAATTGAAAAGACAGCAGCTGAGCTTTATGTTAAAGAGCTTTTATTTGGTATTATAATGGAACTTGAATTGCTTGATGCACAAATTGATCGTTATGCGATTAATTGGAATATTGAGCGAATGTCAGTTATTGATCGTAATATTTTAAGAATTGCTGTTTATGAGATTCAACATGAAATTCCAGTTGGAGTAGCTATTAATGAGGCAGTTAAGGTTGCTAAAGAATTTGCTGATGATAGTTCTCCTGCTTTTATCAATGGAATACTTGCTAAATTTGCTTAGATGAGAGCTGACTGCTCTCATTTTTGTTTTTTATAAATTTTTATGGTATATTTATTTAGTAACAAAAGTACTTGAACTCAATTACTCAACAAAAAGAAGATTTTAATGGGGTGTTAAAATGGAGTATTCAACTAAAATAGCAAAAATTGAAGAATCAAAAACTATAGCAGTTAGCGCTAAAGCTGCCAGTTTAAAAAAGTCTGGCAATAATGTAATTAGTTTTGGGGTGGGAGAGCCTGATTTTCCTACACCTGAACTTATTAAAAAAGCTGCTGGAGAAGCAATGCAAAAAAATATGACTGGTTATACTTCGGCAGCAGGATTACCTGAGCTGAAAGCAGCAGTTATCAATAAATTTGCTGCTGACTATAATTTTAAATACACAATGGATGAAGTAATTATTTCTAATGGTGGGAAACAGGTACTTTTTAATGGACTTGCTGCTATTTTAAACCCAGGTGATGAAGTAATTATTCCTAAACCATATTGGGTTTCTTATCCAGAAATTGTTAAACTGGCTGGTGGTAAACCAGTTTTTATTGAGACACAGAAAGCTAATAATTATAAAATGACAGCAGCAGATTTAACTGCACATATTAATAATAATACAAAAGCTATAATTTTAAATTCACCCTCAAATCCTGATGGTCATTTCTATTCTGAAGCGGAAATTGCTGCATTAATAGATGTCTTAAAAAATACCGAATTATTTATTATAAGTGATGAAATATATGATAAATTACTTTATGACAATCAGCAATTTGTTTCGCTAGTCCAGCAATATCCTGAACTAAAAGCAAGAATTTTAGTTGTTAATGGAATGTCAAAAACTTATGCTATGACTGGTTGGCGGGTAGGTTTTGGCTTTGCTAATGCTGATTGGATTAGTAATATGGCTAAAATTCAGAGCCACACAACTTCTAATGTAAATACAATTGCTCAATATGCGAGTAAAATAGCTCTAGAAACTGATCAGTTAACTAAAATAATTGCAGAGCGTAGACAGGTCTTTCAGCAGCGTAGAGATCTGGTAGCAGATTATTTAACTGAAATCCCTGGATTAGAATTTATTAAACCACAGGGAGCATTTTATTATTTTATAGATATTTCTGCTCTTCTGGGTAAGAAATTTGACGATAAAATCCTGAATTCTTCACTAGATTTTGCTGATGTATTACTAGAAGCTGTTAAAGTAGCTGTAGTGCCCGGTGTTGCTTTTGGAATGGATAATTTTATTAGAATATCATTTGCTTTAAATGAAGAAGACATAAAACAAGGTTTAACTAGATTAGCCGACTTTGTTGAGCAGCTATATAACTAAATAATTAGTTAAGATTAAAAGTCACTTTTATAAAGGTGACTTTTTTTATTTGCCAAATAAAGGTTTTGTTTTGTAGATGCTGAAATAATTATATAGTAAGGATGAGCTATTTTGAATTAATTACTTAAAATCTATGTTTAAATAAATAAAAAGGCACAACTCAGATAATGAGTAGTGCTCAAAGTAAGAAGTTGAGAGGTTCAAAAAAGAACAAGATGGATAGCTGCTTTTGGATTAAAATAAATCAACCAGACATAGAGCTGGTCTTTCTTTTGCAATAATATCAAATATATAGGAAAGTGCGCTATAATAATTAAGTTAAAATATCATTAAACATTTTTCTTTACAGGCAGCTTGTAGGTAAGTGCTGTTAGAGTCCATTTTATAGCAAATAAAAAAAAGAGCCTCAATGGCTCCAATTATAGCTGCAATATTTTGCTTTAATTTAGCTGGTGCGAAAGGAGGGATTCGAACCCTCACGGTCGTGAGACCACTAGACCCTGAATCTAAATTAGCGGGGTTTCATACAAAACTATAGATATTTCAAACCTCTGTTAGTTCCATTATAGCAGGGGTTTTATTTTTTATATATTCTTAAATTGTCAGCAAACATTTATTTTATGCAGGCAGCTCGCAGGCAGAGATTTTATCTAAATGCAAAAGTGGTGGCCAGGTGGGGACTCAAACCAAAAATTAAAAAATATCGTCTAATTTATTCACTGCTGAATTTTTACTTTTATCAGAAACATGGGTGTAAATATCAGCTGTAGTGGACCTTAAAGTGTGACCTAAAAGTTTTTGAATGGTTTGTATATCCTGTCCATTTTCTTTTAATATTGAAGCAAATGAGTGCCTTAGGCTGTGGAATGTATATTGATCCATATCTGCAGCCCTTGCATATCTTTTAAAAGCATGACTAATAGAGTCTGGATCTGGAGGAGTGCCATCTTTCCTGGCAAATACTAAGTTATTTTTATTATAATTCTTTAACATTAGCTCAGTTTTGATTTGAACCTGCTCTTTTTTTATGTTTCTTAAAAGATTATATACTTTTTTTGAGAAGGGAACACTTCTAACCAGGTTGTTTTTAGTAGTTTCTTGAATAAAAGTCTGGCCGCTGGTCCTAAGTAAAGATTGCTTTACAAGTATTGTTCTGCTATCAAACTCAATCAAATCCCATTGTAAACCTAATATTTCTCCTCTTCTTAAACCAGTTCTAGCTGCAAATTCAAATAATCTTCTATAATACTTATTATCCACTGTCTTTAAAAATCCTTCTAATTTTTTTGAATTCATATATTTAGCTTCTTTAGTTACTTTTTTAGGCGGATCTACAAGTTCGGCTGGATTTATCTTAATCATTTTCCATTTTAAAGCGTTACTAAAAGCTTTGTGCATGATTGAATGATGGTATCTAACAAATCTATTAGAAAGACTTTCTCCCGTTGTCAAATTCCCCTTTTTAAGTTTATGATCATAGTAATTTTCTAATAATATTGGTTTATCTATTAACTCTCCCAGAGTATATTCACCAAGAATAGGGAGTATATGTCTTTCAATTACATGTTTATAATTTTCATGAGTAGAAGGTTTTAATCTTTTTCTATGATTTTCTAACCAATCTAAAAGAAAATCTTCAAGCTTTATTTTTCTTCCTTCAAAAACACCGCTTTTTATTTCTCTTTCCATTTTATTCATAATTTCTTTAGCTTTATCTTTCTTAGCATTAACAGTCTTATAAATAAAATTTCGTTCACCATCCGGATCAGGTTCTAACTCAATTACAATTTGATATTTTTTCTTTCCTCTTTTTCTTAAATGTGACATCACAAATCCTCCTTATTTGTTGTTTGGAATTCACTATTTATATTAATTAAGTGAGTGATTATATACATTTGTTCGCACAATGTGTAAAAAAATAAGAATGTATGTTCGTATATTAAGTAAAAAAATTAGCTGCCATCAACCTGGCAAAACGATTAGCATTCTTTTCAATTGAACAATGCTGCATATCCAAACCTATAATGTATCCTAAATTAGGCATATCGCAAACAATATGCTCGACTTCGTGCAAGAAAACTTCTTTTTGTAGCTCAGAAGTTAAACTATCATTGATGATCACAAAGTATTTTTGAGTTGAAGAGAGGTACACGAAACCGTATACCTCTGGATTTAATGGCAAGAAAGTATGAAATATATTGTTTTCCCTGGCCCATTCCTGATAATTGATGTATGTACGCTGTAATGCAGTGCGAATTTTTTTATCTCTCATTCTTATGCACCCCTGATTCAGATTATTTTACCAAGTCTCTGCATCTCTAGCTGCTTGTTCTTGTTTATATTCCTCTAACCAATCTTTATATCTTGCCATCATTTTTCCACTTTCAAAAGTAATAGAGGCGGCGCTATCACCAAAACTAACTTCTCTATGCAATTTTATATTTGTTCTTTTATAAGTCCAGTCAACACTATTGGTCAAAAAACCCATGGAACCTTCTCCCTCACCATATCTTGTTTCTAGCATTCTTTCAGCATGATCATAATCATCAAAATCTAAAATCAACATAATTCTAGCTAAGTTATCTCCAAAAAAATAATATCTTATTTCCCACAGTTTAAGGCTGCCTAATTCTAAATTTTCATTTTCTCTTTGATAAACTTTCAATCCAAAATAATCTTCTTCCATTTCTTTTACTTCTTTATATTCTCTTCTAACTAATTCAAAACCCTTATTTTCCTCTAAGAATTCCAAACAATCTTCCCACGCAAATTCTCTAAATATCGTTTCTGTTTTTGATATACGAAGATTTTTTATAGGTATTAATCCCTCTAAATTTGAATAAAAGAATAACTCCTTTGTATTTGCATCAATAACAAAGTTTATCAAGTTCACAGAAGTCCTGACTTTGGGATCTCCATTTATGTTACTTACATTTATAAAATATTTGTCTTCGCCAACTTCGCTTACATCTCTAAAATTAAGCGAATAATCAAGATCATTGCCAGTCTTTCTATTCCATCTTAAATTTTCGGACTCAATATAAGCTTTAAATTTATCAGAAGAAGTCAAAGTTTGTTTTGCTTCTTCTTTAGAAAGCTGTTTAGCTTGAATTGGTGAAAATGCAATAAACATTACAATTATAAATATAACCGGGATTAAATATTTGTTTTTTAACATAATATACCACTCCTTAAGTAAAGTATATCACTGATTGCCCTGCTCTTCATCCTCAATCGCTTTAATTATTCTGATGATCTGCTTTATAGCATCATCATCTAAATCTTTTGTCTGCTTAAACAGCAATTGTAAGTTTTCCCTTTGGAAAATTTGCTCCCATGTTTCTTGCAGTTCTGGATCATCAGAGATTGCTTTTTTAATTTTGTCAGCGGGAGACCGCTCATCAGTACGCCCAAGCAAATAATCAACTGTTACATTAAAGTGATCGGCTATTTTTTCTAAAGTATCATTATCAGGCTTTCTTGCACCCGATTCATACTGAGTAATTGTAGGGCGGGAAACTCCCAGATACTCAGCTAATTCTTTTTGATATAAATTTTTTTCTTTTCTCAATTTTTTTAACCTATCTGAGAATTTCATTTATGTCACCTCAGTTAGAATATTATCATAATAAGTAACTTAAAGAAACAAATGTAACAAAAAGTATAAAAAAATTTCAAAAAAGACTTGACAAGTTTCTATTTGTAACCTATAATATTAATTAGAAAGTAACACATTGAAACTTAAGGAGGTGATTGTATGAACATTAAGAAACTAAAAAAATTAAGAAAAAACAATGATTTAACCCAAAAAGATGTTGCAGAATTAATTGGAATTTCAAGGCCTATGTATAACATGATAGAAAACGGCATACGCAATCCTTCTTTAGAGGTAATGCAAAAAATTGTAGATTTATTTGGTGAAGAGGCAAAAGATATTTTTTTTAATAATGGAGTTGCATAATGAAACTTAAGCACAGAAAGGAGATTTTAAATGAATGATCTAAAAGTTTTAGAAAATAAATTAATACCAGTTTATATTACAGATGAAGGTGAAAAAGTAGTTGATGCTAGAGAACTACATGATTATTTAAATGTTGATACTCCGTTTAGAAAATGGGTTAAAAGAAGAATAGAAAATTATTCTTTTGAAGAGGATTTAGACTTTTCGACATTTTTGTCCGAAAGTAATGGCGGCCGCCCAAGCAAAGAATATATTTTAAGTTTAGATATGGGGAAAGAATTGGGGATGGTGGAGAGGAATCTACAAGGAAAGAAAATAAGAAAGTATTTTATAGAAGTTGAAAAGCGAGCTAGAAATTTAGTCCAGAATACTCAATCAGTCGATGGCAAACATTTCGCTCTAGAATCTTCAAAATTATTAATGCCATTAATGGAAGAATTACAATTAAGCGCAGTATCTAAAATGACAGCTGTAAAAAAATTATATGAAGAAGCTGGGATTCAGCTTCCTTTTCATGTACAGCTTCCTGATAATCTTTTAACTTGCACTGAAATAGCTAAGAAAATAGGTGTTTACAGCAATTCTGGTAATCCTCACTCTCAAGCGGTAGGTGCAATTATTAACGAAATAAACATTCATCCTAATGAAGTTGAAACAACATTGGGGAGTAATGAAAAACACCAATACGCTCAACAACAGTATTATCCATCTGTTTTAGACAAGGTCAAAGGTTGGCTAACAATCAAGGGTAAGCCAAATAGGATTGAAACATCTTCAAGAAATTATAATGTTAAATATCTTAAAGGAGGGCACTAAATGCCAAAATTTATTAAATTGAATGAACAAATTGTAAATGTTGATCAGGTAGCAAAGGCAGAATTTATTTCAGACGATATTTATGAGGGATTGTTTCCGGATGAAATGGTTGACTGGGTTCCTTTTGAATTTGGGAAAATAACCTTGAAATCTGGCGAAGAAATCAGCTTGATACTGGACTTATATAAACCAGAGAAAGGCCAAACTAATGAAGAATGGGAAAGTCTTTATAGGTCTTTTATTAATAGAATGTGGCAAAAATTAATGGATTCTCTTGGAGAAATTGAACCAATATTAGGGCTTGAATATAAGGAGGCATAGAAAGGGGGTTAAATTTTGAATAAAGAGACTCATAACTTAAAAGTTTTAGAAATCACTGTTGAGAGATTAATCAATGTTTATAAAATAACCGAAGTTCCTGAGTTCAAAGATGATGTTGAAAAACAAATCAGAAAAGCAGCAATGACAACTGGCGAGCAGGTTTTATTTGATTATGCAAATGAGAGAAACGCTGAACTAATGAGCCTTGATTATAGGTTGAGCCATATAGAAGCTGCTAAAAATATTCTTAAGGAACTTGAAAGAGAGGTTAATGAACAGCGGAATGAATTAATTGAAAAGTTAAACTCGGGAAATGAGGAGGGAAATTAATTGGAAAACATCTTAATAGACATGTTCAAGCAATTCAATGACCAGGTGGATGGAATCTATTTTGTTGACAGAGTCAATAAGGAGCTTAAATTTGTCAAAGGTGATAAATGCGACAGTATTTGCCCGCTAGAAGAGATTGAAAGTGCTGAGTTTGCTAATGACATGATTGTTCTTGAAGGCAGCGGCAACTGGAATCTGACTGTAAATGGCCCACAATTTTAGGAGGTGAAATAGATGGGAATGCTCGAACAAATAGCAAAAGACTTAGAAGAACTGAAAGAGAAACTTGATAAGCTTCCGGCTTTAGGTTTGGGGCCATCACCGGAAATGGAGAGTAAGTTTAAAGATAAGGAGGGTTTAAAAGCGGAGGAGGCAGCAGAATATTTGGGAGTTGGGAGGTCTTCGATACTCAGACATAAAGAGCAGCTGCCACATGCTTATCTAGGAAGCAGATTAATATTTCCTAAATCAGTTTTGAGAGAGTGGTTGGAAGAAAAATCAATGGAAAATGTTGAGACAGATGTTATCGAAAAAGAAGATTATATTCTTAGGAAGTTATCTTAAGTTAATTATAGTCTTCAGATTATTCACAATCAATGGCTTAAGGTGCTAAAAATTACAAAGGAGGGAAAGTTATGAATATTATTGGTGAAGCAATTAGAGAAGAGTTGAAAAGAGAAGGTTTAACACAGGAAAAGGCTTCAAATGAATTAGGTGTTGATCGGACAGCATTGTCAAAGTATATTAATGGTCATTTAAATGTCCCGAGTGATATAAAAAATAAGTTGATTAATGATACTAATAGCGCTCGATTATTATTAGCTTTTAATGGCAGCACTTTTAGATGTGTTGACTTAGACGGGGTAAAAAAAGATTTTTACACTTCTTCAAATAAGCTCATTGAAGAATTAGAAGAGATTATTGAAAGTATTAAAAAAGTTCAAAAGTTTTTTCATAATGCAGAATCTATTGAGGATTTAAATGATAAGCAAGTAGAAAAATTTGAAAAAATGATGGAAGAAGTAGGAGATGGGTTCTTCGCTTGCATCACTATTGATAGTATTTGTAGCGATATGGGGGCCGATCTAAAAAAGAGAAACCTAAGATGCTTAATAAAATATCACGAAAGAGGGTATCTATCAGACTCGATATTTAAAGAGGCCCTCCAAAGGAATGGTTTAAGCCAGGATTTCATAGACAAATATGAGGATGCAAATGATTTGCGGGAGGCATTGTAATGAAATTCAAACTTAAGTTAAAACCGCACGAAGTTGGAAACTTAATGCACATTGTAGCTGTTCAGATTAATGACGATGGGAAAGTAATTAATGAGACTAATGTAGGATATATTGAAAGAAAATACTCAGATAGAATTGAATTTACAGAAAAGACTGATTGAGGAGGATAATCAATGACAGAGATAGAGAAGTTATTACTACAAACATTCATAATGGGAATGATCTGGATGTATTTACTACTGAAAGTCGTTCCTATTCTTTTTGCAGACATCAGAAAATTATGGAGAAAAAACAGAAAAAGCTCAACTGAGGGCAAATCAGCTGAGCAAGTCAAGAAAAAACAATCTAACTATAATATATCAGAATTTAGAAATATTAACAACCTGGAGAGATGGCGATGATGGTAATTAATAAGAAATTAGCAATAATATTGGTAGTTATGATTTTATCAATCGGAATTGCAACAGGAACCGTCTTAACAGCTGACGAACAGCTTGACAATTTAGCGGCGTCTGAACAGACAATTGATGAAAAGGTAGAAAAGGCCATTGAAGAAAAGTTTGCTAAGGAGCAGGCGAATATGCAGTTATATGAAGCGATTTATTACGATAAGAAATTGGACCAGACAATGTATTTCTTTTTCAGAAGTGACGACAATCCGTTCTGGCGGGCTAATGAAATTATGGAGATTAAAGGAAAAGAATTTAGCAATTTGAGAATAAGGGAATCAGACTTATTAGAGGAGGAAAAGTAAATGATGCAATTCAGTATAACTGACGAAGAATTGAGTGGTTTAGCCCGTTCTATCGCTAATAGAATTTGGAAGGTAACTCCCGAGATACCCAAAGTTTCAGAAACTAGGAATTGGCTACAATCGCAGGCTTTAGATGAATTGAATGGTTTGTTGAAAAAGAAAATAGAGGAGGAAAAGTAAATGAAAGCAATCGAGGAAGTTATTTTAAATACTTTTAAAGTCAGTGAAGATTATTTAAGGGAGGAAAATTCAATGCCAGCAAACAAAATAGAGGACCACGCTTTAAATTATGTCAATGAGATCCAAAAAGACTTAAGAGATATTCAATTTAACATTAATGTTATGAAAGCTGAATTAGGAAAGTCTGGCTTTGAGGTTGAGTTTGAGAAAGTAGATTATCAGTTTTTGTCTTGTAGCGAGGGTGAAAAAATATTAACTGGCGACGATCAACCAATAGGTGTTATTCCTTTTTATTCCGGAGGGACTTTGACTTCAAAATCGGAAAAACCAGTAACCATCTGCAAAGCAAGAAAGAAGCATAGTGATGAAGTAATTGTCAAAACTAAAGCTGAGGTAGCTGAAGGTGACTTGCCTATTGATTTACTCGGTGAGTATTTGGCGCTGGCCCGGGCGGCAAGAATTATTTTAGGTGATTATAATGAAAATTAAAAAAGCAATTAAGGAGTTAAAGAAAGGCAACCTTCACTGCTGGCGAGAGGGCAAAAAGACTTACTGGGTAACAGATAAATTTTTACTGGTGAAGATGAACCAAAAACAGTTCAACTTATTTAAAAGCAAATATTCATCGCTCAAAAGAAATGCATATATTCCTGATCTGGAAGTTGGAGAAAAATGTTCGACATATGGGATGATGCTTGATGATGGTGGCCCGGACTTTGAAAATCTTTTTGAAAGTTTAGACAAATTTAGACCGGCTAAAGTATCTGACTTTGTTTTTGATAATGATAAAAGGGTTTATTATTCCGAGGGTTTTGTCAGTGTAATTTCAGAAGATTATTATCAGGTCTTTGAAGAATATGAGTGTGAGGTAAATAATGATGATAAATTTTCACCAGTAGCGTTTTACAAAGGGAATGGAGAATTAGTCGGTATAGTCGCACCAATAGAATTAAAAACAAACGAAAAAGAAAGTTTATATTCTGGATTGGATGCACTTTTAAATTCACTGGAAGGTGACACAAGGGGTTGATTAGGTGGGAGCTCAAGGATGGATTTCTCTTCATAGAAAAATACAGGATAATATTCTCTGGCAGGACAAGCCTTTTGCAAAAGGTCAGGCGTGGATAGATATATTGATTTCAGTGAATCACAAAGAAAATGAAGTCCTGCTGGGGAATGAAGTTGTAAAGGTTGAACCAGGGAAAATGATAACGTCAATCAGAAAGCTTTGTGATCGCTGGGGATGGTCAAATACAAAAGTTAAGAATTTTTTAGAACTTTTGGTAAAACAAGAAATGATATCTTATAAAAGCGACACCAAAAAGACGGTTGTGAAGGTGCTAAACTATAGTGAATATCAAGGTTTAGATAATTGTAAAAACGACGCAAAAACACATCAAAAGCATAACGAAAGCATATCAAAAACACATCAAAAACACACAAACAATAATGATAATAATGATTTAATAATGAATAATAATGAAAATAAAGAAGAAAAGAGATTCGAATTTTTTTTCAAAGAAAATGTGGATAAGTTCGAGAACTACCTGCAGCAAATGTCAGAAGCAGTAATTTTAAAAGCCTGCAAGATTTCAATTAAAAAAAACAAACCCCTGGCATATTGTCGGGCGGTATTAAATGATTGGACACAGAAAGGCATCAAAAATATTGATGATCTTAAGGTGGCTGCTAAAAATGCAAAAAATAAGGATAGCCCCGAAAATAAATCTGATTACAAGTGGAAGGATTTTTTTATAGACGATTGGGATAGATTTAAGGAGTGATCATGTGAAAGAATCAAATGTCAAAATAGTTTGTGAGGATTGTGGAAAAGAAGCTCCAATAGATCATAAAAAATCAACAGAAAACTGGATTGCTTATAAAGACAAATGCGAATGCGGAGGAAAAACAGTTCCTAAAATGATTTGAGAGGATGAAGTAAATGAAACCAGTAATAGTTAATGGAAATGTTGATCAGGTAACCAAAGACGATTTAGCAGATTTAATTAAAAGCTTTAAGCGGGAAAATGCAGGAAAACGGATTAAGATTGCTGGCCCGGTCATTGAAAGAGCTTTGGAAAGTGCAGACTATGAAGACTTTGAGATAGATTTTAGCGAAAGTTTTAAAGAAATCAAATTAGAAGTCAAAGTGTGAGGTGTTTAAAATGGGCTTAACTGTAGAAGATGCAGTTAAAACTGCAAAAGCGGCGGTAGAATGGAGCGGAGAAAATAATTTATCTTATAGGACCTACGAGAAATATAGAAAAAAATTTGGTGGTCCGAGCATCGGGTTTATTCTCAAAAGGTTTAAATGGGCAGAATTTAAAAGCAAATATTTAGGCATTGAGAAAATAAGTGCTCGAGAAAGAATGATAAAGAAGCTGGAAGATAATTTCTGCGGGCACTGCAAAGAGAAGAAAGACTGCAACATTGAGCTTGAAAATTGTGATCACTGGGAATACTGGCAAAGTCGAAAAAGAGTTGGAGGTTAAAGATGCAAATTGATAAAGAAGATGCAATTAAAATTGCCAACAACATAAATTTTGATAATTGGACTTCTAAGGAGATATTTTTATTTCAAATGTCACAGGAAAGATTATTAATGGATTTTAATATATTTCATAAAGCTACTCAAGACGTTCTAGGCAGACCAGTTTTCACTCATGAATTTGTTGATGATAAGAGATTATTTAATGAATTCATTATGAAATAGTCGAGGAAAAGTATAAGAAGCTAAAAAAAGGAAGATGATGGATAGTCGGAAGGGGTTGATAAGTATGCCAGATACATTAATTAAATTACCCGAAAACAGATGCTATTTTTGCGGAAAGAGAGAAGCTACTTTGCTTTGCGACAAGGTAAAAGGTGAAATTAGAGCTATTGATGTGGGCGGTCCAGGAGTATTAAGCAGTGGTATAATTACATGCGATAAACCAATTTGCGAGAAGTGCGCAACTCATATAGATGGGGCTGATTACTGCCCGGATTGTGTCGAAAAGTTAAAAAACAATATAAGGAGAAGATAAAAATGGATATAAAGAAAATTGTTAATGAAAAAGTAGAAGAGGTAATTAAAAACGGCGAAATAGAAGAATTAATTCAAAATAAAGTTAAAGAGTCTTTATCTAAGGCAATTGAGAAATTTTTTAGAAGTTATGGCGATTTTCAAAAAGATCTAGAAAAGACCCTTGGAGAAAAAATGAAAGTTAATTTAGAGGAAATGGAAATACCAGATTATAACAAATTGATACTTCAATATATTGAAAAAGAAATTGATAATACTATGGCTGAGCAGGGAATTGAAAAAATAAAAGAAAATCTCAATGATTTATTGAAATCAGCTCCTAAAGAAATTGAATTGCAGGATATTGTAAATAAATATATAGAAAATAATGATGAGGAATTAAGAGAAGATTATATAGGCGTGATTTATTATGATTATGAATTTAGCAGTATTGAAGGGTATGTTGATATCAAACTTAATATTGATAAGCCAGATAGTTTTGACAAACCAGACTTAAGATTCACTTTAAAAGAGATAGAAGAAAACAAATATGAAATATTTAGAATTGATTTTGATGGGCTAGAAATCAAAGATGATTTTACTTTAGTAGGTAGGCTATATGGAATCGAAAAATTCATGTTTAAACTTTGGGCTGCCGGTACTGTGATTATAGGTGATCCAGAAGGTTTTGATTATATAGATCCCTCAACAGAATATGGATATTAAATTATAGAAGGAGAGGTCAATTACAATGGAAAAACTAATTCTTGAAAATGGAGAAGATAAAGAGCTAATTGCAATGGATATGGATATTAGAATTCGTGTTAAAGAAAAAGATATTGAAGATAAGGATCCTAAAAATCAGTATCTTGATACAAATATAGTTTATTTGCTAAGCCGGTTATCAACATATTTTGCTAACCATGGTTTTTATACTGATAACTTTAAAACTAAAGGGAGAATTGAAATTGAAGGCTTTGGAGTTGCAGAATATGAATTGGTGCCGGTGGCAAAGGAGATGAATAGCAATGAATAAGGCTAAAGGAGCTGATGATAATACTTAATCGAATAGTTTTAATTGGTCGTCTGACTAGGGACCCTGAACTAAGATACACAAGTAATGGAACGCCGGTCTGTAATTTTACGCTTGCCGTAGAGAGAAACTATACCAATAGTAATGGAGAAAAAGGTGTAGATTTCATTAACATAGTTACCTGGAGAGGTCTGGCTGAAAATTGCGCCAGGCATCTGGGGAAAGGGAGATTAGTCGGAGTCGATGGCAGCCTTCAGATTAGAAAAAGCGAAAAGAACAATAGAACTTATATAAACCCAGAAGTAAATGCAGATAATGTTCGATTCCTGGACTTTGCAAACAATAACAATCAGAGAAAAAATTCACAAGCTAAAAGAAATAAGCAGCAAAGTAACAACCAGGGACCGGGCCATCAATCTAAGAATAGTAATAGCAACCAAGTAAATGAAAAGTATAACGATAACTTTGAGGGTGATGATTTTGAAGTCCCATTCTAAGCAAAAATCAAAATTAATCAGAAGAGTTGGAGGAATATTAATAATTGATGGAATTAAAATGAGGTCACCGGCAACTATTGAATCAGATTGACCGGGCCAGCTCAAAATAATTTACGAACCAAAAAGGAGGAAACAAAATGGGGTATATAAGCAGAGAAGATCAAAAAATAGCAGAGACACTAAGTCACTTCGTAATGTATCTCAATGACAAAATAAGTAAGTATGAAAATATTGATGCTATAGAAAAGTCAACTAAATTTATGAGGTCTATCAAGATGGCCCGGACCTATACAGGGAAAGTAAAAGATATGCTTATCGAAGATGCAGCTAAAGAGCAAAAAGAAAATATTAAGCAGTTAGTGACAGAAACCAAATTATCACTTGATTATACCAGGGTAGCAAAAAAGAAAAAGATGAAGATGAAAAAAGAGGATAATATCACAGTAGTAGATACAGATGATTTTTATGACATTATTGATAATACAGTCAAATCAAATTGTTTAGGTTGTGAAAATAATGAAAAAGAGATTGATGAATGCACTTTAAGGCAGCAGTTGCTTAAATATGATATTCCAGTAATACATCGAGACCCAGAACATAGCAAATGCCCTTATAAAGTGCTTCCGGATATGGTCCAAAGTGAATGATTATTATATCTGCGAGATAGATGTTTGTGATGAACAAATCAGAAAAGGGAGCCTTTGCCATTATCACAAGTCAATAACTAATCGGCCGTGCGCCTGGTATTATCATAAAGAACTGGGTACAGCTGCAGTTGAGTGGTGCGACAAGAAAGTAGAAAGATTTGATGATGTTAACTGCGAAGGATGCAACGACCATATAGATCCGAAAAATGGAATAGAAATAATTGAAAAACTAACTGGCCTTAATCAAGGGTGATGGCCCGGGCCAGCAGATTAAAAAATAATGATTAGAATATAGGAGGCAATCATGAAAATTAAAAATTGTAAAGTTGGAATGAAAATTAAATGCACAACAACAAGAAGGGAAAAGTCAAGTTACAAAGGTGATATTGAAACTATAAGTGGAATAACTGATAATGGTAAATATATTTGGCTTCAAGGTAGAAGTGGGATTTTTAATCCAAAATTTTTTGAGCCTTATAATAAAGTAAAAGCAAAAATATTACTAGAAATTGAAACCGATTTTAATGACAAAATTTCCGACGAAACAACAGTTAAGTATTGTCTAGAAGAAGATTTAAAAGAACTCGGTTGGCAAATTAATAAATCAAAATTAATTTATGATCAAGCGGGCCAGCAGAAAGGAGCAAGAAAATGAAGAAATGTCCTGAATGCGGAACAATGTATGCAGAAGAAGATGGCAGAGGTGGTGTTTGCCGCAGGTGTTACGAAAGACAGCAAACCGGAAGTATGGAGAAAGATTCAGCCTGGTTTGCCCATCGAGCGGGCCAGCCTAAAAAGAAGTATTAAATAACTCAAAGCTAAGACCTAAAGAACTTCAAGATCTTCCCCCGGCCGGTCTTGAACTGAGGGTTAACGAACTAAGAGTAAGATATTAGAGGGAGGCAGAAATGATATTTAGATGTAGCTTAAAGAAATGGAAGACTAGAAAACAATCAGGAGTAGTAAACCTGATCATAAAAGATATACCAGATGGATTTGATAAATTTGAAAATAAACCATTAATTGTGAACTTTAATCAGATGGCCCAGGCCTCAGCTAAAATCAAAAATATAGAACAGTTGGCTAATGGAGATCATGAAGTTATATTGATAACTGGGAAAGACAGCAAAAGAATTTTGATTAATGTTGGCCCAAAACTCAAAAAAATGGAAGAAATCAGAGTAAAGTTTGAAATAAATAAAAAAGAGCAGCAAAGGTTAATGAATATGATAACCAATAGCCAGAGAAATAAAGCATTTGCTGTTATTGAGGATATGGGTAACTCAATAGGGTATGAAAAGGAAGAGATGAAAGAGGCCCTGGTTATGAGGTTTTCTGAGGTATCTGAACATGGAAGAATAAGTTTATCTGATTGTTCTAAGAAGGCAGCAATTGATTTTATAGACTTTGCTATAAGATTAGGTTATGAGCTGGGGGTGCAGTGGGAAGAAAACCCCCGAAAGAGATTAGACAGTTTAGATAGGTGGCTCAGAATGTGCCTAGATAAGAAAATATGCGCTGTTAGTACCAAACCAGGCAAAAATTATTATATAGACAACTCAGGCGAAATAGTACATGTCCATCATGCAGATGCAATAGGAATGGGGCAAAACAGACAAAAGTTAGATGATAGCAATCTAAAGAAAATATGTTTATCAGCTGAGTATCACAATATAGCTCACAAGATGGGCTGGAAATCATTTAAGAAAAAATATCATGTCGAGGCTATTGTTTATCCGTGATGGCCCGGGTAATGAAAGGAGATAATAATGCCTGATTTAAAAGTTTATTGTACTAAAGATTGGTATTTAAGTTATATGATCACTGGCAGAGTTATAGCATGTAGTCCAGGCACCAGAAATGAATTATTGCTTGAAGATAGAAAAACACATGATGATTTGAATGTTAGACTTTCTATCAATAAGAAGAACCATAAAATAAGCAAAATTGATAAAGAGTGGTTAGGCTGTGAACCTGAGGGAAATTGGTATGACATTATAAGGAGATGAATATTATGGAGAAGTTTGGATTTGTAGTTGCAGGTAGACCAGTACCTGCTCAAAGAATGACACAGAAATCTAAGTGGACAAAAAGAGCTAGAAAAAGCTTACAGTATCAAAGAGATATAGCTTGGCTGTGGAAAAAGGCTTCTAAAGGGAAAAAGCTAAAAGGTGATTTAAAATTAAGTTGTGAATTTTATTTCAATGACAAGCGGCACGGAGATTTAAGTAACCTGGTTAAAGCAGTTGAGGATGGACTGCAGTATGCGAATGCTTTTGATAATGATAAGCAGATTAAGAGATATGGGAAAACTGGAATATTTTTTGATGATGAACCACGAGTTGTAATTAGAATAGAAGAAATTTAGGGCGCTGGCCCTGGTAAAAGGAGGAATTTAATTATGAATAAAGTAGAAATCGATAAGAAACTAAAAGAATTAGTAAGAAATTCAATAGGTATGGAGGATTCACCTAAATCTGATTATTTAAGAAATGGCATCAAAGAAATTTCTAAGGAAATAGAGGCAGACATCGAAAGCACAAATGATAAAATTGTTGGGAATTTAGCATTAAATATAAATGTAGATAGTAGTGAGGCTCAGGAAGGCATAAGACTTCTAAACAACCGGTTAGATTTTATAAACCAGCAAATTGATAGAGCTGTTGAAGAATTGGAAGGCATGAAAAATAATATTAAGATAGGAGTTGAAGTTGATGAGTGATAGAAATGAAGGTGCTGGCCCGGGGATCGGTGTAAAAAATGGATAAAGGTAAAGTATATAAAAAAGCAATAGACAATTGGGGTTTTAAATCTCAATCGATTATGTTAATGGAAGAATGTGCAGAATTAATTCAAGCTGTATCAAAGCTGCATAGGACCGGAAATCCAAATAAAATGTATGAAGAAATAGCAGATGTTGAAATCATGATAGAACAAATAAAAACCTTTTACGGGGATGTTGCAGAAAAAGAAATTGACAAGCATTATAAAAATAAACTTGATAGATTGGAAGGGTTGATTCAAAATGCTGGAGGAAGCAAAAAAGATATGTGAATATCAAGGAATTAAAACTCATATTCAAGTGCCGGTTATTTGCCCTCACTGCAACCGGAGGACAATGATATTAGATAGTGTCAAGGATAAAGGCACTTGCATTAGATGCGGAAGAGAGAAACCAATTAATGAGCTTCTGAGGGAAGAGGAAGCTGATTGGCTGGAAAGACACAAAGGGACAGATATAAAAATGAGGACCAACAGGGGTGATTGCGGGTGAATATTAAAATCATCAAAATATCAGCCAATACTACTGGGTTTATGGTCGGCAGAAAAGAATGCATAACTATTGACTCCTGGAATGTAACTTTTTATTTTGAAAAACATTCTAATAAATTAATTACAAAGATTGAGCCAATAACAATTAAAATTAAAGAAATCCCGGATAGTACTGAAGAATTAAAAAAAATAATATTTAATGAGTTCGCTAAACTATTTCAACAAAAAGGGTGATTGGATGCAGGATTATTATTCAAGAGTAATTAAGGAGCTGCTTAACTATAAAGAATATAAACAGCGATGTGCTGTAATCAGAATAGAATTAGACGAATTAATAGAATCAAACCGAGGAGTAAGTTATGAAGGAGTAAATGTTAAAGGCAGCAATGATTTTAGATCGGCTACAGAAAATGCGGTAATTAATCGAGATGAAAGTGAACTCAAAGAAGAATTAAGAAGTAAAGAGTGCATGATAGCAAAAATTGAAGAAGCTCTTAAGGCTCTAGACACGATAGAAAGATTTGTAGTGGAAAAAAAGTATATGACAGGAAGATTTGAGAAAGATGTGAACATATATACTCACCCAAAATTTGAGTGGGGAAGAAACAAATATTATGATTTTAAAGACCAGGCAATAGAGAAAATAGCAAGAATTCTTGGATATGCAAAAAAATAAACAGTTAGTAAACAATTAGTAAACATTTAAGGCTTTAAAAGATGATATATTAATATCATGGAAAGTATAAGTTTTTTCAATAACTTTCCTCCTCGTATAATATACTTAGTGATATTGAAATTTATCACCATTTAAATATAAATTTGCTTGTTTCTATTAAGTTTAGATTTAGTCCCTGATATAATGATATCAAAAGATATCCAGGGAAGATTTAGACCCTCCTTGTAGCATGTATTTACATGACTACTTTTTAAGTTTGATCCCCTGAGGCTGATATGAACTCCTAACCCGTATGTTGTGTCCCATTTGTTTTCTGCTGCTTTAGCAGGCAGCTGCCTCTGTACTCAAAACTTACTGGTGAACACTAATGGC
>NZ_FOTI01000084.1 GCF_900114545.1 Halanaerobium salsuginis
TGTGAATGTCAAATAATATTTTACACTTTTCGCTCATTAAGATTTTACACCTAAGATTTTCCAAAAATGGTTTCTCTGTGAGTCAATCTGTAGCTATCACCATCTAAATTGATGATTTCGCACTTGTGAACTATGCGATCTAATATCGCAGCTGTAATTGCCTGATCGCCTATTAGTTCACCCCAATCTGAAGGTCCTTTATTTGAGGTAATAATAATTGAAGTCTGACCATACAGTTTGTTTATCAGCTGGAAAAAGAGGTTGGATTCCTGCTTTTCCATTGCCATAAACATGATGTCATCAATAATTAAAAGATCACATTTTAAAACTCTATTGAGTTTAGTTTTAGAAGACCTAATCATTTCAGCAGTTTTAAGCCAATAAATCAAATCACTAATGCCTGCAAAAATTACTTTGTAGCCTTCGTTAATGGCATGAATACCGAGGCCAATACTCAGGTGAGTCTTACCTACACCTGAAGGCCCAAGCAGGACTATATTGTAGCCCCGCTCAAGCCAGGATAGTTCCTTAAGCTGGTTAAACTGTTTTTTAGATAGAGTCTGCTGCTCTTCAAGATTAAACTCAGCCAGAGTTTTATACTCTGGGAATGCCGCCTGTTTTAGATATTTTTCCAATCTGGCTGCTTCTCGTGCTTCAATCTCCTGATCCAGTATATACTCAACCAGTTTCTCACTGGAGAAGGCATTTTCAACAGCGTGAGATATGATTTCTGATATATTATCAGAGGCATTTTTTAACTTTAAAACTTTAAATTTATCTTTTAGATTTTCAATTGTGGTTGTCATTTATACCTCCAGTTTTAAGAGTCAAATATCTTTTGATAGACATCAAGGTCTCTTACTGCTGGTTTAGCAGCAAGTTTAGCTTTATCTTTTTCATTTAAAGCTATATTATCAGCTACCAGTAAAATATCATCATTTTTAGACTTGATTTTTTCTTTATCGTAATAACTAATGATATCTCTAAAATCACTGGCACTGTAGAGTTTATTACCTATACAGTATTCTAATGCTTCTGTGATAGTTTCAGAATCTTTATCTTCTAAAGCTTTTTCTATTACAAGCAGTTGATCCCTGATATATCGCTGTTTTTCTTTTCGGATTCTTGCTAGAAATTTATCTGCTCTTTTGTTATCAGGAAAGAGAAGAGTTATCTTTTCTATCAGTTTATTAATATTAGCAGATTTCTTTCTTACGTGATCCCTATTTTTAGAGAGTTTACCTTTAGTTTTAATTATTTTATGTTCTGCCAGTTTAGCTGTACTTTCAAAATCATATATCAGGTATTTATCATTGTCCTCAAGCACTTTAACATAGCTTTCAGGTCCTTGATAGGTGCCTAATGGAACAGAATATCTGTTACCTTTTATCGGAATAGTATTGTCTTTTCTCACCTGATAAGTTATACTTAAGTCAGAAGAATTAGTTTTAATTTTTTCGGATACTGGCTTCAGGTATTGCTTTTCGACGGTAAATACCTGAGCTGGTATTTTTTTCGTTGTACCGTGTATTTTTCCATTAGCACGGCGTTCAAGCCACTTAAGACAATCCTCATTCCACTTTTCCAGATTGATAAATGTTCTATGTGCTGCAAAGTTATTTTTAGCATAACCAACAACATTTTCAATGCGGCCTTTAGATTCTGGATCAGCTGCTCGACACATATATACTCTAAATTTTCTATCAAGCCTGTAGGATGCAAACTGATGAGTGTAGATTAAATCACCATAGTTTTCACTATACAGGATTAAACTATCCTGATCATAGACCGCTTCCTCTGGTATACCTTTAAAGTATTCAAATGCATTTTCATGAGCTGCTACTACATCAGCTGTAGTTAATGGTCTATCAAACCATTCTATATATTTATATCGAGAATGGGAGAGAACAAAAGCAATCAGATAGAGTTTAACTCTGGTGATTTTGTCTGTTTTGTAGACCCATTTTTCACCCATATCAACCTGCATCTGTTGACCCATTGGTGGATCTTCAACTGCTTCATAGAACCTGGGATGCCTTGTTTTGGGAATATTATGCTCTTTCCTTAAATTTCTGATGTATCTTCTGAGAGTATTCTCAGCAAAACCAGGGTGTCCATTAGCCTGTTCTTCGATCCAGTCATAGATCTGAGATGCTGAGATATCAGGATGTTCTTTTAGCCAGTTTAGAATCTTATCATGATACTTATCTGCTTTTTTAGTTCTGGTACTCATTGACTGAAGAACTTCTTTAAATTCTTCTGTATTTAAGTCATAGTACTTATTGAGTGTTGGTCTGCTAATATTTAATCTTCTTGCGATCTGGGATTTATTGAATCCCATTTCTTTTAACTGGTGGATTTTTATATGCATTTTGTATCCATCTTCTTTATTCAATATTTCTGCCTCCTCTTAGGATATTTAAAAGAATATTATATCCTAAAAGAGCAGATTATGGTACTGGATTAATTTAACATATTTGCCAACTCTAAATCTTGAGATTTACATTATCTAGCAATATCCGTAAAATCTTAATGAGCGTTTTCTGTAAAATCTATTTTATCATCTACA
>NZ_FOTI01000007.1 GCF_900114545.1 Halanaerobium salsuginis
TAAGTCTGCTCTGGTGGGAATCTTTTCAATCTGTTGGACCAGAAAAGCTCTTAAAATAGCTTCTGGATTATATCCAGTTGGTCCTTTATTAGACTTAGGTTTTATCTTTTCAACTAAAGGTTTAAGATCGATAGGATCTAAAATACAAATTAATTTGTCTGTTTCCGATAAATTAAGTAATTCTTCAAAGGGAAAGAGACACTCTTGTCGAATATTATTAATAGGGCTTCACCTTCTTTCGTATTTTATGGGTGCTACTATTAAATTCGACAAGATGGGGTGAAGCCCTTTTTATATCATTAAAATCTTTGTTATATCAAGGCTTATTTTTATGAAATTCGCTTACTTAATTATTTTCATTTATAATTTCCTTTCCTTTGCTAATTTTAATTAATTTAGATATTATTGGTCCTAATAAAGTTACTAGCGCAAAAATTAATAAAACTAATGTTATTGGTCGTGTATAAAAAACAGCTAAATTGCCTTGTGACATTAATAAAGATCTTCTGAAATTACTCTCCATTATTGGCCCAAGAATTAATCCTAAAATCACTGGAGATACTGGAAATTCTAATTTGACCATAAAATAACCAATTACTCCTGCTAAGAACATAACCATTACATCAAAATAATTGTTATTTAATGCATAAGAACCTACTACACATAATACCAAAATAAGCGGTGATAAAATGGCTTTTGGAACAGACAAAATTTTAATAAAATATTTAATTCCTAACAAACCAATGATTAAAATAAATAAATTCGCCAACAACATGCCAATAAATAAAGTATAAACTATCGGGCCATTATTAGTAAATAAAAGTGGACCAGGCTGTAAGCCTTGTACCATTAAGGCTCCCAATAAAACAGCTGTTACTGCATCACCTGGTATACCTAAAGTCAATAATGGTATCATAGCTCCACCAGTAACACTATTATTGGCAGCTTCTGGAGCAGCAACTCCCTTCATTGCTCCCTTACCAAATTCTTCTTTATTTTTTGAAAATCTTTTTGCCTCATTATAAGCAATAAAAGAAGTAATATCTCCTCCTGCCCCAGGTATCATTCCAATAAAAGTTCCAATACCAGCTGATCTTATAATAGTTACTATTAGTGTTTTAAATTCTGACCACTTAAGACGTACCTTTTCTACTTTTATTGCCAAATTTTGCTTAGCAAAAATATCTTCCATTGATTTAAAAGCTTCCGAAGCAGCAAATAATCCAATCATTACTGGAATTAAATTTACACCACTGGCAAGATTTATACTGCCAAAAGTAAATCTAGGAAAACCTCCCATTGGATCAATACCTATAGTAGCAACCAGCAGTCCTAAAACACCAGCCATAAGTCCTTTAGTCATCGATTTACCAGCAATACTTGAGATAATTGAGATTCCAAAAACAGCCAGTGCAAAACTCTCAGGAGCACTAAATTTCAAAGCAAAATTGGCCAGCTGAGGAGCTACTAAAATCAAAACAATAACACTTAAGATACCTCCAATTGTTGATGACAAAGTGGAAATAGTTAATGCTTTATGAGCCAATCCTTTTTTTGACATTTCATAGCCATCCATCGCAGTAGCAGCTGAAGCTGGTGTTCCTGGAGTATTTATTAAAATAGCAGTTAATGATCCCCCATATACTGAACCAAAATAAACTCCAATTAATAATAGAATACCTGTTATAGGATTCATGCCAAAAGTTATTGGTAATACTAGAGCTACTCCCATAGTTGCAGTAAGTCCAGGCAATGATCCAATCGCTATTCCACTGATAATCCCAATTAATAAAACTAAAATAACCTGCAAATCTAATATATTCATTAAGCCTTGAATTAATAAGTTCAATTATATCAGCTCCTAATTAAAAAATTAAACCGGTTGGCATTATTACATTTAACGCTAATTGAAAAAATAAAAAAATAAAAATACTTGTTCCAATCGGTATACTAACTAATAAAACTTTATTTTTTAATTTAGCAAAATATAATAAAGTAAACACTAATAAAATAGTTGATGAATAAAAGCCAACAACTGGAATTATAATAAGATAAGTTAGTATAAATAACATTGTAATTATTGAATATCTAAAATATTTTTTAGAATTTTCAACTTTATTTTCACTACCACTTAAATTTTTAATTATTAAAATAATACTAAGTATAACTAAAAGTGTAGTATAGAATCTGGGCATAAAACTAGCTCCAATGATTTGATTATCAAGTTTTTTAAAATTCATAGTATTAAAATAAAAAAATAAGGATGTAATGATTACAATAATACTTGCAATAATATTTCCTTTTTTCATATTATCCTCCTTAATATGTAGATTGGGATTGGTAATACCAATCCCAATATTTAATTTTATATCGATTAAACTTATTGACCTAAACCGAGCTCAGCTATCATTTCACCAAAAAATTCCTCATTTTTAGTAATAAACTTTTTAAATTCTTGTGAATTTTTAAGTTGTATTCCTAAGCCATTATTTTTCATAAAATCTTGAAATTCTTTTTCTTTAGCTGCAGCCAAAAATGCTTCCTCTAAAATAGCAACCTTCTTATCAGGTGTAGCTTTAGGCACAACTATACCGCGCCAAGTACCTATACTTTCAGCCTTTATTCCAGATTCTTTAAAAGTAGGAACTTCAGGGATTAGAGCAGAACGTTGCTCAGCCATAACTGCTAATGTTTTTAAGTTGCCAGCATCTAATTGGGCTTTTACTTCAGCTGGACTTACAGTAACTGCATCAATGTGGCCTCCTACAAGAGCAGTTACAGCAGGGGCAGCTCCATCATATGGAACATGATTTAATTTAATATTTGCGCTCTGGGCAAGATTTACTGCTGCTATATGCCAGATTGATCCAGTTCCAGCATTACCAACACTTATTTCTCCTGGATGTTCTCTGGCATAATCAATAAATTCTTCTAATGTATTATAAGGAGCATCTGATCGTACTGTAAGAGCCGCGGGATCAAAATTAATCATAGCAACTGGTTTAAATTCATCTGGTGTTAAAGGTGACAAACCTAAATGTTTATACATTGTTAATTCAACAAATACCATGGTCAAAGTGTAGCCATCTGGTTTTGCATTAGCCCCTTCTGTCATTCCAACTGAACCACTTGCACCAGGCTTGTTTAAAATACCAATTGATTGGCCAAGCTTTTTTTCAGCTTGTGCTGCTAAAGATCTGGTTGTAGAGTCAGTTCCCCCGCCAGCAGAAGATGGAACAATTATTTTAATGCTTTGATTAGGATAATTACTGGTATCACCGGAACTATCCTTTTCACTATTACATCCTGCTACCAAAAACATAGTTAAAATTATGATTAATAAAAAAACTATTTTACCTTTAAATTTTTTCACTCTAATTACTCCCCTTTTTAAATAGATTATGTAGATATTATTCTATTAAATTTGCTGCTATAATTCTAGAACCAATAACAGTAGAATATTCGCCCTGTCGATCACTAGCCTCAATTAAACTTAAATCAATCTTTAAATATTTTAATAAACAAAAAAACACTTTTTTTAATGGATTAGCACCTCCAATCATTATCCACTCTAAGACATTTTCTTTAAGTATATTTTCCACTAAAAATTTAATATCTTCATGCATTATAACTCCTGTATAATAGTTTGCTAATTTATTTTTATTCAAATCACTAAAAATTTCTAATAACCTTACCTGATAAAGTCCTCGTGTCACCCCATATTTTTCTGCTGCTTGATAGCCCTTAATCAAATTTTCTAGATCAAGACTAGTTATCAATTCTTGTGACAAAGAATTAGACAATATTGACTCTTTCTGAATTGCAAGCAGTGCTTCTCCACCTAAAGTTGAAAAACACTTAGTTAATCTTTTTTGTTCATCAACTAGAATATATTTTGTGTGTGAACCAGGTAAAATCAATATCCCTTTACCATTTCTTGGCAGTTGATCTAATAAACCAATTGCCTCTACTTCTTCCCCTCTCATTATGTCATAATTATTAATTTGTGAAACAATATCATTATTTGCTTTTACTGAATTTTTCATACCTGGAATTAAAATACACTTAATATCAAAAAAATCAGATATTTTTTTCATAACTGCTGCTTGAGAAAAATCCTCAACAGATGCTGGACTACTAATGTGAGGGACTTCATATATTCCTAAATTAGAAGTTATCATACCAGAGGCTATAAGATAATCTATTTCTGAACTAGATAAATTATTTTTAGCTATAATTTTTAGAATAGCTTCTCTTAAAGCTGTTATCAATTTATAGTTGTTACCATCTATAGCAGTGTTTCTTACCCCAATATTAACTTTTATAGAATCTAAAATAACCTGTTCTTCTAATTTTCCCAATCTAATTCTCGAATTAGTAGTTCCAGAATCAATAAATATTATATTCATTGTTTACCCCTCTAATTGCTTTTATTATTTACTTTTTTGGCTAATTCAACAAACTTTTTACTGCGATTTTTTATTTCTAAAAAATTTTCTGTTTTAACTAGTTTATCATCAACAAGCGAACTTCCTATGCCCAGACAACAGCTTCCTTTTTGTAAAAATTCAGCAGCATTTTCTAATGAAATTCCTCCTACCGCCATAATTTCTAAATTGGGTAGAGGTGCTTTTAAGTCCGAAATATAGCTGGGATGTAAATTCCTTGCAGGAAATAATTTTATTATTTCAGCGCCTAAATTATGTGCTTCCATTGCTTCGCTCGGACTAAATACTCCCGGAATTAGTACTATATCGTTCTCAATCGCATATTTAAGAGCAGTTTTATTTAAAATTGGTGATAATAAAAAACTTGCTCCACAAAGAGATGCTTTTTTTACGCTATCTTTGTCTAAAACAGTCCCTGCTCCTATACTCATATTGGGGAATTTTTTTCTGATATCTTTAATTAGTTTATAGGCATTATTAGTAGTTAAACTAACTTCAACAATTTTAATCCCCCCCTGATAAAGACTATCCATAATCTGATCTATTTTCTCAGGATAATTAGTTCTAATTATTGCTATTACTTTTTCTTTTTTGATTTTTTTAGCTACATTCTCCATTAACTTTCCTCCTTTTCCTTATTACGGAACTACGTTCCTTTTCTATATATTAATTTTAATTTCTTTTTTTCTATATGTCAAGTAAATTTTCAAAAAAAAAAGATAATTCCCATTTTATTGGGAATTACCTTAACAAATTAAGTATTTATTTTGTTTATCTCAAAACGTAGTTATTCTGCGACATATCCTAGCTTTTCAGAAGCTTTTTTACTTGCTTTAAGAACTTCATTAATTATTATTTTGAATTTTTCTTCATCTAATCGCATTACCGGACTGGCTACACTAATACCAGCAACTACTTCTTTCTTATAATTTAGAATTGGAGCTGCAGCACATTTTATTTTTAACTCATGCTCTTCATTATCAATTGCATAACCTCTATCCCTAATTTCCTCTAATTCCTGTAAAATTTCTGCTTTAGTTGTTAAAGTATTATCTGTATATTTTATCAATTCTGTTTCAGCTAATACTTGCTTAATTTCATTTTCAGGCAGAAAAGCTAATACAGCTTTTCCAATCCCTGTACAGTACATTGGAGCACGTTTTCCAATATTAGAGAACATCCTTATTGTTTTTGAACTCTCTATTTTATCAATATAAAATATTTGATTTCTATTTTTGATAGCTAAATGTGCTGTTTCATCAGTAACTTCACCAAGCTCCTGTAAAAATGGATGCACAAGCTCCTGAATGTCCAATTTTCTAGAAACAATCTCTCCCAATTCTATAAATCTTAATCCTAAAAAATATTTTTTGTTTTCTGAATTCTGCTGAATAAAATCTGCTTTATATAATGACATCAATAATCTATGAACTGTACTTTTAGAAACGTTTAATATATCAGATAATTCTGTAACTCCTATTCCATTTGGTCTATCTTTTACTATTTCAATAATTTTTAAAGCTCTATCCACTGATTGAACTGATTTTTTATTTTCTTTCATAAATTATTCCTCCACAATATGCCATTTTAGTTAAAATATAAAATCAGTTTTTTAATAACTAATTTATTATATATTTAAGCATGAATAGCTCCTAAACCAAGTTCAAGAGCTGCTTCATGGATTACTTCAGCAGTAGTTGGATGGGCATGAATTGTTGCTGCGATAGTCTGAAAAGTTAAACCTTCTTTAACCGCCAGAGTTAGTTCAGCTATTAAATCACTGGCTGCAATTCCAATTATAGAAGCACCAATAATTTTGCCAGTACTTGCTTCAGCTAAAATCTTAATTTTACCTTCGCGTGATCCCATTGCCATTACCTTACCACTGGCCGCAAAAGGAAAAGTTCCAACTTGATAAGCAATATTTCTGGCCTGGGCCTGGCTTTCAGTTAAGCCGACAGCAGCAACTTCCGGTTCAGTAAATACTGCTGCAGGAACAGCCTGATAATTCATAGTTTTTAGCTGATCATTGTTGCTAAGATTAGCTACAGCTACTAAAGCCTGCTCTGCAGCAACATGAGCCAACATATTTTTGCCAGTTACATCTCCAACTGCATAAATACCACTTATATTACTTTCCATTTTATTGTTTACTTTAATTGCACCAGATTTTGTTAGCTCAATTCCTGCCTTCTCAGGAGCTAATCCAGCTAAATATGGTTTTCGTCCTACAGCAAGCAAAACTTGTTCAGCCTGTTTAGTCTGAACGCGCTCTTTTTTATCTTGATAACTAATTTGATAACCACTAGCTGATTTAACAATTTTAGTAACTAAAGCTCCAGTTTTAACTTTTATTTTTCTACGTCGGGCTGCTCTGTTCAGCTCGGTACTTATCTCAGAATCAAAATCAGGCAGAAGCTGATCAAGATACTCTAAAACTGTAACTTCAACTCCAAATTGGCTAAAAATGAAGGCAAATTCTAGCCCAATAACTCCCCCACCAATAATTAGCAAAGAATCTGGTAATTTAGTTAGGCTAAGTAATGATTTACTATTTAATATACCAGGCAAATCTGAACCACATATGCTGGGAATAACAGGCTGAGAACCAGTAGCAATAATAATTTTATCTGCTCTAATTTGAACTGTTTCTGCAGCAGTTTTAACTTTTATTTTTTCTGCTGTAATAAAACTGGCTTCACCATTAATTCTCTCTACTTCAGCTTTCTTGAGTAAATAATCAATTCCTTTGACTAACCTTTGCACAATTTTATCTTTGCGGGCTAGAACAGCAGGGAAATCAAGCTCTGCTGTTTTAACTTTAACTCCATAATCAGCAGCAGACTGGGCCTCAGTAAAAACTTGAGCTGACCGAACATAGGCCTTTGTTGGGATACAGCCCCAATTTAGGCAAGTACCTCCTAGAGAATCTTTCTCAATTAAAACTGTTTTAAGGCCATGCTTAGCAGCCTGGAGAGCGGCTGTATAGCCTCCAGGTCCACTACCTATAATAGCAAGCTGATAGCTTTTTTCTTCCATTTATAAACCCCTTTATATTATCCATTTATAAATTTAGTCACGATAGATGTACTCTCTGGTTAAAGGAAATTCAACATTTTTACCTTTTGAAAATAATACTTGATGAACAGATGTTTCTGCATAACGAAAAGTAAACACTACTCCCATTAAAAATGTCCGCCACATCCTGACAAAGTGCTCATCAAATTTTTCTCTAACCTGATCAGTTACTTCCTCAAAATTCGCAAGCCATTTTTCAGCAGTTAATGAATAATGATATCCTATGTCTTCTGCATCTAAAAGATGAAAGGAATGTTCAGGTAATTCCCAGACTATTTCTCGTAAAGAAGGAATATAACCCCAGGGGAAAATATACTTTTGCAGCCAGGGATGGGCAGGCTGTTCTTTTAAGTGAGTTATCGAATGAACTAAAGACAAACCACCCTGCTTTAATAACAGATTAACATTCGCAAAATATTCAGGAATATTTTCTTTGCCAACATGTTCGAACATACCTACACTAACAATCTTGTCAAATTTAAGATCTTCCCGGGCCAATTCTCGATAATCCTGCCTTCTAATTTCAATTTTTGCTTTCAAGTCTCTAGCAGCTACTCTTTTTTTAGCTTCGATCTCCTGCTCCTTGCTCAAAGTAACTCCCATTACTTCTACTCCATACTGCTCTGCTGCTCTAATTGCCAGTGCTCCCCAGCCACAGCCAATGTCAAGTAGTTTTTCACCTGGCTGTAAATTCAATTTTTTTAATACATGATCAATCTTTTGCAGCTGTGCCTGTTTTAAAGTATCCTGCTTGGTTTTAAAATAAGCACAAGAATAAGTCATTGTTTCATCCTGCCACAGTTTAAAAAAGTCATTACCAATATCATAGTGTTTACGAACTCCTGCTTCTTCTTCAGCAGGTGATGATGATTTTTGGAATGGTAAAATTTTAGCTATTTTATACTTACCAATTTCTTCTTTCAAAGCCAACATATTATTACCTGCTGTTTCAATTAAACTAGGCAAAGATCCCGCAAATTCTATTTGGCCATCCATATATGCTTCAGCCATTTTTAGCTGAGGACTTTTTCTAATCTCATTAAGATCAAGCTTTTCCTTAAAAGTTAACTTAAAAGCTACCTCATCTGACAAGTCTTTATTAAAAGTCTGCTCCTCTCCATCCCAATACTCGACTGCAAATTTCTCACCTTTTACCCTTTTAAAAATTGCATTTAAAATCTTCTTAGTTAACATTTTTTACCTCCTTAATTGAACTTAAAACAATTCTTTTAAATTATCTAATTGATAATTTGTTTGGTCAACAAGGTCTGTAAATTCATCGATTATCTCTTCTAAGTAAGTAGAAATTTGGGGACTAGATATTTTGCGGCTAGAACGTGGTATGTTAATAACTATTTCTTTAGTAATACCCTGCTCTTTAGCTAAAAAATAAATTCTATCTGCCAGCAAAAGGGCAGCTTCTGGGTCGTGAGTAATTAAAAAGAGAGTGGTCTTACTCTGCTGCTGAATAACATCTAATAGCTGTCGCAAATTAAATTTAGTTTGTAAATCAAGTGATTTAAAGGGCTCATCTAAAAAAACAAGATCTGGTTTAACTGCAAAAGCTCTAATCAATTCCAGTCTTTGCTGCATCCCTCCTGATAATTGGGCAGGAAAAGCTTTTCTAAATCCTGCTAAATCAGCTATTTCAAAAAGTAAATCTCTTAACTTCTTTTCTTTGCTCAAACCATAATTTTTTTGTACAAAAAGCAAATTTTCTTCTGCAGTCTGCCAGGGCAGAAGTCTTGGTGATTGAAAAACATAAGCAAAACGGGGGTCACCATTTTTAATGACCTGGCCAAAATCAGGTCTTGCTAAGCTAGAAGCAATCCTCATTAAAGTTGTTTTTCCACTACCAGAATGTCCCAACAGACAAGTTACTTCTCTCTGATAAATCTTAAGATCAACTTCTTTTAAAACAGCTAGTTTGCCATAACTTTTTGAAATACTCCTTAATTCAATTATTGGTTTAGAAATTTGATCTTTAAACATTTTTCCACCTGCCAACTCTAGCTTTAAGTTTTTCTAATAAATAATATTCAACAAAAAGCATAAATAAAATCAAAATAATTGTCCAGGCAAATAAACGATCTGTAGCCAGCATTGAATTAGCAAGACTTAGCTGATAACCAATTCCGCTAGAAGAAGCAATAAATTCAGCAAAAACGGAGGCCTTCCAGGCAAAAGCAAAGGCTATACTTAAAGCAGATACAAGAGCTGGCAATAATGATGGTAAATAAATAGCTTTAATTATTCTAATTTCTGGAGTTGAATAGGCCCGGGCCATCTCCACCAATTCTTCATCAATATCTGTTAATCCCTGATATAGATTTACAAAAATAACTGGCAAGGAAACTATAAAAATCAAAAAAATTGGAGTCAAATTATCAGCTACACCAAACCAGACTACTGCCAGCGAGGCCCAGACAACTGGTGGAGTAGCCTGAATGATTGTTAAAAAGGGCCGCAAAGTTTGCTCTAGTAATTTGAATCTATAAAGTAATAAGGCAAGTATAATGCCAAAAAGAACAGCTAATAAATATGCAGCTAATGTCCTCTCAATAGTAATTAAAAAGCTCTGCCATAAAACTCCAGAGCTGGCTAGCTGCTTTAAAGCCTGAGCTACTTCCTGAACTGAAGGAAGAACAAGACTATTTACCCTGCTGGCTGCTTTAATCCAAATAAATATTAAAAAAGCTAACAACAGCCAGAAAGGCTTAATAATAAAATTCTTCATCCGGTAAACTGCCACCCAATAACTCAGGATTAAAGTTTAACATTTTGGAGAAATAAAAATCAGTTAAATTTTTACTTTCAGCGGCAGGATAAATATTTAAATTAACTCTAGTGAGAGATTTTTTTAAAATAGACTCCGGTAGAGAAAAGTTCTCTGCAGCCAGCTTTGCTGCTGCATCTGGATGCTGATTAACCCAGATAATTCCTTTTTTATAATAACTATTAATAATTGCAGTAAATTGTGGATTTTCTGCTGCAAAATCACTATTAACAAAAAGTGCAACAAAAGGAATCCGCTCATCATTATTTAGCCTGGCCCATTCTTGCTGGATATCCATAACCAGCTTCGCCTGTTTATTTTTAGCCAGACTAACAGTAACTAAAGGTTCCGGCAAAAATATAGCATCTAATTTACCAGCCATAAACAATTTAGCACTGCCAGGCAGAGCCCGATAAACAAAATTAACTTTTGTCAGATCAGCTCCATTATTTTTTAATAGATAACGAGCCAAAAAGTCTAATGGACCACCTTTTAAAGGTAAAGCAAGCGACTTACCTTCTAAATCCTGCCAGGTATTTATCTCAAGGCCATTACTAAGTAAGTAATCAATCCCCCAGGTGTTAACATTTAATAATTTAAGCTTAACTCCTCGATTATAAGCATTAGCGCCTACATTACTACCAGTAATTAAAAAATTAATTTCATTTTGGGCCAGCAGTGATATACCTCGTTGATGCTCAGACGAAAGCTGAACATCTAAATTCAAAGCAGCTGGTAAATTGTTCTCCTGCTGCATCCATAAAAAAGGCAGTGCTGCCGGAATAGAAGGAGTTTGTATTTTAACATCAAGTGCAGCAGCAGTTTGCCCAAAACTAAATCCAATTAAAAAAATCAAAGTAATAATTATTATTTTGCGTGCTAGTTTCAAACTTTTTTTCCTCCTTTAATTTAAAATTTACTAATCATTTAATAAACCTTGAATAATTACATCAGCAGCAGCTTCTTCATCAAGCCCCCGGGCCATCAGAGTTTGCAGCTGTGTACTATCAACACTTCCAATAGCAGCTTCGTGAGTTATCTTTGCTTCTGGATGACGCACATCAACAATTGGAACTGCTCTAGCAATTGCCTGATCTTTAATGATTTCTGTACAGTCAACATGCCCCATTGCCCCAGCAGCGTCTGCTGTTAACTCATTATAAATATCTGCTCTTGCATTTTCTTTTAGAGCAATTTTAGAATCTAATATTCCTCTTGCATCTTTGCCCTGAAGATGAGCAGCTTCTCTAATTTTAACCTGATCATCTGCCTGGGCACTGATTCTAGCTAGCATTTCTACAGTAGCAGCTTCTGCAATAACTGCTTCATAATCAAAATCAATCTTACCTACTCTACCTTTAAGTAGATCAAATTTAGTTACCAGCTGGCCCCGGGCAGCTAGATTAATATCAGATTTAGCAATCACTTCAACTCCACCATGATCACCATGAAAATGATGTTCTTTATAAATATAGCTGCCCCCTTCTTCTATTTCAATTACTGCATCCATAATATGTTGAACCTGAACAGCATTTGGGAAAACACAATCTGCTCTTACTTCTACAGCAGCATTTTTTTCTATTTTAACTACCATGTCTATCTGCTGACGCCCTTCTTTAGGTAAAACTCCAAAACACATATGGACTGGATTTTTAATTTTATAACCTGCTTTTACAGTAATTTTAACCTTTACAGCTCCAGGACTAATTTTGTCTGCCTCTACTTTCAGACCCTCTACACCATGTTTACCTAATACCTGATCTCTTTCTAAAACCAGATGAGCAACTTCACTATCAGCAAAAATATCTTCTCCTCCAGCTGACTTATAAGCATCTACCATCATTTGATAATCATTCATTAGCTGGCTGCCTCCTTTTCGCAATCTTCTGCTTTAGCACAGGGAAAACAAAATGATTTAAAATAATCGCTAATTGCAGATGGCGCACCTTCTCTAATTATTTCACCAGCACAAACAAGTGCAGCCCGATCAGCATATTCTAACATTTCTTCTGAATGAGTGATCAATAAAATTCCACTACCTGATTTTTTGAAATAGTTAATTACATTAGCAATATTATTTAGAGCTACAATATCAACTCCAGAATCAGGTTCATCTAAAATAATGCATTCTGGTTCCATCAAGATTAAAGAAGCCAGTTCAATACGTTTCCTTTCGCCTCCGCTTAAACTGCGGTCAACAAAACGATCTAAATACTGAGCTGGATTAATTGCAACCTGATCCAGTGCTTCTCTGAGTTTATTTTCTGTAACTTCTTTATCCCTGCTTTTAAGTCCCAATGATAAAAATTCTCTTACAGTAACCCCCTGATAACGCGCTGGTTCCTGCCAGGCCAGAGTAATTCCCCGCTGAGCTCTTTGATTAATCTTTAAATCATTAATTTTTTCACCTTTAAAGATCATCTCACCTGATTGAGGTTGATAATTATTAAGTCCCATTAAAGTATAGGCAAAAGTAGATTTGCCACAGCCATTCGGACCTATTAAAGCAAAAACTTCCCCTTTGGCCAGAGAAAATTCCATTCCCCTTAAAATTTCTGCTTCATTTATCTTAAGATGTAGATCCTTAATTTCCAGTAGTTTTGACATAAAAAATCCCCCAATTTAACTTAATATAATTTATTCCTGTCCTAAAAATTCATTTATTTTAGCAGCATGATGGCCCGGAATAATTAGATGATGATTCCCAATTGCCTCATTTAAAAAATATTCTTCACTTTGTGGTAAAGATACTTTTAACTGAGTACGACAAGCATTAGCAGAATCTTGATTAGCTAAAATCATTCCTTCAGCTACAAAATACTGCTCCAGACCAGCTCCACCAATTTTAAAAACTGTAACTGGTCCTTCAGCTAAAATACCCTGAATTCCAATTCCCAGACCAGTTTCAAAATGATCTCTAATTATATATTCCTGGCTTAAATCTGTAGCAATTGTACAATGAGCAAATAAAATTTCTGCTTTTTCACTATCAATTGCGGCTGGATTAGCCATAAAAGATAACTCACCAGTTAAATGATAAGCAAAAAGCATAGAAAATAGAGCTGGAACATCTCCTTCACAACCTGCCATAATCCCTTCATTATTAAGTAATGATAAGGCAAGGCAGCCAGTAGTCTTTATTTTTTCTACTAAATCAAAACAGCGAACTGTCAGAGCAGTTAGCTGATTATTTTTAATTACTATTTTCAAAGCTAAATAAATTTTAGCTGCAGCAATTAAATCCTCAGAACTGCTATCCAGCTGTTTAACTGCCTGCTCTTTAAAATTGACTGCAATTTGCTCAGCCTTATTTAGCTCAACTTTTTCTAAAGCTTGATAAACTTCCGTCAGTTCGATTTCTATAAATTCTGTCCCCCAATGATGGGTTGCATGTTCATAATCAACCTGACTACCAATTAACCAATCAGATGGCTGACCAATTATTCCAATTCGATCATTAGCTATTTTTTCTCTAGCTCTTTTATACTCGGCTAATTGTTTAATTTCTTTTATTACCTTTGGCATTGAGCCATGTAAAATTTTAGCTGGAACACCTTCACTATTTAAAAAGCTTAAAATCTCTAAAGCAGCTGGCAGTGAATTATGCAGTTCTGTAGCCAGCAAATAAACTGGACTAGGTAAATAGGCTAAATTATCAGCTAATATTTGTTCAGAACCACCTGACTTAATAAAATTAATAGTCAGGTCAACTTGACTGAAATTATATTCTGGCAGTTCAGCTACTGTTACCTCTTCCACCTCAAACTCATCCTCAAGCTGCTGATATTTAGCAGCCAGAGTTTGGTTGAGCCTGGCTTCAGAATGAACAGCTGATTTAATTGATACTAACGCAATTTTCATTTTTTACCTCCACTTAAAAATATTATTTCTTAAGAACTTCTAATTAGCTAAATTATCAGGTTATTTTTCGATTTATTTTTTAATTAAAAAAATTATTTAACAAATAATTTAAGCTATTTATAATTTAATTTGTCAACTTAAAATATATCCTAAACTATATTATAATTAATAAAAGTCAACTTAGCAAACTAAGTTAATAAGAATAGTTTTAGCAAAGTAAATTATAAAAACAAACTACAAAAGAAAAAAGCCACCAGAATGGGCGGCCTTAAAGTTTATTTATTTAGTCGCCAAATTAAAGAGTTATCAAATCAGAAATTTGCTTATATTTTTTCTTTCCAATTCCCTTAACCTTTTTTAAATCTGTTTTTTTATTAAAACCATTACTGCTAGCTGATCGATAAGCAACTATTCTTTCTGCATAAAAATCTCCAATCCCCGGCAGTAAAGCAAATTCCGCAGCTGTAGCTAAATTTATATTAACTAGCTGACCAGATTCTTTCTTCTTTTTAGTCCTCTTTAAATTAGTCTTCTCTGGTAGAGAATTTTTATTACTAAGAGGAGCTGGTTCCGGTTTAAAAACTTTAATTGCTGTTTTGTTTTTACTAAATCTACTAATTTTTTTTGAAACAGTAGAACTTTTCTTTGCTGAAAGACTATCCATTAAATTTTTATATAAAGAAAGATACTTTTGGGCTGAGTTATGCCAACTATAATCAAGTTTCATTACTCGCTGTACCAGATCATGCCAGAGGTCTTCATCCTGATAAAAATTAATTGCGCGTTCAATTGTGTGCAGCATATCATGAGCATTATAATTACTAAAGCTAAAACCTGTTCCAGCACCAGTTGCTTCATTATAAGAAAGCACAGTATCATTTAAGCCACCTGTTTCTCTTACAATTGGTAAAACTCCATAGCGAAAACTTATTAACTGACTCAAACCACATGGCTCAAAACGAGAAGGCATTAAGAAAAGATCAATTCCTGCATAAATCTGACTAGCTAAATTTGAATTATAGTTAATGGTAACTGATAGACTATCAGGATAATACTGCTGCTGATTTAAAAAGAATTTCTCATACTCAGGCTGACCAGTCCCTAAAACAACTAGCTGAGCTCCACTTTCCATAATCTGGGGAAAAACAGCTTTAATTAACTCAATTCCTTTTTGTTCAACCAGACGAGAAATAAATCCAATAATTGGTCTTTCCACATCTACTTCTAAACCCAATTTTTGCTGCAGATGAACTTTATTAGCTAATTTTTTGGTTACATCAGCTGCAGAATATGGCACAGCTATCTTTGAATCAGTTTCTGGATTAAATTTACTATAACTAAGGCCATTAATAATTCCTGTTAAATCATCGCCTCTCATTCGCAGAGCATAATCAAGCCCTTCTCCAAAATAAGCAGTCTGGATCTCTTGGGCATAAGTTTCACTAACAGTAGTTAATTGATCTGCATACATGATAGCTGTTTTCATATAATTTAATAAGCCATTATGCCTTATTTTACCACTTGCCCAATGTTCCGGAGCAACTCCCAATACATCAGCTGCAATGTGACCGGAAAACTGACCCTGATAGCGAAGATTATGAATTGTAAATACTGTTTTAATATCACGATAAAAATTTTGCTGACGATAATGATCAGCCAACAAGAGTGGTAAAGGGCCTGTCTGCCAATCATTAAGATGAATAATATCAGGTTTAAAATTAAGCACTGGTAACATGTCAAGTACTGCCTGGCAAAAGAAAGCAAACTGTTCATGCCGATCTTCATTTTCATAGATAGAATCACGATCAAAATAATATTTATTATCAATAAAATAAACTGGTACTCCCGATTCTGTCAGTTGATTAACCCCAAGATAAGTATCTCGCCAGGCTAACTGAGTTCTAAAATGACAGACAGACTGCATTTTTTCTTTATAAACAGCTGGAATCTGGCTATACTGAGGAATTACAAGTCTTACGTCATGACCTGCTTCTCTTAAAGCCTGGGGTAACGAACCTGCTACATCAGCTAAGCCACCAGTTTTTATAAAAGGATCAGCTTCTGAAGCAACAAATAGAATTTTCAATTTTTTTTGCATGGAGCCACCTCCTGGCAAACTTCAATTCAACTTTGATTCACTTAACAATAGTTTATTAAAACTGAACTCTGATGTCAACTAAGATATTTTTAAGCCAATTGGGGAAAACTACCAATATTAACCGATTTTTTAAAGGAAAATCTAAGTAAATAGAGAATAAATATAATACAAGAATTTTTTAAATTATCACAAAATCAGTTCAATTTCTGACTTAATTTAAAGTAATAAACAATCAGCAATTCAGGAGGGGTGAATTTAATGAAAAAAAATAAATCAGCATCTAAATACCCCAGTGATTATGATCGTTATCTTTTTCATCAGGGAAGACATTATGAAAGTTATAATTTTTTAGGTTCCCATCTTGCCCAAATAGATGGTCAAACTGGAATTCGTTTTAACTTATGGGCTCCCGCAGCAGAAAAAGTTAGTGTAATTGGGGACTTTAATAATTGGAATAAAAATAAAAATCCAATGACTAAAATTAAAGACTCTGGAATCTGGACTATCTTTATTCCAGAAGCAAAACCAGAAATGTATTATAAATACTGGCTGTTAGGTCATCAGAAACAGGAAAGAATTAAAGCAGATCCTTATGCAAAAAGGCAAGAAAAAAGTCCTCACACTGCTTCTCAAATCTATCAATTGCCTGATTTTAACTGGCAGGATAAAAATTGGTTGCAACAGAGAAAAAAAGATAATCAGCTCAAAAAACCAATCAGTATCTATGAAATTCATCTGGGCTCCTGGCGAAAAAAAGATGATAAACTGTTAAATTATCGTGAAATTGCTGATCAGCTAATTCCCTATCTAAAAAAACTTGCTTTTACTCATATAGAAGTAATGCCGTTAACTGAATATCCTTTTCCAGGTTCCTGGGGATATCAAACAACTGGTTATTTTGCGCTTACTTCCCGCTATGGAAATCCAGCAGATTTTATGTACCTAGTTAATAAATTACATCAAAATGGAATTGGAATTATTATGGATTGGGTACCAAGTCATTTCTGTAAAGACGATCATGGACTAAGGCTCTTTGATGGTACACCTCTTTTTGAAAGTAGTGATCCCCGTCGGGCAGAAAATATTCAGTGGGATACTCTAAACTTTGATTTTGCCCAAAACGAAGTCTGGAGCTTTTTGATTTCCAGTGCAAATTACTGGCTAGGTACTTTTCATATCGATGGACTTAGAGTCGATGCAGTCAGTAATATGCTTTATTTAAATTATGAAAAAGAGGATGGTCAGTGGGCTGCTAATCAATTTGGTGGTTTTGAGAATTTGGAAGCAATAGCTTTTATTAAAGAACTTAACACAGAATTATTTGCTCGTTTTCCTGGAGTTTTGATGATTGCTGAGGAATCTAGTGCCTGGCCGCTTGTAACAGCTCCTGTCCATGAAGGTGGGCTTGGTTTTAATTTTAAATGGAATATGGGCTGGATGAATGATACACTAGCCTATTTAGCTAATGACCCTATTTATAGAAAATGGGAACATAACAAACTCACTTTTTCTAGTATGTACAGCCTGAGTGAAAATTATATTTTACCACTTTCTCATGATGAAGTAGTGCATGGTAAAAAATCACTACTTGATAAAATGCCCGGTGACTATTGGCAAAAATTTGCTAATTTAAGGCTGCTTTATAGTTACATGTATGCTCATCCTGGTAAAAATTTAATTTTTATGGGAGGTGAATTTGGCCAATTTATAGAGTGGAATTACAAACAGGAATTGGACTGGCTGCTGCTTGACTATGAAAAGCATAGCTTAATCCAGGATTTTGTTAAAGAATTAAATCAGCTTTATCTAAAAGAAAAAGCGCTCTGGCAGCTTGATCATTATCAGGATGGTTTTCAATGGATAGAAGCTGACGACTACCAACAAAGCGTAATAAGCTTTATTAGAAGTTCTGAAAACAAATTACAGCAAATAATAGTAATTTTAAACTTTACACCTGTACCTAGAGATAATTATCGCATTGGTGTTCCTGGTCCTGGTGAATATGAATTAATTTTAAATAGTGATCAACCTATTTTTGGTGGTTCTGATTATCAGACATTTGCCCGCCTCAAGGCCGAAAAAACAGCCTGGCATGGTTTTGAATATTCAATTAGTACTAATCTGCCTCCTCTGGCAGGTATTTATTTAAAATATAATCCTGATAATAAAAATTAAAGGTTTTGCTTTAATCTGAATTATAAGATAAAAGTTATTATTCCACTATAAATAAAGGAGGTAATCAAAATGCCAAAAGAAGAAATAATGGCTATGTTACTGGCTGGTGGTAAAGGGACCCGTCTTGGAGTTCTAACCAAAAATATTGCTAAACCAGCAGTTCCCTTTGGTGGTGAATATAGATTAATTGATTTTCCCTTAAGTAATTGTTCAAATTCTGGCATTACAACAGTTGGAGTTTTGACTCAATACAAGCCTCTTATTTTAAATAGCTACATTGGCAGTGGAAGTTCCTGGGATCTTGATCGCAATGATGGTGGAGTTACTGTCCTTCCCCCTTATGTTAAGGAAGGTGGTGGCTCCTGGTATAAAGGAACAGCAGATGCTATTTATCAAAATATAGAATTTATTGATCTCAATGATCCCGAATATGTTTTAATCTTGTCTGGTGATCACATTTATCGCATGGACTACTCCGAAATGCTGGCCTATCATAAAAGCAAAAATTCTGAAGTTACTATTGGAGTACTGGAGGTTCCCTGGGCAGATACTAATCGTTTTGGTATTATGAATACTAACGAAGACCAGAAAATAATCGAGTTTCAGGAAAAACCAGAGCAGGCTAAAAATAATCTTGCCTCAATGGGAATTTATATTTTTAATTGGGAACAACTTCGTAAATATTTAATTGCAGAAGCTGAGGCAAATAATGATTCTGCTGGTGATTTCGGTCATAATATAATACCTACTATGATGGATGATAAAATTAATTTTTATGCCTATAAATTTGAGGATTATTGGAAAGATGTTGGAACAATCGAGAGTTACTGGCAGGCTCATATGGATTTATTAGGTGAAAAACCTGAGTTAGAACTGCAAAGTCGAAACTGGATGATTTATAGTGTGAATCCTAATCGTCCTCCCCAATATCTTGCTGAATCTGCTCAAGTCAATAATTCTTTAATTAACAAAGGAACTCAGGTTATGGGAAAGATCATAGATTCTGTTTTATTTTTTGGAGTTAAAATTGGTAGAGATGCAGTAGTTGAGAATTCAGTTATTCTACCAAATACAAGAATTGCAAGTGGAGCCAAGATTAAAAATGCTATTATAGGCAGCAATGTAATTGTAGAAAAAGCTGCTCAAATTGGCCAGGAGGCTGCCAATAATGAAATTACAGTTATTGGTGATGACGAAATTATCCCGGCTAATTCAAATATTAAAGCAGGAATGGTGGTGGGCTAAAATGATGATGACTCCTGTTTATCGCAAAGGTGGCAGAAATATGAATAATGTGATGGCTATAATTAATAATGCTCTCAATGAATCGTTTTTAGAACAGTTAACTTCACACAGATCATTAGCTTCAGTACCATTTGCAGCAAGATATCGCTTAATTGATTTCCCGCTCTCAAATCTGGTTAACTCCGGAGTAACAAATGTTGGGATTCTTCTGCAGACTAAATATAGATCTTTAATGGATCATATTGGTTTTGGTAAAGCCTGGGATCTAGATCGTAAAAAAAATGGCCTTTTTCTACTACCTCCTTCGCATATTTATCAAGCTAATACTCCTTATAAAGGAGATTTACAAAATTTTTACAGTAATCTTGAATATATAGAGAAAAGTAATCAAGAATATGTCATTATAACTAGTCCCAATGTAGCTGCAAATATTGATTATAGAGATGCTTTTAATTATCATCTTGAAAACAATAATGATATTACAATTATGTATAAAAAAATTAATAATTTTCGTCCTAATACTCAATACTCTGTAATCAATACTGATGATAATGATAGAGTAATTGATATGCAGGTTGATCCCCATCAAAAAGATTATAAAAAAGTTTCTTTACAGAGATATATTATGAAAAAAGACCTGCTGCTTGCTATTATTGACAGCTGTGTTTCAAAAGGAAAATGGGATTTTGTTAAAAATGCGATTATTGGAAATTTAGATAGTCTAAAAGTATATGGCTATCCTTTCCACTCATATGCAACTATAATTAATTCAATCAATGGCTATTATAAAAGTAATCTTGAGATTTTAAAACCGAGTGTCTGGCAAGACATTTTTCTTAAAAATGGCCCTATTTATACTAAGCCAAAAGATGAAGCTCCAACAGCTTATAAGAATGGTGCCCGGGCCCAAAATATTTTAGCTGCAAATGGCTGTTTAATTGAAGGTGCTGTTGAGAACAGTGTGTTATTCCGGGGCGTCAAGGTTGCTAGAGGAGCAGTTGTTAAAAATTCAATTATTATGCAAAAATCTGAATTAGGTAAAAATGCCCATCTAGAAAATGTCATTCTAGACAAAGATGTTAAAATAACCGCCAATAAATCACTGAAGGGAGATATTAATTTACCGATGATAGTTGCTAAAAACACTAGTATCTAATCGCTTTACAGTTTATTACCCAATTTATAATTTAAAGTTAATAATTAAATTTTATTTTTAAATAAAAAGAGAGCCTGAAAAGGCTCTCTTTTTAAGATATTAATAATTTAATTAAATTTTAAATAAATAGCTAAAAAAATTAATTAGATTTCTAATAGTTTCATTTCTTCTTCAGCTAGATCAAAATACTCAATAGCAAAGCTATTATCTTTGAAGTCAACTGACAGAGTTGTTACAGCTGCTGCTTTTTGCCAGATAATCTTGAGCTGTGATTCTGCCTCTAAAGCAGCAATTTCATAATCTCCTGCAAAAGCTGGATAACTATTTCTAAATTCCATTAACCGCTTTAACTTTTGCACTACCGGTCGCTTAATTTCAGCTGCAACCTCAGCTTTTGAATAATAATGACGATTAATATTACGCCCCACTTTTGTTTTTTCTAGCAGTTCTATATCATTTTTACCAGCCAACAGACCAACATAATAAACCTGAGGAATACCAGGAGCAAAAAATTGTACAGCCCGGGCCAGCAAATAAGCCTGGTCATTATTTCCAAGCGCGGAATAATAAGTACAATTAATTTGATAAATATCAAGGTTATCATAAGCTGCACTGCTGTAAACTTTCTTAACATTAGATCCCTGCTGATAAAGCATTTCTCGAGTCTCTTCAATCTCAGCATCACTCATTAAATCTTTTACATCAACAACTCCAATCCCATCGTGAGTATCCAGAGTTGTAAATTGATGAGCTGGACATTTTCTTAACCAGGCTGTTAAATTTTTAGCTGTTGAGCTATAAATAGAATGTAAAAGCAGCATAGGTAAAGCAAAATCATAAACAAAATGATTCTGCTCAGCTATCTTAAGCTGAATTGAATGATGTTCGTGAATTTCAGGCAAAATTTCAACATTATATTCTGCCAGTACAGCCTGACAATAATCTAATAATTGCCAGATTTCTGGTTCAATAAAAAAACAACTAGTACCAGCCTTTTTAATTGCATAGGCAAAAGCATCTAATCTAATTATAGAAGCACCATGTTCTGCCAGAAAACTTAAACTGTTGCGAATAAATTCTTTAACTACCCGGGACTCCATATTTAAATCTACCTGTTCTTCTGCAAAAGTACACCAGACCTTTTCTGTACTACCATCAGCAAATTCAACTTCAAGATAGGGAGCACGTGGTTTGCGCTTATAAATCAAATCAACTTCCTGCTCAGTTGGCTCACCATTTTCCCAAAAATCCTGATAACGGATAAAAAAATCAGCATACTTTGACTGATCTTTGTTTTGCTTGAAATCCTGAAAAAACTCAGATTGCTGTGAAATATGGTTAACCATAAAATCAAACATCAAGTAATAATTATCTGCCAGGGAACTAATATCTTCCCAGTTACCAAAATCAGAATCAACTTCTCGATAGGTCAAAGGAGCAAAACCACGATCAGCAGAAGAAGGAAAAAAAGGCAGAATATGAACTCCACCTACCGCCTCTGCAAAATATTGATCAATAATTTCTTTTAACTCTGCCAGATTACTGCCCAGACTATCTGCATAGGTAATCAGCATAACTTCATTTTTAACAGCCAAAGTAACCACTCCTTAAAATCTATACTTAAATTTGTCTAATAATCGGATCTCCAGTAATTAAATCACAATACTCAGTTAGATCCCCATCATTAAGACAGGTTTCAATAATCTTTCTCCCAACTGGATCAAGATCTGGTTCCAAATATTGTTCAATACATTTTTTGAAGAAATCAGTTAATATTTTAGCTCCTGCATCATAAGCAGCTTCTCCTACTTCTGGCTGTCTATGTACCTGGAGAAATTCTTTTTCAATATGCTGACCTTCAACTAGTAATTCTTGCAAAGCATAGCCTAATAACGGCAGTCGGGCCGGTTTTAACTGTTCTTCTGTAAACCAGGCTCCTCCCCGTCTAGCTAAGTATTCTCTTGTAATCCATTCTGGCATAAAACTAACCTTCCAGGCTCCAATGTGCTGATTAGGTATTAATATATATTTTACTTTTGGAGTATCAACAATTTGCTGTAAAAGTAAATTAGCCTGATCAACTTTTTTACCAGTCGCAAACGGCCAGTAAGAACCGACTCCTTCCGAACTCATACTGTCATCAGTAATAATACTGGGATTACCATAACCACGAGGGGCTACCAGACGCCAGAGCCAGGCCAGGGCAGGCGGTAAAACATGAAACAGTCCCAAAATACCATAGCTGGGATTTTCTTTTGTACATGGTGGTACCCGGACACCAAAACTTCTGACATCAATTGAAAGCGGCTCTTTTAAAACATCTGAAATAATATCACGAGGAATAGTCACCCGGGGATTAGGACAGGGTTTACCCGGTTCATCTTCAATATGTTCCCAGATCAAGGCGGTACTATTTGGTGCTGCATCAATATTTAAAAATAATAAAGGTTTTTCAGGCACAGCTGAAATAGATTCCAAATTGGGTTCTGTTCCATATTTATCAACATGATCAACTCTAACAAACCAGGAATTCTCTGCATCCATTAAAGTTAGTTTACCATTATCTTTTTGTAAAGAATTATGACAAATAGCCATATCATCTGTCATTGGACGGAGACCACATCCCTGAGGCAAAGTTAACCTAAACTTCTCCTTGGTTAATAGATTCTGACCAAATAACAAGCGCCCACTTCTCTGTCTTGGCATATCTGCCAACATTTCACTTTTCCCACCACCACTGGCACCCTCATGAGAAATATTTACTGTATTCCCATAGGGAGTTACTACTTGAACAGCAGAACAGTGTAGGGTTACCCACTCTTCTTTTTCACCCTGATTAATCAGCATTCCATAAACTCCCTTTTTAGCACTAGGACCTGGATAGAGATTATAGGCAAACATTTCATAACAATCATCTAATCTCCGGTGAACTACTACCTGCTTACCAGCAAAATGAGTATGACGAAAAGGTGGTGCAATATAAATAAAAGAAGTAGGTTTAAATGTTTCCTTAAGCTCTCTTGTATCAATTATACCCTGTAATAAAGCGAGACCAAAAGCAAAAAAAGCAGCATTTAAAGGAACTATTGCCATAGCTTTAACACCAAGACCAGCTGGTCCAGTTTCAAAAAAGAACACTGCCAACTCTTGCTTTTTAAGCCAATCTAAAGTCTCTCCTCTCATTTTATCAGTAAATTTTTCACCAAATCTTTCTTCATAACGCTGTTTATCAGTTGGCTTTTCATCTGCAATTAGCATACAGTCTGGATCCCTACGCCTCATATAGGCCTCAGGATAATTAGCAGAAATTCCATTTCTAACTTTACAGACAACTGCTTCTACAACCTGACCACGTTCTGGAATATTATACTTAACTTCCTGGCAGCCATTTTTAGCATCTTTAACTGATAAATCAACTAATTCGTTTTCATTATGAGCAATTACATAATTAGGACACTCAGCTAATAATTCCTCAACCTCAGCCGGCAAATCAACATTTTTTAAATTCGAGTCTTTAATCATCTTTTCCTAACTTGCTCCCTTCTCTCTACTAGATTAATATTTTGCAGCAGTTAATTAGAACTAATTTAAACTGCTTACCTTAATTATTTTATCACAATCTTTTCTGGGCTACAAGGTACAAAGAATAGACAATTAAGCTCTTAAGGGCTTTTCTAACAGTAATAAATTAAGGATTAAAGTGCACAATCAAAGCTATTAAAAGAATTTATAAAGACCAATTTTGACTCTGCTTTTGTAGTTCAAGCAAATGACTATACATCCCGGACTGTTTAGATAATTCAGTTGGACTTCCCTGCTCAACAATTTGACCTTCAGCAAGTACGATAATCTGATCAGCACTTTCAATTGTTCTTAAACGATGTGCAACTACAAGCACAGTTTTGTTCTTAATTAATTCGGCAAGTGCAGTCTGAACTTTAGTTTCATTTTCAGCATCAAGTGAAGCGGTGGCTTCGTCCAACAATACAACTGGCGCATCTTTTAAAAATGCTCTCGCTATTGAAATCCGCTGTCTTTCACCTCCAGATAAAGTTGAGCCATTTTCTCCAATTATAGTCTGGTAACCCTCCGGTAGCCTACTAATAAAGTCATCACAATTAGCAATTTTAGCAGCTGCTATTACTTCTTCATTAGTAGCAGCAGAATTTCCCAATCTGATATTTTCTAAAATAGTATCATTAAATAAAGTTACATCCTGAAAAACAATTGTATAATTTGCTAATAAAGCTTCAGGGTCTAAATGAGCTATATTCTCTCCCCCTAATAAAATCTTACCCTGATCTGGGTCCCAGAAGCGCGCAACAAGCTTGGCCATTGTACTCTTCCCACTTCCAGATGGGCCAATTAAGGCAGTCACTTCACCCTGTCTAGCTGTAAAAGAAACATCTTTTAAAACTGGCTGTTCAGACTGATAAGCAAAAGTTAAATTTTCAACTTTAATCTCATAATCAGCTAATTGATAATCTTTTTTTCCAGTTTGAACCGGCTGCTTCTCCAGCTCCTGCATCCGCTGAATTGGTATTTCAACATTAAAAATTTCGGCAATATTAGTCAAATTAGCAGCAAGCGGATCATATAAGCGAGCTGCAGTAATTAGAAAAATAAGATAAGTTAATAAATCTACCTGGTTACTAATAAGTAATCTGCTTCCTACCAAGATAACAGTAGCCAATCCTAATCTTAATATAGCCTGAGAGCCAGTTACAAAAGCTCCCATTGTTAATTCTGACTTAATTTGTGCCTGTTCTGCTGCAGCCAATTTTTGGTCTAGATCTGCTAAATAATCAGCAGACAACGAATATGATTTTATATCCTGAATATTTTCCAGTCCTTCCTGAATTTTTTCTGCACAAATTCTTTTTTGCTGATAATGTTTTAATTCAGAGCTTTTTTGTAATTTTTTAGAAGCAAAAATCATTAGAAAAGCAATCGGAACAACCCAGAGTACTGATAAACCTAACTGCCAATTCATAATTAAAAGTGCAATTATTATAATTAAAGTAGAAATCAGTGAACCTAAAAATTGCGGAATTGCATGAGAAAAAGCGTGCTCTATAGTTGTACAATCTCCCATAATAGTATTGGTTAAGTCAGATAAATCCCGACTACCAAAAAAAGCCAGAGGCAGCTGTCTTAGTTTTTCAGCTAATTTAATTCTAATATTGGCACTTTCCTGATAGGTAGTTAAATAAACACAAGAATATTGCAGATAATGGACAAAATAAATGATTCCTCCAGCTAAAATAACTAATAAACTATATTTTAATAAAACAGGCGAATTACTTTTATCAGTCAGTAAAGGTTCTAATAAACGGCTTAATAATAAAATCGAAATACCTACTGGTAGCATTAAAGTTAAATTAATCAATGCACTGTAAATACTACCTTTAAGTAGCCCCTTCGCTCCTTGCTGACTTAAAGCAAACTTATTTTGCAGATAATTAAGCATATTTTTTCTCCTCTCCAACTTGCCAGGCAATCGATGTCTGATACTCCTGCCACATAGTTTTATAAATACCATCTTTTTGTAATAATTCATTATGAGTTCCTTGTTCAACAAGCTGACCTGCCTGAATAACTAAGATTGAATCTACATTTTTAATTGAAGATAAACGATGGGCAATCATTAAAACAGTCTTATCTTTAACTAAAGCTTCAAAAGCCTGCTGAATCTGATATTCATTTTCTGGATCGGCAAAAGCAGTTGCTTCATCCAGGATAACAATGGGAGCATCTTTCAAGATGGCCCGGGCCAGAGTAATCCGCTGCTGTTCACCGCCAGAAAGATAAACACCAGCTGTTCCTAATATAGTATCTAGTCCAGCGGGCATTTTAGCAATAATATCACTGCACTGAGCAAGCTGAATAGCTCGTTTGATTTCTTTATGAGTAGCTGTTGGTTTACCCATAGTTATATTTTCTTTAATACTACCTTTAAACAGCTTATTATCTTGAAACACAAAAGCAATCTTACTCATTAAGTCTTCTTCAGCAAATGATTTAACATTAATTCCACCAATTTTAATCTGTCCGGAATCTACATCCCAGAATCTAGGAATTAAACTTGCTAAAGTACTTTTTCCTCCTCCCGAAGGTCCAACTAAAGCAAAAGTTTTACCAGCCGGAATGTTAAAACTTAATTTATTAATCACAGGTTTACTAGAATTTGGATATGAAAAAATAACATTTTCAAATTTAATATCATTTCGATTAGTTTGCTTTTTAGTCTTTTCTTCTAGTAAAGTATTAGTCTGCATAAGGTTTTCAATCCTATTAATTGCTTCCCGGGCCACCATAATATTTTCACTGGCAGACATTATTTTAGTCATCATAGTTACACATATTGGAGCAAATAAAAGATAAAAGATTAAATCAAGCAAAAAAGATTGATAATTAGAAGTATTAAGTATTAAAAGCAAACCAACTGGAATTAATAATAAAGAAGGTGCATTAATGGCCAGTGAAAAGTTAAGCATAGGTATCCGACAGCTTAAAGCAAATTCAGAAGCAAAATCTTGATAACGCTTAATTGAATTATGAAGATCTTTAAAAGAGTAAACATTCTGTTGAAAAACCTTTACAATCGGAATTCCTCTTACATATTCAACTGCAGCTGAATTTAAATCTTCAAGTGCATCAAGATATTTATTCATAAATTCAGCAGTATTCTCAGCCATCATCTGTTTTAAAAATAACAGGCTAACAACAAGTGGAATTAAACATACCATCCCTAAACGCCAATCAACTAAAAAAAGCACTGCTACAATTGCCAGCGGCATAATAACTGCTCCGGCAAAATCTGATAACTGATGTGCCAGAAAACCATGAGTTAAGCTGGAATTATCGTCAATTATTTTACGAAGTTTACCACTATTATTTTGTTTAAAAAAACTAAGTGGTAAACTAATTAGCTTATGCATTGCTTGCTGACGCATATTCTTTTCAACTCTAAAAGCAGCTAAATGAGAGCTTAGTAAAGAAATATAATAAAAAATTATACTCAAAACAGCTGATCCCATTGCTAACCAGCCGTATTTTAAAGTCCCTGCTGCCTGAGTTAAATTTGGTAAAACAGCAAAGATATCTCTAATTGCAAACCAGATTGCGATAAACGGAAAAAGCGATAAAATAGAACTAAGTGCTGAAAAAAAGCAGGCTATTATAATTAAGTATTTATAATTACCGGCAAATTTAAGCAGTTTTGCCAAAGTAGATTTTGCTTGTGAATACATTTCTCCACCATCCTTATAAAATTTGAGTTAATCTAATAATTGAGTTATTTAACTATTTTAACTAAGCTGCAGCTAGATAATTATGATAGTTAAGTTATAAATATGTAAATGTATTATAAGTGATAATGATTATCATTTTCTACTCCAAAACAATAAAAAATGCTCCAAAAACTAAAAGCAGTTGCTACCTTTAGTCTTAATAGAGCATTTCAAAATAATATTTTAGCTTAATCAGCAATAATCTAATTATTATTTAGCAATCAATATTTAATTCAAAACCAATTTACGATATTTTAAAGGTGTAAGCTGATAATATTTTTTAAATAAACTGGCAAATTTACTGGGATTATGATAGCCAACTTGATGGGTAATCTCTAAGATAGACTTATCTGTATTTTTTAATAAATATTCTGCTTCTTTTACTCTAACCTGCTGCACATATTTATAAACTGTATCACCAGTTATTTGCTTAAAATTTTTCTGTAGAATATAATTGCTAACTTTTAGACTAGCTGCTAAATCATCAACTGAAGGCACATTCTCTAGATCAGCCTTAATTATTGCTTTAGCTTTAGCAACTTGTTTATAGTCTACCTCTTCAGTTTTATTGGCTTTCAATCTTAACTTTTCTTGCAAAAAATCAGTTATAAATTCAATTGTCTTTACTTTAAGTCGTAAATAATCGAGCATATTTTTAACAGAAATTTTATCAATTTCTTCAGCTAGCTGCTGTAATTGATAAGTTGATTTATTAATTAATAAGATATCATTAGTGAAAATTTCTGCCATATTTTGCTGCCATTCGTTAACTAACTGCTGGCTCCAGCTTTGATTAATATTCTCCTTAAGCAAAGCAAAATTTAAATGGATTGAAATTGCTTTTAAATTATTATACTCAAATTTAAAAGAATTAACTTTATTAAGCATTTTATAAATAAAGCTATCCCCTGCTTTAAGTTTATATTGTTTTGAGCCAGGAGAAGTAGAAATAATGAGTTCACCACTATAGCAGTAACCAAGTTCCAAAATTCCTTGAGTAAGTTTTTTATTATTAAAATTGAATTCAATTCCATCAGCTTCACTGCGAGCAAGATCAATTCCCTCCTCGATCTGCATCATAGTAAAATTACCCTTACCAAATGCTTCTGGAAGTGAATATTTTTTGCCTAATAATTCTTCTGATGTCTGGCAGTTATATTTTTCTTGAATAAATTTATAATAGCTTTCAGTTATACTGTTTTCCATTTATATCTCCCCGTTTAGATTAATAACCTGTCACCATATCAGCAGAATAAAGAACCATAGCTGTTACTGGTGGAACGACAACTTCATTAGCCTGAAAAAATCTAATTGGCTCTGCCCCAGCCTGCTTATCATCAACTACTATAGCCCAGGTTCTTTCTTCTGCTAAATAAAATTGTTTCCACTCTCGAGATGGATTTAACAAAACATGAATTTTTTCCCAGGCATCACCATTAGCGTAATTATAAATTCCATAACCAACAGTAGCTAAGGGTGAATTGATAAACTTAATATTGGCTTTTATCTGCTCAGCTGTTTTCATGCGAAAAGCTGGATGATGACTACGTAAATTGATTAAGCCCTTTACATAATTAAAGTGGTCATAAAAAGTTGTTTTCCTTTTCCATTTTAAAGCATTAATCTCAGGACCTGAGTTAAAACTATTTTTATCACCAAATTTTGTTCTTAAAAATTCTGTTCCAGCCAGGAGAAAAGGAACTCCCTGTGAAGTTAACAAAATAACCATAGCTAGCTTCTGCATCTTTTTTCTTAAATCCTCATCAGCACCGGGACAGGACCGAGCTAACTTATCCCAGAGAGTGAGATTATCATGTGCTTCTACATAATTAATACTTTCAGCTGGCTGAACAGTAAAACCAGCCAGGCGTCGTTCCTGCAAGCCAAGCCCAGCAATTATATTTTCATCAATTTGCTGTTCTAGTCCAATCTTACCCTGGATAAACCCACGTCCTGTCCCATCATTATCGCCTTTAAGTGCATTACGAAAATTATCATTAAAAACTCCAATTCCAGTTCCTTTTTGATCTCCCTTCTGAATCTGCTGATGCCGATATAACTGAGGATTAAGTGCAGACCATGGTTCACCATATAAAAGAACTGAAGGATTTTGCTGCCGCAATTTTTCTTCAGCTAGCAATAAAGTTTTCCGATCAATAGCAGCCATTAAATCAAAACGAAAACCATCTATATGATATTCTCTGCTCCAATAAAGTAATGAATCAATAATAAATTTACGCAGCATTGGCTTTTCAGTTGCTAATTCATTACCACAACCAGAAGCATTAGCAAACTTACCATCTTCGGTAAAACGATAAAAGTAATCTGGATATAATTTTTGAAAAGGAGAATTTTGGGTATGGTAGGTGTGGTTATAAACAACATCCATTACCACTCCTATTCCATAACTATGCAGTGTTTTAACCATTTTTTTAAATTCATAAATTCGGCTTTCATTAGCTGGATTTGAAGAATAAGACCCTTCAGGTACCATATAATAGAGGGGATCATAGCCCCAATTATAATCTGCAGCATCACGATCATTAACTGAAGCAAAATCAAAAACTGGTAATAAATGAACATGAGTAATACCTAGTTCTTTTAGATGAGCAAGCCCAGTCAGCATTCCTTCTTTATTGACAGTATGTCTTTCTGTAAAAGCATTATATTTTCCTTTATGTCGCATACCACTTTCTGGTGATATAGAAAAGTCTTTAACATGTAATTCATAAATAACTGCATCAACTGGATTATTTAATTCAACTTTTTGGTCAGTTGTCCAGCTGGGAGGATAAATTTCACCTGGATCAATTATATAACCATATTCGCTATCTGTTCCAACAGCTCTGGCCCAGGGATCAACAAAATCTATTTCATAATTTGAAAATTGCAGCCGCAGACGATAATACTTACCAATTATACTTAACGGTAATTTAACCAACCAGGTATCAGCAGCTGCCCTTGTCATTTTATATTCAGATAATTTTTTAGCCCCTCCTGGATCAGCATAAATTTCCAGCCAGGCTTTTTGAGCTGGCGGAGACCAGATACGATAATTGACTCCACTCTCATAAAAAGTAAATCCCAGATCATGACCAGCATAAACTGATTCGGTTGTTTTAAAAGGAGCATTTTTAGTTAACATAAAATAATCATCTCCAGAAATTTATTCTGCTAAGATTAATTGGTTATTATCTAATTCTTTATTAAGCTTACTATTCCTGCTCCAGAGTAGGATTTAATTAGCTTAAAAAACAGGTTATTTTATTTCTATGTAGAACTATATAAAATGTAAGTAAACTTATAATAACTAAACTAATTATTACCAACTAATAATTAAATCTAGTATGTTTAAAGTTTAGCTATAATTTTCTTACTCTAAAACCTTAATAATTTTTACATTTTTGCAAAAGTATCGCCATAATTTAATTAGCTTTACTAATTAAATCAAAGGAGGCTTTTATTAATGAAAAATATTAAGCGACTTGCCGTTCTCTACCCTCAGAATAAGTTTAAGCAAAGCAAAACAGAAAATAATGAAAATCAAGATAAATCAATGGTTTTCCTGGAAAATTTAAGTAAAAGTTTAATTAAGTATGATCTAAAAATTGATCTGATAACTAGAGATCACAGTTTTCAGTCTGGGGCTGCTCCCAAAAAATTTGTCAGCAATTATCCCGATTCTTTAAGGCTAAGGCAGATAAAACTACCTTTTGCGGGAGATAATTATTTAACTGAAAAAAATCTCTGGCCTCATCTTAAAGAATATGCTGCTGCTATTGCAGAATTTTATGATGAAGAAGGTGAATTTCCTGATCTCTTCTTAACTTACTCAGCTGCAGCAGGATTAGCAGGGGTGCTGTTAAGGGAAAAGCTAGCAATTTCATTCTGCTTTTTAGCTTTAACTCCAGCTGACAATAAATTGGCTGAATTAGAATTAAATAATAAAAATTGTCAGCAGATAAGCCAAAATAGTAAATTAGCTAAAAAAATAATTGCTAAAAGGTTGGCTTTAAATTACAGCAGTCAAGTAATTAGTTTAAACAAAGAACAGCTTAATTCTTACCAACATGAATGTTATCAGGATGTAATCAAGAATAATAAACTATTTAATTTACAGCTTACTCCCCCAGAAATAACTTCGGGTAATTTAACTGATTCAAAAGCTAAATTGCTTATTACAGCTTTAACAGATGGACTAAATCATCCCCTGAATCCAACTGTAAATTTATCAATTCCTGATTATTATTTATTACCTGATAGTGATAATGAGCATCAGTTAAAAGAAACATTTAGAACTCTGCTGCTTAAAAAATAGACATTTTTTTAAAATTTGATATAATTAATTTAAAGAAGTTGCTAAAATTTGTATCCAGAGTAAATAACCAGACATAAGTAACTAAAATTATAATAAGGAGTGGTTTTAATGAATAATCAGAAGCCCCATACAGCCTATTTTTGTATGGAATATGGATTAAATGAGAAGCTGAGAATTTATGCAGGTGGGCTCGGAATTCTAGCCGGGGATATTCTCAAAGCAGCCAAAGAATATTCTTATCCCGTAACTGGTATTGGTTTACTCTGGCGGAGAGGATACTCCAAACAGGTTATCAATACAGAAGGCAGACCTGAAAGCCAACATCCGGTTAATGAAGATATTTACCAACATGCAGTTGATACGGGTGAAACTATAAAAGTTATTATTCAAAATCAAGAAGTAAAACTAAAAATTTGGAAAGTGGATAAATTTGCTAATGCAACTCTATATCTACTAGATGCTAATTTAGCTGAAAATGGTGAGCTTAAAACAATTACTGATGGTCTTTATGACGGTTTTAATGAAAAAAGAATTGCTCAAGAAATTGTTCTTGGAATTGGTGGAGTGAAGGCAATTCGTAAATTAGGACTTAAAATTGATATCTATCATTTTAATGAAGGTCATGCTGCTTTAGCTGGGACAGAATTAATTAAAGAAAAAATGACAGCAGGCAGTAATTTTGAAACAGCCTGGGAAAAAGTTAAAGAAAATATTGTTTTTACAACCCATACACCAGTCAAAGAAGGTAATGAATCCCATAGTCTAGATAGTCTGGAAAAGATGAGTGCTTTTAATGGTTTAAGCAGAGAACAAATGGAAGCTATTGGTGACAGTCCTTTTAGTATGACTGTAGCCGGGCTACGACTGGCTAGAATATCAAATGGAGTTGCTAAATTGCACGGTCAGACAGCTCGTGAAATGTGGAGCAGTGTCAAGGGGAAATCTCCTATTATTTCAATTACTAATGGGGTTCATCGAGGTACCTGGGTGGATGAAAGAATTAAATCAAATCAAAATGACAAATCAGCAATCTATGCCGCTCACCAAGAAATGAAAAAAGAATTAGTCAATTATATAGCAGAAAAAAATGGAGCTCAATTAAATCCGGAAAAACTAATTATTGGTTTTGCTAGAAGAGCAACAGCTTATAAGCGACCTAATTTAATCTTCCAGAAAAGTGATATTATCGATTCTTATCTCGCCTCTGGAGAAATTCAGCTCGTTTTTTCTGGTAAAGCACATCCTACAGACGATAACGGCAAAAATATAGTTGCTGATCTGGTTGCTAAAGCAAAACAATTTCCCAATAGTGTAGTCTTTCTGGCAGATTATAATATGGAAATTGCCCGTTATATGACCAGAGGAGTTGATATCTGGTTAAATAATCCACGTAAACCACTGGAAGCCAGTGGAACATCAGGCATGAAAGCTGCTATGAATGGTGGCTTAAATTTAAGTATACTCGATGGCTGGTGGGTGGAAGGTTGTGAACATGGTATTAATGGCTGGCAGTTTGGTGATGGCTACGTTGGCGAAGGTCAGGATGAAAGTGATCTTTATGCTCTTTATCGGGTTCTATTTAATGAAGTAGTACCCACTTTCTATGGTAATCAAGACCGCTGGCAGGATATGATGCTGGAAAGTATTAAAACAACAGCTGAAAGATTTTCTGCTCATAGAATGTTAAGCCGCTATTATGATGAAATGTATAATAAAAGTTAAAAAAAATTCAAAAAACCGGCTTCCCTTATCAAGGAGGCCGGCTTTTTTATTAATTTTTAATCAACATTGCTGCTTCTAAATCATGCCGCTGTTCTTTATCTAAAAGATACTCAACTACAGTTAAAGCAAACTCAAAAGAAACTCCTGGACCGCGACCTGTAATCAAATTACCATCCACAACAACACGATCTTCCTGATAATTAGCAGAAGGCATCTGTTCACCAAAGCCTGGATAACTAGTAGCCTGCTTGCCTTCTAAAACTCCAGCTGCTTCTAAAACTATTGGGGCTGCACAAATTGCAGCACAAAGCCCACCATTTTCAGCTATTGTTCGAATAACAGACAGCAATTTACTGCTATCACGTAAGTTATTGGCTCCCGGAACTCCTCCCGGTAAAACTACAGCCGAAAAATCAGCAGCATCAACTTCGCTTAATTTAGTATCTGTCTCAAGTCTAATCCCATGATCACCAGTAATTACTTTATCTCCTACTCCAGCTGTAACTACCTTTAAACCAGCTCTTCTGAAAATATCAATATTAGCAACAGCTTCTGTTTCTTCAAAACCTGCTGCTATTGGAATCAAAATAGTATCCATAGTTTAACTCCTCCTTCATAAATAATTTCTGATAAGTAAATTTTATTAAATTAATCTAAATTAAATTTAAAACATTTTTTAATCCTCTGCAGTAGAATTAGAATTTGAATTGCTGCTCAAAGTAATTTTATCTTTTAATTGAGCTGGCAGTGACTTTAAGTGATAATCTCGCTGTGGAAAAGGAATTTCAATTTGATTTTCTTTAAAATTATCCCAAATTGAAAATAAAACTTCACTGCGGATATTTTTAATTCCATTCCGCGGATCATTAATCCAGAATCGCAGTTCAAAATTAACTGCACTATCTCCAAAATCAGTTAGTAAACAAGCTGGCTCAGGATTATCTAGAATTCGTGTTTTATCTTCAACAGCCTGCATGATTAGTTTTTGAACCTGTCTTAAATCACTATTATAAGCAACACCTACCTGGGCATCTACTCTGACAAGCTCATCACTATATGACCAATTAATTACTTCCTTAGTAATAAAATATTCATTTGGAATAAGATACTCTTTACCAGATCTAGTTACAATAGAGACAAAACGAGTATCTAATTTTTTAACCCAGCCATAAACTCCTGCAATTTCAACAACATCCCCAGGTTTAATCGATTTATCTGCTAAAATTATTACCCCACTAATAAAATTTGAAACTATCTTCTGCAGACCAAAACCCAAACCAACTCCAATTGCACCACCAAGAAAAGCAAAAGCACTTAAGTCAATTCCAACTGAACTTAAAGTAAATAATGCTGCTGAAATAAAAAATAATATTTTAGTTATTTTGGTCAGTAAAACTTTAACTGAAGGGGTTAAGTTTTCACTATTATCAATTCTAGCAGTCACAAGCCGGCTTAATTTGCCAGCTAGCCAGAATAAAATACTAAAAATAATGACAGTTTTACTGATTAACAAAAGAGAAATTCTTAATTTTCCACTCTGAAAAGCCAGACTATCAAGAAAATTAATGGTAGCCTGATAAATCCCCAAAATTCGTAAAGCAGCAATTACCCAAATTAAGGCGGATAAAAATCTAAACATACGATTACGGGGAAAAAATAAAGCAATTACTTTGACAACAAGCCAGGCAGTAACCAGATTACCAAAAATACTAATAATTACATTGGGTAAATTAAAAGTGACAGCCAAAATATGATAAAAAGCAATCAAAATTATTAATAATAAAGGAAATAACAGCTGATCAAGAATTCTTTTTCGTTTTAAGAAATTAATAGATTTTATTTTTTCAAGTAAAGAATCCAAATTTTTGTAAAGAAATTTACTTAAAAAATAAGCTGCCGCTCCCATTAAAATAAAAATAATTATTTCAATTAGGTTTGTCAGTACAAGCAGCTGATTATTTATTATATCTAAAAAAATCTGATAGTACTCTGCCAGACTAATTGATTCAAACATAACTCCACCTCAGTCTAATATTTTAAACAATTAAATTTAATTATCTTTAATATAATTATAGTACTTTGAGTTTTTTTTGCAAATTATTAAATCTAAATATACTTTTCTATTATTATATTTATCTAGGAAATTATTTTAGCTAATTCAATTTCATTTTTTTGCTATTTTTTCAAATATAAATTAAGGGCTGTTCGCAAAGCAGCAGCATTAGTAAATTGAATGGCTTTAATTCCCACTTCTTCTGCTGCAGCAATATTTTGCGCTGAATCATCTATAAAAATACATTCAGCTGGATTTAAATTATAAGTAGCAAGTAAATATTGATAAATTTCCAATTCAGGTTTAATTGAATTTATTTCTGCTGAAATAACTATGCCATCAAAATTAGTAAAAAAATCATGCTTCTCTTTAAGATAGTGATAAGCTTTCAAATGAAAATTAGAAATTACAAAAAGCTGATAATCAGCTGCTAATTCTTCAACTAAATTAAGTGTGTCTGTTTTAATAGTCAAAATTGATTCCCAATTATCCATAACCTGTTCAATATCAGCTTTTAGGTCAGGATTACGCTGCTTCCAGATTCTAATTGCTTCTGGCTCAGTAATTGTACCGCGATCAAGCAGCAGCCATTCTTTAGTTTTAAATACTGCAGATAATAACTTTTGCCGCTGCTCCTCAGTATAACCTAAGTCAATCAAATACTGGTCTGGATTATATTCTAACAGAACTCTCCCTAAATCAAATATTATGTTTTTAATCACTAAACTCACCTCAATTTTTATTTTATTAACTCGAAAACATTAGATTTATTTAATAGTTATTCTAAGTTTAACTACTTACTTAATAAAATTCTAGTTTAAATAAAATTATCCTGTTTTAATAAAAAATAATTAGTTATAATTTACTAAAAAAACAAAAATCCGATCTTATAAATAAGATCGGATTACAAGCAATTATGTTAACTTAAGCATTTAATTCAGTTTTCATATCCTCAATCAGCTGATTAAATCTTTCTGTATAACTCTGTTGAAATTCAGAAATTTGTTGAGCCAGCTGCTGTTTCAGCTGAGCATTCATCTGCCCCTGCCCAGCGGCCTGACCCTGACCTCGACTAGCTCCTAATTGATTCTGATTCTGAGCATTTTCCAGATGTTGTTTTACCTGTTGGTCCAGCTGTTCTTTTTGACTTTGATACTGCTGCTGTAAACTCTGTGCCTGAGTAAATGATTGTTCAAAAAAGCTACTACGAGAGTCTTCTTTTAATGACTCAATTGCTACAACAGCCTGCTGACGGCGTTTAATCTGCTCTGTAGAATTACGAAGTCCAATTGACTCAATTAACATTAGCTGAGCTTCTCTCAAGACAGCTGGACGTTCATCTTTTAATTTATGCCAGATATCTTCTGCATCAATTTCAGCTTTAAAAAAAGATGCCATTGTTTCCTTCAGCTGATCTCTTATTTCCAGCGAATTTTCTTTACCTGATTCACCGGCATATACTTTATCAGCTCTTTCCATTGCAATTTCATAAGCACTTTTCATAAATATCAGTCCTCCCTAAACAAATCAAAAAATCTATCCTGATAAATATTAAAAACTCCCCAACGGTCAAGTTCCTGCTTTAATTTAGCTGGATCTTCTGTCCCGGAGCTCACCCGGGCAAACATCTTTTCTATTTCTTCACTAGCAGCAATCGGTAAACCTTCGAGGTTTCTGGTTACTACTGAATATCCTTTTTCATCAGTACTTAAATAGCCTTTATCTTCATAATAAGGCAGTTGAGATTTATAAGCACTTTTTAGCATTAAACTCTGAATAAATTTCATTAAGGAAACATCCCAGAGCTCATCTATACCTTTAATAATAACAGTCAGACTCTGTTCATCATCACTAATATTATCTCTTATCTGAGCTTCAGCTGCTGCTATCTCTCTAGCAATAGTAAAAGTACTAATCGATTGTTTACGATAATTCATTTTGTATAATAAACCAGCCAGATCAGGATTTTCTCGAGCAATCATTTGCATAGCCTTTCTGGCTTCACCACTAAATCCACTCATATTTATCATATAATCCGGAGTTAAAAGCTTGGGCTTTTCCCAGGTGATTTTTCCTTCTCGTACCTTGGTTTCTGGACCTTCTTCCGGAAATTCTTCCAGATAATATGGCTCGCTGAGTACAAAATAGTGGAGAGTTGTAGCATGATCAGTAGAAATTAAATCATCAGGTTCCAATAAAATTTCTGTGTTTTTAAGTACTTCTTTAATTCTCTGCTTATCACTCATTTTAACTCCTCCTCTCAAGCCTTGCTAAAAACAAAATCAAAGTTCAAACTTTATATACTATATTATACATTAAGATGAGGAATTAAGTCAAAAAAGAAGACCTGCAGGCCTTCTTTTTATTTAGATTTATTTTTTTTTGTAATTAAGTAATGCCTTCCCTAAAATAAGTGTAAAAACTGCTGCTACTATTGCTTCTGGAATACCATGTGTAAGCGCAACTGCTAAAGCAGCCTTAGCAGGTAAATATCCTCTTAAAACTGCCAGACCTAAAACACCTGCTGTATTAACGATTGTTCCGATAAGTCCAGCCATTATTAAAGAAAAACTGCGATTTATCCTGTTACTAGAATGATAAACAAAATAAGCAGCAATTCCAATTAATAAACGTGGTAAAATAGCAATTAGAGGATCTGCAAAAAGAGGATTAGTTGCTCTTAAAAAGCTAAAAACTCCAAAAATCAAACCAATTAACAAAGCAACTGCAGGACCTTCAATAACTCCCCCTAAAATAGCTGGCAGATGTAAAATAGTTACATGTCCAGCCGGAGTTGGAACTGGAATTAAGCCAAGTCCAGTGGCCCCCAGAATAATAGAAATAGCACCTAACATACCAGCAATTACAATTTGTCTTGTTTTAAGTTTTATTTTATTTTCCTCCCATCCCGGTCATTTGATCCAGGTGGATCACCCAATTATATTTAACAGTCTAATGGGTACAGCTCTCAATTAAGGTTCCGTCCCAACTGTTATATAATTATTATAATAATTATCTTATTGTAGAGCAAGTATTTAAAGCAAAAAAATTATTTTTAACTAAAAAAATTGATTATAGCTCAATTATTTAACTAAATTTTTTAGTCTCGATTAGTATTTAAATTGCGCAGATAATTTATAATGACCTCATTAACCTGCATTTTTCTTAAATGTTCTTCCAAATTTTCAGCTGTAAAATAACGTAATAGTCTAACTAAAAAACTGATTACTTTATTTTGTTTGCTTTCTCGTAATAACTGACGATGAAATAATTCAGTTCCTATTTCGTAATATTTAAGTTTTAAAGCTGCTACCAGGCGATAAAAGTCAAGATATTCATCATCTAAATATTTACCATGGGGAATCTCAGTTAAAATTGGGGCTGGATCTCCAAAGCGCAGTATTGCTTCATAATAAGCTACTGTATCAAAATAGCTAGTTATTTCAGCTTGCTTAATCTGGCCTAACAAATCAGCTTTAACGGCTGGATCAAGTTCTGCTTGATATTTTAATAAACGCAGTTTAGCATACTCAACCGCTGGGGTTTCAACAGCTGCTGCCTCAACTTCATCAATAATCCCGGCTAAAGTTGCTGTTGTTATTTGATTACCGTTTTCATAAATTGTTTCCTCACCATCTAATGCAGCTAGACTGATAAATAGTAAGTTATTATAAATATCTTTTAAGGTTATTTTAGCCAATAATTGTTCTTCTTTTAAGCTGATTAATTTTCTTAACAAATGCTTCTGATAATCTCTTCCTTCAGCATTTTCAACCAGCATCATTAAATTAGCAAGCAGATTATCCTGATCTTCAATTAAGGAAGCCAACTCTGTTATAAATTCTGCAATTTCTTTTTCTGGGCCATGCTCAAGCAAAAAGCGTAAATAATCTGCTGCTATCTGCCAGTCATGAAAATGATCAGCTTCTTGCTGTTGTGCTAATTTGAAAGCAGCTTTAATCTTGGTCTCTGCAGACTCGAGCTTACCCTGCTGTAGATCAGCCAGAAATAAAAGTCGTAAATATGAAGGATTTTTCATCTGAACTGTTTCTAATTCAGCAGCATAATCTGCAAAACCATTATATAATTCTGCAGCCAGATAGCGGGCTAAAATATCAAGAGCCAATTTAGAATTAGCCGGGGCAAGATTTTTAATTTCAGCTAATAGTTTTTCAGCTGTTTCAGCATTAGATTTTACTTTTAAATTATCTAACTGTTGAAAAACATTAAATACTTCTGCTGCTTGTGCCAGTGCTTGCTGTTGAGTAATTTTTTGATTAACATCCAGATTAAATCTTTCATTAACAAAATCAATTAAAAATGAGATTACCCGCATATTTTTATATTCTTTTAATTTGTCATAATGTTTTTTAAATAAACTCAGAGCACTAACTACATCATCAAAATCCATTAGTGTTTCCAATCTAAAGACTAATAACTGGGCATTATCTGCCTCAATCTGCATTGCCCTCTCAATAGTATCATTTAAGCGCTGCAGCTGATTTTTTTGCTTATAAACTTCCGCCAGAGCAATTAGCAGCGGAATACTTTCGCCTTTAGCTGTTAGAGCTTCTCTCACAATTTGTTCCGCCTTTTCTGCCTCTTCTTTTTCTAATAAAATGTTAACTAAAGGAGAAATAAAGGCCTCATCAAGATCTGTTCCCATTAACTGCCAGGCATGACTTAAATATTTAACAGCTTCCTGGTACTGATTATTCTGGAGAGTATAAACAATTAGCGGCAGCAAAAATCTATGTTCAACTGGATATGACTTAACTGCTTCTTTTAAAATTGCAATAACTTCTTCTTCACTATTAGCAGTTTTAATTGCAGTAAAATAATCTTCAATACTCTGTTTCGGATTATTAAGTCCACAGCATTTTTTGAATTTTTTACCACTTCCACAGGGACAGATTTCATTTCTACCAATACTATAGCTTTTAAGCTGCTCAGCATCCTGACGTCTGCTGATACTGGCTTTGAGTCTTTTTAAGCTATCCATTTTATCAACCTTCCTCGTTCAAATTTATTAATAATATTGCCAATAAGAAAGCCCCATCAGACAAAATTTCTGCTGGAGCTTATTATATCTTGGATCAATACGCATCTATTATTATAGCAGACTAGAGATTGAAATTAAAGTTAAAAAATAATGCCTGCAAATAGAAAGCCAGGTTATCTAGTTCTAACTTAGCCAGCAAAAATTGAATTCCCAAACTGAGTAAAATAACTGAAATAAAATAATTATTTAAATACTCTAATGCTGGTCAGAGAAAAGATTAGTAAAATTATAAAAAAATGATGCTATATTATTGGTCAAAATAAAAAAGAAAATTTGACAATTACTAATGCTAAGTTAATATTTAGGCAATTATTAAATCACTAAGATTTTCTAACAATAAATCTATTTCTGACTTTTTAATTATATAAGGTGGCAAAAAGCGCAGAGTATGTTCCTTAACAGCATTAATCAGAAAGCCACGTTCAAAAAGCTGATTAGTAATTTCTTGAGCAGAAAGATCAGCTGTCATTTCAAGGGCAAGCATTAAACCAAGTCCCCGGCTTTCAATTAATTTATCACTCTGAGCAACTAATTTATCAAGCTCTGTCTTAAAATAAGCTCCTTTAGATTTAACTTCAGCTAAAAAACCATCTTCCAGCATAATGTCCATTACTTCCGAACCAGCTCTTGTAGCTAAAGGATTACCACCAAAAGTTGTCCCATGATCACCCGGATCAAAAGCAGCTGCTACTTCTTTACGAGCTAAAAAGGCACCAATAGGTACTCCTCCACCTAAAGCTTTAGCAATTGTAATAATATCTGGTTGTACTCCATAATTTTGATAAGCAAATAATTCACCAGTTCTTCCCATTCCACACTGTACTTCGTCAAAAATAAGCAAAATATCTTCTTGATCACAAATTTCTCTTACTCCAGAAAGATAAGCCTGAGTCGCAGGATAAACTCCACCTTCTCCCTGAACAGGCTCAAGCATAATAGCAGCAGTACTTTCACTGATAATACTTTTTAATGCAGTTAAGTCATTAAATGCTGCTGTTTTAAAGCCAGGTGGTAAGGGACTAAATGGTTTTTTATATTTTTCCTGGCCTGTTGCAGTCACAGCTGCCAGAGTTCTACCATGAAATGATTTATCAGCTGTAATTATTTCAAACTTATTACTTCCCTTTTTTTTGAAATATTTACGAGCTAATTTAAAAGCACCTTCATTTGCCTCTGAACCACTATTAGCAAAAAACACCTGATCACAGCAAGAATTCTCACAGAGTTTTTGCTCTAATTCTGCCTGTGGTTCAATATAATAATTATTAGAACAATGAATAATTTTATCTATTTGATCTTTAAGTGCTTGATTAAAACGTTTATTATCATAGCCTAAAAAGTTAACTCCAATTCCAGCTAAAAAATCGTAATAACTTTTACCATCTTTACTATAAAGTTTACTTCCCCTACCATAATCTACATAAAGTGGAAATCTACCATTATAAACTGGCATAAAGTATTTATTATCAGCTGCTAAAATCTCCTCAACTTTCATTTTACCACTTCTCCCTTCTTAAACTTCTCACTAATTAAATAATATTCAAACTGCTAAATTAAAGCTATTCCTGCACAATCATTGTACCAATACCCTGATCTGTAAATATTTCCAGTAAAATCGGATGAGAAATAAGTCCATTTAATATATGAGTTCTCGCTACACCATTGCTGACAGCCCTAATACAGCCCTCAACTTTAGGCAGCATCCCCCCAACAATCTTGCCATTTTCAATCAACTGTTTAATTTCCTGAAAATTAAGCTGAGATACTCGACTGCTTTTGTCTGCTGGATCTGCTAAAATTCCATTTACATCTGTTAAATAAATTAATTTTTCTGCTGCCAGAGCAGCAGCAATCTGTCCAGCAACATCATCAGCATTAATATTAACACTATCTCCAGTTTCATTTACTCCAACAGGCGCAATGACTGGTATGTAATCATCGGCTATTAACTTTTTAATCAATTCTGGATTAATCTCTTTAACTTCACCAACTAAACCTAAATCTTTAGCTGGATCATCATATTTTTTTAGACGAGCTTTAATTAAATTACCATCTTTACCAGAAATTCCAACTGCCCTTGCCTCCATCTGATTAATTGAGGCTACAATTTCTTTATTAATTTTGGCTGAAAGAACCATTTCAACAATTTCCATTGTCTCCTGATCTGTTACTCTTAAACCATCAATAAAATTAGCTTTAATATTAAGTCTGGCTAGAGTCTGATTAATTGCCGGACCTCCTCCATGAACAATCACCGGATTTATCCCGACATATTTAAGCAAAGTTATATCTTCAATTAATTTCTTTTTCAGCTCAGCATTTGCCATAATACTGCCACCATATTTTATGACAAAAGTTTTACCAAAAAAGTCTTTAAAATATGGTAAGGCTTCAATTAGAACATTTGCTTTCTTAATTAATTCTTCTATTTTTTTCACCCCCTTCAAACTAAAATTTATAGCTGCTTTTTAAGTCTAATTTAAGGAAATAAAGCTGTTGCTTCGAGGCCAGTTTCCTCTGCCAGATTAAACATAATATTCATATTCTGTACAGCTTGACCTGCCGCTCCTTTAAGCATATTATCGAGAGCAGAAAGTATTATTACCTGATCCGTCCGTTTGTTATATCTAAATCCAAGTTGAACATAATTAGAACCTGCTACATACTTTAGCTCCGGTAATGAATCTGGTATAAGCTGAATAAATTTTTCTGTCTCATAAAAACTATTATAAAGCTCAGTTAATTCTTCTTTTGAGCTTTCTGCATTAAGCTTAAGATAAATTGTAGCGAAAATCCCCCGTTTAACAGGTACCAAATGAGGGGTAAATAATACTGTTGCTTTTTGATTATTAGCTGAATTAAAATTATGTAAAGCTAAAAATTCACTGCCAAATTCAGACTGGAAGTAACTTTGTTCTAAAAATCTATTTAAAATATATTCAATCTCTGAGCTGTGGCGATGTGTTCCTGGACTATAGGCCTTCATAGTATTATAGCTTTCTGTAAAAAGCAGATCTTGTTTTAAACTTTTACCAGCTCCACTAACCCCTGATTTAGCATCAATAATAATTGAACTTAAATCAGCTTTACTAAAATTAACTAAGGGCAGCAAGGCCAATAAAGAAGCAGTTACATAACAACCTGGATTAGCAACTAGACTTGCTTTTTTAATTGCACTACGATTAAATTCACTTAAACCATAGACTGCTTTACAGGCTAATTCAGAAAAGTTATGTTCAATACCATACCACTCTGTATAAAGATCAGTATCATGGTAGCGAAAATCCCCACTTAAATCAATAATTTTAACCCCCTGGTCAAACAGTTCAGCTACAATATTTTGTGAAACACCATGAGGCAAAGCTGTAAAAATAATATCATTATCTTTTACTTCAAATTCTGACAAATCTTTTAAATAATAATCTGCAACTTGTGAACCTCTAAATTGAGGATAAACATCAATTAATTTACTACCTGCTCTGCTATTAGAAACTAATTCATTTAATTCAACCCGCGGATGTTTCTGTAATAATCTAATTAATTCAATCCCTACATAACCAGTAGCTCCAATAATACTTGCTTTTATCATCTACTCATCTCCTCAAAACTAAGCTGCTTTAAATATTTAATAAGCTCTCTTATATTTAGTTACAAGCTTTTGCTTATTTTACCGTATTAAAGTAATCTATTCAAGCTTTTTTTAAAATAAAAGTCAAGTTTTTACTAATAAATATTTATAATTGTTAAATATTTAATTGTTAAGTTAATTTTAACTGTATTATGCTTAAGTTAATTGAATTTATCAATAATAAAGTAAATAGAAAGGGTGTTTGTTTGCTAATGAAGAATTTAAAATTAAAAAATGGCTCTGAAATACCTGCTCTTGGTCTTGGAACTTCTGGACTTAAGTCTGATCAGTGTACTGAAACTGTTAAAACTGCTCTAGAATTAGGTTATCGTCATCTTGATACAGCAGCTGCTTATGGAAATCAAACTGCTATTGCCCGGGCAATTAAAGAAAGTACTATTCCCCGGCAAGAACTTTTTATTACTTCCAAAGTCTGGTGGACTGATCTAGCTTATAACGATTTTAAGCAGGCGGTTGAGAAAATTTTAAGTGAACTTGAACTTGACTACCTGGATATGCTTTTAATTCACTGGCCCAACAGTGATATCCCTTTAACTGAAACTCTTAAAGCACTCCAGGAAGTTAAAGCAGCTGGTCAGGCAAAAAATACTGGTGTTAGTAATTTTACTATTAATCATCTTAAAAAAGCACTTAGTATTGCTCCTGAACTAATTACTGATAATCAGGTTGAATTTCATCCTACTTTATATCAAAAGGAATTACTTAAATTTTGTTTTAAAAATGATATTATTTTAACGGCTTATAGTCCACTGGCCCGGGGAGAAGCACTGCATAACAGTGTAATTAAAAATTTAGCTGATAAATATGACAAAAGTCCTGCTCAACTAACTTTAAAATGGCTTTTAGAAAAAGACATTGTAGTAATTCCAAAAGCAAGCTCTCAAAAACACTTAGCTAATAATTTAGAAGTTTTTGATTGGGACCTTCCTCTCGAAGCAGCCCGTGAAATGGAACTAATCAATAATAATAATCGGGTTATTAATCCTGACTTTGCAGAATTTAATTAACCAAAAAAAGCAGTTCAGCTAATTAGCTGAACTGCCTTTTAATTATTACTAAATTAATAAAGTTATTATTTAACTATTTACTTTTATTCTAATATTATAAATTGTAAAAGTTTAAAAATTAGGCAGCCATTTCTGTTGAGCACTAAACATTTCAGCAACCATAGCTCTAATTTTATCCATTGTCAGAACTGCTCCGGTTAAAGGATCCATCATAATAGCTTGATAAATTTTTTCTTTATCTCCTGTCAAAGCTCCTTCAACAGCAAGCTGCTGCACATTAATATTACTTCTATTTAAAGCAGCTAATTGAGTAGGTAACTTACCAACAGATGTAGGCTGAATTCCATTTTTATTAACTAGACAGGGGACTTCGACAATAGAATCAGCTGGCAAATTGCTAATCTGATAATCATTATTGCTTACATTGCCATGAATAACAGTTTCTCTACCAGTTTCGATTGCTTCAATTATCCTGGAACCATATTCATTACTTCGTTTTATTTCAATTTTAGAATTAATTAGTTTTTCCATATCTGCCTGATAAGTTTTATTTCTAACCTGACATACATGTAAATATGCTCCAGACTCATCCTCAGTTGTCCAGCCAATATCTCCTCCATAACTATTTGCTGGATCTTCCCGCTGCATTTTATGAATTTTGCTAATCCAGCTTTTTGATTTTCTAAAGTAAGGTACATATTCTGACATGTGAATAGTTGATTCTGTAACAAAGTAACCAAAATGCTTTAAAAATTCAAATTTTGTTACATCTTGTTGATAAATATCGGGATCATCATATTTCTTTTTCAATTCTGGATAAAGGTCTTTTCCCTGATGCTCAAATTTTAAATACCAGGCCATATGATTAATACCAGCTGAAATATAATTAATTTCTTGATAAGGAAGATTTAGATATTGAGACATTTCGTAAGCAGTTCCCTGAACACTATGACAGAGCCCAACATTTTTAAGTGAAGTTGCCTTAGTTAAAGCTAAACAATTAATGGCCATTGGATTTACATAGTTTAAAAATAAAGCTTCTGGACATAATTCTTCCATCTCCCGGGCAATATTTAAGTAAACAGGAATAGTTCTTAATCCTCTAAATACACCTCCTGGACCAAGAGTATCACCTACTGCCTGATTAACTCCATAACGATTTGGTATCTCTATATCAAGTTTATAGGCTTCTAGGCCACCTACCTGAATCATAGCAATTACATAATTAGCATCTTTTAAAGCTTTTTTACGATTAGTAGTTGTTTCAATTTTAGTTGGGAAGTCGTTTTCTGTAATAAGGCGTTTCGCAATCTTTTCTATCATAGCCAGCCGTTCAGAGTTAATATCCATCAATGAAATTGTACTGTCTCTTAATTCTGGCACAGCCAGAATATCTACCAATAAATTTTTAGCAAAAACAATGCTGCCTGCTCCAATGAATGTTATTTTACGCATTTTATCATACTCCTTTTTATTTTTATTTAATTAAAATAATTTATCTACCATAAGGATCTGCGGCGTCTCTTAAACCATCTCCCAAGAAATTAAAAGCTAAAATAGTTAATAAAATAACTACTCCAGGTGTCATAATCCAGGGATATTGTCCAATAGTTTGGAGATTAGTTGCTTTACTTAATAAAACTCCCCAACTAACCATGGGAGGTTGAATACCCAATCCTAAAAAACTAAGTGAACTTTCAGCCAGAATAAGTTGTGGGATTGCTAGAGTTGTTACCACAATTATATGACTAGTACAATTACTTAATACATGTTTAATAATAATATACAAATCATTTGCACCAGCAGCCCGGGCAGCATCAACATATTCCTGTTCTCGATAGGAAAGTACTTTTCCTCTAATTTGACGAGCCATATCAGTCCAACGCACCATGATCATGATAAACATAACGGCTATTAAAACAAGGACTGGGGACCAGGTAACAGGAATAGCAGCACTTAAAGCCATCATTAATGGTAAAGTAGGAAACATCCGAATCAGTTCTATTAAACGCTGTAAAATATTATCAACCTTTCCGGCAAAATAACCAGATATTCCTCCCACAATAGAACCAATTAGAGCTGTTAGCATTGAGCCAATAATCGCAATAGCAATTGAGACTCTCCCCCCAAAAATAATCCTGCTTAAAAGATCTCGCCCAAGTTCATCTGTACCAAAAAAATGAATCTCCGCTGGTTTATCTACCCCAAATAGGTGCAAATCGCTTTTAATTAACCCAAAAAGTTTATATTCCCAGCCGCGATAAAATAATTTAATTGGATAAATTTTTGTTCGATCTGGTATATAAACTCTTTCCCAGGTCTGTTCATCAAATTCTTGTTTCATACTATAAACAAAAGGCTGTAAATGGAATTTGCCATTTTGTTCAAAAAAATGAACTGCTTGATAACTGCGATAAGCAGCTTCACTGTCTGTTGCTGTATAGTTATAGGGGCTAAAAAAAGGGGCAAAAATGCTTATTACGGTTAATATGATTACTATTATTGCTCCAATTAGCCCCAACTTATTACGTTTGAATTTTCTCCAGATCAACTGCCTATGTGATAGTATTTTGGGTTTTTTAAAATTATCGTTTTGCATTTCTTTCCTCCTTAATTAGCAGTTTTTCAATCATAGCGAACTCTGGGATCAACCTGTGCTAATAAAACATCTGCCAGTAAATTACCAATTACCAGAGTTACCGCTAACATTAGTAAAAAAGAACCAGCTAGATACATATCCTGACTTAAGAGAGCATTGTAAAATGCTGGGCCAGTAGTAGGCAACTGCAATACAATACTGGAAACAATTGCTCCCTGGATTAAAAAAGGAAGCGACATGCCAAGATACATAACTAAAGGTTGAATGGCATTTCTAACCGCATGTTTATAAATAACAACTTTATCTGTTAAGCCTTTGGCCCGGGCTGTTTTAACATATTGTTTTTGTAGTTCATCTAGCAAATTACCCCGCATAATTCTCATATTCTGTGCTGTACCAGCAATACCCACTACAAAAACTGGTACCCAAAAATGCTGTAAAAAATTAATTAATTTTGCTAAACTCCAGGGAGCAAAAACAAATTCAGAGGAAAATAATCCACCAACATGCATATTTAATTTAAAAGATAAAAGATACATTATCACAATAGCAAAAAAGAAATTGGGAATAGAAAGACCAATAAAAGCAAATACAGTAGCTATATTATCACTTAAACTATATTGATGAGTTGCAGAATAAATTCCAACTACAACCCCAACTAAAACTGAAATTAAGTGTGCCGAAAGGGCTATTAAAAATGTATAGCCAAGTCTGCTCCAAATAACTTCGCTAACTGGCCTATTATACTGAAAAGAATACCCAAAGTCTCCTTTAAAAACTATATTTTTAATCCAATTTAAGTATTGAAATAAAAATGGTTGATCAAGCCCATACTGGCTCCTCATTCTTTCCGCCATTGCCCTGGCCTGGTCCTGTGACATACCAGACTGATTTGCAAGTCTATTTTGAACTGTTGTCATATAATCTCCAGGTGGCAAATTTATAACAACAAAACTTACAAAACTAACTATAATTAACATTGGAATTAAATAAAATAAACGTCTGATAATATATTGAAACAATTTTAACCCTCCTTTTAATTAAGAGTTAAAGAGAGGTTTAAATAAATCTACTCTCTTTAACTCAATTTTAAATTTTAATCTTTTAAGAACTCCAGAACGTTTATTTATTAAACCACTCAGTCTGACTATAGGAATCTGCCAGTGGAATATCATCTAAGAATAAATTATCATACTGCTGGTCTTCGGGAACCCAGACAATCTGTAAAGGCATGCCATTTACCATATAATCATATAAATAAGGTGGTAAATCACTGGGGATATTTTTGAACCTCTTATTAATTGCCAGGCCCTGTCTTAGCTGATAAAGACCAATTGTATAGATGTTTTCTGTATATATTTTTTCAATTTGATAAAGTAAATCTGCTTTTTCATCTGCAGTCCTGCTTAATCTCAGCTTTTGTAATAGATCAGCAATTTCTTTTTCAAAAGGTAGTAGTTCTCGGGGAGATTGAGCTCCTTTTTGGTGAAATCCAGGTGTAATATCAGAAACTGAACCAACTAGATCCATAAAATAATAAGGAGTTCCTACCTGGTCAATTCTGGCAACATTTAAATCAAATTCTCCAGAATTAGTCTTGGCTGTATTATTAGTACCACTTAATACCTTTAATCTCAGATTAATTCCTACTTTTCTTAACATTGGAATAAGGGCTTCCGCAGCTTGAACTGATGCTGCTGAGTCTTCATTTGTTTTGACCTCAATAATTAACTCATCACCAGCTATTTTACTATCTTCCGGCCAGTTTAAAATCCCATCATCATTAGTATCGATAAAGCCTAATTCTTTTAATAGCTGTTTAGCCTTTGCTAAATCATAATTATAGACAACAGTATTTTCTTCTCGATGATAAATTGAGCCATCCGGATAAGCTCCATGATAAACTTTCGTTAAAGGACCCGGAAATGCTCCATTAGCAAGTGCTTCTTTATCAATTGCATAACTTAAAGCCTGCCTGAACTTCTTATTTCTAAATAATTCTCGCAGCTCTGCCTGACGTTTAGTACTAACACCAAATTGTCTGGCTAAGTTCATTTCAAGACGATAAATTGCTGTAAAAGGCCCAAAACTCATTGCAAAATTCGAATCTTCTTTAACAGATTCCTGTCTTACCATGGCAAAAGTACTTGGATTTTCTAGATTAGTTCTGTCACCTTGACCACTAACCAAATTATTAGTTCTAATAGCTCCACTTTCTGCTTCCATAAATCTAATTTCACTAATATATGGCAGCTGATTACCTGCTTCATCAACCTGCCAGTAATAAGGATTTCTGACCATTACCAGCTGCTCTCCAGGACTATATTTAATTGGTACCCAGGGCCCCATGGTAACAATAGGAAGATCATGAGCTGGTATTACTGAAGGATAGTTTTCATATCTGGCATCAGAATTATAAGCTGGATGAAATTTACTATAAACATGTTTTGGACTAACAGGAAAATTATTACGATCAAAATTGCTTAATACACTCATTGGATAAGCTGCTCCAAAATGCCACTTAACTGTATCTGCATCAACTACTTCTAACTTAGTAACTTCTCCTCCATATGTCCAATCTGCAGCTGTAGCAGTACTTGTTATTTGTTCATCTAAAATAAGATTATTATAAGTAAAGGCTATATCTTCAGTTGTAAATGCTTCTCCATCCGACCACTTAGCCCCTGTAATAAAATTCATCACTAAAGTTTGACCAGCATCTTGCCATTCCCAGTCAGTGGCTAAATTTGGAATTGGTTCTGGTTTATTAAGTTTCCACATTTCTCCTCTAAGGAGCGGTGACTCATGTAAAATTTGATGAATTCCAAAATATCCCTGAATATTGCCAGCTCCCCAATTCCAACCATCAATTGGCACAGCAAAAGTATCACGCCAGACCCCACCATACTGACCTGGGCCCATCAAGCATTGTTGCTGCCTGTCTAATCAGCGGTTTAGTAGGAATCCTTTCTGCTATTGGTGGTAGTTTACCAGCTTTAACTAATTTTTCTAGTTCAGGTGCTTCCTGATAGCCCTCTAATTCTGCAAACTTTAAAACCTGTCCGAGCTCTAGTTTACCCAGCAAATCTCTTTCACCTTCAGCAAATACTGTTAAAGAAAAGACACAAAACAGCAAACAACTTAGCAAAACAACTATTCTCTTACTTAATAATTTCATTTTTCTCCTCCTTATAATAAGCTTTATTATAAATCAACTAATTAAATTAAAGACCTCACCTCCTAAACTATAAATTTAAACGTTCTTTTCAGTCAGATAAGTTTTTTACACTATCCCGTTCGATAATCTCAACTGGTAAAAAAGTCTGAACCGGTAACTTAATTTTATTTTCAATTCTTAAAATAAGTAAATTGACTGCCATTAAAGCTAAATCTTGCTTTGGCACAGCTATAGTTGTTAAAGGCGGGTTAGCATAAGCAGCCATTTTTATATCATCGTGAGATATAATTGAAATATCATCAGGAACAGTAATATTCTTTTCGTGCAGAGCTTTTAAGGCCCCAATTGCCAGCTGATCACTAGCAATAAAAAAAGCTGTTACTTCACTATGGATATTTTTAGAATTAAGATTATTATTTTTAATTATTTCCATCATTTTAAGATAACCACTCTCTACCTGCCAATTAGCTTTCTTTATGAATTGTTTTTTTATAGTTAAGTTAAACTTATTTAAAGCCTGCTGATATCCAAGATAACGATCAGTTTTTTTCATACTATAAGGAAAAATATCGCCTCCGATAAAGCCAATTTTTTGATGGCCTTTCTGAACTAAAAATTTAATAGCTTGGAAAGCAGCTTTTTTACGATCAGTTAAAACAGTGTCTCGAGAATATGAATTAAATCTATTCCCAATAAAAACTAAATTAGGAGTCTGCTGAGTTAATTTTAAAAATAACTTTTCATCTAAATGATCTGAAATACTGATTACTCCATCAAGTTTACTCTGCAATAGATAATCAAGACGTTTATTTTTTAATAAATCTTCTTCAATTTCAGCAAAAACTATTTTATGACCTTTTAATTTTAATAATCGTTCTATTTCTTCAATTATTTCTAAAAAATAAGGATGATTAAACTTAGAGGTAACTTCACTTAAAATATAAGCAATTCTATATTGATCTGGATTAGGATTATTGTTATTTTGATAATTCAATTTATCTGCCCAAGCTAGTACTTTTTTAGCAGTTGCTGATTTAACTAAATTTTTAGTGGCTGGATTCATTACTCGAGAAACAGTTGCAACAGAAACATCTGCTTTCTCTGCTATATCTTTTAATGTTATTCCCATTTAATTCACCAATCCATTTAATATATTTTGATAATTATTTATTTTCATTATATTTTAACTATTCTCTATTGTTCTGCAAATACCTGCAAATAAATTAATATTATTTCATTTTATTACATTTGTTTTTCATAAAAATTATTATTTATTCAAATAAAAAAGCTCCCTCTTTAAAGAGGGAGCTTACTTAACTAAATATTATTTTTTATAACGCGGAAAAGTATTAGCACCATGGGGCATTAAATAAGTAGATAAGTTATCTCCTTTTAATTCTTTAGCTAAAGCAAATGCTTTTTCAATTGAATCAACTACTCTAATATTTGCCATGGCAACACTTGCCGGATCAAGCGAAGAAACAAGAATAAAATTATATTTTTGGGCTACTTCGCTTACATAATAACCAACATATTTAGCAATTGTATAATCCCGCCGCAGCTCTTCTTCTCGCTCTAACACAGTATCATAATCTTGAATTATCTTCTGAATGGCTTCATTACCAAAACCTTCATTACAATAACTTAAAATAATCATAACTCCATTTTTCTTTAAAGCTGCTTCTGCATTAATAACAGTTTTAATAGTCTGATAAAAATTTATATCTTTAGGATAACCACCGGCAGTTGCAACCACGAGATCTGCCTGTTCTGCAATTGGAACTGAATCAAGTTGATCAACAATTTGACAGCCTTTTTCATGGGCTTGATAAAAATCCCCTGCAACTGCTGCTGCAAATTCACCTTCTGAACCCATAATTACATTTAATAAAAAAGATGGTTCAGCCATTCTGGCTGCTTCTAACATATCTGCATAAATTGGATTTCCTTTAATTTTACCACTTCTAATTTCGGGGTTAGAACCACTGCCGGGTTCTGCTCCTAATGACATAGCATGATTGGCCATAATACTTTCATAACCTGCTATACCAGGTAAAACAGATTTTTTACCTCCTCCCCAGCCAGCTAAGAGGTGGAAAACTATTGCTCCTGTTAAAATAATATGATCAGCTTCAGCTGCTAGTTTATTTATTTTAACTGGGGTTCCATAACTAGTCTCCCCCAGATAAACTAGACTTGCTTCATCTTTAGCAACATGATCAATTACTTTAAACTTACCAGCTAATTTTTCTCCCAATAAAGTATTATGTTCAGCCTGTGTCTGTTTACGATGAGAGCCAGTTGCGGATAAAAACATAATATCTTCTGCTTTAACTCCTGCCTGCTGCAATTCTTCAACTAAATAAGGTAAATAATCTCCCATGCGCTGCCATGATCTTGTAATATCAGAAATGACTATGCAGATTTGTTCTCCTGGTTTTACGATCTCAGCTAAACGTCGGCTTCCAATTGGATTTGCTAAAGCTGTTTTAATAATCTCTGCCTCTGTCTGCTCATTTTGAGGAGCATCGCTTGTTAAAACTCCTAATAAGTTTTCTTCAGGAATAGTAAAATGTAATTTGTCTTTTCCATACTTCATACTAAATTTTTTCATGATATTATTCCTCTCCTAAATTTTTTTTAAATAAGTTTTGAATTAAGCTTAAAAAATTTTAAGCTATAAGTAAAAAATCAACTTAAAATAATTGTTAACTAGTATTATATAGCAAAAAAGCTTCTGTGTTAACCACAGAAGCTAGAAAATTTAATTTCTTAATTTTATATTTTATTAAAAATATTCTATAAATTATCTAAATCAGATTTAATTTGCTCAACTAAAACATCAATCTGCTGATAATCTTCTGCCTGACCATGTCCTTTAGCAATTATTGGCTCATAAAGATCTACTTTTAAATTTGGCATTAAATCAAGCAACTTATCTGTCATTCTTCCTGCCCAACCATAAGAACCAATAATACCAGCAAATCTAGTTTTAGGTTTTAAAACATTAGCCAGATAAGCAGCATAAACTGCCGAAGGATGTGGCCCTGTTAAAACTGTTGGAGATCCAAAAATAACAGTCGCTGCATCCACTAAAGCAATGGCTAAATCTCCTAAGTCAACTTCAGCTAGATTAAAAGGCTTAACTTTTATGTCAGCTTCAATCAAACTGCTGATTAAATATTTAATTAAATCATCTGTACTGCCATGCATTGATACATAAGGAATTACAACCTCTGCTTTCACCTGATCACTAGTCCAGCTTTGATAGAGATCAATTATCATTTCTGGCTGATCATAAATCGGACCGTGGCTGGGAGCTATCATTTCAATTTGATAATCTGCCAGCTTGGCTAAATTTTTCTTAATTATCATCCGGAAAGGCATCATTATTTCTGCATAATATCTTTTAGCTGCCTCGAAAACTTGTGCTTTATCTTCAACAAAAAGATTACTAGTTGCTAGATGTGAACCAAAGAAATCACAGGGGAATAATATTTTTTCCTCTTGTAGATAGGTAGACATTGTTTCTGGCCAGTGTACCCAGGGAGTATAAATAAACTCTAATGTTTTACCACCTAAACTCACAGTATCACCATCAGCTACTACTGTTAAATCTGCAGGCTCTATTGTTAATAAATCAAGCAGCATTGGCTTAGCCTTCTCACTGCAGAGAATTTTTGCTTCTGGAAACTCTGCCAGCAAATCAGGAATAGAACCAGAATGATCCTGTTCTGCATGATTAGAAATTATGTAATCAATCTTTTCTATACCAAGATCTGCTAAATTAGCTAGAAAATCATCAACAAAGTCTGGTTCAACTGTATCAATAATTGCATTTTTATCTTCTCCCTGAATAAAATAAGAATTGTAACTTGTTCCATCAGGTAAAGGAATTAGCTCATCAAATAATTTGCGATGCCAGTCAATAATACCAACACTATAGATAGCTTCGTTAATTTTTCTATACATTGATAAATCCTCCTTTAAATTAATAACTAATTACTAAACTAATTATATTAATTCATAGTAATTTTGTCAAGTTTTCACAAAAAGAAAATCCTCTCTTTTTATAAAGAAAGGATTAGCGATTAACTATTAATTTATTTAGCTAAATAGGTCTATAATTAAATAGTAAATTTTCTATTAATAGCTTTTAGACACGCTTTGGCTATAGCAGTAGTTTTATCAGTAGATAAATAAACTGCTCCAACTAGTTTCTCTAACAGCTGATTATTAGCATCATAATTATTTACTTGAGCAATTACCAAATCTTCTTTCCCATTAATTGTAAAAACATCTTCTGCAATTAAATAACCCTCAAAGCTAAGATAATTATTAATTGTTTCCAGAACAGAGCGGGCGATTAACTTTTCCTGTGGTTCACCCCGATTAGCAGTATAACTTGCAACAAATTCCTGCTGATTAAATAACATTTTAATATTACAGCAAGAGCGGTTATTTTCCAGATAAATAGAGATAAGTTCAATCCTGGTTTCCTGTAAATTAGAAAAATCTGCTGTAGTCTGCTGCTCAATCTGTGCAATACTAATTTTTTTATGATCAATTTTAAAATTACTATTAACAAGACAAACTGTTTCTACATCGCGTACAATTCTTTTAGGATCACGTTTTTTATCAGCAATAATATGTACTTCTTCAATTCCTTTTGTGCCAGTATCAATTAAATTACAGGAAATAACTCCTTCAAGTTCCTCAATTAACTCTTTGATCTCCATTTTCATTAATACTTCCTTTCTTTCCTGCTAGATAATTATCAGCTTACTAAGTTTAATACTCAAAAGATAATGCTAATTCTTTAATTACTTCTTTACTTTTAAATTTATCATCAAAATAACCATCATTAATTAATTTAATCATTTTACTGGCAATCTCAGGATCAAATTGTGAACCGGAACACTCTTCCAGCTCAGTAATAATTTCTAATTTAGTCATAGGCGGTTTATAACTGCGCCCAGTCAGCATAACATCAAAAGAATCACATACATTTAAAATTCTTGCCCCAATCGGTATTGCCTCAGCTTTAATTCCTTCAGGATAACCTTTACCATCATAGCGCTCATGATGGTATAAAATTATCTTTAATTCATCTTTTAAAATATCAATATCTTTTAAAAGCCGATAGCCATATTCAGAATGCCTTTTTATTTCTTCATACTCACTATCAGTTAAATTTTCAGAACTAGTTAAAATATTATCATCAACATAAATTTTCCCAATATCATGTATTTTAGCAATACTAACAATTTTTTCTGCTCTAGCTCGAGAAAGCTCCATTTCTCGACAGAGATGATAAGCACAGCCAGCAACTCTTTCACAATGACCTTCAGTATAATGATCTTTCGAATCTATTACTTTTAAAAAGCTTTCAATAATCTGAGTATAAAAATTAAGCTGCTGCAGCCTGGAATAAAAAAAATCTTTAATTACAAACAGCAGTAAAATTACTAACAAAAATAATATTTTCCCAAAATAAATATAAGCACTTAATAAAGCTAGACCTAAAAAATAAGAAGTAATTAAGTTCTTCGGCAGCTCTTTAAAATAACTCAACAGAGAAATATTATTGACATCTCTTTCTGAAACTCTAATTACTAAATAAACCAAAAAATTATTAACTATAAAATAGACTAGACTTGCCAAAGCAACTGAAACAAATGGAAATTTAGGATAGTTAAATTTAGCATAAGAAAAATTGAAGACCAGAGAACCTGCTGCCGCAGCTAGAAAAAATATTGAACGATTAAATAAAAATTTATACCAGACAAAACCATATTTTTTAAATTTAAACTCAACAGAACCAACAGCTGATATAACAGCTGCCCAAAAAGGGTTTAAAATAAAAAAAGCCACAATTATTACTGGCAAATTCATAGAAGTGTTAATTTCAGTCATAGAATTAAAAAACATACTCATATTATTAATTACCAATAAAGAAAATAACAAAAAAGTTATTTCAATGAATTTAAAATCAAATAAATTTTTATAGCTTAGTATTATAAAAACTGTTAAAGTAAAAAAATAAATAAAAGCCAAATAAGCTTTAAGCGTTCTTCTCATTACTTAAACTCCTCAAAAAGTCTATTAATATAATCTGACAGCAGCTTTTATAAATTTAATCTTATCTCCAGTGACTTGATTCAGCCAGAACAGAGATAGCTGTTCCAAAAGTAATTAAAGCTGTGATAACAGCTACATAAATCTTTTTCATTTTATTTAGCCCCCTTCGCTTTACTACTACTAAGCTCAAGTACGAAGGTAAGCTAGGCTCATTTTTAAGCTAAACTTTTCTACTGCCAGATTACTATTTATTATAATTCAATATAATCCGACAAAATCCTCTTTTTAATAACAAAAAATACAATTATTATCAGATTTAAACTTTTAAGATAGATTTTTATTTAATAAAGATAAAATAAAAACGAAATCTTAATTAAGATTTCGTTTAGAGTACAATATTTTATTCAAGATTAGGCTGGGTCATTTTTTGAGGCTCAACATACTTTTCAAATTCAGCCGCTGTTAAATATCCTAATTCAACTGCTGCTTCTTTTAGAGAAGTATTTTCTTGATAGGCAAACTGAGCTATTTTAGCAGCCTTATCATAACCAGTTATAGGATTTAAAGCTGTAACCAACATTAAGTTTTTTTCTAGATAAGCTGCCAGACGTTCTTGATTGACTTCTATTCCTGTTAAGCATCTTTTCCGATAAGAATCTGCAGCATCACCCAGCAAAGAAATTGATTGCAAAATATTATAAATTATAAGTGGTTTAGCTACATTAAGCTGGAAATTGCCACTGCCACCACCTATATTAACTGCTGTATCATTTGCCATTACTTGAGCAGCTACTTGAAACAAGGCTTCTGCTTGCGTTGGATTAACTTTACCTGGCATAATAGAACTACCTGGCTCATTTTTAGGTAAATTTAATTCCCCAATACCACACCGGGGACCAGAAGCTAACCAGCGTGTATCATTAGCCAATTTCATAAAAAAAGCAGCAGCTGTTTTTAAAACTCCACTAAAATTGACAAAACTATCATGAGCAGCAATTGCAGCCGATTTATTAACTGCAGGCTGATAATTATTTTCAGTTTCCAAATTAATATATTTAACAACTAATTTGTCAAACCCAGCCTTAGTGTTTAGACCACTACCAACTGCTGTACCGCCAAGCGGCAGTTGCTTTAAATATTTAAGACTATCGTTGACCATTGCAATAATCTGCTCTAATTGAGCAGCAAAAGCAGCAAATTCTTGGCCCAGAGTTATTGGAGTAGCATCCATTAAATGAGTTCTACCAACTTTAAGTAACTCAGCATATTGCTCACTTTTAGAAATTAATTCCAGCTTAAGTTCCTGCATAACTGGCAGTAAAAACTCTTCTGTTTTCTTTACTGCTGAGATAGCCATTGCAGCAGGAAAAGTATCATTACTTGATTGTGACATGTTAACATCATCATTAGGATGAACTGGCTTTTTACTACCTGGATTTTCTCCAGCCAGCTGTGAAATTCGATTGGCCAGTACTTCATTAACGTTCATATTTGTTTGAGTACCTGAACCAGTCTGCCAGAGTGAAATTGGAAAATGTTGATCTAATTTGCCGGTGATTAATTCATCAGCTGCCTGTAAGATATAATCTCGCTTATTTTCATTTAGTAAGTTCTGATCACAATTAGCTAGTGCTGCTGCTTTTTTAATAATTCCATATGCTCTAATCACTTCTACAGGCATCTTTTCCTTCCCAATTGGAAAGTTGGCAACAGCTCGAGCCGTTTGAGCCCCATAAAGGCTCTCAAAAGGTACTTTTACCTCGCCCAGACTATCTTTTTCAATCCGATAACTCATCTTCCACCTCAATCTTTAGGTCTAATTATACTAATTAATTATTGATTAAATTCATTTTAAACAAGAATATTATCTTCTTTTTCAGTTTGATCATCTTTTTCTAGTTCTTCTAATTCCTGCATAACTTGCTTTTCTGCTTCAGGATCTGTTTTATAAAGATCTAATTTTTCTTCAGCAGCAGCCTGATCTTTAACCACTGTTTGAGTTGTTTCACTTTTGGAAGAATTAGCAGTAATACTGCTATCAGTAATTAAAGAAGCTGTCCACTTACCACAACGATCACCTGTAACAGCAATTGTTCTACCATCTGCAATAACTTTAATTACTTCACAATTGTTAGCACAATCATCACACTCAAAACTTTTAGTAGCAAACTCTTCTTCTGTTAAATCAAACCCTCTAAAATTACTTTCCTGACCGCTGCGCTTCACATCACGTTTGGCCAGCATAGCAATTCCAATTGCTCCCATTACATCATGATACTGAGGAACAATTACTTCTGAACCAATCTCAGCTTCAAAAGCAGCTTTAATTCCAATATTAGCAGCTACTCCACCCTGAAAAATATATTCTCCTTTTAAAACTCTATTTCTAACCAGATTATTCATATAATTTCTAACTAAAGCCACTGATAAGCCTTTAATTATTTCAGGTTTGGTAAAACCATATTGTTGTTTGGATATCATATCTGATTCAGCAAAAACCGTACAGCGACCAGCAATCCTGACATCTCTTTCAGCTTCTAAAGCCATTCCGCCAAAATCTTCAATTTTAATGCCAAGCCGCTCAGCTTGATGGTCAAGAAATGAGCCAGTACCAGCTGCACAGACAGTGTTCATAGCAAAATCAACAGCAATTCCATCCTCAACTATAATTAACTTCGAATCCTGACCACCTATTTCAAAAATAGTTCCTGCTTCTGGATGGTAAAATGTAGAAGCTCTTGCATGGGCAGTAATTTCATTTTTGATTGTATCTGCTCCAAGCACATAAGCAATTAATTGTCTACCACTTCCAGTGACACCAACTCCGGCAACTTTATATTGATCAATTTCAACTTCCTGTTTAAATTTTGCAAGACCTTTCTTTACCAGCTGAATTGGATTTCCTGAATTACGGGTATATAATTTAAAAACTAACTCATTTTGCTCATCAATAGCTACAATATTAATACTAACTGAACCTATATCTACTCCCAGATAGAGATTTTCCATCTACATAACCTCCCTGTAGTTTTTTTCCTTGATCATATCTAAAAAAGCTTCTACTCTTGTTAAAACATTAGCATCTGCAGTTTGTTCATCAATTGAAATTGTCAAAACTGGTATGTCATACTTATTGGATAAATCATCCATTACACTTTGAGAAATGAGTTCTGGTAGACAGGCAAATGGTTTTAAATGGATAATTCCATCAAATCCTCTTTCTTTAAAATCAATTGCATGACCAATATTTTCTTTGGCATGACCACCGATGTTTATTTCAATAAATTCTTCGCCTTTATGCTCTATTTCTTTTAAATCATTTGCTGTAAAAGGTAAAATATTTTCTCTTATCCAGTCAGAAAGATACTGTGATCTTTCAACTTCAAAGCCAAAGCGATTAACTTTTTCTTCAATTTGATTATTAATTGACTGCTCTAAAACAACAAAAATTTCTCCAATAATACCAATTTTAAGTCTATCCTCTGCTGCTGGAATCTGATCACTGTAAGCAGCAAGTTTTTTTAAATAGCGCTGTTTATATTTTTTAATATCACTGTTATCCTTCACTGTATAAAAATCTTCCTGAGCCTGCAGCCAGATTTTATTTATTACAGTATTATCATAATAAGCACGCAAAATTTCTACTTTCTTTTCAACTTCATCAAGAGCTTTTGTCAACTCATAAACTATCTTTAATACCTGAACTACCTTTAGCCAGGAATTATTGCCTTTTAAACGTTTGGCAATTTGATAAAAATATTTATAATCATCACGAACAGAGTCAATAACTATAATTTCCACATCATAACCGAGCTCATGTAAAATCTTTTTATGAACCTCACCATAATAACCTGCCCGACATGGTCCATGACCACCACTGGTAACCAGGGTATCAACTCCCTGTTCCATCAATTTTAAGTAGGTTCCAGTTATAACTTTAAAAGGGAAACAAGCAAATTCTGGACTATATTTAACTCCCAGGTCAATAATTTCTTTATTCGGCCTGGGGGGCATTACAACATCATGTCCTAAAAGTTCAAGCAATTTTGCATAGACAATAGTTGGACCCATATAAGGGAAAGACAATCTCATTTTAATTTCTCTCCTTTTTTAATCTTAGCAAATCAATAAATGCTTCTATTCTAGTTATAATATGACTTTCACCAGTCTGTTCATCAATTCTTAAAGTCATAAAAGCTTTTTCATAGTCTTTTGACTCAATTTCTAAAATCTGACCAAGAATCGAATCTGGACCACAGCCAAAGGCAGTAAGATGAATAACTCCATCAATATTCTTACTGGCAAAATAATGGCGCGCTGCTCCATATAATTTATTAGTAAATTCCCAGAACATTGGTTTACGTAACCTTGCCAGTTCTTGCTCAATTATTTCCTGAGCTACCATTTCAAATGTATGAACTCTGACTCCCATTTCTTTCAGCTTATTAATTATATCCATATTTATATATTTATCATAAACATTATAAACATAACCAATTAAAGCAATATCTACAACTTCCTCGTTTCCAGCTGTTTTTAGTTCTGAGCGTTTGCTCTGCGGAAGCTGTTTGCTATTTTCAAATTTAGTAATTAATTTCTCTAAAACTTCAATTTTTTCTACACCTAAAAAGTCATCAATCGAATATCCAGCAAAGAGAAGCTGACGATACCGCCACCAAAATTTAGCTGCTTTTCTTAAAGCAGCTTTCATTTCACTTTTTTTAATTTTAAGTTTTTTAGCTAACTTTTTATGATTAACATATGCAGAAATATCATCATTTTTTGACTCGATTTGATCAGCAATTAATTCTGCTTTTAGATCAGGTAAAGAGTGACTAATCATATCCGGCAGCCCTAAAAATTTAGGACATAAAACTACACCTTTGCGAATTGATTTAAAACGTGGTAAAAATATATAATCACAATTTTTTTCATCTAGATTTAAAACATGTGCTACTAAAATCTTCATAGGCACACAAATTTCTGAAAGTGATTTTTTTACCCCTTTATCAAGTAAATCTCTGGCTGTATTATCAGAAATAATTACTTCAACTCCCAGCTCTGCAAAAAGCTTAAGCCAGAAAGGAAAATAATAATAATATAATAAAGCGCGTGGTATTCCTATTTTTTTCTTGACCATAAAAAATCCTCCAAAATCAACTATTTATCAAAAATCATTATCAATTTACAAGTATTTTATATGAAAAGTAATTATAAATCAAATCAATGTAAATCCTGTCAGCAGAGTTAAATAACCCTAATTGACAATCTCAAGCCTTGAGGAAAGATCAAGGTAAGGATTAACCGTTAAATCCCAAAGAACGCGACATTTTCTGAGAGTATTTAACCACTAATTCTTCTAGTTTAACCATCCTCTGCTCTGTCATTCTGGTTATCGGAGCCGAAACACTAAAAGCAGCAATCACTTCTCCTCGATGATTAAAAATTGGACCAGCAAGACAGCGAATATCAGCTTCTAATTCTTCATCATCAATTGCATATCCCTGTTTTTTGACTTTATTTAAATGCTCAATAAACTGCTCAAGATCAGTTATTGTATTTTTAGTTTTAGCTGGCATTCCTTTTTCCTGCAGTAAATTAATAACTTTTTCAACTGGTAAATAGGCCAAAATAGCTTTACCAAGGCTAGTAGAATGTGCTGGGACACGTTTCCCAACTTGAGAATACATTCTAATTGTAGCATTACTTTCAACTTTATCTAAATAAATAATTTCTCCTTCATCAAGTATTCCCAGATGAATTGTTTCCTGAGTTTCCTGCATCAATTCCTCTAAATATGGTCGGAGTCTCATTCTATTATCAATATCATTTAAAACAAGACTGCTTAATTCAAATAACTTAATGCCGGCAAAATATTTATGATTTTCTTCATTTTTCTCTAAATAACCTCTAAATTTAAGCGTATCAAGCAGTCTATAAACTGTACTTTTATGAAGATCAAGTTCTCGACTAATCTCAGTAACACCCATTCCATTTTCCTGCTGCAAAATAATTTCTAAAATATCAATTGCTCTATCAAGAGATTTGATAAGCTGATTCGGTTCTTTAGCTGCCATTTTTCTAAATCCTTTCTCCTACTTAACAGATAATCTGCAAATATTATTTTAAATCTTTTCTGTTTTTTTAATTAAAAAATCTTTTGTTTTTTTCCAATATATCATTCAAAGATTCTTGAAATCTGGAAGGCCGCTTATCGCGTGCATAAAAATAGCCAATAATTGATGTTATAAAAGCGCCTCCACAATCCTCCATTAAATCAAACATTGTATCAACTAGACCAGACTTTTGCATATTAGTTGCAAAAAGTCTATCCATCCAAAATTCAAAAATTTCCCAGAAAACACCACAAGCAACAGCAAAAGAGAAAGCAAAGATAGCCATAAAAATTGGACTTAAAACAACATCTATATTTTCATTACGATTAAGAATATAAACTAAAACAAAACCAATAAAACCTAAAACCACCCCGGAAATAGAGTGAAGCATGCTATCCCACCACCAGAAGTGGTAATAAAAGTCATGCTGCTCCCCTAGATAAAGAGCAGCAAAAATAAAAATTATTATTACTAACTGCAGACTATTTGGTAAATAAAGATAATGATTATCAATCAAATAAGAAGGTAAATAAATTAAAATAATAGCAAGAACTGACGTAAATAAATTAAGCCAGTTCTGAGCAACTATATTTGCTATAACAGCTGTCACTAATAGAAATAAGAAAAATCTAGTAATATAAATTTGAAATTTATCAGAATCCATCTTTTATCTCCTCCTGGTTGAACAGGCTATTTAATATATCACAAAATAGTTAAGCAACCAGTCAGAATTTATTCTATTACCTGCAGAATATTTTTTCGGTTTTTTTCTAAATCAGGAACATAGCTTTTCATTATTTTTAAAGCACCTGAGATAGTAAATTCATCTGCATAGGCAGGTATTAAGACACTATCTGTCTCCAAAAGATCTAGTTCACCATTAGCCCAGCTAATTTTACCTTTACCTTCAACTACTGTCATAATATAAAATCTATCTCGATCACCACTGGCTTTATACTCTGTTCTAATATCAAGAATATCTAGAGCAAATTTATCATTTAAGCAGTAATAACTATAATCATAATCTGAATTAGCTATTTTTAAGCCCTGTCTTTTCCGGGCCTGAAGTTTAAAATCAATTACATCCATTGCTTTACCAAGATGAAGTTCTCTTCCTCTACCATAGTCATAAACTCGATAAGTTGTATCACTACTCTGCTGAATTTCAGCCAGCATTATTCCTGGTCCAATCGCATGTAAAAGACCTGCTTTAATGAAAAAAACATCCCCTTTTTTAACTTTAACTTTATTAACATATTCACTAATTTCTTCATTTTGAATTGCCTTTTTAAACTCACTTTCTGAACAATCACTTGTTCCAATGATTAAGTAAGCATCCTCTTCTGCATCTATAATATACCAGGCTTCAGTTTTACCTGCCTCACCGGGATAATTAGCTGCATATTCATCATCAGGATGAACCTGAATAGAAAGCTGTGCCTGAGCATCAATAATCTTTAAAAGCAAAGGGAATTCTTCTGCAGTTACTGCATCTCCTAAAAGCTGAACTGGGTACATTTCTACTAATTGACCCAGTGTTTTACCAGCCAATTTACCATTTTTTACAACACTTTGGTTTTCAGATTGAGCAGAAACGTCCCAACTTTCTCCAATTTTCCCAGGCGGTAGATCATCACGATAATTATTTAATCTTGTTCCTCCCCAAATCTTTTCTATATATAAATGATTAAACTTTAATGGATAAAACATTTTATTCCTCCTAAATTAAATTTCAGAATTTGCTTTTAAGTTTTTAATCACCCAGATCTTCAATTTTTATTAATTCTAAAATTAGCCATTTAATTTAACCTTTAATTTATCATTTGCTTTAATCTTAGCAGCTAAATTTACTTCTTTTCCATTAAGCATAATTTTCATTTTTTCTTTTAAATTATCGGAAATATTATAGTTAATATAATTAAAAACCCCAGCTACAGTTAAAGTTCGTGAAAAAGCCTGAATTTGATCATCAGCTTTAATCTGATAATCAAGCTCTACTTGTTCAGTATTAACTTCTACTTCCCAAATTTGATCTGGAATAGTCAATTCACTCCCATTAAAATAAAAAGTTATATTTTGATTACCTTTTTTTTGTAATAAATCACGAATAGTGAAGGCTGTTTTACTTTTCTCTTTTATCTCTAACTCTATGTTATCGACTAATTCACTATCAAAGTCAATTGGCTGCCCTGCCTTTTTAACTAAATAATTTGAAAGCACTATTTCTTCCTGCTGGCCATTAAAGTTAAATTTAATTGTTTGATTAGCAAAACTAGCTGCTGGTAAATCCATAATTTGAGCCAAAGCTTCTCTAATTGTTTCAGGTACTGTATAAGTAATTTCTGCACCATCACTGACTGATTCATCTAAATTAACAAGTTTATTATTTTGAAAGATCCTTGTTCCAACTTTATTTTTACTCCCATTAAGATAAACTGTATATTCTTTAAGTTCAGAATCTGGAATCAAATCTCTAATTTCTGCTGCTGCATTTCTACCTGGTCTGCCAGGCTGAAAAGTAATTTGATCACCATTGTCTACTAATTCTTCCAATCCAACTGGCTGGTCATTAACTAGTATTTTAGCCTGACTTCCCATTTCCCCCGGAACAGTTTTTAATTCATCATTTACTGTTGCAGTAATTCCCATTCCCGGTCGGGGAGTTAATTGATCAACTTCAATCTCTGCAGCAAGCAAAGCATCACCCACAGTTGGCTTTGATAAAGTTAACAAATTAATCATAGTTCCATTAACCTCAACTTCAATAAAGACTGCCTTACTTTTAGTTTCAATTGTAGTTACTGCTATTCCGAGAGGAGTAAGAGTCTGAGTTGTGTTAACTCCAGTTATTTCGCCTTCTAGATTATTAAGATCTTCTCGCTTGCGAATTCCAATTCGACTGGCAATAATATCTATTTTTTCAGCAAATTTTTCTTTTAAACCTGGAGTTAAAGAACCTCCCCCAATAAAAATTACTGCCTGTGGTGGTGTACTGTTAATTTTCAAAATACTTTCAGCAATTGATTCTGCCAGCATCTCCAATTGAGGTTCTACAGCTGCAATAATTTCTGCTTGCTTTAAAGTGATTTTTTCTCCCAAAATAGTTTTAACCTCTGTTATATCTTCAGCAGTTAAATTACACTTAACTTTTTCAGCCTGATTATAATCTATTAAAAATTTTTCGGAAATAGTCTCTGTTATCTCATCACCGGCTATTGGAACCATATCATAACCAGAAATAGCACCACTTTTAGTAATTGCAATATCAGAAGTACCAGCTCCAATATCAACTAAAGCTAAATTAAAATTGCTCATTGCTTCTGGAATTACTATCTGAGCAGCAGCAATTGGCTCCAAAGTCAAATGTTCGACTTCAAGCTCTACACTATTAATCACTGAAAAAAGTGAATCAATAACTATACGAGGTAAAAAGGTTGCTACTAATTCTACTTCCATCACTTTGCCTCGCTGACCGAGTAAATACCCAATTTCCATACTATCAAGTTTATACTTTCTAACTGTATAACCTACAAAGTGATAATCGATATTTATTTTTGTTCTTAAGCCAGATTCAAGCTGAGAATCCGACTGCCCATTGTTAGTTGTGCTATTTTCTATCTTTTGCAAACTTAACTGAGCTTTTTTAATAGCACTTAATTCTAATTTTTTTAAGTCCTCTTCTTCAATATATCTACTTTTATCAAGTTCTATCTCATAATGCTGGGTAACTGTTTTTAAAGCACGACCAGCTGCAGCTATTGCTACTTTTGTTAGTTTGAGGCCTGATTTTTCTTCTAGCTCATTTTTAACTGCCTGCACAGATTCTGCAACTTTGCCGACATTATGTATCTGACCATCTAACATTGCTCTGGTCTGATGCTCACGTACTGCAGAGTTAACAATTCGATAACCGTTTTCCTTTCTTTCTAATAAAACTCCAACTATAGTTCTTGTACCTATATCCAGAGCAAAAGTAATCTCATCAGTCATTTTTTAAATCCTCCTATATGAACATTTTCTAAAAATCATAGCTAGATTTATTGGCCCACCTGCTAATATTATTCTATATTAAAAGCAATTTCCCTTTAAAAAATAAAATTTAATAACTTGATAATTAAACTTTCATTGCTAAAAAACTACTGGTCTAAAAATATTTTTAGACCAGTAGTTTTTTTATAACTATTTAATTTTTAAACATTATTTAAACAATTACTTTAGTAATTACAATATTCATATGCTTTAGAAGATCCATCTCTTTAGTTATTTCATTCCCTTGATCATCTTCAATTAAATAAATAAGTGGGCGGGTAGGAAAACCAATGTTTTGATTTTTAACAATCCCCCGATAACCATTACTTAAAATGACTTCTACTCCATTCGGATAAAAAGAAATTTGCGGCAGAAATTTTTTTACCAGCTGATAATCAAAAAATCTTTCTGTATTATTCATAATATACTCAGCCGCTTTATAGGTAGGCCATTTATCACGATAAACTCGATCACTGGTTAAAGCATCAAAAACATCTGCTATAGCTGCTACTCGAGCAAATTCATGGATTTCACTTCCCATTAATCCCCGGGGATAACCAGAACCATCTACTCTCTCGTGATGAGAAAAAACCACAATTCTTGAAAGAGGACTTACTGTATCAAGCTGTTGTAGATAATTAAAACCTAGTTCAGGGTGATTTTTCATCAGCTGATATTCATAATCTGTTAGAGGACCAGGCTTGTTTAAAATTTCTTCTGGAATAAGGGTTTTGCCAATATCATGCAACATCCCTCCCATACCTAATTTAAATAATTCAGATTCACTATAGCCAAGCATCTTGCCGAGTGAAATACAAACTATACTAACATTAACTGAGTGTTCATAAGTATAGTCACTAGCACTTTTTAAACTAACTAGATTCAACAAAATATCTTCATTTTTAACTAATTCAGAAGTTATTTCTTCTATAACAGCTTTTAACTCACCTATATTTAAATCAATAAAACCCTTTTTGATTTTATTAAAAGTTTTTTTAACTATTTTTTTACCCTGCCGTCTAGTAGTATCTTTTATTATATCATTCACTTTAATATCATGAGAATAGCGATCTTCTACATAAAGATGCTTAATTCCTAGTTCAAGTAATTTATCTTTATATTTAAAAAGATCAGTTACTTCTTTATTAAGTAATATACTTCCCTTTTCATAAATTGGCTTAGCAAGTTTCATATCTTCTTTTAAATTTTCTGTCAAAACTAGGCGCATATTATAAATCCTTTCCCCAAATTATTTAAGCATGAATATTATTATAAATAATTACATCTTCTTGCCTATCTGCAAAGATACCAAGAGAACCATTAATTTGACAATATTTAGCTGCTATCTGTTCAGCTTTTTTTAAAGCTAATTGATAATATTTTTCTGGCTCATCCGGTTTAAAATCCCTAATCAAACTAGTTAAAAAAGCGCTTATAAAAGCATCTCCTGCTCCTAAAGTATCGACAGTTTTTATTGTTTGAGTTTCAATTTCAAGCTCAATTTGACCGCTTTTTAAAAGTGCGCTATTCCCCCCCCTAGTTAAAACAACTACTTCTGGTCCTTGCTGTAAAGCCCAATCAATAAAAGCTGTCTGATCCTCTTTTTGTCTAGCTTCAGAAAAAAAAGCTATATCAACCTTTTTAAGAATTTCCTCCAGATACTCTTTATTTCTTAAATAAGAAAAATCAAAGGACAATTTTGTTTGATAATGAAGTTTAGCCAGATAATCTTCAAAATAACTATAGATATTTGTATGAACAATTTTACTTTTTTTAATTAAATCTAATACATTCTCATTAAGACTAAGATTTTTATAAACACCTTTATCAACAGCTTTAATATTTGCTTCCCCTGAATTTTTTTCTACTATAGAAACTGCATTTCTTCCTTTTCTGATATCACTAACTGGATAAGCTACTTTTTCTTTTTTGAGAGTATTATACATAAATTTTGCATTTTCGTCTGTTCCAAAGGCACCATAATAAGCAGTTTTAAGATTAAGCCGCTTTCCAATTACAGCTGTATTGTAGGCACCACCACCTGCATAAATTCTTTTCTGCTCTGGATAATAATCTGCTACATTGTCACCAACTGCAAAAATATCATATTGCATATCAGCCACTCCTCTCACTTTAGTAATTTTAAGCAGTTATTACTGCTGAATTTTAATGTTGCTAACTTTATACTAATTTAAGATCATTTTAAGATTAAGCCTCTAATCTATTTGTTTCAGTAAATTCTTTAACAAAGCTAAGTTTACTAATAATTAAAGGAATAATAATTAGCTGAATGATCATCCCGGGAATTCCAGTCAGAAATACTCCCTGCATAAATGGCACAAAGGGAGGCCTAAAAGAAAAAATAGGACCAATAGATAAAAGAGCAAGACCATAAACTAATCTGCCAAACAGCATAGCAAAGACTAAGCTTAAATAAATATTAATTTTTCTTTTATTATAAAGATAACCAGCAGTTAAGCCAAAAGCTGCCAGCTCAAAAGACATTAAAATTGCAATTGGTGGTGCTAAAGGAGGCCTTGCAAAAATTAAAGTGCTAAACAAAGGGGTAAAAAAACCAACTATAACTCCATAAAATGGTCCTAAGATTAGACCAGTTAAAAAGACTGGAATATGCATTGGTGATAGCAAATTGCCAATTGTCTGACTGCCAGCAAAATTAACTATACGTGGCAAAAGCAGACCTAAAATTAATAAAAAACTGGCCCAGACTAATTTTCTTGTTCTATTATTCATTATTTTCACTCCTGTTTAGATTGCTTATCTTTAATATAGTCTTCTAAATATTTTATCCTACTTTCAGGAATAGGGTGAGTCTGAGTAAACTCAAGTAATTTACTATTATTACTATTTCTTTTAAAAATCTGCATTAATTCTATTAAACCATCTGGATTATAACCTGAGCGCATCATTAAATCTACTGCATAAAGATCTGCTTCTTTTTCCTGATCACGTGAAAAGCCATTTTCAATTAAATTCTGAGTTATATTAGTCATCTGTTGGTATTGATTCTCAGTAAAGTGATTAAATAATATATTGAGTAAAGATAAACCAAGATTATGCTTCATATCTTCGGATAAATGCTTGTTAACTGCATGACCCATTTCGTGAGCAATGATACCTGCTAATTGATTGTTATTATTTAATTCTTGTAAAAGACCGGCAAAAATCATTATGTTGCCATCCCCAATATAATAGGCATTAATTATTTTATCATCAACATAATGTAGTTTAAATTCTGCATTTTCAAATTCAGAATTAGTTATATTTTTAGTCAACTTAGTTAAAATCTGCTCTGCTGCCGAAGAATCTTGAAAATCTCTAATTTGATATTCTTTTTGGAGCTGCTGATAAACATTAGCAGCAGTTTTTTGTTCATAATCTGAAAAAGCAGCAGCTGATTGTATTAGAGCTAAGCTGAAAACAAAGCTTAAAATACAAATAAAACAGTATTTACGCCAGGATACCTGACAAACTGCAATCTTTTCCATTTTAAAACCTCCCAGCCGAATAATCTATTTACTCTTAATTGTAATACTTTTCGGGCAAAAATAAAACCCCTATTTAGAATTAAAATGCTTCTAAATAGGGGAGTTTATGAGATTTATTGATAAATCTGTTTTTAAATTAATCTGCTAAAAATAATTTTTCTCTTGCAATGACTTTGCTAACTTCTTTAAAGGCCGGTCCTCCTGCAGTAGCATGAGAATTAACAGCTGCTTTAACAGCAAGTCTATTCTGCAACTCTGGCAGACTAAAATTAATTTTTTCCGGCAATATATTTTCCCATTCAGCAAAAGTTAAGTCCTCTAATTCTTTATTTTGCTCAGCAGCTGCAATAACTGCCTGACCAACTATTGTGTGAGCCTCTCGAAAAGGAATTCCTTTTTCTGCCAGTAGATCTGCCAGTTCAGTTGCATTAAGAAATCCTGTTTTTGCTGCTCTAACCATTGCTTCAGTTTTTACAGTCATTGTTTTAAGCATTTCAGGATATAATTTTAAGATTATCTTTAAAGTATCTACAGTATCAAACAAACCTTCTTTATCTTCTTGTAAATCCTTATTATAAGCGAGGGGAAGTCCTTTAATAGTAATCATCATCTGGTTTAAATTACCAATAACTCGTCCCGTTTTCCCCCTAACTAATTCTGCTAGATCAGGATTTTTTTTCTGAGGCATAATTGAACTACCTGTAGTATATTGATCAGCCAATTCAATAAAAGAAAACTCGGCTGAGTTCCAGAGAATAATTTCTTCGCTTAATCGGCTTAAGTGCAGCATCACATTAGCTGCTACAGCTAAAAATTCTAGCACAAAGTCGCGATCACTTACTCCATCAAGCGAATTAGCAGTAATCCCACTAAACCCCAGCTGATCAGCAGTAAAATTACGATCAAGAGGAAAAGAGCTTCCTGCAAGAGCTCCTGAGCCAAGCGGTGAAATATTTATCCTTTTTAAAGCATCAGCAAATCGCTCATAATCACGTTTCAATTTAAAATAATATGCCATTAAATGGTGACCAAAACTAATCGCTTGTGCTCTCTGCAGATGAGTATAACCAGGCATTATTGTTTCTTTATACTGATCTGCTAATACTAGAATTTGCTGCATAAAATCTAATAATAGTTCTCTAATATCTATTGTCTGCTGACGCAAATAAAGACGAAGGTCAACAGCCACCTGATCATTACGACTGCGACCAGTATGTAATTTACCACCTACCGGACCAATTTTAGCAGTTAAACGAGCTTCAACTAAACTATGAATATCTTCTGCTTCGCTTAAATTAAGTTTTCCAGCAGCTAATTCTGCTTCCAGATCGGCTTTAACTGCCTGTAAACCTGTTTTTATCTTTTCAGCTTCTGCTGGCTCAATTATTTTCTGTTGAGCCAGCATAGTTACATGGGCCAGACTGCCCTGAATATCATAGGGCATTAATTTAATATCAAACGGTAAAGATGCATTGAATTTATCCATTAATTCAGAAGTAGCTGCAGCAAATCTACCTCCCCATAATTTAGCTTTTACCATTATTATTCTTCCCTCTGTTGTTGATTAGCAACCTGAACTGGTAAAGCCCATAAATTTATAAAACCTGGTGCAGATTTGTGATCAAAGTTATCACTTTCATCATAAGTTGCCAGACCATGATTATAGAGAGAATGAGCTGACTTTCTACCAGCAAGAGTACAGCTACCTTTGTATAGTTTAACTTTAATACTACCTGTTACAGTCTGCTGAGATTGATCAATAAAAGCATCAAGAGCGTTTCTCAACGGTGAGAACCAGAGGCCATAATAAGTCATTTCAGCATATTTTGCTGCCATTGCTGCTTTATAGTTTTTAGTTTCACGGTCAAGAGTTAAATCTTCCAGAGCCTTATGAGCTTTAATTAATATTTCAGCAGCTGGTGCTTCATAAATTTCTCTTGACTTAATACCTACCAGACGATCTTCCAGCATATCAATTCTGCCGACTCCATAATCTGATCCGAATTGATTAAGTTTATTTACCATTGTCACAGAATCAAGCTGTTTACCATCTAATGCCACAGGAACTCCCTTTTCAAAATCAATTGTAATATATTTTGCTGCAGCTGGTGTTTCATCAACTGCTTTTGTCCACTGATAAGCATCAGCTGGTGGTTCAGCCCAGGGATCTTCTAAAATACCACACTCAATACTAATTCCCCAGAGATTTTGATCTATACTATAGGGACTATCTTTTGTTGCTTTAACTGGTATATCATTAGCTGCTGCATATTCTATTTCTGCATCCCGGGAAACAAATTCCCAATCTCTTAAGGGAGCAATAATCGCTAGTTCAGGTGCTAGTGCTTTAAAAGAAACTTCAAAACGAACCTGATCATTTCCTTTACCAGTACAACCATGTGCCAGTGCATCTACGCCTTCTTTTTTAGCTATTTCAACCATTCTTTTAGCAATTAACGGGCGGGCCAGAGCTGTTGCCAGTGGATATTTTTCCTGATATAGAGCATTTACTTTTAAAGCAGGGAAAACATATTCATTGATAAATTCTGCTCGAATATCATCAATATAGGCTTTACTCGCTCCTGTTGCAAGAGCTTTTTGCTCAACAGCTTTCCAATCCTGCTGCTGACCAAGATCTGCCGTATATGTAATAATCTCAGCATCATATTTATCCTGCAGCCATTTAATCGCCACTGATGTATCAAGACCACCTGAATACGCCAACAAAATTTTGTTAATTTTTTTGTCTGTCATTTTAATTATTCCTCCTCAAGTTTTCTGTAACTTCTCTCTTTTAAATTCTCGCCAGTAAACAAGTCAATCTGCATTTAACAAAACCTTAACAATAATTTCCTAAAAATCAAAAAAACCTGTCTCTATTAATAGAGACAGGTTAATAACTGCGGTACCACTCTGCTTGATAAATAAATTTATCCACTTTCAGGTAATTTAACGCAATTCTACGTTTTCTCCTAAGTAAATATTTTCAGAGAAAAACCTCCCAGATGCGTTTCAGAAAAAGATTAAGATCAGGCTCTCACCATCCCTGATTCGCTTCAACTATCAGTTTCTTACTCTTCTGTTCGCAGGTAATTATTTTTATTCGTTTATTTTTTAGTATTATATAGTATTTATTTAAGTAATGCAAGCAAAAATTTAATTATTTTTTTCTGCTTCTAGATCCGGCTATACCAAGTGAGTTACGATATTTAGCTACAGTCCTCCGGGAAATGTTAAGCTGATAATTTTCAGCTATAAGACCAGCTAACTGTTTATCACTTAAAGGGTTAGCTCTTTTCTCAGCAGCTATTTCTTCAGCAATAATTGCTTTTAAACTAACAGCAGATATACCTGCAACCCCACTATTGAAAAAAAATTTTAATGGGAAAGTCCCACGATCTGTTTGAATATATTTACTGGTACTGGCTCGACTTACTGTTGATTCATGCATTGAGATTAAGTCTGCTATATCACTCATTGTCATTACTGAAAGAAATTTAAAACCAGCCTCTAAAAAAGCAGATTGTTCAGCAACAATTGCTTCAGCTATTTTTTTAATTGTCTGCTGGCGCTGTTTAATGCTTTTAATTAACCAGACTGCTGCTTTATATTTTTTTTCAAGATATTTCATAGTTTCAGAATCATTAGTCTGCTGCCAGAGATTATAATAATAAGAACTAATTTGTAGATTAGGCAGAGCTGACTGATTAAATTCTACTATAAATTCCCCGGCAATTTTTTTTACAATTAAATCTGGAATTACATATTCAGAAATATTCTCTTTTACTTTAAATGCTGACTCTAAATCTAGCTCTTTAACTTTATTATAAACTAATTCTACTTCTTCTTGTTCAATCTGATTGAACTGTTCAGAAAACATTTGAGCTATTTCTGCAAAAGTAAAGCTTAACTCAGCTTCACGGTTTAAACAGCCAACAATAAAATTTCCCAATTTAATTTCTGATTCAGTCAGGACTTCAAATAAACGTTCCGAAAGATATTGACAGGGATCAGGTTGAGCAGCAACTAAATTTTCATAATCAAAATCATTTCCTCCAGTTTGATTGTAGTTATAATAATTATTATCAGTAAAAGATTCTAATTCTAAGAGAGGATTTTTTTCCTCTTCTGCTTCCAAAAACTCCTTTAATTCAAGGCTGCTGTATTGTAAAACTTCAATAGCAGTTTGCAACTCAGGGGTCATAATTAACTCCTGCTGCTGACTTAATTCGAGTTTAAAATCCAGAGCCATTTTAAATTCTCCTTTATGCTTTAAATTTTTCTACTTCTGCCAGCATAGGTAGTGCAGACATAGCTCCACTAACAGCAACTGCCAATGAACCAGAATAATTAGCAAATTTTAAGGTATCTCTTAAAAATGATTTATTAAGTTGATCTAAACTAAGTTTTGCTTTATTAAAACAATAAAGCACAGCTGACATAAAAGCATCACCAGCTCCAGTAGTATCAACAGCTTCTGCTGGATAAGAAGCTACAAATCCCAGCTCAGATTGATAATAATAATAAGCACCCTGGCTACCGTCTGTAATAAAAATTACTGGTATTTGGTATTTTTGAGTTAATATATTTGCTCCTGACTCTATTTTAGATTCTCCAGTTAAAAATTCTAATTCTTCAGCCGAAACTTTTAAAATATCAATTTGATCCATAACAGATAAAATAGTTTTTTTAGCATCTGCTAAAGAATTCCAGAGCATTTCGCGCAAATTAGGATCATAGGAAATTAACATCCCATTTTTTTGAGCAAGCTCAATTCCTTTTTTAGTAGCTGATCTAGCCGGCTCATCAATTAAAGAAATCGAACCAAAATGATAGATTTTATTTGCTGTGAAGATTGCTTGATCAATTTCAGATTCCCGCAAAAACCTATCAGCACTTGGCTCTATGTAAAAATCAAAACTGCGTTCACCAGACTCAGTTAAAGTTACAAAAGTAATTGCTGTTTTGGCCTCTTCAGTTAAAATAAAATTATCAACATTAACATTTTCAGACTGTAATTTCTGCTGTAAAAACCTGCCTAAGACGTCATCTCCTACTTTAGCAATCATTGTTGTTTTAACTCCCAATCTGCTTAATGCTACGGCTACATTAGCTGGGGCTCCTCCTGGGTTTTTACGAAAATCCAAGTTCTCTTTATCTAGAGGAGTAAAATCAATTAATGCTTCACCTAAAGTTATCACACCTGTTTTATTTTTCGCCATATTTAACCTCCTTATCAAATTTAATCTCTTTTTTTATTATAACATAAATAAAGTCAGATCAACATTGTTTAAAAATTCATTTTAGAGTTTTATTCATATTGACCTGACTATGTAATTTTATTAATAAGAATTTTTCCAAATACTTTCTAACTCATAAATTTTGAGATTATTTATCAAAAATGAATTTCCATCATTTTTAAAATTAAGATCAAGTTTAACTTTTTCTGGAAAAATTAAAGCAGTAATAACTTTTTTACCTTCATTAATAAATATTTCAATTGAAGACCAATCAATAAAGATATGAAGCTTAATCTGGTTATTATTATCTAAATTTGTAATTTGTTTTGTTTTAGATATAGAATTAATTCCATCAGATAAATCTTTTCTATCTAAGATAAGTTGCCTAGTATTATTATCATAACTTAAGTTTAAATTATTTCCCTTAAACTCAAAAATAATATCAAACTTAGTATTTTCATCTAAAGAAATTGCGGTATCTATTTCTAAAGGGTTTTTTAAATTATGAAAATATAAATTCCCCTTTTTTTTAACTGATAAATCTTTGTATATATATTCTTTACACCTTAAATCTTCTAACTCTTTAACTGGTTTTTGTACAAGACTAATTATATTTTTTTCTTTAGTAAGCTCTAAATAACGCGGAATACTCATTGCACCTTTCCAGATATTTGTGGGAACTTGATTAGCATAATCCCAATTACTCATCCAGGCAAGCCAAATTTTTCTTCCAGAATTTTCAGGCAGCTCATTCCACGACTGCGCTGCATAAAAATCTTGGCCACAATCAAGCCAATTAACCTGATTAAAATCATTAATTTCTACAAAATCATAACCATTAAACTCTCCTATAAAATATTGTCCACCTGAGCCACCAGCGTAAGCTCCTTGCTGTACATCAACCTTCAAAATCCAGTATTTATGATTTTTTAATTGCAAAGGAAAAAAATCTGGACATTCCCAGACACCACCATGAGAACCTCTATTTTGACCAAATTCACTTAAATATTTCCATTCCCTTAAGTTTGATGAATTGTAAAATTCAACCCTGTCACCAGCTACTAAAACCATAATCCACTTATTTGTCTGCTGATGCCAGAATACTTTTGGATCCCTAAAATCTTTTTTGCTTTTATTTTTGATTACTGGGTTAGACTTATATTTTTGCCAGGTTAGACCATCATCTTGGCTGTAAGCAATGCACTGTTGTTGATGACCACCTGCAGAGTCTGGAAGAGTACTTGTGTAAATTAAAACTAATCCTGATTTATCTTTAAAAAAACCGCTACTATTGTGAAAGTCAACTACTGCAGTTCCTGAAAATGCCATCCCATTTTTTTTATCGGGGTCAAGTGCAATTGGCAGATGCTGCCAGTGTAAAAGGTCTGTACTAATAGCATGTCCCCAGTGCATAGGGCCCCAAACATTACTATAAGGATGATACTGATAAAAAAGATGATACTTCTCCTTGTAGTAAACCAAGCCATTAGGATCATTCATCCAATTTTCTACAGGAGAGAAATGAATTTGTGGTCTATATTTTTCTTTATAATAATCTCTATTTTTTAGTGTTTTTTCTGTCATTCAAATCATCCTCAAATAATATTTAATATTTAGTTCCACTTGCTGCAATACCTTCTACAAAATAATTTTGAGCACATATATAGACTATAATTGTTGGCAATAAAGCAATCAAAGTAGCTGCCATTAAGAGATTCCATTCCGTAAAATAATACCCCTGAAACTTAGAGATTGCTAAGGTTATAGTATTCATCGTGTCAGAATCAATAATTATCAATGGCCAGAGAAAATCATTCCAACTCCATAAAAAACTTAAAACAGATAAGGTAGCTAAACCCGGTTTAGCTAAAGGTAAAATTATTCTGCTAAATATGACAAAATAAGAAGCTCCATCAATAAAAGCCGATTCTTCAAGGCTTTTTGGCAAACTGATAAAAAACTGTCTTAACAAAAATACTCCTAAAGCATTAAAAACACCTGGCAAAATTAATGCTTGATAGCTGTCAACCCAACCAAAATATTTCATTATTATAAAAAGAGGTATCATTACAACTTGAAAAGGAATCATTAATGTGGCTAGATATAAAATGAAAATTTTATCTCGACCAGGAAATTTTAGTCTTGCAAATGCATAAGCAGCCAAAGAAGAAGTTAATAAAGTACCAAGAGTACGAACAAAAGTGACAAATATAGAATTTAAAAAATATCTAACTAAAGAAAATGATGTAAAAACTCGCTCGAAATTTTGCCAGGAAATGGTTTTTGGTATTATTTCGGGAGGGTAATTAAAAACATCTCCAAATTCTTTTAAAGACGTACTTATTAACCATAAAAAAGGTCCCAACATAATAAATAAAAATATTAATAAAATTAAATGTTTGATTATTTTTTTAAGATTAAAGGTCATAAGACACCCACTTCCTCTGATAAATAAATTGAAAGACTGTTATAGTAAAAATAATAATTAATAAAAACCAGCCAATTGAACTTGCATAACCCATTCTAAAATATTCAAACCCCTGTGTATAAATATAATAAACTAAAGTTTTAGTTGCATCTGCCGGTCCCCCTTTAGTTAAAATAAAGGCTTGATCAAAAACTTTAAAAGAATCGATCATAGAAATTACAACTGCAAAGAAGATGGTTGGAGTTAATAATGGAACAGTAATTTTAAAAAACTGTTGTATAGGACTTGCCCCATCTATACGGGCAGCTTCATAATATCGGGCTGGAATCCCTTGCAACCCGGCAAGTAATACTATAAAAGTAAACCCTATACTTTTCCAGACACTCATTATAATAATTGCTGGCATAGCCCAATTTGGATCAGAAAGCCATTGCGGAGAATTTATACCAATTTTATCCAATAAATAAACCAATATGCCAAAATTAGGCATATAAATAGACTGCCAAATTAAAGCTGCTCCCACCATAGGAATTAAATAAGGCATAAAAAAACTAAATTTATAAACGAAATTTTTCTTAGTATTATTAACTAAAACAGCTAAAAAAAGGCCTAATATAATAGTCAGTGGGACTACACCGAATGTATAATAAATTGTATTAAGCAAAGTTTTGCAGAACAATGGTCTAGAAAACATCATTTTAAAATTTTCTAAACCAACATATGTAGGTTCATTTACTAGATCCCAACTAAAAAAACTTAAAATAAATGAAGCAATTAATGGCACAAATACAAAAATAAAAAATCCAATTAAATTTGGTAAGATAAATAAATACCCGGCAATTGCTTGTTTTCTTTCAAGATCGTTTTGACCTAACTTTTTATATAAAAGCAATCATATCACTCCTGAAATTAGGGGCTCCATTTGGAACCCCTATTATTTTAATTATTTTTAAGAATATTATCGATCTGCTTAGCAATCTCATCTGCTGCTTCTTGAGGTGTTAAATCATTAGTAACTAATAATTTATCTAGTACTGAAGTTGATGCATTAATAATTTCGCTATTTCCTGGAGGAGATGGAATTAAATGAGAATATTTTATCTCAGCAATCATTGCCTGCTGATTTTGAGGAGCAAGTTCTGGATTTTTAAATTCAGGTTTTTCTGTTAGCGACTTTAACACAGGCATAGAACTTCCTAATTCATTTAAAACAGCTACTGCTTTAGGGGAAGAAAAGTATTTTATGAACTTATAAGCAGCTTTTGGATATTCAGTGTTTTTAGCTGCACTAATTGCTGCTAGTCCAAATGGAACTCCCCTTTTACCACTAGGCCCAAACGGCTGTTCTTGTACATCCCAATCAAAATTAGCTTTTCTAAAAGCAGGAACCATATATCGGCCATAATGAGCCATAGCAACTTTTCCAGTCATAAAAAATTGTGAGCCACCAAATTGTTTCATTACAGCTGGAAGTAATGTACAATAAGTTGTGTAAATTAAATATCGATATTTTTTTAAAATAAAAAAAGAGGAATCCTTCTTTAAGTGGTTGAATATATTTATCGACGAAAATAAAAAATCAAACCACTAGGAGGACTCCTCATGAAAAGTATACCTGAAAAACCCAACAATGGTCAAGTGAATTTTGATGACATGATTAATGATTTGATCAAAAATTTTCTCGAAAAATTGCTTAAGTCTGAATTAACCGAATTTCTAAATTACGATAAATATGAAGTTACTGGTAAAAACTCTGGCAACAACCGCAATGGTAATTATTCTCGTAACTTCCAGACTAAATACGGTGTCATTGAAAAT
>NZ_FOTI01000043.1 GCF_900114545.1 Halanaerobium salsuginis
TTCAGGGTCTAGTGGTCTCACGACCGTGAGGGTTCGAATCCCTCCTTTCGCACCATTGATATAGCAGTGATAAGAGTCCTTTTTGGGCTCTTTTTTTATTTGCTATAAATTAGACTCTAATGGTTCTTGCCTGCGAGCTGCCTGCAGAGCAAATTTTTTTAAAAATATTTTATCTACATTATAGTACAGTTTACTATATATCTTGTTTTAATGCAAAACTTCAAAACTTAAAACTGAAAATCAAATCCAAGAATTATTCCACTATTTTTTATATTAGCAGGGACCACATTGACCCCTGTTATTATTCCAATTTCTTTTTTATTTAATATATCGTCAATCATATCTTTTTGAGTATCAATCAAATCCTGTAATCTGTTATTAGAATCTATTAACTTTCGATTGTTCTCCTCAGCTGATTTATATAATTGCCTGTATTCCTCAACATCGGCTTCCGCCTGGTTGTATAATTTTTTATATTCGGTAACATCACGCTCAGCTTCTTCATACAACTTTTTATATTTCTGAGCGATATCATACATGTCGCGATAATCTTCCAGGAGCTGATCATATTCTTCAGGCGGATCTAACTCCTGAGCATTGACAACAATAGGCATAAAAAGCAAAAACAAAACTATTAAAAATATTAGTAGGCGTTTAATTGTTATCGCCTTCTTCGTGTTTGCTTAACCTATCCTCTAAACTTTCGGCTCTTTCCTGCCGGTCCTTTTGATTATTATTAAGTTCCTCTACTTTTTCTTTGCGATTTTCAGCTTCCTGCTGCAACTCCTGGTCTTTCTCTTTTCGCTCATCAATATCTTTTTCTGCTTCATTGACCACTTCTTTTTCCTGATCAGCTTGCTTCTGGACCTGTTTGCTTGCAACTTTATAGCCACCAGCTGCAGCTCCAATACCTAAAAGAGAAGCCAGTTGCCAACCTCCAAAAAATAGAGCTCCAATGACTAACAATGCAGCAATTACAATTAATATTATTTTATGCTTAGTTTTTAGCATTTTATCACACCTTACTTTTAACAAATGCTTTGATAGCGTCTCTTTCTCCTGTCAAAACAACAGCAAATCCTAACAGCCATTTAATCACTGGGTCATCTAAATCCTGTCTTGCATAACCAGCTACAGCTATACCAACACAAATACTAGCTATTAGATATGTAGCTGCAGCTTCTACCCAGTCCGGTACTCCGTTATCATTTGAATCTTCTTTTAAGTTGACTTCATTAACTTCTTTTTCTTTATTCTCGCTCATAATCATCAACTCCAGCTGCAACTGCTTCCATTAGTAGATATAAATATTCTCTTTCGTTAAGCAGATGCTCTTCTTTGGGGTTGGTTAAGAATCCCATTTCAACAAGTACAGCAGGCATTAATGTTTTCCTAAGCACATAGAGATTATCTCTTTCTTTAATGCCCCTATCAGTTGCATTACTTGCTTTAATCATTCTTTTTTGCACATTATTAGCTAATTTCTGGCCATTCTCACTGCCTGGGTAATGAAGAGTCTCAATTCCTTCAGCAGCACTATTTGCTGCAGCATTAGCATGCAAAGAGATTACTATATCAGCATTGTTATCATTTGCAAAATGAGTTCTATTCTGCAGACTGATATAAACATCTCTATCTCTGGCCATAAAAACTTCATGACCATTATTAGTTAATATTTTTTCTAAAATTTTAGCAGCCTTTAAATTCACATCACTTTCTTCAGTATAAATATCATCCTGATATATGCCATCATTCTGTTCTTTTTCGATTGGATCAACAGCTCCCGAGTCAGAACCACCATGTCCGGCTAAAATTGCTATTTTCATTTATCTATCTCCTCTCCAAATTTATTTTCTTTGGTATTTAATAATTTTTCTCGCATAAAATCAGGAATTACAACGCCAAGTTCGTCACAGTTTTCAAGTATAGATATTGCTTCAGTAGTTCCGGCCCAAAGGAGAACAAAATCTCTCATGCCTGTCATTCCTATTTGAGTAATTAAATGTCCCAAAGAAATCACAATTGAATAAGTTGCTAGTTTCCCCCAACCTTTTCTTGACATCCAGCTTGATAATTGACCTCTTTTGGCAGCTTTTGTTAAACCTGTTATATAATCAGCTGCCAACAGTATCAAAAAACCCTGCATTGCTGCATTCATATCACCGAATATCATAGTAATTACAGTTCCCCCTGCCGCCAAAAAACCTTTAATTGCTGTATGCTCAAAAAATTTGTTCCAATAATAAATAATTTCGTCTATAAACGGTCTCCACTTTGCATTCAACTTTTCCACCTCAAAACAGCCCCGCCTATGGGGCAAAAGTTTTTGTTTATCTGTATCACATCAATTTTTTAATTCTAACCGGTCGCCTAAATCCAATTGCTCCAGTATATGATCATCTAATTTTCTTATCACTGACATTGTAAGATTATAACTATTGCAGTGTTTTAAAATTCCCAGATAAGAATTAACACTCGCTCTAATATCTTCTAAAGTCACCTCCTCTTCATAATATTTTTTCTGTAAGTATTTCAATTTCTTTTTCATTTTCTTTTTAGTCGATTTTCTCAGTTTGCGATATGGTGGGTAAGTTACATATCCGCAAAAATCTATTCCATTCCATATATTATCAACAGTAGTTTTGTTGTTAAGCTGCAGCTGGAGATAATCTTCAAGAAAAATTTCTATTTCTTGCCTGATAGTATGAAGCTTCTTTTTATCTTTTCCTAAAAGCACAAAATCATCTGTGTCTGCCAAATCACCACCCCTTAAATTCAAAAACTAACCAAAAACCAATTTCAGATTATCAGGTACTCTGATGAGCACAGGCGCCACGCACGCCAATCCTAGTGCTCACGTTCCACGGGTAATTGCTCGAGTCGCCCGCCCGAGCACCGCAGAGGCCACCATTGATGAAGTCGCCACCGGCGAGGAGGCCGATAATAGCAACATTGTTTTGCATGTAAGCTTCTCCATGCTGATGAGAACTGTCTTTGCCTGCATTAAGTACATCATACCAGTCAAACGATGTTGAGCCGGTATTTCTGTAAGTATACTCGTCTAATCTTTCCCAAAGGTTACCAGCGCAATCTACAAGGTTATAGCAAGAAACTGCTTGTTCTACAGTTCCAGTTGAAGTTCGACCTGAATTACTTGAACTAGACCAAGCGGCATTATTATCATTTTCGTGGCCTTCTGGGCTACCATAGGCAGCCATTAACCATTCCTGCCTGGTTAATTTTCTTTTGTTGACATTTGCAAGACCCCTAATGAAATCATAATCATTATAACCCTCAGTTCCTGAGACCGGGGTCGCATTGTATTCACTCACAAGTTCAGTTTCCGGCCAGGTTCCGCTGCCTTCACTTGCAATATATATATCAGCCCAAAAGTTTGATACCTTGACCATTCCAGTAGGGTCACAGGCAGGTCTGTAGTTCAATGACCAGACTGAGTTTGGCAGTATATTAACTGCAATTGAGGCTGTATCATCATATCTTTGAGCGTTTGTTCTGATGCGGCCATAATGAAAACCACCAATTTTTCTGCTATTATTTTCTGTATACCCGTCTGGATAAGTAGAGTTGATAGAAATAACAAAATCGGGCTCTGCATCAGCTGATGGCTGCAAAGCATATATATAATAATTTTCACCAAGAGCAAAGCTTACGAAACTACCATCACTATCTGCAGCAGTCAAAATAGTATCAGTCTCTTTTTTGAGATTTTGGCGATCTATTCTCAAAGCAAGAGGCGGCACTGTAATTTCATCATCTGCACTTTTTTCTATTTTACCCTTGATATCTATAAAGCTTGGTGTATCTGCTCCTACAAAACTTAACATTGTGCAATCACTTCCTCTACTTCTCCAATTGTAAATCCTAGTTTAAATATTTTACCATCTGGATTATTTACTAATTTATATTGCACTATCTTTTCTGTCCCTTCTTCTTCCTGAGTCATAACTTTGTACTCAGGAGCGGGTCCAGTTCTATCAGATTCTGCTGCAAGCTCTTTGTCGAACTCATATTTTTCTGCTGTATTAAGCAGTCCTTCATATGCCCGTTTTACTTTTGCTGTATACCCAAAATCACTGATTATATTTTCATAGTCTTGTCTTGAGTTAAGTACTTTCGGAAATCCTCTCATATATTATCTAACCTCCATTGCTAATGAGCCGTCAATCATTTTTAGCTCGTAAATATCGCCTGTTGTTTCGTCTATCAAGTTATTTTCTGGGTTTGAACCTTCCGGGCCAGCTTTCACAATCCCGTGTTCTATTTTTGTTATTGTTGCGTCTATCACTGTATCAAACAGCACTACAGTTGTTTCATCATCAGCAGAACTATAATTTGCTGATTTTACAGCAGAATAAATGCTTTCAGCATCTAATGTCGCTTTAATTTTTCTGTTGACTACAAACACATCCGTATAATCGCCAGGCACCGTAAAAGTATCAGCGCTTACATAAGTTGCCGATAATGTGCTGTCAATCCATTCAGTCATATTTTCAGCAAGGTCAGATTTGATTGTTCCATCTTCATTAAGAGCAACTTCTAGCCGCTCCCATAGAGTGTTTTTTGTACCTCTCGAAACTCTTAAATCCTTAATATATGGATTATATTCATTCTGCAGCACCCACTCTGAACCATTCCAAAACTTCATTTTTGCATTTGTCCAGCCTTCTGAAATGTCTAGCCAGGGCATTCCCTGATAAGTGTCGGCTGGCGCCGTTTCTCCTGCAAATTGAGTAACAAGAGCTAAAAAGTTGCCATATAAAACTTGTTTAAGGCCAGGGCCATTAGCATCAAGCCCGTCTTTATTTGTCGTTCTTATATCAAAATCTTGAGACATGTCATCACTCCTTTAATATCCTTCGATTATAATCTTTTCTGCAGTTCCTCCAACATCATTATTGTTAATGTCTTTGATAACTACATCTACACTATCTATAGTTTTGTTTTGAAAATCAGCATATTTCATTGTTGATCCATCCTGCAGCAAGTAATAATTATAGCCTCTGGGAATTTCATAATATTTTATTCCGTAATCGCTATAATTAATTGTTTTTCCACCAACTGGTACTGACAGATTATCAATTTCTAATTCTAAATCAGGGACATCAAAAAACTGTTTAATTTCATTAAGCTCAAATTCAGCAGTTTCTGTCTCCAGCTGAAAAGTAAATTTAAACTGGCAGTATCTAAATTTGTATTCTCCAGTCATGTATGTCTGCCAATCTGACCATTCCACATTATCATCGGAAAACCTTACATATATTTCAGTCTCATAAATAGCAGGTGGATTGTCTAAACTATTATTAGGGAAATCATCAAGTCCGCGATTAGGAAAACTCAGCAAACTTAATCCTGAGTCTTGGAAAAACCAATCTTTTTTGAGCCTTATATCTGTCCGGCCAACTCTGACTGTATCGATAATTTCTGTCATATATTCAGCGTTAAAATCATAATCAGGTAAGCCGTTTGCAAAAGCAGGAATATCAGGCCAATCATCAAGATTATAGCCGGCTAAGTCTTCTAGATTATACATGTGGAAAAACGCTATCTTGCCGTTAATATTATCTATATTATCTAGTGTTGCATTATCTATATAATCAAGTTCATTTCTTTCGATAATTATGTTAAGCTCCTGGCCGGTCCCTGAAACTTCAAAAATTGCAGAAGTAAAGCTGCTTGAATACTGCCTTACTCTATCAATCGTCTTAATCATATACATATGAGTTCCATCAATTTCGTTCTCAGAAGTCCATCTGTCTCCAGTGAGTTTAGTTCCGAGAACTTCACCGTTGCCCCAGTCTGTTCCTTTTCTGATTTCATAACCTAAAACATCGGGTTCATTTACTTCCTGCCATTTGAATATTAATTTTGCACCTTTTTGAGCGACTTGCAGAGTCTCGGGTGCTGCAGGCTTGTTATCTTTACCGGATATAATAATATCCCTTGAAATAATACCGTCACTGGTTATGCTTCTGTATTTAGAAACAGTTCGCACTCTAACTTGATAAGACACATTGACTTTAAGATTTTCAATTTCGAAACTACCGCCCTCTGTTTCTCCTCTGATTCTATAAGGCCCGCCGTTTTCAGATATATCAATTATTGCTTTGGAAAATCTTTCATCATCTGGAGTGCTGAACTCAACAATCAGATTTGACATTAGATTTCCATCTACAGTTGTATATCCATATTCTGATACTTTTAGATCAGATACTTCTCTAGGAGCTTCCAGAGGGTTTTCCAATTCTGAGCCGTAGTTTTCTTGCTGCACTATACCATTATCAGTGTATATCGCTTCGTTATATTCGACAGCAGTAATAGCAAGCTCTTCATTTTCACTTTCGCTGATTTCCATAATTCTAAACGGTTTGTCGGTCCAGCCTGGTCTTGGATGAGTTATTAGAACTTTATCCCCAACTTCCGCCTCAACTGAATTTATGCCGGCTTTGAAGTTTATAACTTCTACGCAATACTTCGATTTCTTTTGATAATACCGCGCCTCTCTACCAGCCTGACTAAATCGATTTACACCGTTTAAAGTTATTGTTTTAATCGTTTCCCCGGGAACACTCTTATCTAAAAATCTAGCCCCGATTGTTTCAAAGTTTTCGTTAGGGTCTGTATATTCTACAATTACTGATTCATATCTATCTTTTCTTGATGTTCTTGATCTAACAAAACTTTCTGCAATAATATGTTCTTCAAATGTAAAGCTTTGAGCTGCTATCTCTGGTTTATCAATTTTTAATTTTAGCTGCCCGTTTGAATAAATTAAAAAAGCTCTAAAAGTAGAAAGTATTTCATTTAATATGTCAAGCGCTGAACTTTTTGCGTCAATCATAAAATCTAGTTCAAATCTTCTTTCCCCATCTACTATTTCATCTGCATATTCAGCCGCTTCCTTGAATGAATCAAAATTAATAAACTTGTCTTTAACTCCAAAACCAAATCTTTTATTTGTTAAGAAATCTAAAACACACCAAACAGGGTTATTGCTGTATTTAGTGACCCATCTACTTCCGGTCCACACTCTAACGTGACGTCCTTTGATTATCGCGGTCATTGTTGGAGTACCTGATGTCTTTAATTTTTCTGCATCTAAGGTTAGTGAATAATAAGCAAGATATGGGAAGGTTTGTCCGTGTTCATTTTTGCTCCAGGCTGTTTGACTTCGGTAGCCTAACTTAACCTCTGCAGAAACATCTTTATCATCTGCTTTAATTTCTGAAATGCTTTCAATTGGTCCTTCGGAAATTCCAACCTGGAGATCCATGTATCTATCATTTTTGCCGTGAATTTTTTGGTTGATTATATTCCCTGCTGCAAGATTGCGGCCATAAGCTACAGGTATCGGGATTTGATGTGATTTAGTATTAGATATCGGGCCAAAACTATAAGTTGGTGAATTCTTTGACTGATTCATGCTTTCTTGGAATTCTTTGGCCTCTTTATAATTATCGTAAGAGTTACCAACTGAAAAACCAATCATTGCTCCGGCCGCTACTGTAACTCCTGCTGCAGTACTAGCCGCTGCAGCTCCTGCTGCTATTCCTACTAAAGCTCCTACTCCCATTGCTTGCTCACCTCACTCTCCAGATTGAATGTAATCTTTTTTTCCACTTATCAAATTTACTGATTCTTGCTGTCGAATTATCAAATATGTGTATAAATTTATAATCATCGATTAGGACGCCGGCATGTCTTGGAATCCCGCCAATTAAAAAAACAACCACATCTAAGGGTTGCTTGTCTTTGATATTTACTTGATCACAATATAAACTTAATCCATTCGGAAGTCTGTTTTTATCTTTTGTCATCCAATCAGATTCTATAATCCTGCCGTCAGTATCTGGCAAAATGACGCCGTTATCAGCTAAAAAATCAACAACTAAACCTAAGCAATCATAACCACCTTTTCCTCTACCATTAAACTTATATTTTTTATTAAGATACTTTTCTGGGTTCATTAATCAACCAACCTCACATTCCTGATCTTTGGAATATCGAGAAAACCTCTGTAATATTTTTGATTGCCCCAGTACTTACAGCCATGACCTCCATTCCAGGTAAAATCACACCCAGCTTCAAGTTGATAGTTATCTCCTGGCTGAGCTCTTTGAAATGGATATTCAACATCGACAAACCCACTGGCTGAGTAAACAATTTTTCTGCTTTCGTTTCCTATTTTAATAGTTCCGTGTTTCCAACGGTCTGCAGGCTGATTCATTTTGCTATCATAAACTCTTTGATTTACTATGCTATCAACAGTTCCTTCTAGAGTGGGTACATTATAGCCGCACCCTTCCCCTCCAAAACCGCCAGGCCAAGAACAATTAATCCCATAAGTTCCGCCAGGTAGCTGCAATTCTAATTTATCTAAGTTAGATCTTAATTCAACTGTAAAATTATAATCATCAGTACCGAAAGAGTCTATTTCGCCTTTTGTGAATAATTCTCTATAGTTTTCTGGTTTATCTAGCCTGTTTTTAAAAACTTGCCAGATTGTCATTTCTCTGCCTTCAAAGTTTACATTTGCAATTAAATCAGAGAATTCTTTCATAACATTATCAAAAGTGATTGTTACTGAGTCTGGGGAAGTATTGTTGTTTTTATTTATTTCCGACCGGCTTATTGATGCAGCATAATAAGTTTGTGGATTTCCATTTTCATCAAAAAACTCTATATTTTTAGGAAACATAGCAAAATACAATGTTTCTTCATCAAGAAAAATTTGATAAAGCTCTATAGGCCAGTTATAATCTTTATTTTTTTCTTCAATTATATCTGGCGGCAGTGTTTTAGGCATTTTATAACACCTCTATCATTTTAAGACCAAACCTATAAATATAATTCATAAAAACTGTTCTTTCTAGCTCATCTTGGTCAAATCTAACTGTTACTTCTTCAATGGTCCCATCGTCTTTTTCATAATCCCATAAAAATGCTTCAGTCTTTCCTTTTCTAGCTACGAAAAAATTATAGATATAATTAGCATGATCAGATGTCATTGTTGATTTCTCAAAGTTAAGTCTAAAAAAACGTCTAGGCAGTCCTTTTGTTCTTCTTTGCTCTTTGCCGCCTTCGAATTCTGTGACAAGTGTTTTAAATTTTATTCCGTCTGTCCATTCATTGTTATGGCTAAATTGGAATTTTTCCAAAAAGACCACCTCCCATTAAATGAATTTCTGCATTATTTTTCTCAGCTTACCGTTTGCCATTATGTCTTCCCCTGCAATATTTACTATAGTCGCTTTATTTTGTTTTAATAGTCTTTGGAATGACTGGGCATCAGGAGAATTTATCTGATACACTTCAACATTGTCTCCGCCGCCCCCTTGAGCATTAATTGCACCTCGCTGTTGATCTTCAGTTAAGATTAATTCACCGACTTTAGTTTTAACAACTTTTTCATCTGGCCTAAGTTTTTTGCCACCAACAGTTCCGCCTACATGAAAATTATCTAAACTTTCAACACCATTGACGGTGACTAAGCCACCACTGTGGGCAATTCCATCAAGACCAATTCCGCCTAAAGCCCAATTTACCATCGGGCCAACTATTGCTTTTTGAAGTACCATAGATGATATTTGATTAGCTAAATTCTTAAAGACATCTCCTAAGCTTTCGCCACGAGCTATTGCATCAGATAAACCAGTAATCAGATTATCTTGCCAGTCTTTAAATTTTCGATTTACATGATCAACTTCATATCCTATTTCTACTAAAGAATCAACTAGCCAGTTTAAAGGTTTCGATTCTTCATTTTCAGAGCCACTGGACCCGCCAGTTTTCCATAAACCGTAAAAATCAGTAGTCGTCTCATTCTGAAATCCTAATTCCCATTCTAAATCATTAATTTTAGCATTTAACTCTACCCATTCATCTGTCATTTTTTTATAATCTTTTAGCCTGGTCTTTAAATAATTTATATATTCTTCAAGCGATATTTTTCCAGCTTCATATTTATTTTCAGTTATTTCATCTTGTAGTTGTTGTTCTTTTTCTGCATATTCTTTTTCTATATCTAAAAGCTTTTGATTTCTTAATTCCCTTAACTCTTCCAGAGCTCTAGTTTGATTTTTGTGCTTTTCTTTTTCTCTTTTAAACCACTGCTCTACCTGTTCAATTTCTTTTTCTTTGCCTTCTTTTTCTAAGAGCAGTCTCTGGTTTATATAATCTTCAGCAGAATCTAGTGATTCTTTTTTGTTTTTTTCTCTTATATCTAGAATTGCATTTCCTATTCTTTTTTCATAAAAATCTTTTATTTCCTGAATAAGTTCTTCACTGGCGCCCAAACTTTTAGCAGTGAGCAACTTTGCATCTCTTTCTCTTTCTAGCTCTTTTTGAGCTTTTCTAGACTCTTTTTTAATATTTTTTAATTCTCTATCAAAATTATAATCTTCAATATCTTGCTGCAGTTCTTTTTTAAATTCTTTTAACTTCTCAGCTTTTTCTGGATCGGTTTCATCTTCTTCCTCAGAACTTCCGCTTTCGCTTTCCGTTTCAGGATCGTTAGATAAAGCTGCTAACCTTTTTTCAAATTCTTTATCAGTTATCAACCCTTGAGCTCTTTGGTTGACAATTTCAAGCCGTTTTTGCGACTTTTCAAGTTCATCATTTAAATTTGAAATTTCTTTTTTATTTTTACTCATCATTCCGCTAATATCTAATGAATTTTCATAATTCTGTTTTAATGTTGCAAATGCTTCTTGCCACATTAGTTGAAACTCTTTAGGCATTTCTTTTAATTTTTTTCTAAAATTACTATCTTGATTTAAACTTATATAATCCTCAAAAGACATGTCTTCTTTTAGCCTATCACCAAACCCAGCTTGATAAACCACTTCACTAGCTTTACCTTGAGCATCTCTTATAACTTTATCTAATTCTTTAGAGCCGTCAGCCAATCTTTCGAGTTCTTCATTTTGATATTGCAACTCTTCTTTTCCTTTTTCAATTTTGTCAATTGTTTTTCTGATGTTTTTAGACATATATTCTAGGTTTTTAGCGCGAGCATTCTCTAAAACTTTTTCAGTATTAATTTCATAAGCGTTAGTTTCATCATTAATTCCCTCTATTGCATCTGGATATAAGTCAGCTAAATCTTGGGAAACCTCTAAAAGTTTATCTTTTTCTTCTTTAGATTTATTTTCTTTACTGCTTAAATTTTCATATTCTTCAACAAGGTTTTTAGTGCTTTCCAAATTATCATCTTGAGTATCATTTAAATCATTAAAAATACTTACAAGTTTGGTTACGCCAGCTATTACAGCTCCACCAATTAAAAAAGGTGCAAAGCCTCCGCTAACCATTGATAAACCTGCTGCTATTTGAGGTAAAAATCCTACGAATAATGCCAGGGGCCCAACAATGCCTGCCATAATTCCTGACCATACAGCAAACTGGCTTATAACTTCTTTTAAAGGAGCTGGCAGTTGGTCAAACCAGTTAATACCAGATTGAACATGACTTAATAATGCACTTATCTGAGGCAACACATAAGTTCCGCTTTCTTCACCAATATTTTTTAATAAATTTCTAGTTTCTCTTAATCTATTTGCAAAACTGTCCTGAGTTCTTTTGTAATCTCCCTGGGCTTTAGACATGTCCTGCATCATCAAGTTAACTCTTGATAATATCTTTTCCTGTTCAGTTAGCTCTCTATCAGTATCAATAATACCTTCTTTTAAAGCATTGGCTTTAACACGTGTTTCAGTAAGTACAGAACCATACTTTCGCATTGGCCTTGATTGTCCAACAATTGCGCTTTGAATGTCATTCATTGCCTGTTCTAAAGGTACGTTAGCGAAAGAACTCATATCTATTGCTAATTGAGTTATTGTTTTATTTAGTGTGAAAGCCTTTTCTTCAGCTACTCCCATCGGAACGAGTGTATCCTGTAATGTAGCCATCATTGATTTAATTTCAGAAGTTGACTGATTAAAGCTATCCGCAAAATCTTCAGCCCACTTATTCGCATCTTTCGACATTTCACCGAAAACATAATTAAACCTAGACTGTATCTCATTAGCATCAGATGCCATTTTAGCTAGTTTAAAGCTTACCCCGGTTATTATTGCGCCAAAAGCTGTTAAAGCCATCCCAGTCTTTTTAAATGCAGCAGAATATTGCCTTAAAGTTCCCTGGCTTCTTTTAGCTTCTCTATCTAATTTTTTAATTTCCTGCTGATTTTCTCTCATTCCACGTTTAAATTGAGCGTTTTTGTTTTGAATATAATAAACTAGAGAACCTAAATTAGCCATTAGTTGCTGCACCTCCTGGAGCATCTTTTAAACCTTTAAGTTTATTGATTTCACTATCGATATGATTATTCATTTTCTCTTTCAATTCTTTAATACGTTTTTCATCTTTGATGGTTTTAGTTTCTTTTTCTTTTAGCTCTTCATATTCTTGATACCAATCATCTATATTAGAGCTGCTTTCTTCATCCCCAGATAATAAATTAATGTGATCAATCAAATCTTCAATATATTCTTTGGCATTATCTCCACCGCCAAAAGCAGAGCTTGCAGCCATGAACTGATTTAGATAACCAGTATATTTTTCTAATTCATTTCTCCTTTGAATATCAAAAATATATTCAATTTCATCTGGATATATTTGATTTAAAACTTCATTTTTCGACATTTTAGTTATTTCATGAATATCCCAGACTAATTGATCAAACTGCTTTTCTGGATCTAGTTCTTGATATTCTTCAGGAGCTTCATTAAGTTTTTTCCCTTTTCCACAACCTTAACTAAATTATTGACTTCAACAACCGCTTCAAATAATTCTACCGCCTCATCTATTCCCACTTCATTTTCTAAAGTTTCAACATCTACCCCAGCCCCTAAAGAAAGTATGTCGATTACTTCATCAGTCGCGACTCTAAACATATCAGGAAGATAACTTATAATTTCTTTTTCGCTCATCTGCATCATATATTCTTGCGGGTTTTCGATACCTTTTTCTTCTAATACTTCCGGTAGCAAATCAAAAAGAACTTTAACATTGTCGGTTAGCTGCTTCCATTTACCCAGTGGAGCTTTTTTAACTTTAATTGTTATAGTTTTTTCCTCTATACCATCATCTGAATCAATTACTGTAGTAATATCAACTTTTTTAATTCTTGATAAAGTTTTAGCCATAATATTTCTCCTTTCAATTTTTATGATTCATAATAAAAGCCCTGGTTTCCCAGGGCTAAATTGTTATTAAGTTAATGTACCAGCATAAAAGTAGCTGACAACTTCAGAATCAATCATATCTGCTTTAGTTGCAAACGCTTTGATTTCTTGAGCACTATCAACCGTAATTGAACCGGCATATAATGTGCTGCCTGTAGTAGGCTCAGTGCCATCAGTAGTATAATAAATTTCTGCTCCTGTAGTACTGGATGTTAATTCTACTGTTTGAGCTGTATCATAAGTTCCCGATTCAACACTTGCAACCGGCTTAGCAACAATAGAATTGTCTCCAAGAGTAAAGTAATCTCCATTGGAATCTTTCTGACACTTAAAGTTGGTATTGTTCATTCTTTTGCCTGTTCTGCTGTGACCAAATTCTAATGTCTGTGGCATTGGATAAGCAGATGGCAGAACAATATCTGCTGACTTATCAGCATCATCTTTAGCCAATGGATGTATAGTAATTACATCAGCATAATTGTTCATTACTTCTCCAATTGCTGATCCTACTTTTAATAGATCGTCTCCATTAGCTCCAGTAGTTAATTCTGCCCATGGTATCGTTTTTGCAACAGATGCCGGGTCAGTATAAACTATTGGAATTTCTAGTTCTCCGTTATGGTTTAATACAATATCCATAACATCTCCATCTTCTTCAGTCGATTCAGTTTGATATTCAGTAGTAAATCTGAATATTGTTTCTCCTTCTGTTCTTCCTAATTCAACGCCGCCATATTTAACCAAACATGGTCCTAAATTAATTTTTTCAGTATCTAACTCTGTTTTAGTTCCTGGCATTTATATTCACCTCTTATTTTTTAATAATGTTAAATCCAAGCCTTACAGTAATAAAATGTTCATCCGGATCATCAGGGTCAAATTGAGGGTTAGAAATTGAGTTAACTTCTAAATTATAGTTAGTATAACCTTCAATCTCTAAAGGTTTATCATCAAACAATTCTTCAAGGCGGCTTCCAACTTCTCCTAATTTTTGAGTATCTGCAATTCCGCCGTCTAAATTATCTACAAAGCAACTAATTAATATTGTGCCGTTTTTTGCAGTAGTATCGGGATTATTATTCACTGGCATATTATTAACAGTAAAATAAGGGTTAGTCGCTCCAGTTGGCTTTTTAGCACCTTTGTTTCCTTTTAATTCTCCGAGGATATCTGATAAATCAGTTTCATCAATAATGTTTTTGTCATTTAAAATTCTGAGTATGACTGCCGTTAAAATTTTATCTACATTCATTTAATCACCCGTTATAGTATTTCAGACTGATAGCAGCTTGCTGTCTAACACTCCTGGCATTCATTTTGTAAGCAAGATATTGTTCAGCTAAGGGTTCAAAATTATCAATTGTTCCCTGAATAACGCTGTATCCTTTTTTGCTTTCTACAATAGCTGCATACCACATTCCAGCATATAAAGCACCGATATAATCATCACCATCAACTTTTACTTTTGCTTCTCTATTTTCTGGCAGATGAGATAATGCTTCTGCTTTAGTTTTGTAAGTGTCCATTGCTTCAATATTTATAGATAGACTAGCTCTTAAAGCACCGGTTATGTCATTATAGTCTCCAGTTAATTGTGCATGTTCATACATCATTTCTAAAAGAAATTTTATTGCTTCTTCAACCATTTTTTCTTCGGATTGCAAAAAAGCTTCAGTATTTGCTATTGCTTCTTCAGCTCCAAGCATTTCTGCACTAATGCCATCTTCCATAATTAACTCCTTTTCAATTCTATTTCTAAGTGTTCAAGCCAATCGCCGGGGAAAACAATATCATATTTATCTCCTGCTTCATCAATAGCCACATATCCTTTTTTTATTTTTGAATATGAATCTTCATAATTTATATCTGTTTTATTAACAAACATAATATGATCAGATTCAAATTCAGTCTGCGTTTCGGTGTGTTTTACATTAGAGTTTGAAGGTTGGATATCAGCTTCACAAGTGGCGACTAACTTTTCACCTGCAGAAACCCATTGCCCAGTCTCAGTATCTGTGTAACCATTTTCAATTTTTTCTTTTATTAAAACTGTTTCAAAGGATTCATCTTTAATTAACATGGAGTAAACCTCCAATTCTTAAGCAAAGCCAATGCCGGACCTGGTAGTTTTTCATATACAGTAACTCTTTTGCTTAAGTATTTTGTAGATACACCACCTCTGGACTGACTTTCGATTATTGGATTTCTTTGCTGTTCCCAATATAAATCTTGAGCAATTAAGATGCAGGCATTTTCTATTCCGCCCGGCAATGTAGATGGACTTTCTGCAGTAGCATCTTTTGGTAAAATAAACCCGGCTGTAAAATTAACTTCTAAATCATAATCATCTAATTCAGGCCATTCATCTTTTTTGTATAACATACCCTTTTCAGCTAAAATAGTATATTCAGTAATTTCTTCATCATCATTTAAGATCTGTTCTACTGATTCAATATTCCAGTAATTGATCATGAGATATTTACCGCCATCTGATTTTAAATTTAAACTCCTGGGCTTTTTATTAAATTTAGTGTTGCAATAATTTTCTATTACATCACTTGCAGCATTTATATAGATTTCAATACTTGTATTGTCTATTGGCAGCTTCAATCTATCGACTGTAGTTAAAGAATTTTCATTTAGAGGCATTTAATCACCCCAATTCTTTTTCTGCAGCTATCGCTTCATCTTTGCCCTGGATAGTTTCCCCGTTACTTAATTCATAATAACCTCCACCTTTATGATGAGGGTATTTTTTAGTAGAATTTTCTGCAGGTTTTTTAACTTGTTGTTCTGTATTTTCTATTTTTACCGGAGCAGCTATGCCAGCTTCACATAATCTAATAGCTTGTTTTTCATCAAAATCTGCTTGATCACCAGGATTATAATTATAATTTGGACCAGCGAGACCCTGTTTAAATTTAATTTTCATTTTTTCACCTCCATAAAAGGCGGGTGATTAACCCGCCATTTTTTTATTATACAGATGCCATTTGTAATACTTGAACAGCTTCTGGGAGTTCTAATGCGCCATCTACTCTCATGTGAGTTTTAAATCCAATCTCTCCAGTGTCAGCATACTTTTCATTCAATCTTTGAATCAATATTCCTCTGCGGATATAGATTGTGTAATAACTTATATCACCAAAAGCAATAGGCTTAGCATCGGCAGCCATATCAGCCATATTTTCAGAGTACTCAACTGGTCTTCCAAGCAATCTGTCAGGTTCACCCGCCGTAATACTCTCTCGCCAAATATACTGACCATCATTATTCTTTAATAAAGCCAGCGCAAGTGCCGAATTATCATTTAATATAAAACTAGCTCTTTTTCTATAAGGAGTTCTTAGAGAATGTTTTAGTCTGATTATTTCATCAAATGTTACAGCATCGACGGCAGCAGCAGTATGACCTACTTGAGCATCTAATGTTAATCCTCTAGGTTTTTTAACTCCATCACCTACAACAAAGCCAGTCTCTGATTTATCTCTTGCAGCATCATTAAAATCTGTCATTAATCTGTTTTCAAGATTATAAGTATTATCAAAAAGCAATTCTTCAGATACTTTTAGAATACCTCCGACTTTCCAAGCGCCAATTGTGTTTTGACCAAAATCAGAATCAGTAACTGGATAACTCCCTAATTCATCTATCCAACCAAACTGCGGTTTATTTCCGGAAGTAGGAATATTCTTATCAGAAGCAGTTTGCTCAATTCTTGCTTTTCTCCACATGAAATTGGAATCTTTTAGTTTTTCAATAATTCTATTTTCAGTAGTGGTTGGGGCTAAAAATCCGCCTTCTGAACCAGTTTGTGTATTTAAAGTAACTCTTTCTTCGCGAGAAAGATCGCCTCTACCCCTACGAAGATATTTGAAATAAGCATCTTTGAACTCATCATCATCTCTTTCATTTCCTTTTTTATTCTTAATGTCATCATTAGCTTTGCTTTTGTTGACATCAATGTCTTTTTCCAGAATTTTAATTCTGCTGCTTAAGTCATCAAATTCTGATTCTAAATTTCTGAATTTAGTTAGATCATCAGAGCTTAATTTCTTTTCTTCCGCTTTGTCCTTTAGTTTTCTAAGCTTATCTACAATTTTACCTCTTTCAAATTTCAGTTCGTTTATTTTATCCAATTTATTCACCTCTTAATATTTTTTTTAGTCAATTTTATGCTTAATTTCCATTTTGACTATTTTGTTTAAAACTTCATTATTTTTAACTTCTTTTTCTTTATAATTAGCCTTATGCTCTTCAAAAACTTTTTCCCTGTTTTTTAAACCGGATTCAGTATTTTCATACCAGGGATAAGTGACGGGGCTAACATCAAATAATTCATCAACTTCAACAATAGTTCTAACAGGAACATCTCCAGAATCATCCCATTTTTCTACTGATACAGTGAACCCAAAACTTGACTGATCAATATCTCCACGATCCATAGATTTCATTAAATCTTGTGCATATGTTGTTTCTGGCGGGTCAACTTCATAATATAACCCCTTGCTATCTTCTTTTAATTTTAGGGTCCCAGATTTAACTCTACCTAAAATCTTTTCTGGGTTGTGATTAATCAATGCTCTAGTATCTGACTTTTTTAAAGCTTTGTCAAAAGCACCTGGAGAAATTTTTTCAATAAACCCCATGTTTTCATCAGCAGGGTCATCGAATAAAGCCGCGTAACCTACAACTTTTGTTTTTTCGTTTTCTTCGCCATTTTTTACTTCAAAATTAGTTTTCATCACTCTAATTTCTTTATCCATGAATTTTAATCACCTCCCTTAATAGCTTGAAATGCTGCATTCGCATTCATCATGCAAAGGATTATGCGTTATTACTGTAGAAGGAGAAAAGTTTTTCTCATCTGGGAGCAATGTTTCTTCGGGGCTGACAAAACTTTCTTTTATTCCTATAACTTTACCGTCAAGTTCTTTACAAATTGGACAAGCCCCTGAATTTGCTATCCAAATTAATTCTTGAGAACCAGCAGCAATAAAAATTTTTCTAGAAACAGCGCCTTCTACTTTGTTTGCCTGCTTTTCTGATAATTTATTAGCTCTTTTTTCTTCCCATTCATTTAACCTTTTTTCTATCGCTTTAATTGCTTCTTCAACAGTTTCATTTTCGTCCATTAAAGACAACAGCTGTCCTCTTGAATAACCAGCATAACTTTTAGACATGTTTCTGATATAGTTATCAAGAAAATCTTTAATATCATAACTATCTAAATTCACTTCTTTAGCAGCTTCTTCCGCAACCGCATCAGCTAAGGAGTTAATAACAGCCGCCATTTCTTTTTTTATTTCTTCAGGCAATTTATTATCATAGTATTCTACAATCTTATCTCTGAAATTTTGCCTGTTTCTTTTTTTGTTTTTTAATTCATCTTTTAATATTTCTTTGATTTTTTCATTTTCAGAACTAATTATTTTTTCAGCAGATTTTTTAAATAATGGTTTAAATCTTTTGCGGATATTTGTTCTTTTAGCAGCATTTCTTTTAGCTCTAATCTCTCTAAAATTATTTTTTATATTTTTGCTTTCTTCACCTTCGGTTAGTTGATTTATTTCGCTTAAAGGTACCATATTCAATGGGACAAAAGATTCGTCTCCATTAGGTAACGGATTTATGTCTTCTTTTTCTCTTATATCATTGATTGTCATTGCACCGATATTAAACATAGTTTTATAGAAATTTCCTCGCGACTCGGAATCTCCTCTTAATAATCCTTCGACAACAAACTTAATATAATTTTTATTATTTCTGCTACTAATTAATTTATCGTTTAAGACTTGTTCAATTCTAACTAACCAAGGCCTTATTGTATTAACAACAAAATCTATAGATTGCTGCTCTATATTTGAAAATGAAGCGTTATCTAGATCAGCAAGCATATGAGGAGGCAATCTAAAAATCCTAGCTATTTCTTCAATCTGGAATTTTCTAGTTTGTAAAAACTGAGCATCATCTGGGGCAATTCCTGTTTGATGATATTTTAAGCCTTCTTCAAGGACCATTATTTTATGAGAATTTCCTAACCCTGTATGCTTTTTATTGACATCTCTTTTGTATCTTTCATAAGCCTCATCACTCATTTTTTCTGGATATTCAATTATTCCTCCGGGTTGTGCTCCCTGCGAAAAAAATCTTGCTCCAAACTCTTCCGCAGATAATCCCAAACCAATTGCTTCTCTAGCCATTTTTATAACTGATTTTCCAACTAAGCCATCAAAACCAAGTCCTGAAATATGCAATATTTCTGACTGATCAAATGTTACCTGCCCGCCTCCTTCCTTCGTGTAGATGTAATACAAGCGATCATTTTGACGTTTAACCTGCATTTGACCTGGAAGCAAAGGCCATATTCCTTTAATTTTGCCGTCGTTTCCTAATTCTAGTTGAGAGTAATGGTTACCCCACAATAATAAATGAGCCATCATTGTTTCTCTGAAAGTGAAAGAAGTCATAAGTTTATTTGGTTTGCTATGAAGTATTGAGTACAAGTAATTATTTGTTGCTTTTCTTTTTCCTCCACTCGGTAAGTTTTCATATACGTTTAAAGGTAAAGACGCAATTGTTTCAGCAATTACTCTAACAGCTGAATAAACTCCAGTATGATTCATTGCGCTTTCTTCTGTTACATTTTGACCTGATGTGCTATTAGGATTAAACATGTCAATCAACCATTGAGCGGGGTTAGATAAACTACTAGAGTCGCCATTCGGCGGAGATGCTTTATTTTCTTTTATTTTTGATAAGAAACTCAATCTTTTTCACCTCCACTCTCAGTTCTGGCGTATGCTGCAAGCATTAAAATAGCCCCTGTTACAGTCAAACTGACAGCGGGCGAATAAATCCATAATCCTGTTGTTAACAATCCTAATCCTATGAAAAATAAAATATCATTAAAATCTATATTCACATTAACACCACCTACCTTAAAGTGTTCTGATCCCCCGTTCTTCATAAATTGATTTTCCGTTCCCTTCATTAGTTATTGCTCTTCCTATTGCCATTATCATCGCAACTATACCGTCAATTCTTTCTTTACTTTTACGTTTATCAGGTTTAATATTTTCGGATGGATCTGTTTTAGCAACGGTATTATCAGCCATCCACCTTAAAACAGGATGATTAAAATGAATTAATCTATTTTGCAAAATAAGGTTTTCTACTTCTTTCATTGGAGAACTCATGCTCCTAAAACCTTGGCCAAAGGGGACCATTGTTATTCCTTCAGCGTCTAAATTTTGGGCTAATTGAGTTGCACCCCACCTATCATGTGCAACTTCTTGAATATCATAATGCTTATAATCTGTTAAGACCATATTTTCAATTGCGGCATAATCAACTACGTTTCCTTCTGTTGTGTTAATTAATCCTTGTCTAGCCCATGCATCATAAGGTACTCCGTCTTTTCTTGACCTCTCCTCAATTGCTTCTTCAGGAACAAAGAATTCGGGTATAACTATAAAATTTTCTTCTCTTTTAAATACTTTCACATAAGCTGTTATGTCTATTCTTTTAGATAAATCTAAACCAGCATAACAGGGTTCTCCTTTTAATTCTTCTTTTAAATTTTCAAATTCTTCTAGATTATAGCCAGCTGATTTATCCCATTCTTCCATATCCATCCATCTGCTATCTGCATTAGTCCAGATATTAAGCCTTTTGCAAATAATTCTATTTCTTTGAGAAGGCATTCTTTTAGCCTTGCTAATTCTCATAGCTATATTGTCTTTTTTGACAGAAATATTTAAGTTAGGGTTTGCTTTTATCCAATTTTTTGGATCGGTCCATTCATCTTCTTCATCAAGCTCTGCTATATAAGCAAACTGTGTATCTTCTAAAAAATCGTCTTTATTTGGATCGAGAATATCTATACAATAATTTCTATATTTATAACAAAAACTTTCTTGATTATATCCGGCTGTAGTTATAGCAATCATTAAAGGTTGTCTTCTTGAACCAGTACCATCTGCTAAAACATCCCAAACGCCACTATCTGGATGAGCATGTAACTCATCCACCAAGCCATAATGAATGTTTTTTCCTTCTAAAGTATCATAATCAGCAGACAAGGGTTCAAATTTAGAAAAACTTTCTACATGAGACAAATTATTTTTATAAGTTTCAATATCATCAATGTATTTAGATTTTCTAACCATTCTTTTTGCTGGGTCAAATATTTCTTTTGCCTGGTCTCTAGTAGTAGCAGCAGAATATATTTCTGCGCCTGGCTCATTATCATATTTCATGCCATATAAACCTATAGGTGCCATTAAAGTTGTTTTACCATTTTTTCTGGCAACTTGAATATATGCTTCCCTGTATTTTCTAGTTCCATTTTCTTTTTTCCATCCAAAAAGTGAACCTACAATAAACTTTTGCCAGCCTTCTAGTACAATGGGCCTCCCGGCTAATTCTCCTTTTACATGAGGAGTTAATTTATAAAAGTTAATAATTCTATTAGCTGCTTGCTCATCAAAATAAACATCATCTCTTTTTAAATCATCTAAATGTCTTTGACAAGCCCATTTAACATACTTTCCGGCTAATATCTCTTTATCTATTACTGCTTCAGCATAATCAGTTACTGGGTGTGGCATTTAATCACCCAGTCTTTCCATTTAAAATCTCTTCAACAGAGGGTCCATCATCATTGCGTTTTATTTCTAATCCGCTTCTAGCAGCAGGTGCAAGTCCTAACACCTCTGCATACATACGAAGCTGTTTTGCAGCATCTCTTGCTATTGCTACCTCTGGCCTCTGCTGCACAAAACCTTTTGGAGTAACAAATGTCATACCTTGTTCCATAATTGCTTGTTCAGCTCTGATCCATTCTGCATAACGCTGGCAATATATTGTAAAAGTTGATAAATCAATTTCAGTAAGAAGGCCAATGTCTATTAATTTTTTAGCAACTCTTTTCCATTCTTTTTTTGCATAATAGTCAAGCCAATGAGGAGGATCAGGTATTTTTTCTACCGGCGTTGGATCTGGCTCTTTATCTGAAATTTTTCTTTTACCTGGATTCCCTTGAAGTACCTTTAGTTTTGTTGGCTTAGATTTAGCTCCTGGACGAGGCATAACATCACTCCTTTCAAATAAAAATAACACCTGTTTAGGTGCTCAAATTTGTAAAATATTTCATTTAACCCCTAATGGTTTAATTCGCGATTGTATGTTTAAACCTGACGCCGCGACAGAAATTCGTCAGATTACAGGGATTTTACCCGCCCTCCCCCTTCAAAATGTCGTTTAACCAGCAAATTAGTCTATTAATACCTAAAACACAGGCAATTTCATCTAATAATTGTCTGAAATAATATCTAAGCTGTATCATTCTGCACCGGAGCGTATCGTGATAAGGACATGGATGTTTAGAGCTCATCATACTTCCTCCTATCTTCAGCAGACTTCTTCATATGGCAGCTGTGGCACGCACTCTTAAAGTTACTTTCAACTAACCTCAATGACCAATCAACTTCAATTGGAATAATGTGGTCAACTTCAGTTGCTGGAGTTACATCTTCCGGTAAACAATATTCACAAATCGGATCTTTAGATAATTTTCTAGCCCTGGCTTTCTTCCAGGTTGATGATCCATAAAACTTTCTAGTCTTTGGATTCCTTTTATATTTGTTATATTCTTTATCTCTAGCTTTTTTAGTTTTCTTTCTGTGCTTTTCGCAGTAAGTATTGCCAGCACTAACAAGTTCAGGGCAACCAGGGTAAGAACATGGCTTATTTAATCTTCTTGGCATTTTTCCATTCCTCCATTGTTAGCCGTTTATTAGTACTAAAAATAAATCTGTAATATTCTAAGATGCAGCCAAAACATAATTTATTATTTTCCATGTCATTAGTCGCAGACTTAGAAAAAAATTTGTTGCCACACCTGCTGCAAGTTTTGTCTCCTCTAATAATATCCGGCATCAAATCACCTCAAAACAATATGGTCCGTCAGACAGGATTTGAACCTGTAGTGCAGGTAGCAGACAAACAAGCCGGCTTTTCTGCGCCTTGCCTTACCATTTGGCCACTGACGGATATGTAATATAAACCAGCTGGGCTGGCTGGCAACAGTATATTATATAAAAGAGGTATCCAACAGACGCCCACAACGATTTCTGTAATTATTAGTTTTTGGCATAGAAAAACCCAGCTCGTCTGGTAACAAGCCGGGCAAAACAATAAAGTAATACGGTAAGATGTCAAGAGGAAAAAAGAAAATAATTTAATTTATTTGGCTGAAAACGGTCAAATTAGGCATAGTTCTATCCGCCTAGCCTGAATAGTAATTTTTATCAATTCAGCCCATGACTAAATAATAGTTCTGATAGAAAATAAAGTAAACAGACTAATTTGCAATAATTATCTACCTCCGTGGTTGATATATTTCGCCTTTGCTTAGCAGAGCAAAAACGAG
>NZ_FOTI01000002.1 GCF_900114545.1 Halanaerobium salsuginis
ATTTACTACAGATTCCTGATGTTAAAGAGTCTATTCAAGCTTTAAATAACTGGTATGAAAATGTTAGTCAGTCTAAATTAAATCTTTTCTATAGAGCTAAAGGAACAGTAAAACGCTGGGAACAACACATTATTAACTATTTTAAAACTAGAATAACCAACGGATTTGCTGAAGGATTAAACAACAAAATCAAATTAATCAAAAGAATTGGCTACGGTGTTCCCAAAGTTGAAAACTTAAAACGCCGAGTATTTTTATCATTGCTAAGTATTTAAGAGTAATTCAAAAAAACAAAGAGATAACATGATTCAAACGGTGCTATTTAGATTTCACAACATTTGTCAAAGAACCTATTTTATTTCATGATTGGACAGAAGAATTAAAATCATGGCAAATTTTTGCTGAAAAATTTTTTGATTTTAATTTAACTAAAGATAATTTCATTAAGATAGCTGCTTTTCATAACTATAGTTATCATAAAATTATTAATGATCTAGCTGGCAAGAAACTTGATAAAAGCAAATTAAATGACCTATTAGCTAAAAAATCAGTTATTTATCAAAATTTATGTTTAGAAAATAAATTAGATCTTAAAATTGATCCAGCTGCTAAATTTCTGCTAACTGAATTACAAACAAGAAAAGTAAAATTAATTTTAGTTATGATTAATAACAGTTTTAATTTTGATTTTTATCTAAATAATTTTGCTTTAAAAAATTATTTTAAAGCAAAAGATATTATTTTTTTAAAAGACTTCTTACCAGGGCCACCTCAGCCAAATTTTTATCAGGAACTAATTAATGAAAAAAATTTATCAGCCCAAAATACTATAGTTTTTGAAAATACTAGAGCAGGTATAAAAGCTGCTCAAAAAGCAAATTTAGGAAATATAATAATTTTTGCGCCTAAACATCGCAATTTTGATTATTTAAACATACCAGAAATAACCGATATAATTAATAGCTTTTATCAATTTAATCGTCTGCTTTTAAGAGAATAAATTTCTGCTAAATAGACTTGATAATCAGAATAAGCAGTGATATTCTTGTAACAGATACTATAAAAAATCAAGAGACAGAATATTTAAGCAAAAGTTAGGGGATTGAGATAATGTATTTAGTAAGTGCCTGTCTGGCTGGTATTAACTGCCGTTATAATGGTAAAAGCAGTGAGCAAAAAGAAATTATAGAACTTGTTAAAGAAGGAAAAGCAGTTCCAGTCTGCCCGGAACTGCTGGCTGGTTTGCAAACACCACGTCCTTGTTCTGAAATAATTAATCCCTTTTCAGAATCTCGAAAAAAGAAAGTAGTTAGTAAAGCTGGTCAAGACCTCAGCTCTCAATTTAGATCAGGAGCACAAAAGACATTAGCAATTGCAAAAATTATTGAGGTTGATCAAGCAATATTAAAAAGCAGAAGCCCATCCTGTGGTTATAATTTGATTTATGATGGCACTTTTTCTGGTAATCTAGTTCAAGCAAATGGAATAACTGCTGATTTATTAGAAGCAAATGGAATTAAGATTTATAATGAACATAATTTTAGTCAATCTCTAGCTTAATTTATTTTTTTCTTTTCGAATCTGACTGGCTGCATTTAGTGCTGCTAATTGACCTTCTGCAACTGCCTTGGCAACTTGATAGGGAGTCCCAGTACAATCACCAGCCGCATAGATTCCCGCAAAATTTGTTTCTAATTTATGATCAACTTTTATATGATTATCATTTAATTCTAGTCCATAAATTAATTTATCAGCTGGAGTAGTATCACGATAAATGAAGACACCATCGACTTCTAGCTGTTGATTTTCTAACTCAACTACTGGAGAATTATCGGGCAGATTAATTGCTGTTGGCTTTTCTTGAATAACACTTATTTCTGGTAAATTTGCTTCAGCTTCAAGTTCAAACTGAGGAATTAAATAAACCTGATTTGTTATTTCAGCTAAAAACTTAGCATCTTCAATTCCTTCAGGATTATAAGCAACAACAGCTACATTTTTTCCTTTATAAAGAGGACCATCACAAGTTGCACAATAACTAACACCACTGCCAACCAGATCTTCTTCACCCTGAATTAGTTTAGCTGTACTAATTCCAGGAGCTAAAATTATTTTATAACTGCGATATGTTTTATTTCTTGCCATAATAATATAATGATCATCAGCAGGATAAATGCTATCGACTTTAGCTTCTTGAATAGGAACTTCTAATTTTTTAAGATGAGTTAGAAATTTATCTTTTAATTCTAGCCCAGAAATTTCTGGCAGACCAAGATAGTTATTAATTTTTTCAGCTTTATAAAGCTTAGGACTGGAAAAATCTGATCCCATTAATAGTAAATCTAGATTACGAATCCTGGCATTAATTGCTGCTGAAAGTCCCGCTGGTCCACACCCAATAATAATTAAATCAAAGATTTTATCTGACATTTTTATATCTCCTTTACTTAGTACTTGGTTTGAAAATATGTAATTATTAATAGTTAATTATTAATAATTTCTAAAGTAATATTTTATAGTTATCGCAATTAAAAAGCAGTTAGCTAGCTTACAACTAGTCTTAATTGGGACAAATTATAAAATAACTAACTTAAAAAATAATAGAAAAGAGGAAAAAAATGAAACTTGCAGTTGTTTATCATAGTGAAAGTGGTAATACAGAAAAAATTGCTCATCTTATTGCAAACGGTGCTAATCAGATACAAAACGTAGAAGCTAAAACAATGTCAATTAGTAATATAAATGATGAATTTCTTAATTCAAGTCAGGCAGTTATCTTTGGCAGTCCAACTTATCATGCTGATTTTTCCTGGCAGTTAAAGAAATGGTTTGATAAATCAGCTAAATATGATTTGGCTGGTAAACTGGGGGCTGCCTTTGCTACAGAAAATTATTTAGGTGGAGGAGCAGATTTTGCTTTATTAACAATCATAGGGCATCTGCTAGTTAAAGGTATGCTGGTTTATTCAGCTGGTTCTGGAGAAGGCCATCCTTATACTCATTATGGAGCTGTTTGTTTAAAAGCTGGTAATAAAGAGCAGCAAAAAAGAGCCGAAATATTTGGTAATAGAATTGCCAGTAAAGCAATAAGTATTTTCGATAATTAATTTATTTGGAAAATATTTATCTTAAATTAGGAGGCAAATAAGATGTCTAAATTAATGACAGGTAAAAAAGGAATAATTATGGGAGTTGCAAATAAAAAGTCTATTTCCTGGCAGATAGCTAAAAAACTTAAGGCTGAAGGAGCAGAACTAGCATTTACCTATCAAAATGAGAAAATAGCACAAAAAGTAATTCCACTCTTTCAAGAAATAGGCTCAAACTCATTTTATCAACTTGATATCACAGATGACCAGCAATTTGAGCAGGTATTTAAAAAAATTGGAAATGATTTTGGACAAGAAGTTAATTTTTTAGTTCATGCGATTGCTGGTGGCCCCAGAAAAGCAGATTTGAAAGGCAAATATCTTAATACAGAACGCAGCAGTTTTCTACGCAGTCTGGAAATAAGTGTTTATTCTTATGTTAAAGCTTTACAATTAGCTTATCCCTTTATGAAAAATAATGGTGGATCGGCAATTACGCTTACATATTATGGAGCTGAAAAAGTAATTCCTAATTACAATGTAATGGGAGTTGCTAAAGCAGCACTAGAATCGTCTGTTAAATATCTAGCAGCTGATCTTGGTCAAGATCAAATTAGAGTTAATGCTCTTTCACCAGGCCCAATTTTAACTAGAGCTGCCAGTGGAATTTCTAATTTCAAAGGTTTAATGAATAGCTTTAAACAAAAAGCTCCGCTAGGTAAGCTTGTTAAGCAAGAAGAAGTTGCTGATAGCGCTTTATATTTACTCAGTGATTTATCAACTATGGTAACTGGAGAAATCATTCATGTAGATGGTGGTTATAATATTCAGGGCTAGTAATTTACAGGGCCAAATAATATAAAAATAAGCCCTGACGCTTTTATATTAAAAATAATTAATTTGTTTCAAAAAAATAATAATAAATAAAAATAGCAGCCCTATAATTAGAAAGGATCGATAAAATAATGCCAGAAGCAAATTTCTCAGATTTTATGAAACTTGATATTCGAGTAGGAAAAATAATTGAAGCAGCTGTTTTTCCGGCAGCAAAAAAACCAGCCTATAAACTTAAAGTAGATTTTGGGGAAGAAGTTGGAATAAAAAAAACAAGTGCACAAATAACTGATTTATATAAACCGGAAGATTTAATTTCAAAACAGGTATTAGGGATTGTTAATTTTCCAGATAAACAAATTGCTAATTTTATGTCAGAATTTTTGATTCTTGGTTTATATAGTGAATCAGGCGTGGTATTAATTGAACCAGATAGAGAAGTTAAACCAGGGTTAAAACTTGGCTAATAAAAAAATAGATAATTGAATTATTATTTTAAAGGGAGTGGCTCAAAATGGCAAATATTAATTTAAAAGAAGTTAAGTTTACTGAAGTACTCAATGATTATATCAATTTATTTCCCAAAGGAGCTTTTTTAACAACTAAACAAGAAGATAAAATTAATACTATGACTATGGGTTGGGGAAATGTTGGCTACATCTGGGGTAAAAATATTATTATGGTTCCAGTTAGAAAATCACGTTATACACACCAGTTAATTGAAAATAGTAATTACTTTACAGTAAGTGTACCTTTAAATAACCAGTATCAAAAAGAACTTAAATTTTGCGGTACCAAATCAGGACTTAATTATGATAAAATAGCAGAACTTAAACTGCCATTATATAAAACAGAATTAACTGATGTACCAATTATAAGCGGCAATGATCTGCATTTTATAGCTAAAATTGTTTATAAACAGGATATGAAATTAGAAAATTTAAGTCAAGACTATCAAAACAAAAATTATCCAGAAGCAGATATGCATAGTTTTTATTATGGCGAAATTATTAAAGTTTATCAAGAAGTTTAAATTTAAAAATAAGTTTCTTTAAGTTACCTAACTAAATTTGCTTTAATCAATTTAGATTAAAATACTTATCATATATATAAGATTAAAAAGACCTGGTTTTAATTAATTATCTAACAGCAATTTTTAAGCTAATTAATCTATTATAAAAAACCAGGTTATTTTTTATTTTAAATAACTTCGTAAAATAATAATTTTACGAAGTTATTGCTTTATCAAGTTAATTAATAAGAAAAAATTGCTAATTAGAAATATCGCTAGTTTTATCTCTTATTTTTCTGCTTTTGTCTCATATCTTAAGTAAACTTAGCTTTTTGGGATAAGAAAGTAAAAAAGCCAGTTTTGAAAAAATTAATATAACTGGCTTTTTTAGCTAACTATAGCTGAACTTTGATAAAGTATTTATTGACTAGCTCAACTGTGCCTTAATTTTAAATAGTAATATTCTTAATGGTTTCTTTCAATTTGGCAGCAGATTCTTTAAATGCCTTTTCTTCATTTTCTGCCAGTGGTAATTCTAAGACCTGTTTGATTCCATCTGAATTAATAAGAGTTGGTAAACTTAAACTCATATCATTGACTCCATAATAACCTTCCATTAAACTTGATACTGTCAAAACAGCATTTTCATCTCTTAAAATTGCCCTGGCTATCCTGGCAACTCCCAGAGCAACTGCATAAAATGTAGCTCCTTTTTTATCGATTATTTCATAGGCTGCATTTCTAACATCATCACTAATTTCAGTTAATTCATGTTCACGGCAACTTTTCGAACAAATTGGACAATAGTTTTTGATCTGAGTTCCAGCAATATTAGTCATACTCCAGACTGGAACTTCGCTATCACCGTGTTCTCCAATTATATAACCATGCACATTACTTGCAGCTACTTGACAGTTTTTACTCAATAATGTTCTAAATCTAGAGCTATCTAATACAGTCCCGGAGCCGATAACTCTTTGAGCAGGAAAACCAGAAAACTTCCAGGTAAAATAAGTTAAAATATCAACTGGATTTGTCACAACAAGTAAAATTCCCTCTTGATTATATTCAGTAATAGAATTAATTATATTCTTGAAAATACCTGTGTTTTTCTTAACAAGATCAAGCCTTGTTTCACCTGGCCTTTGTGCTGCTCCAGCTGTGATTACAATTAGTTTGGCATCAGCCAGATCACTATAGTCACCAGCATAAACATCAACAGGATGAACAAAAGAAGCACCATGTTGAAGATCCATTGCTTCTCCTTCAGCCTTATCCCGATTAACATCTATCAGTACAATTTCAGAACCAATTCCCTGAATCATTAAGGCATAAGCAGTTGTAGCACCTACTCCCCCTGCACCAATAACTGCAATCTTATTAGGATTAATTTCTGCCATTGATTTTATCACCTCTTATATAATTATTAAATTAAAGTTAATAAAAATAAACAAACTAAATCCTATTTATTTTAGTATATCACTTCTTAAACATTTAAAAGTTAATTACTTAACACTATTTTTCTGTTGTTGGCTTAAATATTCTTGATAACGCCTGTGGACTGTTGATTTAGAAACATCATAACCAAGCCCTCGCAAAGTAGCTGCAATATCTTTAAAAGTAAGCTCTAACTTTCTCAATCTAATAATTTCTTGAAGCGGTATTTCTTTTCTTTCCCTACCACCCTGCTCAATATTTTTTAAATTTTGGGCAGGATTAAAGTCTCCTTGTTTAATTTTATTTTTCATAGCTCGACTAATATTATGATTCCTTAATTCCTGCTGATAACTCTCTACAACAGATAATATTTCAAGAATCATTTTCTCTAAATCATTTAAAGCAATTGCACCTTGATCAGCTAAGGTATAAATTTGAGCATTCATTTTTTCGATCTGATGAATTAAAGCCATTTTAGCATTGCCGCGTCCCAGACGACTGCTGTCCTGAACCAATAAAATTTCTACTTTTCTTTTTTTTATTAAATTGAGAGCAGCAATAATTCCAGGTCGTTTTTCATCAAAACCACTTTCTTTTTCTTCAATAATTTTAATAACTTTTAATTCATTCTCCATTGCATAACTAAGTAATTCTTCCTTCTGTCTTTTTAGACTTGTACTTTGACTTTCTTTATCAGTACTTACCCGTGTATAAATAATGGCTTTTTTCATAGTTTAACTACTCCTTTGTATATAATCTTATTTTTATAAAATAATCGCTAAATATCTTTTTAAAAAATCACTTAAAACTTACTATAAATTTATTTGCTATTCTTATAACACCAAAAAATGATTGCCTGACAGTTTTTAACTGACTTTGGCAACCATTTTAAATTAAGCTTTCATTTAATAGCTTAAATTATTTTTATTGAATATGCAAATAATAATTAGTAGTAGCTTTTTTTAAGTTGAGTAATACTCACTATTTTTTAAAAAAATAATCTTATTTAGTCAAGAGGAATAGTTAAAATCTGCCCAGGAACAATTACAGCAGAACTTATTTTATTAAACTGTTTTATCCTATAAACTGCTTTTCGCAAGTCAACCTGTGGTCCATAATATTGAGCAGCTATTGACCAGATAGATTCCCCTTTTTGCACTTCATAACTGATAAAACTATTAGTATTTTCTCCTGCACCAATAAAAGAAAATAATATTGTTATAATTAAAGCCAGACTTAAAATAGATAATATCATTTTTATTAACTTAACTTTTATTAATTTTTTCCCGCTCAAACCGACAAATAGACCTTTATCCTTAACTTTCACTTGATAGTGTAGTGAATAATTATTAATATTTTGCATAAAATATTCCTCCCGTATGCTTTATCTAAACACTTGTACTAAACAACTGTTTGCTTAAATTAATTATAGCAATACGTATGTTCATTGTCAAGGACTATTTGAACGATTGTTTGTTTATTTTTATAGTTTATGGTATAATAAAGGAAAATATGAATGGAGGAATTTTGATGGAAGAACTTTCTAAAAGGCAGCAAAATATTCTACAATTTATTATAGATGAAATTAAAGCAAAAGGGTATCCACCTTCTGTCAGAGAAATTGGCAAAGCAGTAGGCCTTAAGTCTCCAGCTTCTGTTCACAGTCATCTTAAAACGCTGGAAAAACTAAAATATCTAAGACGTGATCCTTCTAAGCCAAGAGCTATAGAAGTTATTTATAATAATGATCAAGAATCAAAAAGTAATAAAGAAATGATAGATATTCCAGTAGTTGGTAGGGTTACAGCAGGTGCACCTATTCTGGCAGAGGAAAATATAGAAGATTATTTCCCTCTTCCCTTAAGCTATTTAAAGGTTGGTAATAATGATTTATTTATGCTCAGAGTAAGTGGCGATAGTATGCTGAATGCGGGAATTCATGATGGGGATTATGTAATAGCAGAAAAACAAAGTTATGCTAACAATAGTGAAATTGTAATTGCTTTACTGGAAGATGAAGCAACAGTAAAGAGATTTTTTAAGGAAGATGAACATATTCGTTTACAGCCCGAAAATCCAGCCTATGAACCAATAATATCAAAAAATGTTAAGATTTTAGGCAAGGTTACCGGGTTGTTTAGAAAATTTGATTAACTAAACTTAATAATTATAATTCTCCGTTGTTAGAAAGCTCTTTTATTCTAACAGCGGCTTTTTTTATTAATTGAAAATCATACCAACTATACTTCTTCATGTTATTATTTCGCAGTAAATAAGCCGGATGAAAAGTTGGTAGAAAAAAGATTTCTCCTCGTTGATACCAGTTACCTCTTGCTTTGGTAATGCTTTCAGGAGGATCAATTAAAAATTTGGTAGCTGTTGAACCTAAAGTGACAATAACCTTGGGCTGAATAAGTCTAATTTCTGCCATCAGGATTGAAACACAGGCCTCAAATTCATTTTGATGGGGAGCCCTATTATTAGGAGGTCTGCATTTAACAACATTAGTAATATATAAGTCCTCTCTTTTTAATTTAACAGCCTCCAGTATTTTATCTAAAAGCTGACCTGCTTTACCGACAAAAGGTCTGCCCAACCGATCCTCATTTGCACCTGGTCCCTCTCCGATTAACATTAATCTATTATTTACATTTCCTTCCCCCATTACAACACCATTACAGCCAGACCGAAGCTGACAGCGCTCACATTGTAATGCTTTTTCTTTTAAAGCTTGATAATTATCTTCTGGATAAGCAAAAAGCTGCTGTATTTTAAAATTTCCTTCTTGATCAAATAACATTAAGAACCTCCTAAAACTAGTTTAATAACTTTTTACTGAGTAAAGTCTTGATATTCTTCATCTGCCAGTGCCTTAAATAATTTCCGGGCTGAAGCCGCTTCAACCAGTGCTCTTATATAGTCCCCTTTTTTGTAATAAGCAACTCCTTTAATTAGATGGGAGTATTCATTTTCAGCCATAACAAGAGCTTGATTAGCATAGTCTAGGGCCAGATCATATCTATCTAATTCTAATAAAGCAGCAGCTAAATTATTTATCAGCCAATAATTATTTTGATCTAATTTGAGAGCATACTCAAATATATTAACTGCCTCAGCATATTTTTTATTAATTACAGCTTGAAAAGCAGCACAATTTAAATAAAACAAATTATCTGATTGCTGATAATTATACCAGTCAGCTAGATATGAAAAAACAGCAGCGTTAAATTCATGGCGACTAACACTGCTGCCAAAATTATCAATAATATCATAGGCTTTTTTTATCTCACCAGTATTAGCATAAGCAACTGCCAAACTATAATTTAATAAAATATCATCCTTATTTTCTTGCAATTGGTAATTAACTGTTTTAATTAAATTATCCCAATTATAATTTGACTCTGCTCCTACATTAATAGTTAACGAAACTACAAAAAATATTGTAATAATTAAAATTAATTTAGTTTTTCTTAACAAGACTGCAACATCCTTACTTTTAATTATTCTTCTAAATCAAGGAGACCACTAATCTTTTCAACTGGTGCAATTGTAGAAATAGCATGTTTATAAATCATCTGATCTCTCTGATCACTTCGCAAAATAATAGTAAAATTATCATACGCTGTTATCTTACCTTTTAACTGATACCCATTAACAAAATAAACAATCACTTCAATTTTATTTTCATGAATATGTTTTAAAATATGATCCTGATAATTAACATTATTACTCATTGCTGTAGCCCCCTTTTATATTTTTAACTTACTCTATATATTAAATTCAATATTTTTAAAAAAAATCCTGCAAAGATTACTTTAATTATTTTTTTCTAAATCACTATAATAAGAGTTTAAACCAGGTAGATAGTCTTTAAATTGATAATATAAATCGCTAACTTTACGTATGCCAAAACCAGTATAAACAGCTTCACCTTGTTTAAATATCTTGAGAACTGGTACAGATTGAATACTATATTTTTCAAAAAGCTGGGGAAAATCATTTAATTTTAAAACGTACAGTGTAAAACCAGGAAAATTAGCCAGAACCTGAGTAATATTTTGTAAGGCAATTTGACAATAACCGCAGTCTTCTCTCGAAAAAAGCACCAATAATGTTGCTTGAGAATCAAGCAAACTTTCAAATTCAGCTTGACTAGAAATTAATTTCACTTCGTTTTTTGTATTCTTGCTCATAATCGCTATCTCCTTTTATAATAGCTGTCATAACCTGTAAAATATCAGCTCTAGTTTCCTTTTCCAAATTAAAAATAAATATTTTTCCCTGCCTATATTCTCTTCTCAACCAGGTTAACTGACGTTTAGCAAAATTACGGCTTCTCTTTTTAATCAATCTAACTGCTTCAGTTTTAGAAATTTGCCCATCTAAATAAGACAAAAGTTCCTTATAGCCAAGAGCCTGTCTAGCTGTATCACTCAGATTATCATATTTATTTTTCAGATTTCTTACTTCATCCAGAAGGCCCCGGGCCAGCATCAACTCAACTCGCTGATTAATCCGCTGATAAATCATTTCTCTGCTGCGGACAAGACCAAACTTATAAGCAGAATAACGAGGCGGTCTAGCCTGCTGCTGTTCTTTATAAAAACTTTTGGTCTTACCAGTTGCTTTATAAATTTCAATTGCTCTAATTACTCTTCGCAAATCATTAGGATGTAATTTAGCTGCAGTTTGGGGATCATACTCAGTCAAAATATCATGCACAGCCTCAGTACCAGACTGATCAGCTAAGTTCTCTAAACGCTCACGCAAAGCAAGCTGGGGTTTTATTTCTGGCAGCATAAAACCTGCCAGAACTGCTCTAATATAAAGATTAGTCCCTCCTACCAGTAAGGGGAGCCGATCCCTTTTTTGTAATTCTGCTATTTTTTGATCACAATCATTTTGAAACTGTGCCAGTGAATATTCTTCAGTCGGCTTAATTAAATCAAGCAGGTGATGTTCAACTCTCTGCTGTTCCTCAGCAGTAGCTTTGGCCGTTCCAATATCCATTTCCTGATAAATCTGCATTGAATCAACCGAAATTATTTCTCCCTTAATCTGATTAGCAAGCTCTAAAGATAAGTCTGTTTTCCCCACTGCAGTTGGTCCAGTTAAAACAACTAAATCTCTCATTTTCTACCAAGCCCTTTTTCAATTTCATCCCGGCTAATATTAATCATAATTGGACGGCTGTGTGGACAACGATAGGGGTTTTCTGTTTGATATAACCCTTTAACCAGTTCAATGCTTTCCTGAGGAGTTAATGGCTTACCAGCTTTTATAGCAGTTCTGCAAGCTAAATATTTTAGCATGGACTCCTGAACTTCAGCTGGAGATAAAGCTCTTCCAGCCCGGGCCAACTCAGCTATCATTTCTTCAAGAATATTCCTAGTTGATCTATTTTTCAGTAAAACAGGCACTTCTTGAATTAAAATAGTATTACTGCCAAAATCACTAAATTCAATTCCAACCTGATTAATTTCTGCCTGATATTGCTTAACAATTTCCATTTCAGATGGAGATAGTTCCAATTTAACTGGTAACAATAATGACTGAACAGACTTATTTTTTTGATTATATTCTTGAAAAAACTTTTCAAATAAAATTCTTTCATGTGCATTATGCTGATCAACTATTTTAAGACCTAGATCAGTTTCAATTAGAATGTAACTATTAAAAATTTGAGCTAGATATTTAAAATATTCTTCATGAGCAGCAGTATCAGCTAAAGAATATTCTTCGTTTTCATTCTCACTAATTAAAGAAGTATCAGTTTGCTCGCTCTCTTTTAAATTATTTTTAGCCATAGATTGATTACCCTTATAATTATTCTTTTTACTAAAACTAGAGTAAGACTTATTAATAGCTCTTTTTTGACCAGCATCACTAGTACTATATTCTGTAAAATTAGAATCATTATTAGCTGCTAAATGTTTTGCATTAGCTGCTGAATTTTTAAAAAGACTATTGCTTCCCTGCTTTAAATCTATTTTACTCTGCTGTAGTGATTTTTGTCTGGAAGTACTGTTTTCATTATTCTCATTTTTTACTTCATTATTTGCTGTTTTAGAAGCTATCTCATTAGTATCAGTTGGACTCTGCTTGTTAAGTTTAATTCTAGTTGTTGGATCATTAGCTTTTAATACATTACGTACAGCTTTTTTAATTACATCATAAATAATCTGACCCCGACTAAATTTAACTTCCCGTTTAGCTGGATGAACATTAACATCAACTAAAATCGGATTAACTTTAATAAATAAAAAAACAATTGGTCTGCGGCCAGGGTCAATTAAGTGACTATATGCTGATTCTACTGCCCGGGCCACCAAATTATTATAGATAGGACGACCATTAGCAAAAAGTAATTCATGACTGCGGCTGGAACGGGTAAGTTCCGGGCGACAGAGATAACCACTCAATTTAATATAACGATCTTCGATCTCAATAGGAAACAAGTTAGCAGCAATCTCACTACCAAAAACTGCATAAATTGTATCCTTTAAACTCCCATTTCCAGGAGTTGAAATTATCTGGCGCTGATCATGGAAAAGCTGCAGGGCAAGCTTACTATTAGCTACAGCTTCGGCACTAACAATTCTAGAAATATGAGTAAACTCTGTAGTCGTTGTCTTAAGGTATTTATACCGAGCTGGTGTATTATAAAAAAGATCTTTTACCCTGACATCAGTTCCTACAGTAGCCCCAGTTGGGTTTTTTGCTAAAATTTCTCCACCCTTAAGCTTAATCTTAGTTGCTGCCTCTGCACTCTGGTGACGACTAATCATCTCTACTTCAGATACTGAAGCAATACTGGCTAAAGCTTCACCCCGAAATCCCAGACTATAAAGTGAGTAAAGATCATCAATATCTTCAATCTTACTTGTAGCATAGCGATTAAAAGCAGATTCCATATCATCAGCCATAATTCCCTGCCCATTATCTTTAATTCTAATTAAGTCACGCCCACCATTTTCTATTTTAATTTCAACTTTAGTTGCCCCAGCATCAATTGAATTTTCAAGCAGCTCTTTTACGATAGAGGCTGGCCGCTCAATCACTTCACCAGCTGAAATTTGGTTAGCAACATTCTGGGGAAGTTGTTTAATTATACCCATTTTAGCTACCCTCCTCACTGTTTTCCTTTAAATCTTTTTTCATTTTATACAGAAAATTCATTGCATCCATTGGTGTCATTGCCAAAATATCTTTTTTAGCAAGCTCTTTTAAAATTGGACTTTCTTCTGTTTTAAACAAAGGTAATTGCTGATGTTTTTCTGCCTGAACATGTTTTTCAAGATTACGAACTGGCAGTTTATTATTATTTTCCAAACGAGCTAAAACTTTCTGAGCACTAATAATTATTTCTTCCGGCAGGCCTGCTAGTCTAGCAACTTCAATGCCATAACTGTCATTAGCTCTCCCTTTACCAATACGGTGCAAAAAATGTACCCCATCACTATCTTCTTTAACCAATACATTATAGTTTTTAATTCCAGTATACTCATCTTCTAATCTAGTTAGCTCATGATAGTGTGTTGCAAATAATGTACGAGCTCCAATACGTTCTGGATTATTTAAGTATTCACTTACAGCCCAGGCAATTGAAACACCATCATAAGTACTAGTTCCTCGCCCCACCTCATCTAAAATAACCAGACTTTGAGCAGTACTATTATTAACTATATTAGCAACTTCGTTCATTTCTACCATAAAAGTACTCTGACCAGTAGTTAGATCATCACTAGCACCTACCCGGGTAAAAATCCGATCAGTTAAACCTATAACTGCTTTATCTGCTGGCACAAAACAGCCTATCTGGGCCATCAATACTATTAGAGCAACCTGTCTCATATAAGTAGATTTACCCGACATATTAGGGCCAGTTATCAAAATAAAACGCTGATCACTCTGATTTAAATAGCAGTCATTTGGAACAAACTGTTCAGAAAACATCTTTTCCACCACAGGGTGACGACCATTTTCAATAATTATTTCTGAACCCGAATTAATATCTGGTCGTTGATAATTATTTTCTCCTGCCAGATAAGCAAAAGCTAGCAAAACATCTAGTATAGCAATTAAATCAGCTGTCCGATTAATTCTTTCTACCTCAGCTGCTATTTCTTCTCTAATTTCTAAAAATAATTTATATTCTAGATCATTAATCTTTTCTTCTGCACCTAAGACTTCAGCTTCTTTGGCTTTTAATTCCGGAATAATATAGCGTTCACTATTACTTAAAGTTTGTTTGCGCTCATAATGTTCAGGTACTTTCTCTAAATGAGAATTTGTTACTTCTAAATAATAACCAAACACTTTATTAAAACCAACTTTTAGCGTATTAATACCAGTCTTTTCTCTTTCCTCTTTTTGCAGAGCTGCAATCCAATCTTTACCACTGCCAACCAAATCACGCAGTTGATCAAGTTCTGCAGCATAATTATCTTTAATTATTCCGCCTTCAGTAATAGTAGTTGGAGGTTCTTCCTTAATAGAAATTTCTAATAACTGTTGAATATCAGTTAAAGAGTCAAATTTAGCGCTCAATTTAGCTAACAATTCAGTTGAAAAGCTAGTAATTAAATCTTCGACAATTGGTAATTTAGCCAGTGAATTTTTTAAAGCAACTAAGTCTCTAGCATTAGCAGATTGATAAGTTATTTTGCTCATTATTCTTTCTAAATCATAAATATCTGCTAAGTTTGTTCGTAATTTTTCCATTACTATATAATTATTTTTAATTTCTGCTACTGCATCATGGCGGGCTGCAATTTCAGTTTGATTAATTAAAGGCTGATTAATCCATTTTTTAATTTTACGCCCTCCCATTGAAGTAACTGTCTGATCAAGAACAGCCAGGAGAGATCCATTACGGCTATTATCTCTAATTGTAGCAGTTAATTCAAGATTTCTCCGACTGGCAGAATCAAGTACCATATAATCCTCTAAGAAATAAGATTTTAAAGCAGTAATCTGATTAATTGTTCTTTTTTGAGTTTCAGATAAATAAAGCAAAATTTGACCAGCTGCATAAACAGCCGCTTTCATTTCTGCACAGCCAAAACCTTCTAGGGAATTAACATTAAAATGTTCTAAAAGCAGTTCTTTCAGCTCTTGATATTTTTTGCTTTCAACTATATTTAAAGTAAAATTATAATGTTCCTGCAGCTGTTTTAATTCTTTCTGCTGGGCAATTTTTTCCTCCAAAAGTAGTTCACGAGGAGAAATTCGATTAATCTCATCACTTAACTTAGCTGCTTGTGACTGAGAAAATTCAGTTAAATAAAATTCTCCTGTTGAGATATCAGTATAAGAAAAGCCAAATTTATCTCCATAATTAAAAGCTGCTGCTAGATAATTATTCTCATTCTCAGCCAAGATTTCATTTTCAATTACAGTTCCAGGTGTAATTACTCTGATTACATCTCTTTCAACTATTCCACTGGCTTCTGCTGGATCTTCAAGTTGTTCACAAATAGCAACTTTTATTCCCTGCTTAATCAATTTTTCAATATAAGAAGCAGCTGAGTGATGTGGTACTCCTGCCATTGGAATTTTTTCTCCTCCACCCTTATTTCGAGAAGTTAAAGCAATATCTAATAATTTTGCAGCTCTTTTTGCATCACTGCCAAACATTTCGTAAAAATCTCCCAGTCTAAAAAATAACATTGCATCCTGATATTTGTTTTTCAAGTCATGATATTGTTGCATCATTGGTGTTAAATCAGCCAAACTTATCCCTCCATTACAGTCAAGTCTATCGATTAAATTAAAATATTCAAAAGCCTGAAAGACTTTAAACTTATCTTTCAGGCTCATAAATTAACAAACAGCAATTTAAGTCTACCATTTATTTAGTATTAACAGCTTAAGCATTAACTACGTTGCCTTCTAAAGTCCAACTTTTTGCTGTTTTAATTTTAACTTTAACAAGTTTACCAATTAAATTATCATCCCGTTCAATAAAACATAGCTTATTAGTACTTGTTCTACCAGCAAATACTTCTGGATCATTGTCACTAGGACCAGTAACTAAAATTTCCTGAGTAGTACCAATCAACGCTTGATTTTTTTGATAACTGATTTGATTTTGCAATTTCATTAAGCGCTGCAGACGTTCTTTCTTAACCTCTTCTGGAACTTGATCAGTTCTTTTAGCAGCAGGTGTCCCACTTCTGGGAGAATAGATAAAAGTATAAGCCATATCAAATTTTAATTCTTCAACCATTGCGATTGTCTGTTCAAAGTCTTTTTCACTTTCGCCCGGAAAACCAACAATAAAATCAGTTGAAATAGATACCTCTGGTACTTCCTGCTGAATTTTTTTAACTCTTTCAAAATAGTACTCCCGTTTATAACCACGGTTCATTTCTTTAAGCACCTTATTACTTCCTGACTGGACAGGTAAGTGTATATGTTTAGCTACTTTGTCTAGTTCTTTTATTTTAAATAGTAACTTGTCTGAAAAATCACGTGGATGAGAAGTCATAAATCTAATTCTAAGCAAGCCATCTATTTCATTTAACTGGCTAAGCAATTCTGGGAAATCGGTCTCATCAGCTAAATCTTTTCCATAAGAATTAACATTCTGTCCCAGTAATGTTATCTCTTTAACTCCATCAGCCGCTAATTGCTGACATTCATTTACAATAGCATTTAGTGGTCGGCTTCTTTCTCTGCCCCTTACATAAGGTACTATACAATAAGTACAGAAATTGTTACAGCCCTGAATAATAGAAACCCAGGCTTCATTTTCTGATTTGCGTTGGGATGGTAGATCAGGAATTAGTCCTTCTTCTTCATCCCAAACTTCTACAACTCTCCCTTTACCAGCTGCTATTTTTTCAATTAAAGCTGGCAGATGATGAATATTATGTGTTCCAAAAATTAAATCAACATGCTGATATTTTTTATATATTTCAGCTACTGGTTCATCCTGCTGCATCATGCAGCCCCCAATTCCAATTATTAAATCGGGGTTTTCCCTTTTATATTGTTTTAATTCACCTAACTTACCATAAACTTTAAGTTCAGCATTTTCCCGAATTACACAGGTGTTCAGAATTATTATATCTGACTCTGCCAATTCTTCGGTAGGTAAATAACCCATTTCTTCCAGCATACCAGCTAGTTTTTCTGAATCATGCTCATTCATCTGGCAGCCATAAGTTATTATTTTATAATATTTATTTTTTAGCAATTAGTTCACTCCTATTAAAATTAAGCCAATTTAAATCTAATGATCAAAGTTTTTTAGTTGATCTAAACTTTCATTTTTCCCAATTACAACAAGTCGATCTCCTTCTAAAATTTTATCTCCAGCTCCAGGAGAAACGTTTAAATTTTCTCCTCTTTTAATTGCCATAACATTAACATTAAATTTGGATCTGAATTCTAAGTCTTGTAAAGTTTTACCGATCATTTTATCAGTAGCAATTATTTCAATAACTCCATATTCAGGTGCAAATTCAATATAATCAAGGACATTAGAAGAAATCAAATTATGCGCTATCCGGACTCCCATATCTCGCTCTGGATAAACAACTCGATCAGCCCCTACTTTAGTTAAAACTTTACCATGTAAAGCATCTGGTGCCTTAACTATTACATAAGGAACTTTTAGTTCTTTTAAAATTAAGGTACAGAGGATATTTGCCGATACATTGTCACCAATGCTAACTACTGCTACATCAAAATTTCTTACACCAAGTGTTTTTAGAGCTTCTTCGTCAGTTGCATCTGCTTCTACAGCATGAGTAACTTTATTAGCAATTCCCTGGACTCTTTCCTGATTTTGATCAATCGCTAGTACATCAAAATCAGCTTCTGCCAGGGTAGTAGCTACACTTGATCCAAAACGACCCAGACCAATAACTACAAACTGTTTCATCACTTACCTCCTAACCAACCATAACCTTTTCCGTTGGATAATGATAGGTTCCTTTGCGCTGCTTTTCTCCAATTGCTACTGCTAAAGTTAAGGGGCCAACTCGACCAGCAAACATAGTAATAGTAATTAAAACTCTACTAAGATCAGATAAATGGCCAGTAATACCTGTAGAAAGACCTACTGTTCCAAAGGCAGATACAGTTTCAAATAAAACATCTAAGAAACTAAAATCTTCAATAATTAGCAGTAAAGTTGTGACAAGTACTACTAATCCCGCTGAAAGCATAGTAATTGTAAAAGCTTTATAGATAATTTGTTTTTCAAAACGTCTATTATAGACTTCCATATCTTCTTTACCTGTAACCATATTCTTTAATGTAACCATCATTACACCAAAAGTAGTTGTCTTAATCCCCCCACCAGTTGATCCTGGAGAAGCTCCAATAAACATTAAAACAATAATTAAAAATAATGATGACTGCCGCAGCTGTCCAGTAGGTAATGTATTAAAGCCAGCTGTCCGGGGAGTTACTGATAAAAACATAGCTGAAAGAATTTTATCAAGCAGTGGTAAACCTCGCATAGTATTGTTATATTCTAAGCCAAACATCAAAATAAAACCAACTAAGAGCATGATTAAAGTAATAATTACTACAATTTTTGTCTGCAGAGTTGTCTTTTTAAATTTGACTCGATTATAAACTTCCAACATAACTCCAAAGCCAATTCCACCCAGAATAATTAAAGCCATAATCACAAAGTTAATAGTTATATCTCCAGCAAAATTTTCTAAACTATTACCAAAGAGATCGAAACCAGCGTTATTAAAAGCTGAAACTGAATGAAAAATAGACAGATAAACTGCTTTCCAGAAACTATAATCCTGGCTCAAACGCAGAAATAAAATTGCTGCCGCTGTTCCTTCTATAGTAAAAGTAAAGCCAAGTAGGTATTGAACTAGTCTAACCATTCCTGAAATTTGATACTGGTTTAAATCTTCTTGAATAATTAACCGTTCTTTAAGGCTTATTTTTTTCCCAATTACAAAGGCAAATAAAGTTGACATTGACATTATTCCCAGTCCGCCAATTTGAATTAAAAGCATAATTACTGTTGAACCAAAAATTGTAAAAGCTTCTTTTGTATTTACTACAATTAGACCTGTCACACAAGTGGCAGAAGTTGCTGTGAAAACAGCATCAATAATTCCCAATCCCTGACCATCATTAGTAGCTATTGGCAGCATTAAAAGGATTGAGCCAATCATAATAATTACAAAATAGCCGCTTACTAAGTATTGAGCCGGGGTAAGATTTTTCATTTTAAATTTCATACTGACTCAGCTCCTAGAATAAACATTTAGTTAAAATCGGACATATATTCGAGCTAATTATACTATAACTAATCTTAAAAGTAAAATAAAAACTGGGGTAACTACCCCAGCTCTTAAAAGTATATAAATCTTAAGTAACTAATTAAATCTTAAGTAATTCTTAGCCATCATAAGGTTCAAACATATCTTTGCCTACACCACATTCTGGACATGTCCAGTCATCTGGTAAGTCTTCAAAAGAAGTTCCAGGTTCGATTCCACCTACAGGATCTCCTTCTTCAGGATCATAAATGTACATACAAACTGTGCACTGATATTTTTGCATACTAAATTTCACCATCCTTATTAAAATAATAATATGTTTCTTTAATTATAGAACAAATTTATCAATCATGTCAAGTTTTATCCAACTAGATACGCTTGAAATAAGTTGGAGAATAAACTGATTTAATTCCACTCGAATTAGCAACTTGTTCAGCTATCAAGGACGCTATTAAAAGAGGAATAATTAAACTATAATTATGAGTAAATTCTAAAATAACAAAACTAGCAGTTAAGGGTGCTCTAATAACAGCACTTAAAACAGCAGCCATTCCAATTAAAGCTGCTAAAATAGCTGAATTAGCTGCTGTAGGAAAAATTATAATAAAAATTTGATTAACTAAGAGCCCGGTCAGACTACCCATTAATAAAGCAGGCGAAAAAATACCGCCTGATCCACCTGAAGCAAGCGTAAATACTGTCGCTACAAGCTTAAAAAATAAGATAACAAATAGAAAATAAAGATTATAGCTCTTAGAATTAAATAAATCAAGAATAATACGGTTGCCAGAACCAAGCACCTGTGGAAGCTTAAAAGCAATAAGCCCAACAATTAATCCTCCCAGAGCAGGTTTTAAAATAGAATTTATTTTTTGATAGTCATTGATCTTTTTTTCCATAAATTTCAAGCTATAAATAAAGATAATTCCTAGTCCAGCTGCAACTATTCCAATGATAATAGCCAGCAAAAAATTAACAGCATTTCCCGGCTGATTTAAATTTAAATTGGCCAAAAAAAGATCTCTGCCACTTAGCCTAATTATCATATCAGCTGCCACTGCACTAATTGTAACCATAATTAAACGATCCTTCTCTAACTGCTTAAATAAAACTTCAGTTACAAACATAATTCCGGCCAGTGGTGCATGAAAAAGCCCAGCAATACCTGCTGCAGCACCACAACCAAGCATAGTCTGATAATCAAATAGTTTCAGGTCAAGCTGATAACCAATTAAATCCCCCAGACCAGAACCTATTTCAATAATAGGTCCAATTCTACCTGCTGAACCACCTGTAGCAATAGTGATTGCAGAAGCAAATCCTTCCGTTAAAAGATCACGATAACTTAAATGACGTTCTTTACTCTCTATGGAAGCTAAAATAGCAGGTATACCATGGCCTTTAGCAGATAAACTACCATATTTAATTACTATTCCAACTAATAAACCTCCTAAAGCAGGTAGAAAAATAAAACCTGTACGCAGTCCAGCAGAAGAGTTTAAATCTATTTTAAGCAATAGAGAGGTAATAAAATTCAAAAAATTATTATAAAGCAGTGCAATCATACCTACCAGCAGCCCTAAAATTAAAGCAATTATTAATTTAAAATAACGATTATTATAATTTAATTTACCCAGCAATCTTTCTCCACCACCTGGCTGTTAAAAGTAAAGCTTTCGTTTAATTTGAATTCCAAATATTAATTAAAAAGCTTAAACATCAATAGTTTTAGCAAGTTCAGCATTATTAAAAATGAACTCTTTCCGTAAAGATGCATTAGAGCCCATTAAACGAGTGAAAATATCATCAGCTTCGAAATCATCATCAATTTCTACTTTCTGTAGTACCCGGTTAGCTGGATCCATTGTTGTCTGCCAGAGTTGTTCAGGATTCATTTCTCCTAGCCCTTTATATCTCTGCAGAGAAAAATTGCTATTTTCATTCTGCCTTCTATAATCAAATAATTCCTGATCACTGTATAAATACTGACTCTGTTTACGCCAGCTGACTTTATAAAGTGGTGGCTGAGCAAGATAGATATGTCCATGCTCAATTAGTTCAGGCATATAACGATAAAAAAGAGTCAAAATTAAAGTAGCAATATGGGCTCCATCTACATCAGCATCTGTCATAATAATAATTTTATGGTAGCGCAGTCGTTTAAGATCAAAATCTTCACCAATACCTGCTCCCAGAGCAGTTATAATCGAAGCAACTTCATTGTTATTTAAAATTTTATCAAGACGAGCCCGTTCTACATTTAATATTTTCCCTTTGAGAGGCAGTATAGCCTGAAATTTGCGCTCTCTGCCCTGCTTAGCCGAACCACCAGCTGAATCACCCTCTACAATAAACAATTCGCTATTTTCAGCCTTTTTACTGCTGCAGTCAGCTAATTTGCCTGGCAAAGAGTTAGAACTTAGCGCACTTTTACGTTTGGTCAGTTCTCTTGCTTTTTTAGAAGCTTTTCTAGCTCGTACTGCCTGAACTGCTTTATCAATAATACCTTTGGCAACTTCAGGATTGGTATCGAAGTAAAGGCTCAAATACTGATAAACTTCTGTTTCAACGATACTTCTAATTTCACTATTACCCAATTTAGTTTTAGTTTGACCCTCAAATTGTGGATCAGGTAATTTTACATTAATAACTGCTGTTAATCCCTCTCTAACATCTTTACCACTTAAAGATGAAATTTTAGCAGGCAGCTGATTATTATTTTTCGCAAAACTATTAATTGTTCTAGTCAAAGCTGTTTTAAAGCCAGTTAAATGATAACCTCCATCTATAGTGTTGATATTATTTGCATATGAATAAATTCTTTCATTATAGCCATCATTATACTGCAGAGCAATCTCTATTTCATAATCATCTGGTTGTGATTCAAAGTAAACAATTTCATTATTAATTGTAGTCCGATCTTTATTTAAATATTCAACAAAAGCTTTAATTCCCCCATCATACTGAAATTCATCTGATTTTATTTCTGAACCTCGTTCATCTGCCAAAGTCAGTGTGAGCTCTTTATTTAAATAAGCAGATTCCTGTAGGCGGTGTGCCAAATTTTCGTATTTAAATTCTACTACAGTAAAAATATCTGCATCTGGTTTGAAACGAATAACTGTACCTGTTCGATCAGTTTTACCAATTTTTTTTAATTTATCAACAGCAACTCCCCGACTAAAATGCTGCTGATATTTATTTCCCTGCCAGTGTGTTGTAATCGTTAATTTTTCAGAAAGAGCATTAACAACAGAAACACCAACTCCATGCAGACCACCAGAAACTTTATAACTATTATTGTCGAATTTACCACCAGCATGAAGAGTTGTTAAAACAACTTGAACTGCCGGTAAACCTGTTTCAGCATGAATGTCAGCCGGAATTCCTCTTCCAAAATCTTCTACAGTTATTTCATTATTTTCGTGAATTGTCACATTTATCTGACTGCCATTGCCAGCCAGGAACTCATCTATACTGTTATCTACCACTTCCCAGACTAGATGATGTAAACCTCTAATTCCAGTACTTCCAATATACATACCTGGTCTTTTGCGGACTGCTTCCAGACCCTTTAAAACCTGAATTTTATTTGCATTATAATCAGTCTTATTAAAAAGGTTATCCATAAATCTCACATCCTTCATTTCATAATTATAACAGAGCAATAGCTATAATGCCAGTATTTTTAAGCTTTAAATTTGCATAATCTATTCTGAGAATGATATTATAAATAAGCAATAATATGTTTTTTGAGAGGAGTAAGATAATGGAAGAAGAAATTTATCCAATTGCAATTGAAGATAAAATGAAAGATGCTTATTTAAGTTATTCACTTAGTGTAATTATAGGTAGAGCTCTACCAGATGTAAGAGATGGTTTAAAACCTGTTCACAGGAGGATTCTATATGCCGCTAAAGAACTTGGCTTAACTCACGAAAAACCTCATAAAAAATCTGCTCGACTAGTTGGTGAAGTATTAGGTAAATTTCATCCTCATGGTGATTCTGCTGTTTACGATGCTTTAGTCAGGATGGCCCAGGATTTTAATCAGCGCTATCAGCTTATTGATGGTCATGGTAATTTTGGTTCAATAGATGGTGACAGTGCTGCTGCTATGCGGTATACAGAAACTAAACTTACAGAAATAGCTGAATCTCTTTTAAGTAATATTGATCAGGAAACAGTAGAATTTGTAGATAATTTTGATGGAAGTCTCCAGGAACCGGAAGTTTTACCGGCTAAAATTCCTAATTTACTAGTTAATGGTTCCAATGGAATTGCTGTCGGAATGAGTACTTCTATTCCCCCTCACAATCTTGGCGAGGTAGTCGATGCTTTGCTTCATCTTCTGGATTATCCTAATGCCAGACTGGAAACAATTATTAAAAATTATCTACCTGGCCCTGATTTTCCAACTGGAGCAACTATTGTTGGCAATGATGGCATTAAATCTGCTTATCAAACTGGTAAGGGTAAAATAATTTTAAGAGCAAAATCAAAATTAGAGAAATCCGGTCGGCATCAAAATATTATTATCACAGAAATTCCTTATCAGCTTAATAAATCAAAATTAATTGAAGAAATAGCAGATCTAGTTAATAAAGGTAAGATAAATTCTGTAGCAGATTTGCGAGATGAATCTGATAAACAGGGAATTAGAATTGTAATTGAATTAAAAAGCAATGGTGATCCCGAATTAACTTTAAATAGATTGTATAAATATACTTCAATGCAGAGTAGTTTTAGAATCAATTTATTGGCACTTAATGATAAAAAGCCTGTAGTTATGGGATTACTAGAAATTCTGCAGCATTTTCTCAATTTTAGAAAAGAAATCATTCGCAAACACACTCGTTATGACTTAAATAAGGCTGAAAACAGATTTGAAATTCTTGAAGGGTTAAAAGTTGCTATTGATAAACTTGATCTGGTAATTCAGATTATTCGCAGTTCAAAAGAAAAAGCTGAAGCTAAAGCTAAGCTAGTTGAACAGTTAGAAATCAGTGAAAAACAGGCTCAGTCAATTCTAGAAATGCAGCTGCAGCGTCTGGTGGGTATGGAAATGGATAAATTAGAAGCAGATAAAGTAGATTTAGCTAAAAAAATATCTAATTATAAAAAAATATTAGCTGAAACTGCTGAATTGAATTCTGTTTTGAGGAATGAATTAAAAGAAATCAAAGCAAAATTTGCTGATCCAAGAAGAACAGAAATTATTGCTGATGATACTAAAGCAGAGATTAGTAAAGATGATTTAATTAAAGAAAAATCAGCTGCTATTTCTCTTTCCTATCGAAGTATAATTAAGCGAAGTGAAGATTTTAATAATCTAAAAGCAGCTAAAAATGATTATTTAATAGATGCAGTTCAGGGATCATCTTTAGATCAGCTGCTCTTCTTTACAGATCAAGGTGAAGTATATAATCTACAAGTTCATGATCTAGAAGAGCATCATGGTCTAGCAACTGGTGATAACTTAAATAAATATCTGCAAATACCTTTAAAAGAAAATGTAGTTTCACTTAATATTTTAAGTAAAAATAAGCAAACAGATTTTTATTATACTTTTGTAACTAAATCTGGCCAAATAAAAAGAACTGCAGCTGAAGAATATCGCAGTAATTACAGCCATATTAGAGCTATTAAATTAGCAGATCAAGATAAATTAATTAAAGTAATCAAAACTGATCAAGAACAAGAAGTAATAGTTGTTAGCAAAAATGGCTATTTAATCCGTTTTGGAGGCAGCAGCTTTTCAAGTACAGGTAGAAATACTCAAGGAAGTAGAGCTATCAATCTCACTGATTCAGATCAGCTAGTTTATTTTGATAAATATGAAGCCAATTCATATCTAGTTTCAGTTACAGAAGATGGGCGGGCAAATAAAATTAATCTGGCTGCATTTAACTCTCAACAGAGAAATGGTAAAGGAATTAGAATTTTTTCTAATCAAAATTATCGGCTTGCTGGGGCTGTTAGCTGCTCAGCTGGAGCTGAAATATTATTAACTGCTAAAAATGGAGAAATTTATCCAATTTCAATTAGCAAAATCCCTGAAACTACTCCAGGTGGTAATATGTATCAAATAACTAAAGATTTTGATTTCGAAAAAATAACTTCAGTTAATAAAATAATCTCTGTTAAAACTGATTAATTTAAATAAAAAAAGGGGCATCTCAGCTTGAGACGGCCCCTTTTTTCTAATTATTATTTAATTTACTATTTCAAAAAAACATGGTTGCCAATTCTAATTACTCTGGTTCGTTTAGCAAAAAATTGGGGATTTTCAGAGATAGTAGGATTATAGAAATATAAACAGCCATGAGTTGGATCAATTCCATTTATAGCATCATAAGCTGCTTTAAAAGAATCACTATTTGCACTTAAATTAATTGACCCATTTTCAACTGGTTTAAATTGACCCTTTTGATAAACAACTCCCCTGATGGTATTAGGAAAAGCAGGATCATAAACTCTATTCATGATTACTGCTCCAACTGCTACCTTACCTTGATAACTTTCACCTCTGGCTTCAGCATTAATTATTTTAGCTAAAACTTCAATTTCTGCCGCTGAAAAATTGTTTTGATCATAAAAGTCTTCCCGGTTAACTCTGGCTTTTGTTTTGTCTTTATCCCCTGCTAAAACAATTAAAAGAAACATTAAACCAAGTCCGGTATATAGATCATCTTTACTGATCGAACTAGCAGCTTTTACCTGCTGACCAGGTAGAATAACGGGCAGTAAAATACTATTAATAGCTAGAATAAAAGCCAGGCTAATTATAGTTTTATTTATTAGTGATTTCTGCATTAAAAACTCCCCTTAAAATTATTACAGGATTAAAGCAAGAATAGCTAGAGCTCCAATTACATAACCTGGTTTAATAGAATTTTTTTCACTTTCAATTTGATCATTTTTAGCTGATTTTTCAGCTTCTAACTCTTTAATTCTATTTTCTAATTCCTGAATTTTAGTCATATTAATACTCTGGTTATCTTCTAATTCTTGCATTTTTTGACCTGATAATCCTTCTGTCTTAAGTTGTTCTAGCTGAGATTCCAGAGAACTTAACCGCTGATTAATATTAGTTACATCACTGTTAAGTTGGGCTAAATTATCAATATGGTCGGAAAGAGATTGCACTTCTTCCTGTAATTCAGCAACTCTTACATTAACATCAGAAATATCTTCATCCTGAATCTGGTTCTGATCTTCAACTTCTTTAAGACGATCTTCAAATTTTTTCTGACGTTGAACAACATCAACTAACTCATCTCTAAATTCTAATGATAATTCACGGATTGTATCAACATCGTCTTCAGACAAATCCTGATTATTAGTTGTCATATTGTCAAGCAGATTAGCAATAACTTCTGCCATTTCATATCTAGTAACAGCTTGATCACCATTAAAATCTTCACCTGCATAAAGGCTTAAATATCCTCTTTCAGCTAATTTATGCACACTATCATAGGCCCAGTGATCCCTTGGAACATCACTAAACTCTTGAGCTGATACAGAAAATGTAAACACCATTGATAATAATAAAGTAATCATTAAAACTTTTTTTGCAATCGACATTAATTATTCCTCCTCAGAAATATTTTTAATTTTAATTTTAATCTCATTTCCTAACTCATTAACTGCTTTTAAATCACTAATACTTAATTTACCATGTTCTGGATCCTTTAATTTAAAATGAACTGTGGCAATTATTCCATTCGAAGTAGCAAATGGGAAATCCTGATTAAAATGCAAGTTTCCTCTTGCTGCCCGCTGCGGTCTATTAAAGGGCAGAAATTTACCGTTTCTAACAAAGAAATCTCCTCGCGAAACATGAGTTAATAATAGTTTATCCGCATTATAATTAAGGTCAAAACTAATATTATCAGCTTGACCAATATTAGCAGCAACTATATCAATTGAATAATAATCAGCATCTACTTTCCCTGTAGTTTCTTTAAGATAAATTAAAGGATTTAATTGAGGTAATTCAATTTCTTTAACTATTGTTTTCTCAAATCCATTCAATCCACTAACTTTCAAAGCAAAAGGTAATGTTCCTTCAACTCGTAAAGCTTTAATTGACCAATTTACTTTTAAGGATTCACCCGATTGTAAATTGCCGAGATTTTTAAGTGGTTTTTCACTTTCTGCTGGAACCAATCCTGGTGGAAAAATCAATTCGGACTCCACACCATAAAGAGCACTTTCACCAAGATTACTAATCTCTGCCTGTACTCTAAAAGGATTCGGTTCTAATTTACCAGCAACTGATTCGACTTTTTCCATTAAACTAATATCAGCATCTAGAACAGGTGGCCCTAAAAACTTAACCTTTCTTTCTACTTGATTAGAGTCAGTATTTGTTGCATCTGCTGTAACTCGATAAGTTATTTCTGCCGGCAGATTATCTAGGTCAAGTGGTCGAACATTCCAGGTTAATTGAGAAATACCGCCTGACTCCATATTGCCAATATTTTTAACTGACTGATCTGCTGTAAATCCAGCTGGTAGATCAAGCTTAATACTAACATCATTGGCTCTAATCTCAGAAGTGTTTTCTAAATAAGCAACCACTGGAAAACTATTATTATTTTGATCAAGTGTAACTTCAGCAGCTGATGTTACTCCCAGAGATAAAATCCCTGGTACAATAGTAATCCCACCAAGGCCGTATTTAGTTACATAAGTTTTAGTTGCACCAGCATCAATTATTTCAGGTACCCAGTACATCGCAACTGCACTGTCTGTTTCATACTCTCCCTTACGAATAAAATCTTGACCTGGATTAAAATCAAAATCCCAAACTCCATCGGCTAGACTACCCCAATCAGAAAAATAAACTCGGTCAGGAATAGTAACATCAGGTCCAATAAATGAACCCTGAGAAGTCACTTGCGGATCAGAAATACTGTCAAAAGCCTGCCAGAAATCATCAAGCTGTTTGTCATAATAGAGTTTATCAGAATCAATTGTATCTTCACCTAGTCTAAATGGTGCTCCATCATTTTCTCCCAGCATAGTATCAAGCATAATTCTAAGCCCAACTTTTTCTGATTCTGAACCATTATTAGTAATTCTATATTTAATCTGAGCACTATCAGCCAGCCCAGTTGTTGAACTTTTTACAATTGTCAAAATCTGTTCAACTACTACATCACCAAATTTAGTAGTTGTTATTACATTACCATCTTCAACTGTTGGGGGCTTTATTACTTCCCCATATTTGGCCCCTTTACCTGCTCGACGTTCAGTCTTACCACCAAAGACATACTTTTCATTATTAATCCAGAGTGAAGTATAAGATGTCCAGGGATTAGGCCTACCATAAATCAAAGGCTTATCATCATCATTCTCTCTAGCAGGGGCCCCACCGGTAGTTTCAACTGCAAATCTTCCTTGAGCGTTATCATTTTGATTAATAACTATCATTATATATTGATTACCATAGCGCAAATTGTTATATTCATCAACATTCTGAAAGAAATCATCTGCTGCTGTGGCCTGCACTGAAACCAATGCCAAAAACATAAAAAGACCGAATAAACAAAATATAATTCTTTTACTAAAATACATAGGCTGCCTACTCACCTCCATTAATAAATTCTACCTGACCAACTTCTACCTCAACCTGAGTATTATCAGAATCATCAACAAAATAATGAACCTGAACTGCTATTCGATATGGCTTTTGGTATTTTTTAAATTCCCAGCCTCTTTCTAGAGTTATCTGAGCAACTCTGTCCATTGAATCAAAACCAGAAGATTTTAAGACTTCAATTCCAGCTACTTCTCCCTGAACAGATATCTGAACCGAAAGTTCAACTGTTCCTTCAGCTCTTGTTCCAACTAAATCTTTTGGGAAAGTTGGAGTTGCGATTGTACTAATCAAATCACCAGAAGTAGGTGGTGGAGGTGGTTTAGGTTTTGATTTAGTTTCAGTTTTATCTTCAACAGCTAGCTGTTCATTTTCCGGTACAGGTTCAACTTGACTATCTGCTGATTTTTGCTGCTCATTATTTGCTGATTCCTCTACAGCCTGATCTTGAGCTTGATTTGACTGCTCACTTGTCTGAGCTGCCTGATCTTCTTGAACCACTTCAACCTCACTTTCGCTATTTTCACTACTGATAACTTCCTGTTCTGGTTCAGGATTTTCAGCTGTTTGAGTATCAATAGCTGGTTTTTCATTTAATTCTTCTTGTTCTGCAGTTTCAGCTGGTTCTGGCGTTGAATTATCTGCTGAATGTTGATCAGCCTCAGTTAATTCTGATTGATTATCAATTGCTTGATCTGTTTTTTCGGCTTCAATAGTCTTATCATTGTCTACCTGAGCAGACTCAATTTGTTCTTGTACTGGTTTATTTTCAGTTTCCTCTACTATTTCATCTAGCTCAGTTTCTTTTTCAGGCTGTTCAACTTCTTGTTCTGATTTTTCTTGATCATTTTGATCAATTTTATCATCAGACTCAACTATTTCTTCTTTAACTGGATCTTCTGTTAATTCAGCTTCTTCTTCGACTACTTTATTTTGCAGAGGAGCTGGCTGATATTCAACCATCTGTACATATCCATAATCATTTAAATTACTTTCACTTTTAACATTACCATTTAAAAAACCGAAAGGCAGAAAGTAAAGCAGTACAAAATGAAAAATAATCGATAAAACTATATAGAGAAATAAATTATTCTTATCATTATTATTTGGCATAAATTCACCATCCTATCAACTACCTTCTTTATCAGCAGCCAGAGCCAGCCTGGTAATACCGGAGTTTCTCATGCCATCCATTAATGATACTACATTTTCATATCTAGTATCTTTATCTGCGCTAATTATGATAGTTAAATTAGTATTTTCCTGCTGTTCTATCTCAGCTTCAGAAATAATCTGACTTAAATTAAGCTGCTGCTCATTATAATAATAATTACCCTGTTCATCTATCTCGACAACAAAATTAACGTGCTGTTGTTCAGTTGCTGTAACAGCTTTGGGAAGCTGCATATCAATTCCCTGAGGAGTAGTTTTAAAAGTTGTAAAGAGCATAAAAAATACCAATAAGAAAAAAATCACATCAATCATTGGAATTATATTAATCGATGTTTTTTTCTTAAGAGAAGTTTTGAACATCTTGTTCACCTCTATTTGAGCTTACAACATCAACAATTTCTACCATGCTCAGATTCATATGATGAGCTCGCTTTTCAACTTTATGAGCAAAATAGGAGTAAAAAATAGCAGTTGGAATCGCAATAATTAATCCCAGAGCTGTACTTATCAAAGCAGCAGCAATTCCAGAACTAATTTGTGCTGGATTAGCTGCCCCCGCAGCGGTACCTAAAATATTAAAACTGCTAATAATGCCCATTACAGTTCCTAATAAACCAAGCAAAGGAGAAATCATAGCAACCACATCTAAAATCGGGAGATGCCTTTCCATTTTTTTTATTTCATCTTCTCCAACAGCCTGTAAAACTTCCCGCAGACGAGCAGAATCTTCGCTATTATGAGCTAAAGCAGTAGATAATAATTTTGCATTAGTACTTTTATTGCCTTTTAATTCATTTAAAGCACCTAAAATATCTCCTTCTTCAACTAAAATTTCTATTCTTTTAATCAACCTAAAATTGTTGTCATTATTTTTGAAAAAAAAGATAGCTTTTTCAATAATTACAGCCAAACTAAACACAGAAGCTATCAAAAGTGGAATAGTCATCGGTCCACCTAAAGTTAATAAATTCCAAATACGAGTTAAATCCAATCAAATCACTCCTTAAGTCTTATTAATTTAAGAATTATATGCTGCCTATTAATATATTAATTTCTATATAAAAACTGATATTCCTTTATTCTTACTACTATTTACGGGGAATCTCAAGTCGAAAAGCTGTTCCTTTTTGCCTGCTTTTTACCTCAATTTTAGCCCCATGAGCCATTAAAAGTTCTTTAGCAACTGCTAAACCAATTCCAGTTCCTTTATTTTTAGAATTCCTTGATTTATCAGCACGATAAAATCTTTCAAAAATAAAAGGCATTTCTGACTCAGGTATTCCAATACCTGTATCTTTAATTTCTACAACTATTATATCTGTTCTGACCATAGTTTTGAGCTTTATTTCACCTGAAAATTCATTATATTTAACAGCATTCTGAATAATATTATAAAAAATTTGATAGATACTATCTTGATCAGCTAAAGTAAACGCATCTGCTGCTAGATCAAATTTAATCTGTAAATTTTTAGCTTTAATTTCTTTATCTAATTTAACAGCAACATTTTCTAAAATTTTATTTAGATTAACTTTTTCTTTTTTTAAATTAAAAGTTCTATTTTGCGCATCAGCAAAATTCTTCATCTGCTTAATTAAATGATTCATACGATTAATTTCTTCTTTCATTTCAACTATAGTTTGACTATTTAACGTAATCTTTTGATCTTCTAGAGCCTCTAAATAACCAAGTAAAGTTGTTACTGGAGTCCTTAATTCATGTGATAAATCAGAGGTTGAGTCTTTTCTTATTTTTTCCAGATTTGCTAATTTAGTTGTCATCTGATTAAAAGCAGTAATTAATTCTGCTAGTTCATCATTACTGTTAGCAGTCAACTTTTGTTGATAATCACCTGCAGCTACTTTTAAAACAGCATTTTTGAGATTTAGTAAAGGCTTAGTTATTCTTTTTGATAAGAAAAAAGCTATAATTAAAAATAAAACAATTACTATCAAAGCACTAAAAAGTATTGCCTGATATACCTTATTCTTAAAATAACTATAAAGATCATTATTTAAACCAGCCGGAGAAGCAAACTTCTGCCATAAAATAGTGGCCACCGGTTCTCCTTGAATAATAATCTCTTTTTTAGCAAATAAGTCATAATTAAGCTGCTGTTTTAACTGTAATTCATCTGAAAAATTATCTTCAGGCATCATTCCCATATTGCCATTGCCCATCATAGAATGCATTCTCCGCATAGAATTAGCAGGATAAATAATATTGCCAGCTTGATTTAGCAGTACAATCTGAATTCTATTTGTACGGCTAAAATTAGTTAAAATTTGATTTAAGCTAACCTGGCTAATATCTGGCAGTCTTTCACTCAACAGTGAGCTTAGTTCATTAATACTTTCTTCTCGTTGTAGATTAATAAAATCATTAAAACTTTCTCCAATAGAATAATTAATTATTATTCCGACCAAAGCAAGAGTAAAGAAAATGAGTAGTAAAAAAACAATAAATAATTTTTTCCCTAATTTAGACACTAAATATCCCCCTGAAATTTATAACCTGCCCCATAAACTGTAATTATATATTGATCCTTTTTAAGATCAAGCTTTTTACGAATATTCTTTATGTGAGCATCTATTGTCCGGTCAAAACCATTAAATTCCAGACCCAGGACTTTATCAGCCAGCTGATTTCTGCTTAGCACCTGACCCGAATTATTAATTAAAGTAAGTAATATTTTAAACTCAGTTGTTGTTAAGCTGCAATTATGGCCCTGCTTTTTAACCAACATTTTTTCTGGAAAAACTTCAATTTGACCTTCTTCCAATTTAATTATAGCAGCATTTTTTTTATTTTTGCTTCTTCGCAAAATTGCCTTTACTCTAACTAAAAGTTCTCTTGGACTAAAAGGTTTGGTTAAATAATCATCAGCACCATATTTAAAGCCACTAATTTTAGCCTCCTCACTACTTTTAGCAGTCAGCATAATTATGGGTAAGTTTGAAACCTGACGAATCTTTTGACATAATTCTTCGCCGCTTAATTTAGGTAACATTAAATCTAAAATAATTAAATCTAAATCTTCTTCCTGAAAAATATTTAACCCCAGCTGACCATCTTCAGCCATAATAATTTCGAAATCTTCTTTTAAATAAGAATTTATTATTTTCCTGATTTTATATTCATCTTCTACAACAAGAATTCTAGCCATGTTAGACACCTCAATTTTTACCAATAAAAAAAAGATACTCTAATATATATTATATATCCTCAGCGGGTTATAAAACAAGTTAAAATATGATTAAAATAAAAAAATCTGTCTGCCAAAACTTAACGGCAAACAGATTAAATAAACTTAACTAAAAATAGCTCATAACTATCTCGGTTCAACTATTAACTTGATAGCTGTTCTTTCTTCTCCATCAATTTCTATATCTGTAAAAGCAGGTATACATATTAAGTCGATTCCACTAGGAGCTACAAATCCTCTTGCAATTGCTACAGCTTTAACTCCTTGATTTAAAGCACCAGCACCAATAGCCTGTAATTCTGCATTACCCTTTTCTCTCAAAACACCGGCTAAAGCTCCAGCAACTTTGTTAGGACTAGAATTAGATGATACTTTCAATACTTCCATCTTCGCAAATTACCTCCTTGATTGGATAAATAATTAATTAGCTATCTATATATATAATATTATTCATTTAAGTAGCTAATTCCTGCTTATTAAAGAAATAATATTTTATTTTTGCTGTAAACTTAAAATATTCTGACAGCTGTTGTTTTCACTAATCTTTATTACTGCTCCCTCTAATTTAACATCTCCAGTTGCTACTTCATATCTAACCGGCAGAGATGTTTTCATTTTCTCTACCATTTTTTCTACTTTCATCCCCAGCACAGAATGGACCGCTCCAGTCAAACCAGCATCTGTAATATAAGCAGTTCCACCAGGTAAGATTTGAGCATCATTTGTCTGCACATGAGTATGTGTTCCTAAAACAGCTGTTACCTGACCATCAACTGCATGCGCAAAAGCAAGTTTTTCTCCCGTCGCTTCAGCATGAAAATCAACAATGATTAAATCAGAATCTTTGATTTCTGGATAAAGGTTTTCAAAATAGTGATAGGGAGAATTATTATTACCCAGATAAACCTGTCCAATTAAATTTACAATACTGATAGTTTTTTGCTGATGTTTAATAGTTGTCCAACCTTTACCAGGCAGATCTCCAGGATAATTTAGTGGTCTGATTAACCTTTTCTCTTGATCAATAAAATTAAATATATCTTTGTTGTCCCAGGTATGATTTCCCATTGTCAAAATATCTATACCATAACTATAAAGCTCAGCAGCCACTTTTTCTGTTATTCCAAAGCCACCTGCTGCATTTTCTCCATTTGCAATTACCAAATCAATATTTTTTTCTGACTTTAATTCTGGTAAATATTCACGAACAGCTCGCCGGCCTGCCCGACCAACAATATCACCGATAAATAATATATTCATTTCAAGATTCTCCTAATTAAATTTATTACAGATAGTTTTGCTATTTAGAAAAGGCTCCTCAAAGAGGAGCCCATTACTTTCAATATATTAACTTACTTTGCATAATCGACAACTCTGGTTTCTCTAATAATTACAACTTTTATCTGACCAGGGTAATCGAGATTTTTCTCAATTTTTTTGGTAATATCTCTTACCATCTTACTAGTTTCTAAATCATTGATTTTATCTGGTTCAACAATAACTCTGATCTCTCTCCCAGCTTGAATAGCATAAGCCTTTTCTACACCAGAAAAAGATTCACCAATTTCTTCAAGTTCTTCTAAACGCTTGATATAAGATTCAAGTGTTTCTTTTCTAGCACCAGGTCTAGCGGCAGAAATAGCATCCCCAGCTGCAACAAGAACCGCTTCAACTGATTTGAACTCAACATCATTATGGTGAGCTTCGATAGTATGAAGAACTTTTTCGCTTTCCCCATATTTTCTAGCAGTATCAACTCCAATATCAACATGAGTTCCTTCTACATCATGATCAATTGCTTTACCAATATCGTGTAGTAAACCACCACGTCGAGCCAGAGTAACATCAGCTCCCAATTCAGCAGCCATTATTCCTGCTAAATAAGAAACTTCCATTGAATGCTGAAGTACATTTTGGCCATAACTAGTTCTAAATTTAAGCCTTCCTAAAAGCTTAATTAATTCAGCATTTAAACCATGCACCCCTGTATCAAAGGTAGCTTGTTCCCCGATCTCTTTTATATGTTGATCTAATTCTTTTTTAGCTTTTTCAACCATTTCTTCAATCCGGGCCGGATGAATTCTACCATCAATAATTAATTTTTCTAGAGCAATTCTGGCAATCTCTCTTCTAATTGGATCAAATCCAGAAATAACAACTGCTTCTGGAGTATCATCAATAATTAAATCAATCCCAGTTAAACTCTCCAAAGCTCTAATATTTCTTCCTTCCCGACCAATGATACGACCTTTCATGTCATCATTGGGAAGATTAACTACTGAAACTGTTGATTCAGTTACATGATCAGCTGCTGATCTTTGAATTGCCAGTGAAATAATTTCCCGGGCTCTTTTTTCTGATTCTTCTCTGGCCTGAGATTCTTTTTCTTTAATCAACTTTGCATACTCATGATCAAGCTCTGATTCAACTTTATTTAATAAATAATCTTTTGCTTCACTTTCAGAAAAACTAGCAATTGTTTCTAATTTTTCTTTCTGCTGTTGTCTTAGTTCAGTAATTTTCTCTTCTGCTTCAGTTAAATTGCGATCTCGATCTTTAATACTCTGTTCTTTTCTTTCTAGATTTTCAGACTTACGATCAAGATTTTCTTCTTTATGCATTAAGCGATTTTCTAATCGCTGGAGCTCATCTCTTCTTTTTTGACTTTCTCGATTTGCTTCTTCTCGAATTTTATGAGCTTCTTCTTTAGCTTCAAGAGTGATTTCTTTTTGCTTTGCTTTAGCATCTCTTTCTGCATCTTTGAGTATTTTTTCTGCTTCTTCTTCAGCAGATTGCATACGTGCTTTTGCAATATACTTTCTACCTAAATACCCAGCTACAGCACCAATTACTAAAGCTATTATAAAATAAAATACACCTCCAGTAATAATATTCACCTCCTGTTCCATATTCAGTTTTTAGTTTTTTATATTTACATTTACTAATAATATTTTAACTTTTTTAACTAGCTATGTCAAGAAAGTTTAATTTTATGGATAAAAAAGGAAAAACCTGCTAAAGCAGGTTTTTTATTCAGCATTCTATTTTTTTGTGACCTTAAAAATAATATTGTTTGTAAAACCTTTACTAGCCAGATAATTTTTTAGTTTATAACTAGATTCAGTCTCTTCTTTACGACGTCTAAGCCATTTATCTTTTAACTCAACTGCCATCTCAGTTTCTGTCTCATTGCTTAAATGTTGATTAAGAGCCTGATTAATTAATTCTCTAGCAAGACCTTTATCACTCAATTCCTTATAAATAAGTCTTCGCCCGCGCGGATGATGTTTAACTCTAGAACGAATCCACATTTCGGCAAACCTTGCTTCATTTAAATAATTTTCTGCTAAAAGATAATCAATAACAGATTCAATAACAGCTGGAGAAAAGTCTTTTTTTTCCAGCTTAGTTTTCATTTCACTAATAGTTCTCTCTCGATAACTAAGAAGTTTAAATGCTTTATTTCTTGCCTTTGAAAATTCTTCTTGATCACCTTGATCATTTAATGCCATAACTATTCCTCAGCTTCCTCTTTCTGCTGTTCTTCAGCTTCAATTGTTCCTTCTTCAAGTCCAACTTTTTGTCTAATCTTTTCTTCTATTTCCTGCATTATTTCTGAATTATCTTGCAAAAAGTTTTTGGAATTTTCTCTTCCCTGGCCAAGTCTAACATCTCCATATGAATACCAAGAACCAGCTCGATCAATAATTTCTGTATCAACCCCAAGATCAAGCACACAACCAGATCTAGAAATACCTGTTCCATACATAATATCAAATTCTGCACTTCTAAAAGGAGCTGCTACTTTATTCTTTACTACCTTTACTCTGGCTGTACTTCCAATTAATTTATCACCATCTTTAATGGATTGAGAACGTCTCATTTCAATTCTAACTGATGAATAAAATTTCAAAGCTCTTCCACCAGGTGTTGTTTCTGGATTGCCAAACATTACACCAATTTTTTCTCTAATTTGGTTGATAAAAATAACGGCTGTTTTAGATTTACTAATTGCACCAGAAAGCTTTCTCATTGCTTGAGACATCAAACGCGCCTGTAAACCAACATGAGAATCCCCCATATCACCTTCTAATTCCGCTTTTGGGACAAGGGCAGCGACAGAGTCAATAACGACTATATCAACCGCATTACTGCGTACAAGAGCTTCTCCAATTTCAAGAGCCTGTTCCCCACTATCGGGTTGTGAAATTAATAGATTATCAATGTTTACACCCAAATTTTTTGAATATTTAGGGTCAAGGGCATGCTCAGCATCAATAAAAGCAGCTATACCGTCTAATTTCTGAGCTTCTGCAATAATATGCAGAGCTAGAGTTGTTTTACCAGAAGACTCATTACCATATAGTTCAATAATTCTACCCCTGGGAATTCCTCCTACTCCTAATGCTAAATCTAATGGTAGAGCACCAGTTGGAATAGATTCTACATTTAACTTATTTGATTCGCCTAATCTCATAATTGAACCTTTACCAAACTGTTTTTCAATTCGTTTTACCGCTTTATCTAATGCTTTTTCTTTTTCATTTGTAGCCAAGCTTATCTTCCTCCCCAAATTTATTTAAATTTAACCGCTATTTTGTCTTTAACAATATTATAGAACAAATGTTTACTTTTTGCAAGCCGCTAAATTAAATTCAAGCTAAATAATTGCCTGTATTCTGATCCAGCTGAATCTAATTTGCTTTCATAAAGAGCTATCCGTTTAAGTTTAGCATAAATATTAATAAAACTATTTTCTAAAAATTTATCTTCTATATTTACTTCAGCCTGGTTTTTTTGACGTGCTAAAGTAAGATGAGGGATAAAATTTCTTTTATCCCTTATTAATCCAGTTTTCATAAGTTTTTTCTCAAGATCCAATCGATAAGATTTTAGCTGATCTGTGCCATTAGCAGTTGCTAAATAAAGCACCTTCTTTGCAGCCAGATCAGGAAATGCTCCCAGTCGATCAAACTCCAAATACTCAGGCAATAAACTAAGCTTACTTTCTTCTAAAGCAACAACTAGACTATTTCGAAGCTGTTTATCTGCTTCAGGAATAAATTTTAATGTTAGATGAAAATTTTTCGAATCTACCCAGCGGTAATTATTTTCTAAAGATGATTTTAAAGCACGGGTTTGCTTAATAATTAGATCTTTGCTTTGTTGGCTAAAATCAACTGCAATAAATAATCTCATTTTAATCACCTGATATTTCAAATTAAAGCCTATTTGATATTTAAAATATTTTCAACTTTATCTAAGAGCTTTCGTGCTGGCTGATAGGTATCATCAATATGAAGAGCCTTACGTAGCTCAGAACGAGATGCTTCCATCATTTCTGCTCTATAATATGCCAGTCCTAGATAATATCTACTTTCTGCATATTCTGGATTTTTATCTACAGCAAGCGAAAACTTAGAAATAGCCTGATAATAAGCTTCTTTTTCTAATTGAACCTGACCTTCAGCCAAATAGGCCTCTACATAATCAGGATTATACTGGAGTGACTTATCATAATAATTAAGGGCCTGGTTATAGTTCTTTGCTTGTTTTGCTATATTGCCTAATAAAAAATAACCGTAATAGGAATTATGATTAATTTCGATAGCTTTTTCTAAAGCTTTTTGAGCAGCTGCATATTCTTCCAATGCAAAGTAACTTTCTCCTAAACCAATATAATAAGGAGTAAAGTTGTTTTTATTTTCAATTCCCTTTTTATAAATTGAAATTGCTGCTGCGTAATTATCTAATCTCTGATATAAATTACCTAAATTAAGATAAACAGATTGCTGTTCACTATCTAATTCTATGGCTTTTTCATAATATTCAACAGCTTTTTTATTCTTATTTTCTTTTTCCATTATTTTAGCAAGATAAACATAGTCTGCAGCAGTTGAATCAGCTTTAATGATTTCCTGATAAATTTGTTTAGCAGTATCAGTTTTACCAGTTTCTAAATAAGAACCAGCTAAATCACGTTTAAAAGCGGGAGTATCTTTACCCAGCTCAGCGGCTTTTTTTAAATACTTAAGTGCACTGGCAAAATCAGCACTATCAAACTGATTATTCTTATTTAAAAACAATTCACCAATTCGCCAATTCAAATCAGCACTTTGATATCCTCGCTCTTCAAGCATCTCAAGTCGAGAAATAGCTTTTTGAGTTTTTAAATTTTTAGCAGCTGTCATTGAAGCATAATAAAGCGCACTAAATTCAAGACCTTCATCTAATTGATAATCAGCTAATAACTGATCAAATTTAACTGAAGCAGCTGTAAAATTTTGCTTATTATATTCAGCCAATGCTTCTGAGAACAAATCAGAAGCAGTTAATTCTGTCTGAGAAGTACTAATGGAATTATTGTCAGCCAAAACATAACTCACCGGATTAAAAATCAATAAACTTAAAATAAATAAAATGGTCATTTTTTTAAACATAATTTATCCTCCTCTTTAATTTTAGTTAGCAAATTCTTTAATTCTAAAAATAAAAATTGTGAAGCATAAAATCTGTTCAGAGAACGGCCATAGCTTTTCTCTAATTTCCAACTACGAATCTCACCTTGATAATAAATTGCTACGAACATGGTTCCAGCAGGATGACCCTCCAAAGGATCAGGTCCAGCAGCTCCAGTGGCTGAGATTCCAATACTAGTCTCCAAAATATTAGCTACATTTGCTGCCATTTTTTCGGCACATTGTTTACTAACTGTACCATATTTATCTAATAATTTATTATTTATTTTAAGTAACTTATTTTTTAATTCTTTAGTATAAGCAACTACTGATCCTTTAAAGAATCCAGAGCTGCCAGCTTTGGCAGTTAAACGTTCTGCTAAAGTACCACCTGTAAACGACTCAGCTGCTGCAATAGTTAAACCCTGCTCTTGAAGTGTCTTAGCAACAATATCTACAATATCTTGATCATCAAAACTATAAAGATAGGTTGAAAACTTATCTTTAATTATTTCTGTAGCATTCTTAATTAACTGCTGCCCAATTTGTTCAGCAGCATAATTATTTTTACTATTAAACTTTATTCTTAGTTTAACTTCTCCTCTACCAGCCTGATAACTAATTATTAACCGCTGATCGAGTTTTAATTTTTCTATTTCAGCTGCCAGAGTTGATTCACCAATTCCAATAAAATTAAATTCCTGGCTAAGAAATTTGTTTTCTGTTAGACTTACTAAATCTGCTTTTATCTGCTTATTAAAAATACTTTTTAATTCAATTGGAACTCCAGGTAATAAATAAAACTGCTTTCCCTGAGCTGTGAATTTCAAAGCAGGTGCTGTTCCATGCCTATTTTCCAAAATTTCAGCTCCTGCCGGCAAATAAGCCTGCGAAAAATTATTTTCGCTTATTTCTGACTGAGTTTTTTTGAAAAATTTAACTAAACTTTTTTCGATTTCAGCTGAATAAGTCATTTCAATCCCTAATTCTTCTGCAAAAGCTACCTTAGTTATATCATCTTTAGTAGGTCCTAGACCACCACTAATAAAAATTAAATCTGCTGCCTGGCGAGCATAATTTATATTTTGTTTGATACTTTCTTTTTGATCTCCACAAATAAAAATATTTACTAGTTCTATTCCTACTTCTGATAATTCTCTAGCAATAAAATTAGAGTTACTTTCTTTGACTAAACCTGCAACTAATTCTGCTCCTGTCGCTATAACTGCTGCTCGCAAATTACTCACCTCATCTTTATTATAACATCAAAAAAAAAATAAATCGACCTGAAAAAGGTCGATTAGATTAGAATCCGATTAAATTATTAAATTAAATAAATCACTATTTTTAATATAACAAGAGAAAATAAGCCAGCCAATAAATCATCCAGCATTACTCCCCAACCAGCTGGCAATGATTGTATCTTATCTATAATTAATGGTTTAGTTATATCAAAAACTCTAAATAAAATAAATCCTAATAGTAAAATAGTTAGACTAGGTTTTTGTATTGTAAAAAAAGTTAATAGTTGACCTGCCATCTCATCAATTACTATTTTACTTTCATCTTTAATTCCGTTTTGTTTTTCTTCAAAATTAGCAATCGCAATTCCACCCAGGCTGAGAGCAAAAACTACATAAAAATTATTTAGCAGAGGGAACAAATATAACAAAAAAATCATTAATAAAGATCCCCATGTTCCTGGAGCAGTTGGTAGATAACCAACATAAAATCCAGTTGCTAAAAATCGACTAACTTTTTTCACCATAACTGCTCCTCCTTAAGAATAATCAACTTTTGTCCCTGCAAAATAAGTATACCCAGAATAAATTGTAATTAAAACTGCCAGATAGATTAAAGCATTAATTAAAATTACCGGCAAACTAATTAAGCCAGGGTTAAGCATAAGAGCAATTACAGTTATAATCTGAATAGTTGTTTTCCATTTACCCCAGTTATTGGCAGCAATTACTGTGCCTTGATTAGCAGCAATAACTCTTAAACCAGTTACTGCTAATTCTCTAGCGATAATAATTATAACTGGCCAGGCAGTAATTTTACCCAATTGAATAAAAACAACTAAACTAGCAATAATTAATAATTTATCTGCCAGTGGGTCAAGTATTTTACCAAGAGAGGTTATCAAATTATATTTTCGTGCATAATAACCATCATATTTATCTGTTAAAGCCGCCAGTATAAATATGATTAACGCCAATAAGTCACCAATAAAAGAGCCCTGTAATAAACAAATAATAATAATCGGAATTAATAAAATTCTTAGCAAAGATAGCTTATTTGGTAAGTTCATCCTTAATCTCTCCTATCAAATCATAGTGAAAAGCTTCTTTTATTACAGCCTGATATATTTTACCAATCTCTAAATTATTATCCCTAATTGGTAGATAAATTTGATTGTCAATTTCAGGAGCATCATAGCGAGATCTGGCTAAATAATTTTCTTCTTCCTTACCTTCAATAATAACTTCTAACTGCTGGCCAATTAACTCCTGGTTTTTCTGCAGAGAAATTTCTTGCTGCAGCTGCATAATTTCTTCTTTTCTAGCAGCTTTAACAGCTGCTGGTATTTGATCTGGTAAATTATAGGCAGCAGTTCCTTCTTCCCGGGAAAATTCGAAAACTCCTAATCTATCAAATCTATATTCCTCTACAAAATCTTTTAGTTCAGCAAAATCAGCCTCAGTTTCACCCGGGAAACCAGTTATTAAAGAGGTTCTTAATTTAATACCAGGAATTCTTTTTCTAAGCTTATTTATAATATTAGCTATTTCCTGACTATTTCCTTTACGATTCATTAATTTTCTTATTTTAGCAGCTGAATGTTGAATAGGTAAATCTAAATAGTTACAAATTTTTTCTTCTGCCGCCAGAACATCAATTAACTCATCGTCAATAAATTCAGGATAGCTATAGAGAAGCCTGATCCATTTTAGATCTTCTATCTCTACTAATTTTTTTAATAAAGGGGCTAAAGCTGGTCTGCCATAAATATCCACTCCATATTGTGTTGTATCCTGAGCAATAATTATTAGCTCATTAATTCCAGAATCAACAATCTTTACTGCTTCTCGATAAACATCTGCTATTGATCTGCTTTTAACAGGACCCCTAATTTGTGGGATACTGCAATAAGTACAGTTGTTATTACAGCCTTCAGCAATCTTTAAATAGGCAAAAACTTGATTATCAATTTCGCGTGGTAGAGCAGAATTATATTCAAAACCAGCCTTAGTAATTCCACCACTTTTCTTCCCAGCTAGACTTGCTTTGATTACCGAAGCTATTTGATCAAAATTTGAAGTCCCCAAAATCGCATCAATTTCAGGAATCTCAGCAGCTAATTCTTCACTATAACGCTGAGTCAAACAGCCAGTGACTATTACAGACTGACAGCTATATTCATTTTTATAATTTATTGCAGTTAAGATTGTATCAATTGATTCTTCTTTTGCATCCTGGATAAAACCACAGGTATTAATTATAATTGTATCTGCAGTTTCAAAGTCTGATGTATAACTAAACTCTTTTTCTTTACTCAAAAAACCCTGCATATACTGACTATCTACTTCATTTTTAGGACACCCAAGGGTAAGCAACGCATATTTTATCATTTTAACTCCTTTTTAATTAACAATTCAAAATAAATTAGAAATTTCACTTTTTAAGTCTATAACTACAAAAAAGCCCAAAATGGGCTTTTTACTTAACAAATCAAAATGGTCGGGCTATCCGGATTTGAACCGAAGACCTCTACACCCCCAGTGTAGCGCGCTACCAAACTGCGCCATAGCCCGCTGCCAACAAAAGCTATTATATAAAACTATTCAACTTTTGTCAAATAATTTTTCAGCTCAAAATTATACTTGATTTTACTGAGCTCAAACTGCCTAACTGTTACTTTACAAAGGTAAATTTTTTCAAATAAATCATTGCTTTTTCAGAATAATCTGTGACAACAAAAATTTCCTGCAAGGAAGCACTATTTTTACCAATCATTTTTATTCCAGTCGGAGTATTATATTTCAATTGTAAGTAGGCAGGAGTCCCACTACCTTTTCTTCTATTTATTCTTCCTGGAATAATACTCTTAATTAATCTAGAATCGGCTATTTCTTCCAATAAAGGTAAAATATCCTCGATAATTGTATGTTCTTGTTTTATTTTATTATGCCGATACTTATTAGCCATTATATCACATCCTGCTTTAAATTATAACACTGAAATTTCAGGACTGCAAATTAAGGCATAAAAAAAAGAAGTCACTAAGACTTCCAAAATACAAATGGAGCTGATGATCAGACTTGAACTGATAACCTGCTCATTACAAGTGAGCTGCTCTACCAATTGAGCTACATCAGCAAATATTTAATTAAAATTTAAAATGGCAGGGGAGACAGGACTTGAACCTGCAACCAATGGATTTGGAGTCCACGACTCTGCCAATTGAGCTACTCCCCTAAAAAAATGGAGCTGATGATCAGACTTGAACTGATAACCTGCTCATTACAAGTGAGCTGCTCTACCAATTGAGCTACATCAGCAAATATTGCTACCTGACTAAAATTATGTATTCAAAGATAACTACAGCTAAAAACTATAATTAAAAAAATCACCACCCCTGAAGAACAAAGGGCGTTTTCAATCAAGCAATAACTATTATAATGGAGTTAGCTCTTAAGGTCAAGTCATTATAAGCTGATTATTTTAGTTTAGATTGATTTAAATCCTAATTTCTTTTTTTTTCTTTAAAATACTGATAACCCTATCTTTTTTTTATTGCCGCTATTTCAGGGGGTGGCCCGGGCTGATTTAAAAATTTATAGCTCAAAACATTATATTCATGACAATTAAGTTGACTTACATAATTCAAAACTTTTGTTTTCTCTTGACTACCTCCAGGATGGCCACTGTAAATCACCAGAATAACTATTCCTCCCTGCTTAATTAATTTAAGTAGTTTTTTTACTGCAATAATTGTACTATCAGCTCTTGTAATAATACTTTTATCTCCTCCTGGTAAATAACCAAGATTAAATACAGCTGCTTTTATATTATCTTTTATATAATAATCGAGGTCAGCATGACTAGCTTTAATTAGCTGAACCTGACTATTTAACTTATTTTTAATTAATAGTTGTTTACTATTTTCTATTGCAGACTGTTGAATATCAAATGCATACACCTGCCCTTGATCACCTACTAATTCTGCAATAAACTTAGTATCATGACCATTACCAGCTGTTGCATCAACAGCTGCATCTCCTGATGTTAAATGCTGTTTTAATAAAAAATGAGAAAATGCAACTGCACTAGCAAAATCATTATTTTGTTTGCTTTTCATCTAGATCACTCCAGCTCGCTTAATTATTATTAATTTATATCAGCTTTAATTTTAAAATTAAAGTTGATAAGTATATTAGAACCTAAGAAAGATAAATAAATATATTTTAATTTAATAAGCTTTAAAGGTATATTAAGCCAATTGACCAATAAACTGCTTTACTGTATACTATTAATTGTGCTTGTCAATTGCACAATTGTGTGCCCTCATCGTCTAGGGGTCAAGGACACCAGGTTTTCATCCTGGCGGCAGGGGTTCGAATCCCCTTGAGGGTGCCATTATAATTTAATATTTAAGTTTGGAGGGGTGCCCGAGTGGTTAAAGGGAGCAGACTGTAAATCTGCCGGCGATGCCTACAAAGGTTCAAATCCTTTCCCCTCCACCATTTTCTTAAAATAATTAAACACCCAATAGCTGGGTGTTTTTGTTATTCATAGATATTATTAAAGATTAAAATTCTCAATCAATTACGCAAATTGTTTATTTCTAACTGCTGATCATTAATCTCTATTTCCGTCTCTGCTATTTGTCCAGCCTCAGCCCAGGGACCATACTCCTCGCCATTAATTTTAGCTTTAACTGCACTACCATTACCAATCTTTAAATATATCTTTTGTTTAAAATTAAAACTACGTGTATCACCTGCTGATAAAATACCGCTAAATACATTATTCCCATCTGTATCAACCCTAATCCAGACTACATCACTAGCTTCAATTTCTATCATAGTTTCGGAATCTGCAGAAAGATCACTAATTTCAGTTTTTTCTGCTATATTATTTTCATTTTCTAAACTAGCTGTATTTTGAACTTCTTCTGAATCTAAAGCTGAATTAGTACTTAGCTGCTCAATGGCCAGATCGTTACTATTATCTGATTCAGAATCAGCAGAATTATTAGCCACAGTAGTTTCACTATCAAGATCAGAAGAATTATTCTTGTTATTGCCAGCACTTAGATTATCCTCTGCAGTTGATAAAATATTCTCTATTGACTCAGTATTTTCCTCCAGTATGTCTGAACTAGTTTGACTATTGTTTGCTTGCTCCAAATTTTCATTATCTGCATTATCCAGAGAATTTAGATCAAGCTCTATTTCACTATTATCACTTTGGATCTGATTATCTGTTAAATCTTCTCCAGCTGAATTGTTATGTTCTATAGTATTCTCAGGTGGTAAAATAGATATCTCTCCCTGATTATAATATTGATAGGCAGCTGCTAAAGCAGTAATAATAAGGACAGCAATAACTAACAGTAAAAAAAAGCGCCAGGGACTTTTTTTATTTTCCCGCTTAAATGTGGACTTCTTATTTGCCTCATCAAGATAGCTAGTATTTAGCTTCTGATTATTTTCATTTGTGATATTAACATGTAAAATCTCATAATTAGCAAGTAATTGCTGATAATCAACTCCAACTTCTCTAGCATATCCTTTTACAAAAACTTTAAGATATACATTACCAGGCAGCACAGAAAAATCATTAGCTTCAATTGCTTCTAAATATTTTTTTCTTATTTTAGTAGCCTCTTGAATATCCTGTAGAGACAAATTTTTTTCCTGACGGGCATTTTTTAACAAAGTACCCAACTCAATTTCTTCCAATGTAGATCCCCCTTTATAATAAAATGATCTATTTAAAATATTAATTAAATTCAAATTTAATGACACTATTTAATATTATAACACATTTTTCTCTTTTGTTTAATTGTTTCTGCTTTTTATTTTCAATTTCTAATAAATAGACAATTTCTAATAAATAGACAATATATCAGAAAAAAATAATTAGGATAATTATTTATAAATTACTATAATTTTATCAAAAATAAAAGGATGGCCAGTAGCCATCCTTTTTAAATAATTTATTTTACTATAAATATAAAGGTTATTTTTCACCCTTATAATAAGGTTCACCAGATGCAGCAGGAGCAACTGATTTACCAAAGAAGCCAGCTAATACAACTAGAGTTAATACATAAGGTATTGCATTAATCAATTCCGAAGGAATGAAAGCAAAATCTACCCTGACAGCAATTGCTTCGGCAAACCCAAACAACATGGCTGCCCCAAAAGCTCCTAAAGGATTCCATTTACCAAATATCAAGGCAGCCAGAGCAATAAAGCCTCGTCCAGCCGACATCTCTCTAACAAAAGCACTACCATCTCCAATCGAAAGATGAGCACCAGCCAATCCAGCTAGAGCTCCACTGATTAAAACGCTTATAAAGCGCCATCTATTAACATTGATACCCAAAGTATCTGCAGCTGCCGGATGTTCGCCGATTGCTCTAATTCTTAAACCCCAGGGAGTTTTATAGAAAATAAACCAGACAATAGGCACTAAAACAATTGCAATATAAGTAATTGGATTAAATCTAACTCCAAAAATACGAAAAGCTGGTAGTCTATTAACCATTGGTGAAGTACCTTTTACTCCAAATAAAACTTGTAGTAAAAAAATAGTAATTCCAGAAGCGAAAATATTTATTCCGGTCCCAACTACTACCTGGTTAGCTTTAAAGAGAACACAAACAACTGCCAAAATTGCCGCAAATGCTACTCCAGCTATCATAGAATATAAAACTCCAATCCAGGGGTTACCGGTGCTTGCACTACCGTAAACTGCCGCAAAAGCACCAATTAAAATCATACCTTCTAAGGCTATATTAACTACTCCTGAACGCTCAGAAAACAAACCTCCCAGAGCAGCAAGAATTAAAGGAGTTGCAAATCTAAAACTAGCTAAGATTAAAGAAAGCGAAAATATTTGTTTTAAAGTTTCCATTATTTAACCCCTCCTTTAGCTTTCTTTTTACCAATATAAACCTTTAAAACCTGGAGGGTAGCAACAAAGAAAATAACAAGTGCCTGGATTATCATTACAATTTCTGATGGAATCCCGGAAAACTGCATTTCTAGACCACCCTGTGCTAAAGCTCCAAATAATAAACCACCTAAAATAACTCCAATTGGATGTGTTTGACCAATTAGAGCTACCGCAATCCCGGTAAACCCATAGCCAGCATCCATTCCACTCATAAAGCTTAAATGAGTTCCTAAAACTTCACCTACACCTGCCAGACCAGCAACTGCACCACTAATAAACATGACTACAATTATACTACGACCAGCATTAATTCCACCATACTCAGCTCCATCTGGATTAAAACCAACTGCTCTAATCTCATAACCAAGAGTTGTTTTAAAAAGTAAATACCAGAGTACTATAGCAGTTATAATCGCCAACACAAAATTAAGATGCAGGCGAATAGCAGGGTGATTAAAAAGTTCTGCTAAAGGCAGTTTACCTAAGATAGGATGATCAGCCAGCTGATTAAATCTAAGCATAGCTGCAGTATCCATAATTTTTGGAGTAGCAGGCCTACCTGTATCTCTAAAATAATTAATTCCATAATTAATTGTCAAAGCAATAGCTATATGATTCAACATTATTGTAGCAATAACTTCGTGCACATCCATTTTAGCCTTTAAAAACCCGGGCAAACCTCCCCAGAGACCTCCAACTAACATCCCAGCTATAATTGCAAAAGGAAGATGGATAAATCCGGGTAAAGAAGTAAAATAAAAACCAACTACCCCAGCAGCAAAGCCTCCCATTAAAAATTGGCCTTCAGCTCCTATGTTAAAGAGACCTGCTCGATATGGTAAGGCAACAGCCAGGCCAGTTAAAATTAAAGGAGTGGAACGCCACAAAGTATTAGCAATAGCAGAAAAATTACCAAAAGCTCCAATATAAAGGGCAGAATAAGCATCAAGGGGTGACTTATTAGTTAAAAATATAAAAAGTGTTCCTACAAGTAAAGCAATAATAATTGATAATAACGATAAACCTAATTCTGTCATAACAGATTTTAATTTAGCAGAAAAATTACTCATTCCCTTCACCTCCTGCTCCAGAGCGAGAACCAGTCATTAAAGCACCAAGTTCTTTTTCATCGGTTTCTGAAGCTTTTACAATATCAACGATTTCACCTTCATATATAACAGCAATTCTATCACTTAAAGAAAGAACTTCACTTAATTCAGCCGAAACAAGTAAAACTCCAGCCCCATTATCACGCCGTTCTACAATTTGTTTGTGAATAAATTCAATTGACCCAACATCAACTCCTCTAGTTGGCTGAGAAGCGATTAAAAATTCTGGGTCATGCGAGAATTCACGAGCAACAATTAGCTTTTGCTGATTACCACCAGATAAGTTTTTAGCAAGAGCTGTAATGCCTCCTCCGCGAACATCATATTTATCAACCAATTCTTGAGTATTTTCTGCTATTTTTTCATAATTCATAACTCCATGTTTAGAAAATGGCTCAAGGTCATGATAACCAAGGATTATATTTTCTTTTAAATCAAAGTCCATAATTAGACCACGTTTTTGCCGATCTTCAGGAATATGAGCTACCTTTTCGCGTTTAATTTCCCGGGCATTATAATTTGTAATATCTTCATTACGTAATAAGACCTGACCAGAATCTATCTTACGTAGTCCAGTTATAGCTTCAACCAGTTCGCTTTGTCCATTACCTTCTACTCCGGCAATACCAAGTATTTCTCCTTTTTTAACAGAAAGAGAAATTCCTTTTACTGCCTGAATATTACGATTATCACTAACTTCTAAGTTATCAATTTTCAAAATTTCATTACCAGGTTTAGCCTCAGTTTTCTCAACCTGAAGTAAAACTGGGCGGCCAACCATCAATTCAGCAACATCTTCCTTTGTAACATCTGCAGTAGCCACAGTATCAATACTTTTGCCAGCTCGAAGCACAGTTATTCGATCTGAGATAGTTTTAACCTCTTTCAATTTATGAGTTATAAAAATAATTGTTTTACCCTGTTCTTTAAGCGAAGTGAAAATTTCAAAAAGTTCGTCAATTTCTTGAGGGGTCAAAACAGCTGTTGGTTCATCAAAGATTAATAACTCAGCTCCCCGATAAAGTGTTTTGATTATTTCCACCCGCTGCTGCATTCCAACAGAGATATCAATAATTTTGGCATCTGGATCAATGAAAAGTCCGTATTTATCAGAAATATCTTTAACCTGTTTTTTAGCCCGTTTTTGATCTAGCATAATTCCTTTGCGAGGTTCACTACCCAACACAATATTTTCTGCAACAGTCAAGGTATCAACTAACATAAAATGTTGGTGAACCATACCAATCCCCAGATCAATTGCAGACTGGGGTTCTTTTAGCTTTGTTGGTTGGCCTTTAAAATAAATTTTCCCACCATCCGGGGTATAAAGACCATACAAAATATTCATTAAAGTAGTTTTACCAGCTCCATTTTCACCAACTAGAGCATGAATTTCGCCCTTTTTAATTGATAAATTCACATTATCATTGGCTTTTACTCCTGGAAAAACTTTTGTTATATTTTGCATATCTAAAATATAATTATCTTCCCTGGACATTATTATTCCTCCCTAAAAATCCTTAAATTTAATTAAGGCTCTGCTAATTAGCAGAGCCTTTAAATTACTTGTTAAATGTTCTAATTTATTAAAGGTCTTCTGGTCTACCAGTTACTCCCCAATTTTCAACCTCAATATCTCCACTTATAATTTTAGCTTTGATATCTTCTATCTTTTCTGCATAAGGAGCTGTAACATCTTTTTTCATCTGTTTAATAGTTGCCAACTCATCAGCAGTAATTGTTCCATTTTTTTCTGCCTGAACAACAGGTAAACCAACTTCTGTTAAACTTGTTAAATCTACACCCCCGTCAGCTAAAGTATAGAGTAAGTTTTGACCGCCTTCGTAATTGCCATCAACCACACTTTTTACAGTATCATAAACTGCATTATCTACTTTTTTAAGCATACTTGCAATAACATGACCTGGAGCAACAAAGTTTTGATTAGAATCTACACCAATAGCATAAATATCTTCTTCTTGAGCTGCCTGGAAGACACCAGAGCCAGAACCACCAGCAGCATGATAAATCACATCTGCACCATCATCAATCATACCAAGGGCAATTTCTCTACCACGAGCAGGGTCACCAAAAGAATCTGCATATTTGCTTTGAATAGTAATATCAGGATTTATATATTTTGCTCCCTGATAAAAACCACCTTCAAAACGGTGAATTAATGAGTAATCAACTCCACCAACAAAACCAATATTATTTGTTTCTGTTGTCAACGCAGCCAGAGCACCAGCGAGGAAAGATCCTTCCCATTCGGCAAAATTTAAGGTAACAATATTATCTGGCACATCTTCGAATGATTGATCTACATGAGCAAATTTCACATCAGGATATTCTGAAGCGACAGTTTGTAAGCTGTCTGCCATTTGAAATCCTACTCCTATTACAAGATCATAACCTCTTGAAGCAAATCTCCTTAACGCAGTTTGATCTTCAGAAGGATCTGCAGGTTCGATATAGTCAAAGTCAATTCCTAACTCAGATTTGGCCTTTTGTAATCCTCTGTAAGCTGCATCATTAAAAGATAAATCTCCTAAACCACCGGTAGATAAAACAATACCTACATTTGTTTCAGCTGCAGCAGGTAAAGCAACAAATGCAGCTAGCAAAACAACAGTTAATACTACTGCTAAACTAATAAATTTTTTTAACAAATTAATAACCTCCTTGAATTTTATGATGATGTTAAAATATGTGAATTATAAATATAATATAACATTTTTAATTTTCATTTGCAACAAAAAGGAAAGCCTTTAAAACAGTCAGAAGTGTTACTAAATTTAAAAAGTTTAGCGAGTTCTTAAGACTCTGAACTGAAACTGATCACTCCTAAAATAATTCTTTGAATAAAGAAATAATTGATCTTTTTCATCATAATGAAGCTGTTTTAATAATAGCAGCGGCATATTTGGCTGAACTTCAAGTTTAGAAACCAATTTTTGGTTAGCGATGACTGGATTAATTTCAGTTAATGCATATTTGATTTTTAAACCATATTTATTTTCTAAAAGATCAAATAAAGAAGCTGTAAAATTCTCTGTTTCTGCAAGTGGAAAAAGTTCAATATTCAAGAAATCTTCACAGTAAACAACCGGTTTGCCATCAGCAGTTCTAATCCTCTTTAGTTGTAATAATTTAGTGCTTGGTTTGACCTTCATTTGTATGGCCAATTTTTTGCTGGCAATTATAGACGCTACTTCTAGACCAATTGTCCCAGCCTGATAACCTTCTTTTTTAATTGTATCTGTAACACTAAACAGTTCTTCAATTCCTTTTTTAAATCGCGGAATAGGTTCAGCAATAAAAGTACCTACCCCCTGTGTTTTAATAATCTTACCTTCCTTTTCTAGCACTCTTAATGCTTCTCTTAAACTAGCTCTACTGACATCTAGTTCTCTAGCAAATGCTGTTTCAGAAGGAAGTTTGTCACCTGGTTCATAATTACCTGATGCAATTAAATTATCTATGTGTTCTTTAATCTTCAAATAGAGAGGCCGTTTATCATATTTTAAAATAGTTACTCCCTCCTTTCATCAGACGTCATACCTGTCTGACAACTAACTAAATAGTACCACAATTCTAAAAACTTGTCAAGATTTTTTATAAAACAGCTTAACCTAAGATAGAGTCTGCTGTATCATTATTTTCTTCTTCGGCAAATATATCGCCCAAGTCTTCTTCTTTAACCAGAACTTCTCTGGGTTTACTACCTGCATAAGGCCCAACAATACCATCTTCTTCCATGCTGTCAATTAATCTAGCTGCCCGGGAATGTCCAATATGCAGTCTACGCTGTAACATAGATATTGAGGCTCTATATTTAACTACTAGTTTTACTGCTTCTTCATAAAGCTCATCCTGTTCTTCATCTAGAGAAACTTCCACTTCATTAATATCGTCTTTTTCTATTTTATAATCAGCTGTGGCCTGTTCTTTAATAAAATCAGTTATCCGACTAATCTCTTCGTCAGTTAAAAAAGAACCCTGAATTCGCATTGGTTTCTGCATACCAACAGGAGCAAATAACATATCTCCTTTACCCAATAATTTTTCTGCTCCTCCCATATCAAGAATAGTCCTGGAATCTGTAGCAGAAGAGACAGCAAAAGAAATTCTACTTGGTATGTTTGCTTTAATCAAACCAGTAATAACATCTACAGAAGGCCTCTGAGTAGCAATAACTAAGTGAATCCCTGCAGCTCTTGACATTTGGGCCAAACGGCAAATATTATCCTCAACTTCACTAGCAGCAACCATCATTAAATCTGAGAGCTCATCAACAATTACTACAATATAAGGCAGCTTATCTGCTGAATCAGTTACCTGTTTATTATAAGATTCAATTCCTCTACTTCCAGTTTCAGAAAACAAATCATAACGGTGCTCCATTTCTGAGACAACTAATTTTAAAACATTGGCTGCTTTTTTCGGATCAGTTACAACCGGAGTTAATAAATGAGGCAGACCTTCATAAACATTCAGCTCTACTTTTTTCGGATCAACTAATAATAATTTAACTTCTGCTGGAGTAGCTCGATATAAAATACTACTAATTAAAGTATTTATACAAACACTTTTCCCAGAACCAGTTGCTCCAGCAACTAAAAGATGAGGCATTTTGGCAAGATTAAAAACAGCTGTATCACCATCGATCCCTTTTCCAAGAGCAAGAGTTAGTTTAGCTTTTGATTGTTGAAATTCCTCTGAAACTATTGCATCACGAAAAGAAACTGTTATATCATTACCGTGTGGAACTTCAATTCCAACTGCTGCTTTACCAGGAATTGGTGCTTCAATTCTAACATCACGGGCAGCCAATGCCAAAGCTATATCATCTGATAAATTAACAATTTTACTAACCTTAACCCCAGTTGCTGGCTGAATCTCATAACGGGTAATTGTAGGACCATGATTAACATTTATTACCTTAGCCTCTACCCCAAAGCTGCTCAAAGTCTCTTCTAGTAGCTCGCTTTTATTACTTAATTTGACTTTCTTTTTACCCTGATTGTTAAGCAGAGAAATACCAGGTAATGTATAATCGCCATGTTTTTCTCCTCTATCTTTAATATTTTTCGATTGATCTTTAGTAATATCAAAATCTTCAGTTGTTTCTGCAGGATCATCTTCTTTTTTAGCTGTTTTAAGATCTGAAGATTTTGCTTTAGATTTGACTTTAGTCTTTTCTTCAAGCGTTGATTTTGCCTTATTTTCAGCCAGTTTAGACTCTTTTGTTATATTAACTGATTCATTAATTTCACTAATTTTATTTTCAACTTCAGACTGATCTATTTCTGTTGAACTTTGAGAAGACTCTTCTACTAATTTTGACTTATTTTTTCGCCTACTAAATTTATTTCTTAATTCATTGAAATAAACCAGAGGATTAAGCTTAGCTAACAAGTTACCTACCCCAGCAGTTAATTTGGCAATTAACTGCAAAATATTTTCTTTAAAATTAAGCAAAAAGTCTTTTAAATCTTTAAAAATCTTATGTAGAAAAAGATCAAAAATTAATAGCAATGCAATTACAAGAATTGTGGAAAGAATTATATAAGCTCCACTAACTGCAAATAATTTACTGAGGCTAGAACTAATCCCATAGCCAATTATACCGCCTGCCTGATAATAGTTATTATAAACACTTAACTTTTCAGTTTGAGATCCTAAATCAATTATTGAAATAATAGCTAAAAAAAGAATAATAATCCCCAATAAACGTCCGTTAAATTTAATTTGTTTTGATCTAATTAGCTGGATACCCCAGTAAATAAAAAATATAGGCAGTACATAACTACCACTGCCAAAAGTAAAATAATAAGCCTGACTTAAATAATTACCAATCAGACCAGCCGAACTATTAAAAATAGCAAAAAAACTTATCAAAGCAAATGCTATTAAAAATAATCCCAGAATTTCATTTTTCCTTTTTTCTAATTTAGAATCTATTTTACTTTCTTCCACTCCAGGCTCCCCCTATAAATAAAATTAAATCAATTTAAATAGTTGATTAAAATAACAATCACTGCAACTAACCAGCAATAATAAGCAAAATAATTCAATTTTTTTTCAGCTAAGATTTTCAATAATATTTTAATAGCAAAATACCCTGAAACTGCAGCAGTTAAAAAACCAGTAAAAATAATTTTAAAAGGCAAATCAAAACTGCCAACTTTTAAAAGATCAAGAAGCTGTAAAAAACCCGCTCCTCCAATGACTGGAACAGAGATTAAAAAAGAAAATCTAGCAGCTTCTTTCCGACTTAACTTTTGGGTTAGAGAAGCGGCAATTGTAGTACCAGATCTTGATATTCCAGGTATAATAGCAAAAGATTGGGCCAATCCAATTAAAATTGGCTGCCAGAATTTAAGCTCGTTTACTTTTTTATTGCCAGTTGCAATTTTTTCTGTAAAATATAAAATAAAACCAGTAACTAATAACATTAAAGCAGTTAGATATGCATTAGCAAATAAATTAGCAAAAAAGTCTTCAAATAACACTCCAATAATCCCTGTTGGTATAATAGCCAGTAAAATATAGCAGGTTTCTTTTCTTTTAGAAGGTTTAAAAGAAATAATATCTTTAATATCATCCCCAAAAATTATAAAAATTGGAACTAAGGTTCCCATATGTAAAATAATATTAAATAACATCTGATCTTGCTTTATGTTTAAAAAATATTGAGTAATAACTAAATGACCAGAACTACTAACCGGAATAAATTCAGTTAAACCTTGAATAACACCTAATAAAACAGCTTCAAAAAAATTCAATTTTTTTCACCCTATTCTTCTTATATTATATCATATTCAGAAACATATGTTCAAATTTAAAACCAGCTGTTTTTAAACAGCTGGTTTAAGTAGTTAAAGTTTAAACTTCCATAATTACAGGTAAAATCATCGGATTTCTCTTTATTTTTTGATAAATATAATTATTTAACGAATTGCGAATGGTATTTTTCAAAACTGACCATTCAGTTATATTACTTTCTTCACATTCCTTTAGGGAATCTTTAACACGCTTAGTTGCAGCTTCTATTAATTCTTCAGATTCACGGATATAAACAAAGCCTCTTGTTATAATATCAGGTCCAACAAGAATATTACCTTTTTTGTCAATAGTTACCACTACAATAATAATTCCATCTTCTGATAATAATTTACGGTCTCTCAGCACAATATTACCAACATCACCAATGCCAAGACCATCAATTAAAATATCACCTGATTGAATATTACCTTCTTTTGCAATCTTCTCATCAGTAAACTTGATTTTATCGCCAACTTCAGCAATATAAATATTATCGCGTGAAATTCCTGTTTTTTCAGCTAGAGCTGCATGTTTATAAAGATGACGATATTCACCATGAGTTGGCACGAAATACTTTGGCTTAACAAGATTAAGCATTAGCTTTAATTCTTCCTGACTTGCATGACCAGATACATGTACTCCAGAAACATCTTCATAAATAACATTTGCTCCCCGACGGTAAAGCTTATTAATTGTCTGCCCAACAAACTTTTCATTACCCGGTATTGCAGAAGCAGAAATCATAACTGTATCTCCTTCTTTAATATTGATGTGATAATGATCACCCCGGGCCATCCTTGTCAAAGCAGCATACGGTTCACCTTGACTACCAGTAGTAAGCAGAACAATCTGACTATCAGGCAGACTTGAACAATCCCGAATATCAACAATCATATCATCCGGAATCTGCAAATACCCAAGCCGCCTTGCTATATCAACATTATTAATCATACTTCGACCTGTAAAAGCAATCTTACGATTGTATTTAAAAGCTGCATCTACAATTTGCTGAATCCGATGGATATTGGATGCAAAAGTGGCAATAATTATCCGCTCACGTGCATCACGAAAGATCTCATCAACAGTTTCTCCTACTACTTTTTCTGAAAGTGTATAACCTTCTCTTTCTACATTTGTACTATCAGAAAAAAGCGCAAGTACTCCCTGTTCACTATCTCCAAGTTCAGCCAATTTATGAAAATCAGCAACCTCACCATCAATTGGTGTTTGATCGAACTTAAAGTCACTAGCATAAACAATTGGACCAAGCGGGGTATGAATTGCAAGGGCACAGGTATCTGCAATACTATGATTTACCCGAATAAAATCAACAGTAAAATTACCTACCTTGACCGCTTTACCTGAATGAACTACTTTTAAACGTGTATCTTTAAGTAAATTGTGCTCTTTTAAATTACCTTCTAGTAATCCTAAAGTAAGCTTTGTTCCATAAACAGGTACTTTTAATTCCTTAAGCAGATAAGGTAATCCACCAATATGATCTAAATGACCATGAGTTAGGACAATCCCATTAACTTTTTCCTTATTCTTTAAAACATAATCAAAATCAGGGATTACTAAATCTATTCCAAGTAAATCATTTTCTGGAAATTTAACTCCCGAATCAATTATTAACATCTCATCTCCAATTTCCAGAACCCACATGTTTTTACCTATTTCTCCAACTCCGCCAAGTGGAGTCATCGAAATATCCTTTATTTTATTTTTGTCATTCATTTAAAAAACAAAACACCTCCATAAATTTTAAAACCTTAATTAATCATAATTTTTTTGACTACCCGAAATCACTTTATTCAAACTTAATTTAATAACTACTTTTATTACTTTAAATTAACATCTTCTTATTTAATCAAACTTAATAAAAAAATAGAAACCCGTGCAAAGCGTTAATACTATTATACATATTTACTTAATAAAAAACAAGTCTAAAAAATTTATTTAGTTAAACTAATTCATTTTCAATCAAATATTCAGCAATCTGAACTGCATTTAAGGCAGCACCTTTGCGAAGATTATTAGCTGTTAGCCAGAGATTAAGACTGTTTTTTAAAGAATTATCACGCCTAATTCTTCCCACTAACACATTATCATTATTCTCGGTAGCAACCTGAAGGGGATATTTCTCTGCAGCTGGTTGATCAACTAACTCCACATTTTTAGTTTTAGCAAATAAAGTCTTAATTTCTCCTAGCTCAAAGTCTTTTAATAACTCAATATTTAATGATTCTCCATGTCCATAAACTACTGGAATCCTGACACAAGTAGCAGTTATAGCCAATTCTGGAGTATGTAAAATTTTCTGTGTTTCATTAACCATTTTCATTTCTTCTTTTGTATAGTCATTGTCCAGAAAAACATCGATCTGGGGAATAGCGTTAAAAGCAATTTGATGATTAAATTTTTCATTTTTTATTGCTTCACCTGCTAAATGAGCTTTTGTTTGAGCAAATAACTCATCAACAGCCTTTTTGCCTGCTCCAGAAACTGCCTGATATGTACTAATTACCAATCTTTTTAAACCATATTTATCAGCAAGTGGTTTTAAAAGCATTACCATCTGAATAGTAGAACAATTAGGATTAGCTATTATTTGCTGATGATTAGCTAAATCTGATCCATTAACTTCTGGCACTACTAGAGGGACATCTGGATCCATCCGAAAAGCATTACTATTATCAACTACGATCCCACCAGCTTTTTTAACCAGAGGAGCTACTTCTTTAGATACATCACTACCTGCACTAAACAAAGCAATATCTATTCCAGCAAAAGTATCAGCCTGAACAGCTTCTACTGTTAATTCCTGATCTTCAAATTTGATTTTCTTACCAGCTGAACGCTGACTTGCTATTACTTTTAAATTTTTAATAGGAAAATTTCTCTGACTTAAAGTTTTAAGCATTTCTCTACCTACTAAACCTGTTGCACCTACTACTGCTACATTGTATTTTTTCATAATTAACTTCTCCTCTCTCTACTACAAAACAGCTGATATATTTGCTTTAGCTGTTTAAATTATGCAAGTTTATATATGATAAAGCAATAATTAATCTTTAAATGAAAACAATTAACTTATGTAAGCTAGACCAATTATTAATAATCAGCCTAGCAAAAATCAAGTTTAAATTTCTATTATTATACCAGTTATTACTAAAAGACTCAAGCAGTGCTGAATTAATTTTTAGGAGGCCATGGTCCATAATATTGATAATACTGTGTTTCTACTCCACCATTATATAGTTTTCTGCGTTTACTAGCTTCTTTACCAAAAATATTTTCAAATTCAGTATAAGAAGTTATAATGTAATAAGACCAGGTAGGCAATTTTAAAAGTTTTTCTCCTAAAAGTTGATATAATTCTTTAATCTCGGCTTCATCCCCCATTCTTTCTCCATAAGGAGGATTAGTAATTACATAGCCATATTTTCTGCTGGTGGAAAATTCTTTAAACTCCTGTTCCTGAAAATGAATAATTTCTTCTACACCTGCTTCACGGGCATGATAACGAGCAATACTAACAGCCTCAGGATCTGAATCATAACCCATAATTAAACGAGGCTCAACATTTATTTTTTTAGCCTTTTTAGCTTCAACTCGAGCTTTTTCCCACTCAAAATCCTGAAAAATAGGCCATTTTTGGGCTGAAAATTTACGTTTTAATCCTGGTGCTTGATTTTTAGCCATCATAGCAGCTTCAATTAAAATGGTTCCGGAACCACAAAAAGGATCTATCAGAATTCGATCTTTATCCCAGCGGCTTAGATAAACTAACCCTGCTGCTAGAGTCTCTTGAATAGGAGCAGTAACACTTAATTTACGGTAACCCCTTTTATGCAGACCTGCTCCTGAACTATCAAGACTTATAATAACTCTATCTTTATAAATTGCAACTTCCACCCCGAAAAGCGGGCCATCTTCAGCAAACCATTTTTGCTGATAGTCTTCTTTTAATTTATCAACAATCGCTTTTTTTACTATTGATTGACAGGTCGGTACACTACTTAATTGAGAGTCAATTGATTTCCCGCTAACTGGAAATTCTGCGCTCTGGGGCAGCCAATCAGCCCAATTAACATCTTTTACGCCCTCATATAGCTGATCAAAATCTAGAGCTTTAAAATCAGCCATTTTAACCAGAACTCTTTCTGCCGTTCTCAGCCAGATGTTGGCCCGGGCAACAGCCATTAGATCACCACTAAATGTAATCCTACCATTTTCAACTTCCTTAATTTCATAACCCAACTCTTTAATTTCTTTTTTAACTAATGCTTCCATACCAAAAGTGCTGGTAGCAATAAGTTCTAATTTAGCCAATAAAAACTCTCCTTCATTATTTACATTATTATTGTAAGATTTATCTAAAATTTAACTTTATTTCAAACAGCTACTATTTAATTATTATACCTGCCTTTTTTAGCTCATCTTTTAATTGAGTTTCCTGCTCTGGAGCAACTGCTTTAGTAGCATTTCCTATAATATTAACTTTAAAATTATTTTTAATTCCATCAAGTGCAGTATATTTAACACAATAATCAAATGCCAAACCACAAATATCAATTTCATCAACCTTCAATGAATTTAATAAACCAGCTAAACCAAGGTTACTCCCATCATTATCAGCAAATGCCGAATAACTATCTACTGTTTTCAACTTACCTTTACGCAGAATATAATCGAATTTTTCTGTATTTATTTCTGGATTGAATTTTGCTCCCTGAGTTTTTTGAACACAGTGTACAGGCCAGAGAAGTGGACCGATTCCTGGTTGATTATCATATGTTACAAATGATTTTTTGTTTTGATGATTAGTAGCAAAACTAAGATGATCAGCTGGATGCCAGTCCTGTGAAGCTACAATTAACTCATATTCCATTGAATTTAATAATTGATTAATTGGCTGATTAATTAAACTTGCTTCTGGAATTGGTAGTTGACCAGATTCATAAAAATCATTTTGTACATCAATTACTAACAGAGCTTTCACTTTCAAATTCACCACTTTCAAATTTAATTATAAATCTAATAAACTAAATTTATTGCAAATTAATAGCGAATACTAAAACCACTAAAGTCATCTGTAGATTCTGAGTTTACTTCTAAGTCATGCACTCGAGCAAAACTTGGTCCTTCTTTTAGTTTAGTAATCATCTGTTCAATTTTATCTAAATTACCAGATATCACAACTTCGACTCGTCCATCCGCTAAATTCTTTGCCCAACCTTTCAAATTAAGATCAGCTGCATTCTGTTGAATAAAATATCTAAAACCTACGCCCTGTACCCGACCAGAAATAAACACATGTTTTTGTACAACTTCAGTCGTCATAGTTCCACCTCCACTTATTTACATTATACACACTAGCCCTGCAGCAGGCAAATTAACAGAGATATTGGTTAACTCGAAGAGCAGCTTTTGCCCCTTCCGCAGCCGAAATTATAATCTGTTTATCTAAAATATTAGTTACATCACCAGCAGCCCAAATCCCTGAAACTCCAGTTTCATTTTGTTCATTAATTACTATTTCCTGCTGCTGATTAACTTCAACTAAATCTTTAACAAAATTACTATTAGCGCTTAAACCAATTTCTACAAAAAGTGCTTTTACAGCTAACTCAACTGTAGAATTATCAGCTTTATTTTCAACTACAATTCCACTCAAACTATCCTCTCCCTGCAGTTTACTAACTTTACTTGCAGTATAAATAGTTATGGCCGAATTTGCTTTAACTTTATCTTGTAAATATTGGTCTCCCATTAGTTCGGCTTGAACTTCAATTAAATTAACCTGACAGTCTAAATTTGCTAGATCAAGTGCTGCTTCTAAGCCAGAATTACCACCGCCTACTACTGCAACTTCTTCTCCTTTATAAAGAAAGCCATCACAACTAGTACAATAGTGAACTCCCTTACTGGTAAATTTATATTCCCGTTCAAGACCAAGCTGACGTTTTTTAGCTCCAGTAGCTATAATTACACTATTAGTTTTATATTTTTTCGCATTATCAGTCACAACTATTTTTTGTTTGTTTTCTGTTTCAATAGCTACTGCTTCTTCCCCAATGACAGTTGCTAGATCATATTTAGCCAGATGCGACCAAAAATCACAAATTAATTTCTCACCTGTAGTTCCTGCTTTGCCAAGGTAATTATCAATTTCATTTGTATTTATTACCTGACCACCAATATCTTTGGTTAACAATAATAATTTAATTCCTTTGCGCGCTGCATAAAGAGCAGCGTTAAGAGCTGCTGGACCAGCCCCCAGGATAATCAATTCCCATTCCTGCTGAGAATAATCAACTGATTCTCGCCCAATTAGAGGGTTAAACTCTCCTTTTTTTTCTAACGCAATAATATCATCATACCCCCCCAGACTTTGACCATTAATAATAATTTGGGGTACAGTCTTATTGCCTGTTCTCTGCTGCATTACTTTATAGTTATCAGCCTGATTAATATCAATTTCCTGATATTCTAAGCCTTTACTCTGTAAAAAAGCTTTAGCTTTTTTACAATATGGACACCATTCTTTGGAATAAACTTCAATTTTTAACTGAATTGACATAGTTAAGTCCTCCTATTTAAGTTAAATTTGACAGAAGTAATTATCAATGTTACCATAGGTATGGTTGTTTACAGGTAAAATTACGAAAATAATTTAATGAGGTGAATTAAATGGCAACAGTAATGGATCAAGCTGAACAATTAGCAGGTGCAATTGTTGATTCGCAAGAATTTAAAGACTTAAAAGCAAAAGAAGAAGTTATGGTAAATGATGAAGAAGCTAAATCAATGCTCGATAACCTGAATGCTAAGTATCAACAAGTACAAATGATGCAGCAAAATGGTAAAGAAATAAGTGATGAAAAGAAACAAGAATTACAAATGCTGGAGCAACAAATGAAGGAAAATGATAAAATATCAGAGTTTTACGAAGCTCAAAATCATTTTAACCAGCTAATGAATTCTGTTAATCAGGTAATTACTAATAAACTTCAAGGTCAAAATCCTGAAGCATAATTTTTATAATAATTAAAAAAACAGATTGTTTAATAACCGCAGCCAATAACAGGCTGCGGTTATTTTTAGTTGAATTTAAATAATCTCAGTCTGTACTTTTATTGTATTATAAATTATTGCCTGCTTTAAAGCCTGTTGCAAAAGCAATTTGCAGATTAAAACCACCAGTTAAAGCAGCTACATCAATTATCTCTCCAGCAAAATAAAGTCCACTAATTAAACTGGACTCCATCGTTTGAGGATTAATTTCTGCTGTAGAGACACCACCTCTAGTAATAATAGCTCGTTTAAAACCTTTTTTTTCTTTTAATTTTAAAGTCAACTTTTTAAATAATTTTAACAGATCTTCTCGTTCAGCTGCAGTTATCTGGTTTACTGTCTTTTGATAATTAATTTTAGAACGAGAAATGATAACCGGAATTAATTTGCTTGGTAATAAATCGGCTAGACTATTTGCAAAATATTTATTACTATATTTTGCAAAGTCCCGCAGCAGACGTTGATCCAGAGTATTATAATCTAAAGCCGGTTTTAGATCTAAAACTAGCTCATACTCAGCTGGATTATGGTCAATAAACATTGAAGCAGTAATAATTAAAGGACCATCAAGATAACCGTCTCTAATCTCTAACTCACCAAAACCACTATAAATTACTTCCGTGTTTCGTAAAAGTTTTAATTCTACATTCTTCAACTTAAGTCCAGCTGCCTGATAGATCCAATCTTCTGCTGTTAAAAGTCCTGTTAAACCTGGCTCTGGCTTAATAATTTGATGGCCAAGCTGTGCTGCAAGTAGGAATCCATTTCCATCAGAACCAGTTTGAGGATATGATTTACCACCTGCTGCTAAAATTATCTTATCTGCTGCTTTAAAGCCTCCATACTTAAGCTGTACTCCTTCAATTTTAGAATCAGAACTAAGTATTTTTACAACTTCATCCTGAATTAAACTAACTTTATTTTTTAGCAGCTCTCGCTCCATAATCTTTAAAACATCAGCTGAACGATTAGAAACCGGAAATACTCGATCTCCTCGTTCAATTTTTAATTTTAGGTCCAGATTCTCAAAAAAATAATAAAGCTGATAAGGATTAAATTCAGCTAATGAACTATACATAAACTCAGGATTATCAATGATATTTCTAATATGTTCTGCTGTATCCGAATAATTGCTTAAATTACAGCGTCCTTTACCTGTTATTAATAATTTTTTACCAGGACGTTTATTTTTTTCAATTATTTCAACTTGATTTTTGGCCCGGGCAGCCTGTAAAGCTGCCATCATTCCAGCTGGACCACCACCAATAATTATTACTTTTTGCACACTAATCCTCCATTCAATTAATTAAGTTCTGACAAGGCTTTTTTTAACTGCTTTAAGGCAGTTTTAATCCGCTGACGAGGGCAGGCCAGATTTAGACGCATAAACATACTGCCAGCTCTGCCAAACCAATTGCCTTGATTCATACCTAAACCAGCCTCTTTAGCTATAAATTTACTTAATTCTTGATCAGATTCAAAAGATAATTGACGAAAATCAAGCCAGGCCAGATAAGTTCCTTCTGCTCTGCTTAATTTAAGTCCCGGTATTTCCTGCTTAATAAAATCACGGCAAAATTGATAATTTGCAGTTAAATAATCAAGCTGAGCTTCTAGCCATTCTTCACCATTTTGATAAGCAGCCTGTAAAGCTAACAAGCCAAAAGGACTATTACCAGTTGCAAATCCTGCTTTAGCAGCTTGATATTTATGTCTTAATTTGGGGTCAGCAATAATGGTATAAGAAGTATGTAAACCAGCAATATTAAAAGTCTTACTGGCAGCCATAAAAGCAACTACCTGATTTTGATAATCTTTTAAATTTTTTTCTTCAGCTAATAATTTTAAAATAGGATAATGTTGGTAACCTCTGTAAATTAAGTCAGCATGAATTTCATCAGTTAATAGATAAATTTTTTCTCGCTGCAGTATTTTAATTAATCTTATTAATTCATCCCTTTTCCAGACTCGACCAACCGGGTTATGTGGACTGCAGAGAATAAAAGCTTTTAAGCTACCCGGTTTTTCCTGCCAATTGGCTATAATCTCTTCCAGACCAGCAAAATCCATTTGATAATAACCATCTTCCTCTACTAAGGTGTTCTCAACCAATAAACAGTCATTATTTTTAACTGATTCAAAGAAAGGTCGATAAACCGGCGGCTGAATAATCACTCCATCACCAGCTTCAGTAATTGCCTTTAAAGTAAAATTAATTGCCGGAACAACTCCAGTATCATATTGCAGCCAATCTGAAGCAACTGTTAAATCAAATCGTTTTTTTAACCATTCCTGGATAGAATTAGTTATCTCTGCTGTAGCAAAACTGTAACCAAAAATCCCTTCTTCTGCCCGGGAAATCAATTCATTTTTTACTGCTGGAGCAGTCTGCCAGTCAGAATCAGCAACCCACATTGGAATAAGGTTCTGAGTGCCAAAAATCGCCTCTCTCTGATCCCATTTAGCAGACATTGTATTTGTTCGATCCTCTAATTTATCAAAATTATAATTATTCATTTTTATTACCTCCACTAAAAAATTCAAAAATAAAATTATTAAAAAGCTGTTTAATCCAGCTGGATTAAACAGCTTAAATATTTAAATTAACTTAATTTAGTAATTTAGTATTACAAAGACCGATAAAATAAGCTCATTAGTTTAATCATAGCTAAATGATCAGCTACTCCTCCTAATTCTCGAGCAGAATGCATTGCTAAAATAGAATTACCAAGATCAAGACTCTTAATTCCAAGCTGAGTTGCACTAATCGGTCCAATAGTAGAACCACCTTTTTTGTCTGTACGATTAGTATAATTTTGATAAGATATCTGATTAGCCTGCATTAAGTTTATTAAAATAGCAGCTGTACTAGCATGAGTTGTATAGTTAAGATTGGCATTATATTTTAGTACAGGACCATGATTCAATTTTACTTTATTTTTAAGATCATATTGATCAGCAAAATTTGGATGAACAGCATGTGCCATATCTGCGGACAGTAAAATAGACTTTTCTAAAAGCTGATAATATTCTTCACTATTAAGCCCAAAATTATCCGCTATTCTTTTAATTAAATTAGTTACAAAAGGTGAATCAGCTCCCTGAGGAGTATTGCTGCCAATCTCTTCATTATCATAAAAAACAGCCATTTGAGTCCATGGTTTAACATCTGCTGAGCTAAGTGCTGTTAAAGCTGTATGAACCATAGCCAAATTATCCTGTCTACCAGCAGCAATATATTCTTTATTACTACCAATTAAACGAGCTTTTTCGACCGGATAAAGATATAAGTCTGCAGCCAAAATTTTATCAGGATCTAATTGGCAAAAATCAGCAATTAATTTATTTATATTCGGTTTATTATCATTTTCAGCTGATTCTACTGCAAGCGGCTGGCTAAAAATGGCACGCAGTCCTTTTATCTTGTCAATTTTAGCTTGATCATTAATTTCTCGATTAAGATGAATTGCCAGGTTAGGAATAACTGCTATTGCTTCTTTAAAATCAACCAATTTTTCTGTAACTGAAAAAGCAGTTTTATCTTTAAGTACAACTTTACCTGCCAGAGATAAATCACGATCATACCAGGTATTAAGAATAGGACCACCATAAACTTCAGTATTTAGTAAATATTGTTCTTCTGCTTCTATAATTGGATCTGGCTTAATCTTTAAAGCCGGACTATCAGTATGAGCAGCAATTATTCTTAATTCTTTAGTTCTAATTTTACTTCCTGGGATAAAAGCAATTAAAGCAGATTTATTTCTTACTACAAAATATTTTCCTCCTGCTTTAAGCTCCCAGTTTACCGCAGGATTAAGTTCTGTAAAACCAGCTTTTTGCAGTCTTCTTTTACTTTCTGCTACTGCATGATAGGCAGTCGGTGAATTATCAAGAAATTCTAAGTAATCAGTAAGATTATTATTCATCACTACTACCTCCAGCAATATCAATTATGGCCTGGGCATAAATTGCTGCACTTTTTACTAAACTATCAATTTCAATATATTCATCACGCTGGTGAGCAAGTTCTGGTTCACCTGGAAATAAAGGTCCAAAAGCAACTCCCTTTTTTACATTTCTGGCATAAGTACCTCCACCAATTGCAATCGGTTGAGCATTATCGCCGGTAAATTCTCGATAAGCATGCATTAACTTAAGCAAAAAGGGATCATCTTCGGCTATATAAAGTGGCGCTGAATCGCTCAGTTGAGTGACTTTTACTAAATTGTCAGCAGTATTTTGTTTAATTGAATTAATTACTTTTGCAGCAGTTGATTTAACAGGGTAACGAATATTAACTATAAATTCAGCTTTATCAGCATCAATTTTTATAACACCTGTATTAAAAGTAAGTTCAGTTGGAATATCATCCTGATCTTTACAACCAATTGATTTACCATCAGTTTCTAAACCAATTTTTTGCCGATAAAAAGCTAAAAATTGATTAAGTTTAGTGTTTTTGAATTCAATTTCTGCCAGTAAATTTAGTAATTGAGAAATAGCATTTTCACCTACTTCTGGAGTACTTCCGTGGGCAGATACACCTTGATAGTTAATTTTTAGACCAGCTGTTGTATTAACAAGCTTTAATTTCTCAGGTTTATAATCAAAGTTTATCAGTTTTTCTTTTAATTCAGCTGCGCTAAGTCCACTCAAAATAGCTTCTGCTGAATCAGGAACCATATTAGCAGCATTACCTCCTCTAAGTGAAATGAGGTCTGGCATTCCTGTTTTAGTCTCAGCTGCAGTCAAATCAGCCGAAAACTTTAAGTTCAATATTCCTTTTTCAGCATTAATCACCGGGAAACTAGCATCAGGGCTAAAAGCTAAATCAGGCATTTCTTCATGTTTTAAATAATATTCTAAAGCAGCCATTCCTGATTCTTCATTAGTTCCTAAAATAATCTGCACCCTTTTTTTCAAATCTATATTCAAAAGATCAACTATTTTGAGAGCATAAAGAGCAGCTACAGCTGGTCCTTTATCATCAATAGTGCCTCTTCCATAAATCTTATTATCATGAATTTCAGCTGCATAAGGTGGATAAGTCCAGTCATCACCTTCAGGAACAACATCAAGATGACAGAGCATAGCTAGAGTTTCTTCGCCACTACCAATTTCTATTTTTGCAGCTTGATTATCTATATTTTTAGTTCTAAATCCTAGTTTTTCAGCTATTTCTAAGGCTTTTTCTAAAGCCAAATAAACATTTTTACCATAAGGATAATTCCCTTCTGCTACAGCTTCAACACTGGGAATTCGGACTAATTCTTGAGTACTTAAAATCATGTTATCTCTTAATGAATCAGCAACTTCAATAATTTTTTCCTTCATAGAACATAGTTTAATAGTTTTAACTATTAAACTTTCACCTCCCCATAATTTATTAAATTATACCTTTGATTATTATTCTATCACTTTTAATTCTAAATTCAAAATAAATAAGCTGACTTTTGTCAGCTCATTTAATAATTTTTGAATTTAATTTTATTTTAAGATAAAATTTACTTAAAGTTAATTTAAATAAAAGGTGGTAAAAAATGAATTATAATCAATTTACAACTACAACTGAGATTAATCCCCTTGGTAAAGAATTAAGATTCGGATTAAGTGATAATAATAAATTAAATAAGAATCAAAAAAGAAATTCAGCTCATCAAAAAGCAGTTTTACTTCTGCATGGTTTTGGAGGGAAAACTACTAATTGGCAGTTTATTGCTAAAAAAATTTATAGTAATTTAGAACTACCAGTATATATTCCCCGCCTGCCAGGACATGGTACCAATTTGAGTGATTTTTTAAATAGTAATGCTGAGCAGTGGTTACGTAAAGTTGTTGATAGTTATCTCTATTTGAAAAGTAATTACACTGAAATTTATGTAGCTGGTTTATCAATGGGAGGATTACTTGCTACTTTACTAGCTGCTAAATTTAAAGTAGCAAAATTAAGTCTAATCGCCCCTGCATTTTTTACTAAAAATAAATTTATTGTTCTAACACCTTTTTTGAAATATTTTCGTTATCAAAGAAAAAGTAATTTTGAGTTACCTGCTGAAGATAAGCTTAGCCCAGAACAATTTAACTATCACCAAAATTATAGTCGTAATTATTATGCTCAAACTCTGGCTGAGCTATATAAAATAATGCGGTTGGCTAAAAAAAATGTTAAAAAAGTAAACTGTCCTACTCAGTTAATTCTTACTCAGAACGATCAGCAGGTAAATACTGCTCAAATCAAAAAATTTCTACACAAAAAAATAGGACAATTTTTGATATCAGAAAAAACATATCAAAAATCATCCCATGTTATTATTAATGATCTAGAAAAAGAGCGCTGTGCAGATGATATAATTAATTTCTTAAAGTAATTCTTTAAATTGAGCTAGATAATCAGCAAATTTGGCAATAGCATTTTCTATTACAGCTGGTTTTTCCATATCAACTCCAGCTTTAGCCATTAAATTGAGTGGATAGTCACTACCACCCGCCTTTAAAAATTCCCGATAATTTGCTGCAGCTGTTTCGCCTTCCTGCAAGATCTTTTCAGCCAGAGCAGTTGCAGCAGAATATCCAGTAGCATATTTATAAACATAAAAGTTATAGTAAAAATGCGGAATTCTAGCCCATTCATAATCAAGCTTTTGATCAATAATTAGCTGTTCGCCAAAGTATTTACGATTAAGCTTCCTATACAGCTGTTTCATTCTTTCAGCAGTCAGACTCTCTCCTTTTTCTACCTCACTATGAATTATTTTTTCAAATTCAGCAAACATTGTTTGCCTGTATACTGTAGCTCTAAACCCTTCTAAAAAGTAATTTAATAGATAAAGTTTTTCTTCTCTAGTAGCTGCATTTTCTAGTAAATAACTAAGCAGCAAATTTTCATTTGTTGTTGAAGCAACTTCAGCCACAAATATTTTATAATCTGCATAGAGATAGGGTTGAGTCTGGTTAGCATAATAACTATGCATCGCATGACCCATCTCATGAACTAAAGTAAAGATATTACTAATATCTTCGGTATAATTTAATAATATATAAGGATGAACTCCATAACATCCGCTAGAATAAGCTCCAGATCTTTTCCCTTTATTTTCATAAACATCTATCCAGCCTGCTGAAAAAGAATCATTAACTATTTTAACATAGTCCTTACCTAAAGGTTTAAGTGCAGCCTTAATAATCTCTTTAGTTTCTTCATATTTAAACTTTAAATCAGTTTCTTTAATTAAAGGTGTATAAATATCATAAACATGAAGCTCATCTAAGTTTAGTGCCTGCTTTTTTAAAGCAATATATTCCTGTAATGGCTCAAGATTAGCGGAAACTGTATTAATTAAATTTTGATAGACATCAGGAGTAATATTATCATTATCCAGAGAAGCTGTCAGGGAGTCAGGATAATTTCTGGCCCGGGCATAAAAAACATCACTTTTAACATTAGTATCAAGTACAGAAGCAAAAGTATTAGCCAGTTTTTCATATTCTGTGTGCATAGCCTTAAAAGCATCCTTACGGAGCCGGCGTTCAGGACTTTTAAGAAAATCAATATACCTACCATGAGTTAAACGTTTTTCATCACCATTCTCTGTTTTAAGCAAAGGAAATTCTAAATCAGCATTATTTAACATACTAAAGATATTTTCTGCTCCCTGAGTAACTTCACCTGCCAGAGCCAATATTTTTTCTTCTCCCTCAGATAAAAAATGAGCTTTTTGTCTTAAAATATTAGCAAAAAAATGATCATAAAATTTAAGTTTTTCTTCCGTCTGACAATATTTTTTTAATTTTTCTGAACCAAGCTTAATTAAAGCTGGCACCATAAAAGAAGTCTGGCTGGAAAGCTGATTATAACACATTAAAGCTTTATTTCTATAACCTTGATACTTATCAAGTGCTGTGTTTTGATCATACTTTAAGTGAGCATAAGTATATAAACGAGCAACTTTTTTTTCTATCTGGATTATTTTTTCTAAAGCAGTCAATAAATTTTGGGCACTAGCAGTAAATTCAGCTTTTAAATCAGCTATATTTTTTACAGCAGCTAGAGCTTCATTTAATTCTGATTCAAAATCAGCATCACTACTATAAATAACAGTTAAGTCCCATTTATATTTTTCAGCAATTTCTTTGCGATCTTTAAGTTCCTTAGACAAAAGACATCTTCCTTTCCAAATTATTAGTTGTATTATTTTCATGCTCAAGAAGCCATCTTTTACGCCAAATCCCTCCTTGATAACCAGTCAACTTACCACTTTTAGCAATTACTCTATGACAGGGAATTATAACTGAGATTGGATTGCGTTCATTAGCCTGCTCCACTGCTTTAACTGCCGTTGATTTACCGATTGCAGCTGCTATTTCAGAACAAGAACTAGTTCTGCCAAAAGGAATACTACTTAAATATTTCCAGACTTTTAAGTCAAAACTACTTCCTTTTAAAGCTAAAGGAATATCAAAATCCGTTCTCTTTCCCATAAAATATTGATTCAGTTGATCAAAGATTAAATTATAAATAGCCAGCAATCTGGGATCTTCATAAAAATTCTGCTGACAATTATTTTTAACTTCACGTAGCTGATCATCAAACTCTACTTTTAAAAGAGACTGCTGATTAAATTCAATTTTCAAAATCCCAATCGGGGAAGGATAATAGGTAAGATAGCTTAAATCATTCAATTTATTCACCCCTGATAAATTTCAGATATTCTGGAGTCGGAAAACGGTCTAAAAAATGAGCAGCTAAAATAATCATTTCACTGCGCTTTAATTTTTTATCATGATTAAATTCAGCCAGCAATGATGGAGGAATTAAATTCAATTCTACTGCTTTTTGATAGTATTCTGCAACTGGTATTTCTAAAACACGCTGACTTTCTGCTGCTAGAAGTAATTTTAAAGCATTAGTTGTAGTTAATAATTTATCTTTGCTGCTTAAAGTTTCCAGACTACCTGGTACCCACTCATAAAGAGTAGCAGCCTCTTTTTTCTGCATTATTTTCAAAATAACTGCTGTAAAATTTCTTTCTGTTGGAACTTCATTTAACTTAAAGTCATTATTATAACCACCAATCATTATTCCCCATGATAAAAGTTTTATTAAATCATCATTAACTTTTTCTAACTTAACAATTGGCAATTTAGCGGGAAGCTCTGTTAAATTAAGTTCTAATTGCTGTTGAATTTTATTAATACTCCTAGAATCAGCTGCCACTGCTAACAAAGGCTTTGCTTTGCTTATTGACTCCGCTGCTGCAACACCTGCTGCCTGCCCAGTATTAATTCCTACTGGTAAAACACGGGCACTTGCTGCTGCTAACGAAGCATAGCCACTACTTCTACCTACAATCATTAAATTATCATGATGCCGAGCAATTAAAGTACGGAGAGGAATTGTATAATAGCCAGGATTAAAAAGCACAAATCCTGGATATTTAATTCCTGCTGCTTGATAATCAAGCGGATAAGAAGCAATGGTTATGGCATCTGAGAAAACTCTCTGTTCAAATAAATCAGCTATTTTAAGCTGGTAGTTAGTTAAAAAGTGACGGCTTTCTCGCCGATATAACTCTGGCGGCATAGCTGCTAATTCTGCATTTTCAAAACCAGCTAGACCTTCTTTTAAATAATTTAAAATATATCGAGCTTCCTGATGAGCAATCTTTTTAGCCTGTTCTCTCGAGTCATCAGAAAGCGGGTTAACTCCAAACAATAACAGGGCATTAATATAAGCAGTATATTTTTGCTCTCCATCTCTTACAAAAACAATATTTAAACCTCGCAAGCGTAGATTAGGATTATGGCTTTGATAGGACTTACCAAAATTAGAAAAACCCCAGGCATGATCATCTTTAAAATAACTCTGCTGATAATTTTTTATTTTTGCTTTTAATTTATTTGGATTAACATGTTCAAACTTCAAAATTTGAGTTGAAGCCATCCAGCTATTTTTAAGATTCATATCAGCTGTACCGACAAAAAAATCTTCCCCAGCTTTATAAGCTAGATCACCGTCCTGAGAAGCATCAATAAAAATATCAGCTTTAACTAAATATTTCTTTCCATTACGTTTAATTAAAAGACCTGTTATATTTTGATCTTTGCTATTTACCTGTTCAAGTCTAACTAAATTAAGTGTTTTTAGATTTTTTTCAGCTTTAATTAAATTAAGAAAAGCATCTTCAGCCTGACGGGGATCAAAAGAAATACCTCCCCCAACTTTCTGGTGCCATTCATGGAAAATCCCCCGATTAATATTACGAGAATAACTATCATAATTTAAATCAAGAAAGTTTAAACCAGCATAAGTCATTAAACCACCAGGCTGTGATCTGCTCAAAAGAAGCAAAGTTTTTTTACCTTCACGAGCTGCAGCTACTGCTGCTGCAACACCTTCCGGCTCTCCTGCATAAATAACTATTTCTGCCTGCAACTTTTCTGGCTGATCAGCTAAAACAGCATTCGAACTTCCTCCTAAAAAAAGAGCGATAATTAAAGTTAATAATATTGTTTTTTTCATTTGCCCCCCTAAAATTTGGCAGAACCAGGAGTTCTAGGAAATGCTATTACATCTCTAATATTTTGCATACCAGAAAGATACATTAGCAATCTTTCAAAGCCAAGTCCAAATCCAGAATGAGGAACTGAACCATATTTTCTAATATCTAAAAACCATTGATATTTTTCCAGGTCCATTTCAAGTTCTTCCATTCTTGCTTTTAAAACATCATAACGTTCTTCCCGCTGACTGCCACCAATAATTTCACCAACTCCAGGCACCAGGCAGTCAACAGCTGCTACTGTTTTTTGATCTTGATTCATTCTCATATAAAAAGCCTTAATTTCTTTGGGATAATCTGTTACCATAACTGGTTTCTTGAAATATTCTTCAGTTAAAAAGCGCTCATGTTCTGACTGTAAATCGATACCCCAACTAACTGGATATTCAAAATCAGCTTTGCTTTTTTCCAAAATATCTACTGCCTCAGTGTAAGTAATCCGTCCAAAATCAGCTTCTACAATATCAGCAATAATTTGCTGTCTACCTTTATCTATCCATTTGTTAAAAAATTCCATTTCTTCTGGTGACTGCTGAAGAGCAAAATTAAACAGATTTTTAATAAAGTCTTCCATTAGTGTCATCATTTCAGTTAAATCGCAAAAAGCCATTTCTGGTTCAATCATCCAGAATTCAGAAGCATGTCGAGAAGTATTAGAATTTTCAGCTCTAAAAGTAGGGCCAAAAGTATAAACATCTCCTAGAGCTGTTGCCATTAATTCAGCTTCAAGCTGACCACTAACAGTTAAACCAGTCTCTTCACCAAAAAAATCCTGAGTATAATCAATAGCTCCCTGATCATTCTGAGGTAAATTTTTAAAATCAAGTGTAGAAACTTTAAAAACTTCTCCTGCTCCTTCAGCATCTCCAGCAGTAATTATTGGAGTATGAATATACTTAAAATCATTCTTGTAAAAATAATCATGAACCGCATAAGACATCTTACTCCGAAAGCGGTTAATAACACCAAAAGTATTAGTTCTTGGTCTTAAATGAGCAATTTCTCTTAAAAATTCAAAACTATGTCTTTTTTTCTGCAATAGATAATCTGCTGGAGCCTCACCAATGATCTCTAACTGCTCTACTTTCATTTCAACAGACTGCTCTCTTCCTTCAACTTTATCAATATAACCTGTAACTTTAATACTTGAACCGGTATTTATCTCAGCCAGAGGAAATTCTTCTGGTTCCAGGATTACTAATTGTAAATTTTTAAGACAACTGCCATCATTAATCTCAATAAAGGCAATGTTTTTAGAAACCCGTTTAGTTCTAACCCAACCCATAACAATGATATCATTATATTGTTCAATTTGATCAGCCAAAATATTTTTTATTTTTTTTCGTGCAAAATAATTCATTCATTCTACCTCCATACAATTAACTTTATTATTAAACTTAATCTTATAATTTCTACTAATATATAAACTTCTCGTAAAGCAGATTAAATCCTGCTCTGAGATTTAATTAAAAATCAAAAAAATAATTTTAAGCAGTTAAAAGCCCGGAGCTTAAGCCCCCGGGCCATTTAAATTATTCTCACTTAATTAAGTAGTAGTTATTTTTCTTCTAAAGTCATTGGTTGTCCACAGCAAACTAATTCGCCACCGCCAACTTCTTTTACTTCAACTACATTTCCACAAACTTCACAGCGATAAACTTCCCCAACTTTTTCTACATTCATAGTTTAGCCTCCTTTGCATGTTAAAATTTGCTAAGCTGAATAAAAGCTCTAAAATAATTATATTGCAAATCTGTAATTATTTCAATCTTAATTATTTATCTGGTTAAGGCGAAATTCCTTATGTAAGATATTTAAAGCCTGATCTGCCTGTTCTTTAGCAATTAAACATGATATTTTTATTTCAGAAGTAGTAATCATTGCTATATTAATATTATTTTTACCAAAAGCAGAAAACATTCTAGCAGCAATACCTGGTGTAGACTGCATTCCAGCTCCTACTATAGAAATTTTAGCTACATCACGATCAATATGATAATTATCAATATTAAGTTCAGGATTAATTTTTTCCAGAACTTTAACTGCCTTTTTTTCCTGCTCCTGATTTATAGTAAAAGTAATATCATTTAATTCATCTCGCTGTAAATTCTGAATAATCATATCAACATTTACCCCTTCAGCAGCAAGAGCATTAAATAGTTTACCAGCAATACCTGGTTCATCAGGAACTCTTTCTACAGTAATTTTTATTTCGCCCAGATCACTGGCCGCACCAACTACATTTTTTTTACCTTCCATCTCCTCATCTCCTCTTACAATTGTGCCTAAAGTATCATTAAAACTTGATGCAATATATAACTCAAGGTTATAACTATTTGCTAACTCCACTGCTCGCGGATGTAAAACATTAGCCCCTAAATTCGCTAATTCCAACATTTCATGATAAGAAATATAATCAAGTTTGCTAGCATCAGTAACTATTCTAGGATCAGCAGTATAAACTCCATCTACATCCGAATAAATTTCACAGCGATCAGCTTCAATAGCAGCTGCAACTGCAACTGTTGTTGTATCAGAACCACCTCGTCCTAATGTAGTAAAATCATGATTTTTATTAACTCCCTGAAAACCAGCGACTATTACAATCTTATTTTCAGCTAATTCCTTTTTTAAACGAGTCGTATCAATGTCTGTTATCATAGCCTGATTATGCTTTTCATCAGTTTTTATTTCAATCTGACTACCAGTTAGAGAAATTGCTGGATAGCCACAGGCATGAATTGCCATTGTCAAAAGAGCAATCGAAACCTGCTCTCCAGTTGTTAATAACATATCTACTTCTCTGGGATCAGGGTCATCTGTAATCTTGCCCATTAAATCAATCAAATGGTCTGTAGTATCACCCATTGCTGAAACTACTACAATCATTTGGTTTCCTGCTTCATAGCCTTTAATTACTCGCCTGGCAACATTTTTAATTAATTCAGGTGTTGCGACAGAACTTCCTCCATACTTTTGTACTATTAGTGACACCTATTTCACCTTCCCTATACTTAGTTAAAATAATTACTTTTCTTTGATTGGAATAATATTATTAACTGTTAAAACTCCTGCCAGAGACTCTATTTTGGTCAGCAATTCCTCCAGATGGCTTTCTTTAATGTTCTTAGTTTTAATTATTAAGGGCAATAAAGGAGTTTCAGTTAAGCTATCTTTTAAAAATAACTCTGCTAAGTCCTGTTTAGTAAAAATTTGTTTTATCTTATTAATAAGTTCATCACTTTTTTCAATCTGCAGTCTAACATAAAAAGACTGCTCTATCTCACAATCAAGATTTTTAATTTGATAAGTATGCTCTTGTTTAGTATATTTATTACCCTGGGGAAGAACACAATCCTGCTGTAAAAATCTTATTGCTCGTATCAGATCGGTAATTATGTTTTGGGCAACTGGCTCACTTGAAGTATTATTAATAGTTAAATTAATCTTTTTACTATATCGAGCCAGTAATTCAATCCCACTGTTATTTCCAGAAACTGAAGCTAAATACTTATCTTTTTTAATCAAACGCGGTCTAACTGCAAGTTCAAGCTTATTATCTACTTTAAGTACAGTAGCCACTAGTTTTATTTTATAACCCAACTCAGCTGCATAAATCAAGTCATAACTAGTTATTCCCTTGATTCCTTTTACTGGTATTAGTTCAGGCTCAACTACTGTATTAAAAAAGCGATTACAGAGTAAAGCCAATCTAGCTGCACTGGCATATCCTTCTAAATCATAATCAGGGTCATTAAGTATATAATTAAATTCTTCTGCCCGGGCCAGAGTTTCCTTTAAGCTAATTGTCTTAGCTTCCATAACTGAAAGAATATAATTAGTAGTTCCATTCAAAATAGCATCAAATTTAATTACCTCATCTGTTAGCAAATATTGATCAAAACTAGTGCTGGCAAAAAAAGTTGGCAGCACACTGTTATCAAAAAACAAATTACTCTGGGCAGCTGTAGATTTTTTCACTAGTTTAACAAAATTATTGGCAATAGCACGGCAATTATTACTCACAACCAATTTATTGTTTTGTAGTGCCTGCTGACAGTAAGTTAAAGATAATTCACTTTTAGCAGTTAAGTCAATTACAATATCCAATTCGGGATCATTAACTATTGTCGAAAAATCATCTGTTAATATTTTACTGCTTTTTAACTCAGGATGCAAGTCTTGTACTGACTCAAATAATAAATATTTTAATTTGATTCCAGATTCAGTTAAATTAGTTAACTCTGACTGCTTTTTTTCAAAAATATTTAAAAATGTTCTAGCAATCTTCCCTGTGCCAAGTAAAGCTATATTAATCACTATCTAGTGCCTCCTCCTGAACTAACTGATAAGTATTTTTATTATATCCTTTTAAGATATAAGAATTAACTGCTATTTTATGCCTTTTAAAAACAGCCTCCATAGCAGCTGCAATTTCAGCTGCTTTACTGCTAGTAATAGCAAGAAAAGTAGGTCCAGCACCACTTAAAGCTGCTCCCCAGGCCCCTGCATTATAAGCATTAGCTATTACCTGCTCAAAACCAGGGATTAATTGCTTGCGATAAGGTTGATGAAGCATATCATCCATACCAGCCTTAAGCAGCTGATAATCAGCAGTTAAAAATGCAGCAGTCAATAAACTAATTCGACCCAAATTAAAAACGCTTTGCTGATAATTTAATTTAGCAGGTAAAACTGATCTTGCTTGAATAGTTTTTAATTCAAAATCAGGAATAACAGTAACAAAATCAAGTTCAGCTGCTAATTTGATCTTTAAATATTTGTCAATATTATTCTGTTTATAGTTAATAATCAGACCACCTATCAGAGCAGGAACTACATTATCAGGATGTTTTTCTAACGCAACTGCTAATTTAATAAATTCACTTTCGGAAATAAAATGTTTTGACATTAGAGCAGCTGCAAGCAGTCCCCCGATTATTGCAGCAGAACTACTGCCTAAACCGCGCGCCAGAGGGGTTTGCATTTTTTCTATAATTAGAGCTGGTACTGGTGGCTCTTTTATGTAATTAAAATAATAATGATAAGCTTTTAAAATCAAGTTATCAGATTGTAAAATATTTATTTCCTTTCCAGTCAGATCAAAAACTTCAATTTTTAACTGCTCACTTTTCTCTACTTTAAAATAATTAAAAAGATTTAAAGCAATTCCTACTGTATCATAACCAGATCCCAGATTAGCTGAGGTAGCTGGTACTTTAAATTCAGGCATAAAAATTTTCCCTTCTTCCTAACATAATTTAAACTTTATCTAGACAGAGCTGACTCCTGTATGACCAAAACCACCTTTTCCCCGTGAACTTTCACTTAAATCATCAACTTCTTCCCATTCGATTAAATTAACCTGCTGAATAATTAATTGAGCAATCCGATCATTAAATTTAACTTTAAAATCAGCCGGACCATGATTAATTAAAATTACTCCTATTTCACCTCGGTACCCGGAATCAATTACTCCATCTGCATTTAAAACAGTTATTCCTTTTTTTAACGCTAACCCACTTCTTGGATAAACAAATGCTGCATATCCACTAGGTACTGCTATTTTTAAACCTGTTTTGATTAATTTATATTCACCAGACTTGATAGTCAATTCTTCTGCTGCATGAAGATCAAGACCAGCGTCTTCACCATAGTGCTGATATTCTGGTAATTTAACTGCTTCATTTACCTTTTCTACTTTAATTTGCAAGATCTTTTGCCTCCTTAAGTTGATATTGTAAACCTGTAACGGAACTTATCCGATAATTATTCTTATAGATTAGCTGATCAATTTTTACAAATTGATATTTTTCTTTTAAAATCGGAATTAATTTATTCAATATCTCTACTACATTAGCAGCATTATTATGAAATAAAATAATATCACCAGCAGTGATATTATTTTTTACTCGTTCAATTATATATTCCGGACCAGGATCCATCCAATCATGTGAATCAAGACTCCATTGTACCACTTGATAACCAAGCTGACGAGCTATTCGAATAACTAAATTATTATATTCACCATAGGGTGGTCGAAAAAGCATTGTTTTTTCCTCTCTCATAACATGTTCAGCCAAAATTTGCTCTGTTTTTTTTAATTCAGATTTAATTTCAACTGCAGTTAAAGAATTAAGATGAGGATGAGTATAACTATGATTATAAACAGCATGTCCAGCTTTTAAGATCTTATCTAATAATACTGGATTTTTTTCTAACCAGATACCAGCAAAAAAGAAAGATACTTTAATATCCTGCTGTTTAAAAAGTTCTAATAGCTGTTCTGTATGTTTGCTTCCCCAGGCACCATCAATTGTTAAAGCAATTTTATTGTCTTTACGCTCAACTTTATAAATAGGTACCAGACGTTGTCCAGTATAATCATTGCTAAAATTAATTGAATCAACAGCTGCAGCTGCTGATTCAGCCTGACAGAAAAACAAATTAAAAGTGAGCATAGTCAATAAAAAGCCCATAATTAAACTGCTCTGAACAAAAATGTTACTCTGCTGCAACTGATAATTAATTGTTTTATTTAACATAAGATCACCTATTTCATAAAGACATGATCACCTATTTTAGTAATTTTACGTCTGCCCCTAAAGAAACTTACCCGGGTAGCTGTCCGGGGATTGTAAAAATAGAGAGCACCTCCGGTAGGATCTATTCCCCGCAAAGCATCTCTTGCAGCACGATAAGCAGTCTGATTAGGAGCTAAATTAATCTGGCCATCCATAACTGCTGAAAACTGTCCCCGCTGATAAATGACTTCTGCAAAGGTGTTAGGAAACTGCCAATTTAAAACACGATTAATAATTACTGCTGCTACTGCAACCTGTCCCTGGTAAGGTTCACCTCTTGCTTCCCCATAAACTGCCCGGGCCAGCAAATCAAGTTCCTTTTTACTTACTCGATGATTAAGAACTTGGTGAGGAGTTAAGTTATTAATCGGCAGTCTAATCCGCTCACCTACACGCAAATAATTATCACTTTTATTATTTAAAGCTAAAATAGTGCCAATAGTAGTACTAAAGTCTCGAGCCAGATCATAAAGAGTATCACCTCTACCAACATAATAGTTAATAATTTTATCAGCCGGTATTTGATCAATATTAACTTTTTGTTTATTGACATTTATTCTGACCGCATAATGAGTATTAAGATCAAAATTTAATTGTTGATCTCTACTACTAAAAGCTGCCATTAAATCAGGTGTTTTTACAGTATTTGGGTCAGTATTTTTAACTGGTATTACCAACTCATCCCCCATTTTGATTGCAGAATGTCCAACTAAATCATTAGCTTTAATCAGCTCACTAACACTTATACCATAGTCAGCAGCTATTTCAGAAAGAGTGTCTCCCTGTTGAATTACATATAATAAATTTAAAGCGGGAGCTGCTGCTGAACTAATTGTTACAGCAATCATTAATAAAAATAAAAAAAAGCAGCTCAAATAAATAGCTCTATTTTTCAAATTTGCTCACTACTCCTTACTCTATTTTTTCGATAATTTTCTGCTGGGTAGTCTCAATAACTGGACAGGAATCTGGTAGTGACTGCAAAAACATTTTACCATATTTTCTATCTTTTAATCGACGATCATATAAAATAATTAGTCCCTTATCTTTTTTAGATCTAATCAATCTGCCAAATCCCTGCCGAAATCTAATCACAGCATCTGGTAAAGCTAAATTAAAAAATGGATTTAGCCCCTGTTTTTCCAACAATTTTTCTTTAGCTTTATAAAGAGGTTCTCCTGGAACTGGAAAAGGAAGTTTTACCATAACTAAATACTTAAGTAAATCACCAGGTAGATCCACTCCTTCCCAAAAGCTAGAAGTACCAAAAATAACTGTATTAGATTCAGTCTGAAACTGCTGTAGAATATAATTACGTGATAACTTAGATTGAGCCAGTAGTCTAATCCCCTGATCTTCTAGATTAGCCTGCAGATTATTATAGCAGTAATTTAGCATATAATAAGAAGTAAATAAAACCATAGTTGAACCAGTGGTCTTCTTTAATAAAGCTGCTAAGCTGCTAACTAATTCTGGTAAAAATTCTTTTTTATTTGGCTCAGGAAAATCTAATGGGATTAGAAGCTGTGCCTGCTTTGCATAATCAAAAGGGGATTCTACTTTCAGCTCAGCAGCCTGTTTAATTCCAGTTTGTTGATAAAAGTAATTAAAAGATCCAGCTGTAGTAATAGTAGCCGAAGTAAAAATAATATTACTCAGACGAGACCAGATTAAATCCGGTAGAAATTTCCCAACATCAATTGGTACTGACTTTTGTACAACTTGAGTATTACCTCTATAATAGCTTGATTCTAGCCAGAAAACATAGTTTTCATCTTCAGCAGCTAAATTAAATTCAACTCGTTTGATTAAATCCTGGCAGCGGCCAATTGTAGATTTTAATTTTAATTCATTCTCATCATTACTCTCAGCTAACTCCAGGTAAAGATTCTCATAAATAATTTGCAGATAGGTAAGTTCATTTTTTAAGTAAGCAGCCAGATCTATTGCTGTCTGAAAAAATTCCTGCCAGACTGCATTATTTTTTACTTTTTCATTAACTGTAATTTTTTTATCTTTAAACTCACCAATTAAATCTTGTAATTCTTTAAAATATTGTGGAATTAGATCTCTAATTTTCTGAGCAGTTGGAATTAAACGTTTATCAAGAATTTCTCTCATTCTAGCTTGATCACAGCCAATTGTAAAAGAAATATCCTCTCTAATTTGAGATAAAAGCGAATTTTTTTCTCCACTTAACCTTTTTAACCAGCGGTCCAGCAATGATTGGTAAAGAGGATAGCCCAGGTGGGCAGTAGCAATCTCACCAATATTATGTGCCTCATCTATAATTAAATGATTAAAATTAGGTAAAATACCCCGACCTGCTGAACCAGTTTCAACTTTAACCCGGGCATCAGATAAAAGTAGATGATGGTTTACAATTAAAATATCAGCTCGATAAACTTCTTTTCTAGCCTGCATAAAATAACATTTATTATAAAAAGGACAGGCTGTTTTTAAACAAAGATCACTTTCAGCAGCTATTTCATTCCAGACAGCTGCTTTAATTTGAAAATCAATTTCTGATTTTTCCCCAGTTTTAGTATTTTCTTTCCAATCATTTAGTTCTTCAAATAACTCAATTGTTATTTCTGTCTCCTGCTGCTGATATTTTTGTTTAAAATTCTTATATTTACGCAAACAAAGATAATTATTTCTTCCTTTAACCAAAACTGCTTTAAAATCAAAGTCAAGGACTCTTTTTAAAATTAATAAGTCTTTATTGACTAACTGTTCCTGTAAGTTAATTGTATTGGTAGAGACTACTATCTTAGCATTATTTAAATTATTATAAAAAAGAGCAGGTATTAAATAAGCAAAAGATTTACCGGTTCCAGTCCCGGCCTCAATAAAATCAATCTGATGCTGATTAAAAGAATCAATTATTTTTTCAGCTGTAATAAGCTGCTCTTTTCTTTCTGAAAAGTTCTCTAATTCCTGATCTAAATTACCCTCTTTTTTAAAATAATTTAAGATTTCTTTTTTGTTTAATTTTTTATTTACTCTGCCAGGTCCAGCTTCAACTACTACATAAATTTGCTCAGCTTGATTATTAATGATAGCAAAACCTATATCCCGCTCAGCTAATTTTGCGGCAAGTCTAATATCAGGTGCTGAAGGAGTTAAATCTCCAGAAGGATGATTATGAACAACCATTTCTCCAGCAGCCAAATTGTTAATTACTGCTGGGGCTGAGTAACTGTTACCCCGGGCTAAAACTTCAAACTCACTAATAATACCAGCTTCATCTAACTGAGTTCTAATAAAAATTTCATTTCCCTGTACTGCATCAATTTCTGCCTTTATATCCTTACCAACCCCGGCCAATAAGTCTCTACTAACAGCCACCTTAGCTCCTCCCTCAATTAATCCCTTAATTTATGTAATAAAATAATATCATCATCTTTGTTACAATCATCAAAACTAGGTGTTTCCAGAATAAAAACTTTATCTTGCAGCTGAGGGTTATTAATAATCCGGGCAATTGCCTTTTTACCTAGCTTTCCCTGTCCAGGATGAGCATGCTCATCTTTTTTACTTCCAGAATCATGTTTTGAATCATTAAGGTGAATAACTTTTAATTTATCTAGTCCAATTTCAGTTTTAAAGTCATCTAAAAGATGTTCAAATTCACTTTTTTTAGTCAGGTTATATTCAGCTGCAAAAGCATGACAGCTATCCAGGCAAACACCAATTTTCTCTGGTTGATCAAGTTTGTCTATTATCTGCCCCAACTGAGAAAATTTCGCTCCAATAGTTGTTCCTGCTCCAGCAGTATTTTCCAATAGAATCATCGTATCACTCTCTACTTCTGCTAAAATATCATTTAACGCCTGACTTATCCTGTTAATACCCGCTTTAAAACCTGATCCTGTATGACTACCAGGATGAAAAACCAGGTATTCAGCTCCTAATCTGTCACAACGTTTATACTCAGATTTGAGAGCTGAAATTGATTTTTCCCAGAGTTCTTGTTTAGGAGAGGCAAGATTAATCAGGTAAGCTGCATGAACTACAACTGGATTAATATTATATTTATTTCGTTTCTGCTTAAATTCTTTAATTTCGGCAGCTGGTAAGTCTTTATTTTTCCAGCCCCTTGGATTACCCACAAAAATCTGCATTGTATTACAGTCAATAGCAGCAGCCCGGGCTGGTGACTCAGCAATTCCTCCAGCAATAGATACATGTTTACCTAAGATCATTTTCTTGAATACTCCTTTTTATTTACTCTTATTCCTTTTTGTCAAGCTCTTGCTTGGCATCTTTTAAAGATAAATTAATCCGGTCCTGTTTATCTATTTCAATAACTTTAACAGGTATTTCATCACCAACTGAAACAATATCACCAACTTCTTTAACATGATGATCAGCTAACTTAGAAATATGAACTAAACCTTCTTTATTAGGCAAAATTTCAACAAAAGCACCAAAATTCATGATTCTTTTAACCTTGCCTTGATAAATTTCTCCAACTTCAACATCTTTGGTTAAACGTTCGATCATCTGTTTAGCTTGTTCGCCTTCGGGCTGATTATCAGTTAAAATAGTTACTGTACCATCATCATCAATATCAATTTTAGCATCAGTCTGGTCAATAATTTCATTAATTGTTTTACCACCTGGACCAATAACAAACCGAATTTTTTCTGGATCAATTTTCATTCTAATCATGGCAGGAGCATTTGGCGATAGTTCTGGACGTGGTTCGGAAATAGTTTCCATCATTTTACCCATAATATGTGCTCTACCCTGATTAGCTTTTTTTAATGCTTCTTCCAGAATATCAAAAGATAAACCCTGCAGTTTCATATCCATCTGCAGTGCTGTAATACCGTTTTCAGTTCCAGCTACCTTAAAGTCCATATCACCATGAAAATCTTCAAAGCCCTGGATATCAGATAAAACAACAACTTTATCATCTTTTTTCATTAAGCCCATTGCAATCCCAGAAACAGGCGCCTTAATTGGTACTCCAGCATCCATTAAAGCAAGAGTACTACCACAAATACTAGCCTGAGAAGAAGATCCATTTGATTCTAATACTTCCGAGACAATTCTAATTGTATAAGGAAAATCTTCTTCTGCTGGAATTACTGGTAAAAGAGCTTTTTCGCCCAGTGTCCCATGACCAATTTCTCTTCTACCAGGAGAACGCATTGGTCCAGTTTCACCAACACAAAAAGATGGGAAATTGTAATGATGCATATAACGCTTAGTTTCTTTTTCTCCTAGCCCAAATAAAATTTGTTCATCACTTTGAGCACCTAAAGTAAGTACACTTAAAGCTTGTGTTTCTCCTCTAGTAAAAACTCCTGAGCCATGAGCTCTAGCTACCAGGCCAACTTCTGACCAAATTGGTCTTACTTCATCAAACTTTCTGCCATCAGGTCTTACACCATCATCAAGGATTAAACTTTTCACAGATTGTTTGATCATTTTTTCAAAAGCCATTGCTAACTGTTTAGCAATTTCTTCATCATCATCAGGATTTAGTTTTTCTTTTAATTCTGCTTTTAATTCATCCAGTTGAGAGTTTCTAGCCTTTTTAGACTGAATTTGAATTACTTCTTTCATTCTGCCGCCCAGAACTTCTGTTACCTGTGTTTTTATTTCTGGACTAACTTTTGGTGATTCAAAAACCATTTTTTCTTTGCCTGCTTCTGCTCTAATTTCTTCCTGAACAGCTATTATTTTTTTGATTTCTTCATGGGCTAATTTCATAGCAGCAAGGATGGTCTCTTCACTTACCTCATTAGCGCTTGCTTCAACCATCATAATAGCATCTTTTGAGCCAGCAATTGTAAGTTCTAAATCACTTTTTTCAATCTGTTCTGCATTAGGATTAACAATTAATTCATCATCTACTAACCCAACTTTAACTCCCCCAATCGGGCCAGCAAAAGGAATATCCGACAGGGTTAAAGCTGCTGAAGCCCCATTTAAAGCAAGGATTTCTGGATCATAATCATCATCTACAGATAAAACTGTAGCTACAATTTGTACATCATTACGAAATCCGTCAGGAAACAAAGGTCTAACTGACCTATCAATTACTCGAGCTGCTAAAGTCGCAGCATCTCTTGGCCTACCTTCTCTTCTCATAATACTGCCAGGAATTTTACCAATTGCATAAACTCGTTCTTCATAATTGACCAGTAGTGGAAAGAAGCTCATGCCTGGTCTTGGATCATCCATAGTAGCTGTAACCAATACTTGAGTATCTCCACTTCTGACTAGTACAGAACCATTAGCTTGTTTTGCCAATTTATTAGTCTGAATATTTAACTCATCACCGGCAAAATCTAATGTCCATTCTTTCATTATTTTACCTCCTTATTTAATTAAAGAGCGGGGAGAATCCCCGCTCTTTTATCGTCTGCATCTTAACCGCGAATTCCTAATCTAGAAATTAGATCACGATAACGCATAATATCATTATTTTTTAAATATCTGAGCAGTTTTCTTCTTTGACCAACCATTTTCAAAAGACCACGTCTTGAATGGTGATCACTTTTATGCTCTTTTAAGTGTTCAGTTAATTCAGCAATTCTGGCTGTTAATAAAGCAACTTGTACTTCAGAAGAACCAGTATCACCTTCCTCTAACTGATATTCCTTAATAATTTCCTGCTTTTTTTCTTTATTTAACATTAAAAAATTCACCTCCTAAAATTCAATTCGCCATTAGCCAAGAAGACGTCGGAGATTCGCAATCCTAGCAAATGGTAACTTAAAACTTACTTTTTAATTTTAACATAAAACCTTTCTTGTGTAAAGAACATCTTTTTTCATCTGTTGACTCAACTCAGTTACGTTATTAAAAGTTTTTTCTCCTCTAATATAAGCAAAAAAATCTACACAGAGACGTTCTCCGTAAAGATCACCTTCAAAATCAAGCAAATAAATTTCAAAAGAAATTTCTTTATTTTTAAAAGTAGGATTATAGCCTAAATTAGCAGCACCAAGATATTGTTGGTCTTCATGATAAACTTTAACTGCATATACCCCCCGGGGAGGAAGTGTATAATTTGTTTCGGTTTTCAAATTAGCTGTCGGGAAACCAAGTTTACGTCCCCGCTTTTTACCATGAATGACCTGACCACAAATTTGATAAGGTCTCCCCAGCAATTTACTGGCTGATTCTAATTTGCCTTTTTTTAATAATCTTCTAATTCTGGTACTAGAAATTCTTTCATCACTGGATTGCAGCTGAGCTAATATTTCAGTTTCAAAACCATTTAATTCAGCTAATTGCTGTAGAATTTCTACATTACCTTCATTTTTACTACCAAAACGAAAATCATCTCCTACAATAACTTTTTTAACTTTTAACTTTTTCACTAATATTTTTTCAACAAATATTTCCGATTTTAAGCCAGCAAACTCAGGCGTAAACTGCTGTTCAAAATAGTAATCAACTCCCATTTTAGCCAGCAGATCAATTTTTTGCTGACGAGAAATAACAGCCGGCGGCGGTGTTTTACCAGGTATAACCTGCTGAGGATGAGGATAAAAGGAAAGCACTCCAGCAGGACAACCGGCTTTTTCTGCTTTTTTTACTGCCTTTTTAATTATTAGCTGATGACCTTGATGAAGACCATCAAAGGCTCCTATAGCTAAAAATGTATTATAATCTTGATAACTATTATAATCTTTACTACTAATTACCTGCATTTTGATTTCCTCCAGAACTAAATGAATACTTTTAACGGCTGATAAATTTCGTAATCATCTTTTATTTGATACTGTCCAATTGCCAGAAAATTGCCTGTTTCTGAGAAAAGTAAAAAATAACTATTCAACTGCAAATCAATTTTGGTTTCAATAAAGTTACTGGCAATAAGATAATTTCCATTTGCTGCTCTATCATAACATTCATTACTTAAAGTTAAACTAGGCAGCGTAAGTGGTGCCTGAGGAGGGAGCAAAATATCACTGCCCTTTTCTTCAATTTCTTCAATTGTAACAGAATTACTTATTGTAAATGGACCAGATCTTGTTCGCAGCAAAAAAGTCATTACTCCTGCACTCCCGAGCCTATCTGCAATATCTCTGACTAAAGATCTAAGATAGGTTCCTCTAGAAACTGCTGCTCGAAATCGGATCAAAGGCAGGTCCACTTTTATAATCTCAAGTTGGTAAATTTCAACTTCCCGGGCTGGCCTTTCAACCTCTATTCCCTGTCTAGCCAGTTGATAAAGTCTTTTTCCTTCATGATGAATTGCCGAATACATTGGTGGAATCTGCATTTGTTTGCCTTTAAAACCTGTTATTACTTCAATTACATCAGCTGGCGTTAAATCAGTCCAATTTTTATCACTGGCAACAACTTCGCCTTCAAGATCAATTGTATCAGTAGCCAGCCCCAGCTTCATTTCACAAATATATTCTTTCTGATCATCTACCAGATAAGGAATTATTTTAGTAGCTTTGCCTAGACAGACCCCTAACACTCCTGCTGCAGCTGGATCAAGAGTTCCTGTATGACCAACTTTCTTTTCTTCCAACAGCCAGCGCAGTTTTTTTATTATAGCAAAAGAAGAAATACCTGGTGGTTTTAATAAATTAGCTACCCCGCTAAACATGTTTTAGAGCTTCCTTAACAACTGACTCTATTGTTGTATTTAATTCCTGTTGAACTGTAGCTCCAGCTGCTCTAGGATGGCCGCCTCCCCCAAATTGAGCAGCAATCTTATTAACAGCAACATAAAAATTAGAACGAAAACTTATTTTTATTTGATGACTTTCTTCTTCAGTAAATAAAATCCCGACTTCTACCCCTTCAATATCCCGCGCCAGGCCAACTAAGCCTTCTGTATAATCAGTTCCTGCTTCATGAATCATTTCTCTGCTTACATAAAGCCAGGCTACTTTTTTATTTTCGCTTCTTTTTAAAGTTGCTAATGCTTTAGACTTTAATAGCAAAGCCGGGTAACTAATTGATCCAAAGATTGCTTTATTAATTCGATAAATACTAACTCCGCTTTCCATTAATTTAGCTAAAATACGCATTACCTGTGGGGTAGTATTTTCATAACGAAGTGCACCTGTATCAGTAATAATCGCAGTTGCAATTGATCTGGCAATATTCTGAGGTAATGTACTTATTAATTTTTCTGCAATTAAATAGATAATTTCTCCAACTGCCGCTCGTTTTGAATCAACAAAATTATATTTAGCAAATAAAGAATTATCTTCATGATGATCAATATTTATTACATATTGGGCAGCATTAAATAATTCTTCTGGTAAGTCAACTCTATCTCGACTGCCGCAGTCAAGTACAAGCAAAATATAGTCCTGATTTTTCAGCTCTACTGCTAAAGATTCAGTTTCAGTAAAAAAACAACTCTCATTAATTTCTAAAAAAGCAAAAGGAGCCAGGGACTCTTTATTTAGATAAGCCCTGGCTGTTTTATTTTTTTTATTTAAAATTCTTGTTAAAGCAGTTACTGAACCTATACAATCACCATCAGCTCCAACATGACCCGCAATTAAAAAATTATCCTCTTTTTCTAAAAGCTCAATAATTTCATTAAGTTTATTCTGCATCAGAGTCAGACTCCTTTATCTCTCCTGATTCTTTAAGCTCATTGATAATTTTAGAAATATGAATTCCATTTTCAATTGAATCATCATAGCGGAATATTATTTCAGGTGTATGATGAATTTTAACTCTTTCACCAACCAACTTTCGGATAAAACCTTTTGCCTGTTCAAGTCCCTGCATGGTTTCAGCTCTCTCTTTTTCACTACCATAAACACTAATAAAAGCTTTAGCATGTCTTAAATCTCCACTTACTACAACATCAGTTACTGAAACAAAGCCAATTCTTGGATCTTTCATTTCCCTAAGAATAATCTGACTTATTTCTTCTTTTAATAATTCTCCTACTCGAACAGCTCTTTTTTTTGACATTTTCACTCACCTCTACTATAAGGATCTCTTAATTTCCCTATAAGTGTAGAATTCTATAATATCTCCCTCTTTAATATCATTATAGTTTTCAATTCCAATTCCACATTCATATCCGGATTGAACTTCTTTAACATCATTTTCGAATCTTTTGAGAGAAGAAATTTTACCCTCATGAATTACAACACCATCTCTAAGCAATCTTGCTTCATAATTTCTATTAACATGACCATCATTAATATAAGCACCTGCAATTATACCGACATCTGGCACTTTAAATGTAGCTCTAACTTCTGCTCGCCCAGTAACTTCTTCTTTTAACTCGGGATCAAGCAGACCAGCCATAGCATCTTTTATGTCTTCCAGCGCTTTATAAATAACTCGATAGGTTCTAATGTCTACTTTTTCCTTTTCAGCTACTTTTAAAGCATTATTATCTGGTCGAACACTAAAACCAATAATTATTGCATTAGAAGCACTAGCCAGATTAACATCAGTCTCATTAACTGCTCCTACTCCAGTATGAATAACATTAACTGTTACTTCATCTGTACCTAAGCGGATCAGAGATGCTTTTAAAGCTTCAATAGACCCCTGAACATCAGCTTTAATAATAATATTAAGCTCTTTTACTTCACCTTCTTGAATCTGCTTATAAAGGTCTTCTAAAGAAACTTTAGCATCTTGCTGTAATTCAGCCTGTCTTTTCTTGGCCTGTCTCTCAGCAGCTATATCACGAGCTTGTTTTTCATCTTCAAGCACTTGAACAAAATTACCTGCGTCTGGTACATCATTAAAACCTAAGACTTCGACGGCTGCAGCTGGTCCAGCTAAATTAACATTCTCACCATATTCATTAAACATTGCTCTAACTCGACCACAAGTTGTGCCAGCCAGTAAAGTATCACCTACTTTAAGAGTCCCATTCTTAATTAAAATTGTTGCAACAGGTCCTCTACCTTTATCAAGTTCTGCTTCAATTACAATTCCTTCGGCCAATCTATCTGGATTTGCTTTTAATTCTTCCATTTCAGCTACTAGAATAACCATTTCTAAAAGCTCATCAATATTTTGTTCCTGTAAAGCAGAAACTGGCACACAAATGGTATCACCACCCCAGTCTTCTGGTACTAAGCCATACTCAGTTAACTCCTGTTTAACTCTTTCTGGCTGAGCATTTGCTTTATCAATTTTATTAATAGCAACTATAATTGGTATCCCGGCAGCTTTAGCATGATTAATAGCTTCTTCTGTCTGAGGCATAATTCCATCATCTGCAGCTACTACTAAAATAGCAATATCAGTTATTTGTGCCCCTCTGGCCCGCATAGCAGTAAAAGCTTCATGACCTGGAGTATCAATAAAAGTTATTTTTTTATTATTTACTTCAGCCTGATAAGCTCCAATATGTTGAGTAATTCCACCAGCTTCACTGCCAGCTACTCGACTCTGTCTAATTACATCAAGCAAAGTTGTTTTACCATGATCAACATGACCCATAACTGTTACAATTGGTGGTCTTAATTTTAAATCTTCTGCTTTATCTGTAATTTCAGGCCCAACACGTTGTGACTCAGTCTGACTAACAGCAGACTTAAACTTAAGTTTAATTTCTGCTTCAGCAGCCAGTAATTCTAAAGTATCTTGATCAAGGTTTTGATTAACATTTGCCATAACTCCCAAGTTCATCAAATCAACAATTAAACTATTCGGAGCTTTATCAATTTTTTCAGCAAATTCTTTAACTGTAATCGGAGTTTCAATTTCAATTATATCTTCTTTAGCTTCAACTTCTTCTGCAGCTTGAACAGAGTCATCTTGCTCTACAGCCTCAGGCTTAGCATCCTCTACTGTTTGCTCTTGTTCAATAGTTTCTTCTGCTCCAGGTGATGTAGCACTATTATACATTTCCTTAACAAGCTCTGCTGTTTCATCGGTAATTGTACTCATATGACTGGAAACCTCAATATCCAGATCATTTAAAATATCTATTATTTCTTTACTATCCATATCCAGCTCATGTGCTAGATTATAAACTCTAATTTTTCCCATACTTGCACCTCCAAAATATTCTACTGTCAATTAACCATGGTTAATCTCCTCCGAAATTTTTTGATAAATTTCATCAGATATTTCTGCCCTTAAAGCTTTCTTTAAAGAATTATTTGCCACCGCTTTATCCAGACAATCCATATTCGGGCAAATATATGCTCCTCTTCCGGGAGTTCTACCACCTGGATCAACCAGGATTTCGCTTTTATTATTAACAATTCTCAATAATTCAATCTTATCCCTTCTGGCACCACAACCCACACATTTACGAATAGGACTTCTGCTTTGCAATCTTCATCCTCCTTAGAAATTAAATGTATTAAAAAACAAATTTTTAAGCTAAACTAAGCTTAAGCTGTTAATTAAAAATTACTAATCATCAATTTCTGACTTAGATTCAGTATCAATAGCTGCCTCTGTATCTTCTGCATCTTCAAATTCAGCTAACTTATTAGTCAAAGTTGCTGCTTCTGACCTGATTTCAGCTATATTTTCAGGTATTTCAGATTCTTTTTTAATATCTACTTTCCAGCCGGTTAATTTAGCAGCCAGACGAGCATTTTGCCCTTCTTTACCAATCGCCAGAGAAAGTTGGAAATCCGGAACTACAACTTCAGCTATCTTTTCTGACTTATTAATATTAACACTAATAACCTCAGCCGGATTTAAAGCATTAGCTACAAAAACTTTGGGATCTTCATCCCACTTTACTATATCAATTTTTTCATTATTTAATTGATCAACTACCGCCTGAACTCTCATTCCTTTGGGTCCTACACATGCTCCAACCGGATCAACCTTACTGTCAGAACTTGCTACAGCCATTTTAGAACGCTGACCTGCTTCCCGGGCAATTGCTTTAATTTCTACCAATCCCTGAAAAATCTCTGGAACTTCTATTTCAAATAATCTCTTTAAAAGTCCGGGGTGAGTTCGAGAAACTAAAATTCTTGGCCCTTTATTGGTAGTACTAACTTCAACTACATATAGTTTAATTTTATTACCAATCTCATAGCGTTCTCCCGCTATTTGTTCTGACGGCGGTAAAAGAGCTTCGGTTTTACCCATATCAATTAAAATATTGTCATTATGAAAGCGCTGAATAGTTGCTGTAATTAATTCATCTTCTTTTTCTTTGAATCTATCAAAAATCACATCTCGTTCAGCTTCTCTAATTCTCTGCATAACAACCTGTTTAGCAGTTTGAGCTGCAATGCGGCCAAAATTAGCTGGAGTAACTTCTATTTCAACTATGTCTCCCAATTCAAACTTATTATCAATTTTTTGGGCTTCAGTTAAAGAAATTTCTGTATTTTCACTCTCAACTTCTGGTACGACTTCTTTCCGTGAGAACACTTTAACTTCTCCTGCAGCTGCTGTGATTTCTACCCTGACATTGTCTTTAGAGCCAAAGTCTTTTTTGTAAGCAGAAACCAGGGCAGTTTCGATTGCTTCCAGAAGTACATCTTTAGCTATACCTTTATCTTTTTCGATATCATCCAGGGCCTGAATGAACTCTAGATTCATATTAATCCCCCTCCATTAATTAAATTTCAAATGTCAAATTTGCTCTGGCAATTAAATCTTTTTTAATTTTTACTGTTTTATCTGTTTTTAGTTTAAGTAAAATTTCATTGTTTTGATAAGCTTCCAAAATACCAACAAACTCTTTTTCTCCCTTTATCTTAGCATAGGTAGTTACAGCTATTAATTCTCCCTGAAAGCGTTCAAAATCAGCTTCTGTTTTAAGTGGCCTTTCCAGACCTGGCGAAGAAACTTCAAGTATATAACTTTTATCAATTGGATCTTCTTCATCAAGAACTGCGCTTAAAGCTCGACTAACTTTTTCACACTCTTCAATAGTTAGATCACCAGCTTGATTTTCAAGAAAGATACGTAAAATCCAATCACTACCTTCTTTAATAAACTCAACATCAATTAAATTTAAATCTTCAGTGTGGGCGATTGGTAACACATAATCAGTCACTATTTCAGCAACTCTCCCCAAAAAAAACACCCCTCTTTCTTATACTATATTTTCCTAAATACTATAATAAAAGAGTGGGAAGACATCCCCACTCCTTAAAATCAACCTAACTATTTATCAAAACCGTTTCCTATATAATTCTATCACAGCTTATTTATAGTTGCAAGTTTTTGCTTTGAAAGCAGTTATAGTAATAACAGTGTGTAATTAACCTCCAAAAAGAGAAAGCTGATTCCTTTCTGGCATACCAGCAAGAGAGCCATGTTCTCTAAGCACTTCAATCACTGTTGAAGTAAGCGAAGTTCGATTGGCAAGCTCTTCAATTGAAGTAAAATCAGATTTCTGTCTTTCTACAACAACACTTTCAGCAGCACTTTTTCCTAATCCCTGTAAACTAATTAAAGGAGGTAAAAGCTGATTATCATTTATTTTAACAAAACGAGTTGCTTTTGATTTATAAATATCCACTGCTAAAAATTCTATTCCTCTAAGCATAGCTTCAAGGACAATTCTCAATACTGTTAAAGTTCCACTTTCTTTAGCAGTTAAATCATTTCCTTTAGCTTCTAATTCTTTAATAGTAAACTTTACTTTTTCTAGGCCATTACAGGCCAATTGAGCATCAAAATCATCTGCTTTTATGGAAAAATATGCTGTATAAAAAGCTGCTGGATAATGTACTTTAAAATAAGCTATCCGATAGGCCATCATAACATAAGCTGCAGCGTGTGCTTTGGGAAACATATATTTTATCTTTTTACAAGAATCAATATACCAACCAGGCACATTATTTTCTCGCATAGCTTTTTCTTCTTCATCAGATAAGCCTTTACCTTTTCTAACATGTTCCATAATCCAGAAAGCTGTTGATGGTTCCAATTTCTTTTGCAATAAATAATTCATAATATCATCCCGAACAGAGATGACCTCGGCTAATTCGGCCTGTCCTTTGCGAATTATATCTTGAGCATTATTTAACCAGACATCAGTCCCATGAGAAAGTCCACTAATCCGGATCAATTCAGCAAAAGTGGTTGGTCTGGTATCCCGCAGCATTTGCTGAACAAAAGAAGTTCCAAATTCAGGAATACCGAGTGTTCCAATATCTGTTCCTAATACTTCAGGATCAACGCCCAGATTATCTGTATTAGCAAAAATACTCATTGTATCAGGATCATCAAGTGGAATATCAGCTGGTTTAACTCCTGTCATATCTTGTAAAATACGAATAGTTGTCGGATCATCATGCCCGAGTAAGTCCAATTTTAAAATTCGACCACTAATAGAGTGATAATCAAAATGAGTTGTCCGAATATCTGTTTCTTGATCATTAGCCGGATGCTGAATTGGACTAAAATCAAAAATATTATTTGCCTTTGGTACAATCATTAAACCACCCGGATGCTGGCCAGTTGTTCTTCGTACTCCTGTACAGCCATTTACCAGTCGATCAATTTCTGCCCGTTTAACTTCTTTGTTTTTTTCATCAAGATAATTTTTAACAAAACCAAAAGCTGTACGATCAGCTATAGTAGAAATTGTTCCCGCTTTATAAACATAATCTCGGCCAAAGAATTCTTCAGTATATTTATGAATTTTGCCTTGATATTCTCCAGAAAAATTAAGATCTATATCAGGTACTTTATCACCTTTAAAACCCATAAAGACTTCAAACGGAATATCAAAACCATCTTTAATATATTTACTTCCACACTCTGGACAAACTTTATCGGGCAGATCAACTCCAGTTCCAGCTGAACCATCTTCAATAAATTCGTAATTAGAACACTCCGGACAGCGATAATGAGGCGGCAGTGGATTAACTTCAGTTATCTCGGTCATTGTTGCGACAAAGGAAGATCCAACTGACCCCCGTGAACCAACTAGATAACCATCGTCAAGTGATTTTTTTACCAACTTGTGGGCAATTAGATAAATTACAGCAAATCCATTTTCAATAATGGAGTTCAGCTCTTTTTCCAGACGATTTATAACAATTTCAGGCAGACTTTCTCCGTAAAATTGATGAGCTCTAGCATATGACATCTGTCTAATTTCTTCTTCAGCACCTTCAATTTCAGGAGTATATAGTCCATCTGGAATTGGTTTAATATTTTCAATTTCTGCTAAAATACGATTAGGATTTTTAACAACAACTTCTTCTGCAATCTCAGAACCAAAATAATCAAACTCAGCCAACATCTCAGCCGTAGTTCTAAAATAAATTGGTGGCTGCTGATCAGCATCATTAAAGCCTTGACCAGTCTGTAATATTTCGCGAAAAATACTATCTTTAGGATCAAGAAAATGGGCATCAGTAGTAGCAACAACAGGCTTATTTAACTCCTGGCCAAGCTGATATATTTTCTTATTTATTTCCTGAAGATCAGTTTTACTATTAACTTTATCTGGAATTAAAAATGCATTATTACCCAGAGGCTGCAATTCTAAATAGTCATAAAGGCGAGCAATCTTTTTAATCTCACTCTTAGGCCTATTATTAACAAAAGCCTGATAAATCTGGCCAGCTTCACAAGCTGAACCAATGATTAAACCTTCTCTATGCTGTAAAAGCTTGCTTTTTAGAATACGAGGTTTTTTATAAAAATTTTCTAAATGGGATATAGAAACTAGTTTATATAAATTTTCTAAACCAGTCTTATTCTTGGCAATAATAATTGCATGAAAAGGGCGTAAATCTTTCCAGTCGATTTTGGAAATTAAGTGATTTATCTCCATTAAACTGCTGCACTGTTCATTTTCTGCCAGCTCCAGTAAATTAGTTAAGACCTCAGCAGTTGCTACTGCATCATCAAGTGCCCGGTGATGATTTTCTAAATCAACTCCAAAATATTTAGCCAGTGTATTAAGTTTATGATTTCTACTATCTTTAACTAGGGCTCTGGCGAGACCAAGGGTATCAAGTACTGTATAATCAGATTTTTCAATTGCCAATTTTTGTAATGCAGAACGAATAAAACCATAATCAAAATCTGCGTTATGTGCTACCAAAACTCCTTGATCTGCAAAGTTAATGAAATCATTAATAACTTCTTTTAAACCTGGGGCCCCTGCAACCATACTTTGATTAATCCCGGTTATTTCTGTTATTTTAGCAGGAATTTTTACTCCTGGATCAATAAACGAATTAAACTCAGCAATTTTTTTCCCATTTTTTATTTTAACAGCTCCAATTTCAATTATTTCATGCTGAGAAGGATTAAGACCTGTAGTTTCTAAATCAAATACAACAAACTCTGTTTCTGTAAAATCAGCCGGATAAGGATTATGAATAATCGGCTCCCCATCATCAACTAAATAAGCTTCCACACCATAAATAATTTGAATACCATGTTTTTTACCCGCTTGATAAGCATCTGGAAATGCCTGCACAACTCCATGATCAGTAATTGCTATTGCTTCATGCCCCCAATCAGCAGCCCGTTTAACAACATCTTTAACATTAATTACAGAATCCATTGCACTCATCTGGGTATGAAGATGCAGTTCAACTCTTTTCTGCTCAGCAGTATCTTCACGTTCAGTTTTGGGAAGAGTAGTAAGATCATTAAAGATAATACCCCATTCTTTACTATAGGGATCAAACGCTACTTTTCCTCTTATTTTAAGATGCTGACCTTTCTTTAAATTATCTAAAAAATCGTCTTTTTCATCACTAAAAGTTTTAGCAGAAATTGAACTATCATAGTCAGTTATTTTTAAAATATAAAGATAACTGCCTTTTCTAGTTTTTCTAACTTCAATATCAAATAAGTCAGCTTCAACTATTACAGAAGGAATTTCAGTATTTAAATCTATTAAATCATGGGTTGACTGTCCTCTAATTACTCGACCATACCTTTTCGACTGCGGCCGTGATCTGCGCTTATTATGAGCAGGTGGCGCTTCTCTTTGAACAGTTTGCTGCCTATTTTGAATTTTTTCTGCTACTAAGTTCGAATTTTCTTCAATCTCAGCCAGAAAATCTCCATTATGCACAGCAACTTTTTTAATTGCTGGTAAATATTTATTAATGTTATTTTCTAAAAATTTGATTACTTTAGGCTGAGATAATTCTTTTTTTGCCATTTTAGTTTCTAATTTAAGATGAAGCTGATCATCTTCCAAAAATAGCTGAGCTCTCTTAAGCCAATTACTACTAAAAGAAAAAGAAGCTTGAAAGTTATTGATAACCTGTGGCCAAATTAAAAATAATTCTTCTTCCAGGCTTAAGTCAGTAATAATTTTAATATCATAGCCCTTTTCAGCCAGTTTTAAGTTATCTTCTATTTTAACTGCTAAATTATGATCAGCTGCATCTGCAACACAATAAACAATTTTATCTCTTTTATTACAGATTAAATATTTAGCTAAACTATTATTTTTTTGCAGAGTTAGGGCTTTAACCATTAAATATTCCTCTCTCTTTCTATATATATTCTTAAAGTTTTTTAATTTCTTTAATTAGCTCTGGTAAAAGATCACTTTCTTTTACTTTTTTAATAATTTTCCCTGATTTAAAAATTAAACCTTCATTTATACCGCCAGCAATTCCTATGTCTGCTCCTCTGGCCTCACCAGGTCCATTAACAGCACATCCCATCACAGCTACTTTTATTTCTTTATTAATTTGGCTTAACTCTCGTTCTACCTGTTCAGCTAAAGCTATCAAATCAATATTAGTCCGGCCACAGGTTGGACATGAAATAATTTCTACACCACGTCTCCTAATCCCGAGAGAGTTCAAAATTTGCCAACCCACCTTAACCTCTTCTACCGGGTCTCCAGTTAGTGAAACCCGTAGTGTATCACCCAGACCTTGAGTTAACAAAGAAGCAATCCCGGCAGCAGACTTTATTGTTCCTCGCCAGGGAGTTCCCGATTCAGTAATTCCAATATGAAAAGGATAAGCAACCTGATCTGCCATTAATTGATAAGCAGCAAGAGTTGTTGCTATATTAGTTGCTTTCAGGGAAATTACAATTTGATCAAAGTCATTAGCTTCTAGAATTCTGACATTCTCCAAAGCACTTTCAACCAACGCTTCTGCTGTTGGTCCACCATATTTTTTTAATAAACTTTTAGCCAGTGAGCCAGAATTACTGCCCACCCTAATTGGTATTTTATTTTCCCGACAGGCAATAGCCACTTCCTTGACTCTCTTTTCATTTCCAATATTACCTGGATTTATTCTTAAAGCATCAACACCATTTTCCACTGCTATTAAAGCAAGCTTATAATCAAAATGAATATCTGCTACTAAAGGCAGACTTATTTTTTCTTTTATTTTTTTTAAAGCAGCTGCAGCTTTTTTATCTGGAACTGCAACCCGGATAATTTCACAACCAGCTGCACTAAGTTTTCTAATTTGTTTTACAGTCGCTTCAACATCTTCTGTTTTAGTATTACACATTGATTGAACAGAAATTGGAGCATCTCCTCCAATTGCTTGTTTACCAAAAAATACTTTTTTACTATTTCTGCGGTTAAACATAATTCACCTCAATCTATTTTGCTAAAAATATAATTACTAATTAAAGAAGCTGCGCATAACATCCTGATAAACTATAAAAATCATCAATACAATTAAAACTGCAAATCCAATCATATGAACATAACTTTCTTTTTTGGGATCAACTGGTTTTCCTCTTAAAAGCTCAATAATTATAAATAAGATTCTTCCTCCGTCTAAGGCTGGGAAAGGCAGCAGATTAATAATTCCTAGATTAATGCTAATTACAGCTGTCCAGGTCATAACATTTAAAAGACCTGTTCTGGCAGCCTGACCAATTATAGAAGCTATCATAATCGGCCCACCTAAATCTTTAGTTGAAGCATCTTTAAAAACTTGAACAAAACCCAGAATAGTCATTTTAAATACATAATAAGTCTGATAAGCTCCCAACTTTATCGCCTTAAAAGGAGAAATTTGCTCTCTAACTAAACGAGGATAAACACCAATTACTCCCCGGCCATCTTCTTCATCAGCTCTAGTCATAACTTCTAGTTGACTAATCTGTCCATTACGCTGATAACTAATAGTTATCTTTTCTGCTGGATGACTAGCAATTATAGATGCCATATCTGACCAGCTGTTTACTTTCTGATCATCAATAGCCAGGATCTTGTCGTTAGGCCGCAAACCAGCTCGAGCTGCTGGCTGTTCCGGGATTATTTCTCCTAAAATTGCTCCCTGTTCAGTTTGAACAGGGATTCCAAAAACTGTAAATGCTAAAATAAAAATAATCAGAGCCAATAAAAAATTCATTACTGGTCCCATAAAAATTACTGCAAATCTTTTCCAGGCAGCTTTTTGAGTAAATAATCGACCAGCTGTTTTGGCTTCTTGATAAGTTTCCTGTTCTGATTCCGGCATGGTCTCATCAGCAGGAAATTCTCCTACCATATTGCAGAAACCTCCCAGAGGAATAATTCTTAATGAATAAACAGTCTCTCCCCATTGACGCGAAATAATTTTAGGACCAAACCCAAGTGCAAATTCCGAAACCATAATATCAGATTTTTTAGCAGTTATATAATGACCAAACTCGTGAATAAAGACAAGGATTCCTAGTACAATTATAAAAGAAACAAAAGTTAAAACCATTCTTTAATTACCTCCACTGCTAAACTCCTTGCTCTATGATCAGCAGCTAAAATAGCTTCTAAATCAGGTTTAGTTATGTTTTGATGTTTATCTAACACACTAGCTACAACTCTGCTGATTGCTAGAAATGGAATCTGCCCTTTTAAAAAACTAAAAACTGCTATTTCATTAGCCGCATTTAAAGCAGTTGGAAAAGTACCGCCGGCTTTACCAGCTGTATAAGCATATTTTAGAGCCGGGAATTTATCACTATCTGTCTGGTAGAATTCCAATGCTGCTACATCTGCCAATGAAAATTCTGCATGCTTATTATTTGCTTTTCTAGCCGGATAAGTTAAACAATATTGAATAGGCATTTTCATATCAGCTGGTCCCAATTCTGCTAGAATTGTACCATCGACCAGACTGATTAAAGAATGAACTACACTCTGAGGATGAACCACAGTATCTATTTTTTCATAAGGACAGTCAAAAAGCCAGTGTGCTTCAATAACTTCTAAGCCCTTATTCATCAAAGAAGCTGAATCTATAGTTATTTTACTGCCCATTTTCCAATTTGGGTGTTGTAAAGCATCTTCAACTGAAACAGATTTAAGTTCTGATTTTGAATAAGCAAAAAAAGGTCCACCTGAAGCTGTTAGTAAAATGCGATCAAGATCGGCTCGATGACCTTCTAAGAGCTGAAAGATTGCATTATGTTCACTATCAACTGGAAGTAATTTAATTCCTTTTTTGCGGACTAAATCCATTAAAATAGAGCCCCCACTGACCAGACTTTCTTTATTAGCTAAGGCAATATCATTACCAGCAGAAGCAGCAGCCAGAGAAGGTTTTAAACCAGCAAAACCTACAATAGCATTTAAAACAAGATCAACACTCTCCGCTGCTGCTGTTGTAAGTTCTGCTTGACCGCTTAAAACTTCAGTATTTGAGTCACTAAGTCTATTTTTTAAGTCGTCAGCTGCAGTTTGATCAGCTACAGCTACAAATTCAGGCTGATAAATTTTAATTTGTTTTTCTAAAAGATCAATATTCTGATTGGCAGTTAAAACTTTAACCTGCCAATTATTAAGCTGACTAATAACAGATAAAGTCTGTGTACCAACAGAACCTGTTGAGCCTAAAATACTTATCGTTTTCATTTTTCCACCTCATATAAATAAAAAATAATCTCAATTTAGTTTTTAATATTAATTAAATCAGAATCAGTAATAGCTTTAATTATTACCAAAAAAGCTGGGCCAACAATAAAACCAATTGTACCCAAAATTCTATAGCCAGCAAAAAGAGCAATCATTGTTGCTAAGGGATGCAGGCCTAAATTTTTACCCATAATCTTACCTTCAGAAGCTGATCTAACAGCTGATAAAAACACATGTAAAAAGAAGAGAGCAATAGCTTGCCCAAAATTTGATGAAAGTATTGAAATAATTATCCAGGGATAAAAAAGCAAAGCAGGTCCAATAATCGGAATTAAATCTAATAAAGCTGCGGCAGCTCCAACAATTAAAGCATATTCATTACCAATAATTTTAACTCCGATTCCAGCTATAATACCTGTAATTGAAATTAACATTAGCATTGCTCTAATATAACCAATTGCGGAAAGATTTAGCTGTGTAAAAACATTGGCGATATTTGGCTGGACATCAGCAGGAAAAAGATCAATTAAAAATTCTTTAATTACATCCCTATCTCTACTAATAAAGAAAGTGGCAATAAAAGCAATAAAAAGTATAGTAAACATACTGGGCAATTTAGTTAAAAAATCAAGTACATAATTAATTATCGAAATCAAACCATCTCTAATCCCGTTATATAAAAGCTGGAAGTTACTATTAATAGCATCTTTTATCTGCTCAGAAATATCCCAATTTTCCAGAAAAGTTTCCAGCTGGTTGTTCTGCTCAGTTAACCAGCGCAGTTGAGTGTCTAAAGAGCGATAATCCGGTAAATTATGTAACAATCTTGTTAATTCAAGATAACCCTGTGCTCCTCCAATAATAATTAAAGTTATTAAAATAACTATAACTAAAATTAAAACTATTAAAACTGAAAAGCCACGATGAAGCGGCAGTCTTTTATCAATAAAATCAACAATCGGATTAATTAAACTTGCTATTACAGCAGCTATTATAAAAGGGGTAAAATAAATAAAAACATGTTTTAAAACTATTAATCCCACCGTTAAAGCCAAAAACATGATAAAATATTTTATATACCACTTATCTAATGTCATTTTGCTCACCCCAGTAAAATGTATAAGATATAATAGGTGAATGGAGCTGTAAAAATAAAGCTATCAAACCTATCTAAAATTCCGCCATGACCAGGAAGTATATTCCCGGTGTCTTTAATTTGAAAATCTCTTTTTAAGCAAGATTCAAATAGATCCCCCATTATTGCTACTATCGGAAACAATAAAGCAAAAAATATAAAATAAAAGTTTAAAATTCCAGTTAATAAACCTACAACAATTATAAAAATAGCTGTAGTTGCTATTCCACCTATAGCTCCAGCAATAGTTTTATTAGGGCTAATTAAAGGCGCCAGAGGGCGACTGCCAAATTTCTTCCCAATAAAATAAGCTCCTGTATCAGTTAACCAGGTTGCAATTAAAACAAACCAGAGAGCTGAAGTGTTAAAAAATGGTTCAGAATTAAAATCTCGTAAAAAGACTGCAAAAGACAGTCCTCCCCCAATATAGATAATACCTAAAAATTGATAACTAATATTTTTAAAAAATTCATCTTGCTGGTAATTAGATATATTATAAAGATAAAGACAAAATAAAGTTAAAAATAAAATAGCACCATAAGGTAGATAATTATAATGATTACTAATTAAATAAGCATTAAAAACTATCAAAACAGCAGTTAGGTTTAATAAAAAATATAAAAGTTTGCTTTTCACTTCAATAATTCTAGAAAATTCTCTAATGCCAAGTATAACCAGAGCAGCAGCAGTCATAAAAAAAGTAAATGAACCTGAAAAAACAAGAATTAATAATAAAACAATTCCAATCACTGCACTAATAACTCTTTTTTTAAGCATGGTTATCACTGGCATTTAAGCCACCAAAGCGACGTTCTCTTGCTCTAAAATCAATAATTGCCTGATTAAAATCATTTTCAGTAAAATCAGGCCAAAATTTTTCAGTAAAATATAATTCAGCATAAGCAGACTGCCAGAGCAAAAAATTACTTAATCTCTGGTCTCCACCAGTTCTAATCATCAGCTCTACTTCCTTCAAATCTGAATTATATAGATATTTTGCAAAAGTAATTTCATCTATTTGTTCAGCTGAAATTTTTCCTGCCTGACTATCAGCTGAAATTTGCTTAACAGCATCAATTATTTCTGCTCTTCCCCCATAATTAAAAGCAATATTTAAAGTAAGCCCATCATTAGAACTAGATTTTGCTTCAATCTCTTCTATTTCATCTATTAACTTTTTAGTTAAAGCATTTTTACGACCTACAAAGTTAACCTTTACATTATTTGCCAGCAAATCGCTAACTTCTTCCTGCAGTGTTCTTCTCATTAAAGCAAGCAAAAAACTCACCTCAGCTTGAGGCCTTTTCCAATTTTCTGTAGAAAAAGCATATACAGTTAGCATCTTCAGCTCAATTTGAGCTGCATATTTTACAATTTTTTTAAGAGTTTTTACTCCTGCTTTATGGCCTTCACGCCGCGGTAACTGTTTTTGCTGTGCCCAGCGGCCGTTGCCATCCATGATTATTGCAACATGTTTAGGCAGATACATTAAACCATTCCTTCCAATTAACTAATTACCCCCTCAAGACAAGGGGGATTAACTTTAACTATTATATTGAAAAGACCAGACTACTTCATAGATCTGATTTTTTAATTTTAATCTAAGTATTCTTTTTTGACCAGGATTCTCTAACTGATCAATACTTTTTAATGGAGGTTTTATCTGAGTAAGGTGATAGTCCAGCTTATTTTTTTCTAAAAATTCAATTAAACTGTCCAGAGGAGCAGCTAAAAATCTTTCTGCTACAAAGTCCATCTTAAACTTCCATTAATTCTTTTTCTTTCTTTTCAACCAAATCATTGATCTTACCAATATGTTTATCAGTTAGTTCCTGAACATTTTCCAGACCACGATGCAGATTATCTTCAGAAATTTCAGCTTCTTCTTCCAACATTTCTAGTTCATCATTGGCATCTCGGCGGATAGCTCTAATTGCGACTCTCCCTTTTTCTGCTTTATCATGCAGAACTTTAACCAGTTCTTTTCTTCTTTCTTCAGTCAACTGTGGAATATTAATTCTAATTACACTACCATCATTACTCGGATTCAAACCAAGATTTTCCTGTAAAATAGCCTTCTCAATTGTTTCAATATTATTTTTATCCCAGGGCTCAATTACAATTTGTCTTGCTTCAGGCGCAACAACCTTGGCCATCTGTTGAATTGGCGTTGGAACCCCATAATTACTTGCCTTGATGTTAGCTACTAAAGAAGGACGTGCTCTTCCTGTTCTAATTGTATTTAAATCCTCTTTAGTTGATTCAATAGCTTTTTCCATCCTATTTTCAGTTTCTTTCATAACTTCTTTAAACATAATTATGCCTCCCCTAAAATATTAATTAAATAATAATTTAACTAACTGAAGTACCAATATTTTCGCCTAAAAGAACCCGCTTAATATTGCCTTCTTTTTTAACTGCAAATACTTTCAAAGGTATTTTATTATCCATACAGAGAGAAACAGCAGTAAAGTCCATTACCCTTAAAGAATTATTTAATAGATCGATATAACTGAGATGTTCATGTTTTTTAGCATCCTCATTTATTGCTGGATCAGAATCATAAATACCATCAACATTTTTTGCCATTAAAATTGCATCAGCTGAAATTTCTGCAGCCCTTAGAGCTGCTGTTGTATCAGTTGAGAAAAATGGATTACCAGTTCCAGCAGCAAAGATGACTACCCGACCTTTTTCCAGATGACGAATTGCTCTCCGTCTAATATAAGGCTCAGCTATCTGGCGCATTTCAATTGCAGATTGGACTCGAGTTTCTATATCAAATTTTTCAATAGCATCCTGTAAAGCCATTGCATTAATAACTGTTGCCAGCATCCCCATGTAATCTGCAGTGCCGCGGTCCATCCCTTTAGCACTACCGGCAATACCTCTAAAAATATTACCTCCACCAACTACAACTGCCATTTCTACAGCGGTTGATTTAACAACATCACTAATTTCAGCAGCTATTTTTTTTATCATTACAGGGTCAATTCCAAAACCATTATTCCCTGCCAGAGCTTCACCACTAATTTTCAGCAGTATTCTTGAGTAAACTGGTTTTTCTGTCATTATTTAATTAACCTCCATTAAATATTATTCTCTAATCTTTAGCTAATTCCTTTATTTATTAAAAACAAATTTACTTAAAAAAAGAGAACACTACTGCCAGTGCTCTCTTTTTAATTATTATTGATTTTTTGTTACAGCAGCTACCTCGGAAGCAAAATCTTCTTCCTTTTTCTCAATTCCCTCACCAATTTCAAAGCGAGCAAATTGTTTAACTTCCATCCCATTCTCAGCAAGAATATCAGCAACTGTTTTATCATCATCTCTAACAAAAGGCTGTTCCAGCAAGCAGACTTGAGTATAATATTTATTAATCTTACCGTCTACAATTTGATCAATGATTTTTTCCGGTTTACCCTCATTAACCATCTGTTCATGATAAATTTTCTTTTCTTTAGCAATTGCTTCTGCATCAACTGAATCACGATCTAAAAATTCAGGATTAATAGCGGCAATATGCATTGCAATATCTTTAGCTGTTTGTTCATTTGCTTCATCATATTCGCCAGCAAAATCAACTAAAACACCAATTTTACCGCCAAGATGAATATAGCCATACAAATAACCATCAGTTTCAAATTTGGCAAATCTTCTTAAATTGATATTTTCACCAATGTTTGCAATTGCAGACTTAATAATATCATTAACTGTCTTACTATCATCTTTAAACCATTTTTCTGCACTAACAGCTTCAACATCTTCACTTGTGCTCTGCATTAAATGTTCTGAGATATCAGAAACTAGATTTTGAAAATTTTCGTTTTTAGCTACAAAATCAGTTTCAGAATTAACTTCAACCAAAATACCTTTTTGATGGTCTTCAGTTATATTTAAACTTACCAGACCTTCAGCAGCGACTCTGCCAGCTTTTTTAGCTGCAGCGGCCATTCCTTTTTCCCGTAAATGTTCAACAGCTGCTTCAATATCTCCATCAACAGCATTAAGTGCTTTTTTACAATCAAGTACTCCAGCACCGGTACGGGAACGAAGTTCTTTAATATCTTTCATTGTAACACCCATTTATTGAAAAACCTCCTTTTAAGATTAACTTAATTTATCGAATCTATTTAGTTCAATCAAGCTTCAGAATTTAACTTTAATGATTAAAAGTAATTAATTTTAAACTACAAAAAAAGCGCTGCAAAGCAAAAACTTTACCAGCGCCCTTTATAATTCTTAATTATTCAGCAGTATTTTCTTCAGCTTCAGTTTCTTCTACTTCAGCTTCCTGTTTACCCTGCTTGCCAGCAAGTACTGCATCAGAAATAACACTGGTGATCAATTTGACAGCTCTAATAGCATCATCATTACCAGGAATGACATAGTCTATTAAATCTGGATCACAGTTTGTATCAAGAATTGATACAATTGGAATATCCAATTTTATTGCTTCAGAAACAGCAATATCTTCTTTTCTGGCATCTGTAATAAAGATTAAATCTGGTAAACCATTCATATCTCTAATACCACCAAGGAATCTTTCGAGTTTATCGTGCTCTTTATTAAGCTCGATAACTTCTTTTTTAGGAAGGACTTCAAATACTCCGTCTTCTTCCATTTGCTCGATTTCTTCCAGACGATCAATTCTTTTTTTGATAGTATTATAATTTGTTAACATACCACCTAACCAACGCTGATTAACATAAGGCATTCCGCATCTTTCAGCTTCTTTTTTTACAGTTTCCTGCGCCTGACGTTTAGTTCCAACAAAAAGAATTTTTTTACCTTGAGCAGCCTGTTCCTTGACAAAATCATGTGCTTTATCAATTAACTTAACAGTCTGTTGTAAATCGATAATATAGATTCCATTTCTTTCAGTGAAAATATATGGTTTCATCTTAGGATTCCATCTTTTAGTCTGATGACCAAAGTGAACACCCGATTCGAGGAGTTGTTTCATATTAACAACTGACATAACTCCTGCACCTCCCTTCTGGTTTTAGCCTCCGACAGCATCTTCTTTAAATACAACTGTAAAAACAGCACCAATATTTAAATCAACTGCCGTGTGTATTTTGCCACAAAAAAGTATACCATAGAACCATTTAATAATCAAGTCTTTTTATAAATACTTTTAAAAATAGCTAATTTATGCTTTTAATTTTTCTAATTCATCTAATAAATTATTATTGAGAACTTTAATATAAGTTCCTTTCATTCCTAAAGAACGTGATTCAATCACACCCGCACTTTCAAATTTACGTAATGCATTAACGATAACTGATCTTGTAATACCAACTCTATCAGCAACTTTACTTGCTACTAGTAAACCTTCTTCTCCATCAAGTTCTTCAAAAATGTGCTCAATAGCTTCTAATTCTGAGTAGGAGAGAGTGTCAATGGCAATTTGAACTGCAGCTTTTTTGCGCGCTTCTTTTTCAACTCTTTCACTACGAGCTCTTAAAATCTCCATTCCAACTACAGAAGCTCCATATTCGACTAACACTAAATCTTCATCTGTAAATTCAGATCCATATCTAGCCAGAACAAGAGTTCCTAATCTATCTCCACCGCCAATAACAGGTACAATAGTTGTTAATTTGTCTTCAAATAGGCAATCTTCACCATCAGAAAATACACAATCACCATGTTTTTGCTCAATATTAGATTTTGTTTCTCTAATTCTTAGCAAACCTTTATTATATTCTTCCGGAAATTCACCATGATCGATTACTTCTTCTTCCATGATATCACATTCAAAATCATCAAGCAGGCTATATCCTAAAATTTTACCTTTTTTGCTAGTAATATAAACATTACATTGAACTGCTTCTTTTAAAACATATGCCATATCAGAAAAATCAACAGCATTACCACCTGTTCTCTGTAATAAACGATTTATTTTTCTACTTTTTTCTAATAAACTACCCATTATTATCTCCTCCATGTTCGGTTTTAATTTTCAGTTATTAAGTTTAATTTATAAAATATATTTACTTAAGTCTTTATCAGCTACAACATCTTTTAATTTTTCATTTACATATTCTAAATCAATTTCAATTGTTTTTTCATCCATCTCTGAAGCATTGAAAGAAAGATCTTCTAATAATTTTTCCATTATTGTATGAAGCCTTCTAGCTCCAATGTTCTCTGTTTCTTCATTAACATCATAAGCGAAAGAAGAAATTTCTTCTACAGCTTTTTCGCTAAATTTAATTTCTATGCCCTCTGTATTTAAAAGTGCTTTGTATTGCTTAATTAAAGAGTTTTGCGGCAGTAATAAAATATCTTGAAAGTTTTGTCTGCTTAAACTAGCCAGATTAACTCTAAGCGGGAATCTCCCCTGCAATTCTGGAATTAAATCGGCAGGAGAAGCAACATGAAAAGCTCCAGCTGCAATAAATAAAATATGATCTGTTTTAACAGACCCGTGTTTTGTAACAACTGTTGAACCTTCTACAATCGGCAAAATATCTCTCTGCACGCCCTGCCTCGATACTTCAGGACCAGATCCCGATTCTCTGCCGGCAATTTTATCAATTTCATCGAGAAATATTATACCATCTTCTTCTACTTTCTCAATTGCTTCTGCTTTTACTTGTTCCATGTCAATTAATTTTTGGGCTTCAGCATCTTTTAAAATTTCCTTTGCCTGAGCTACTTTAACTTTCTTGCTTTTCTTTTTATTAGGAAAAATATTACCTAGCATATCCTGAAAGTTAATTCCCATTTCTTCAACCCCTGAACCAGAAAATACTTCCATCATCTGGGGAGCAGTTTCTTCAACTTCAATTTCAATTAATTGCTCATCAAACTTGCCGGATTCAACTCGTTTAAACATTCTTTGTCGTCTAGCTGCAGTTCTTGCATCTAATTCATTACTTTTTTTATTTACATCATCTACCAGGTTAGAAAAATATTCTTCATCTTTATTTTTCTGAGTAGGAAGCATTGCATCTACTATCCTGGAAATTGCCATTTTTTCAGCTTCAGACTCAACTTCTGCTATTTTATCTTCTTTAATCATTCTAATTGCAGATTCAGTGAGATCTCTCACCATTGATTCTACATCTCTTCCTACATAACCTACTTCAGTAAATTTAGTTACCTCTATTTTTATAAAGGGAGCCCTGGCAATCTTAGCCAGTCTTCTGGCAATTTCAGTTTTTCCAACTCCTGTTGGACCAATCATTAAAATGTTTTTCGGAATAATTTCCTCTTTCATTTTAGGATCAACTAATTTTCTACGATATCTATTTCTTAACGCAATAGCAACTGCTTTTTTAGCCTCTTTTTGGCCTATTATGTATTTATCAAGTTCAGTTACTATTTCTCTGGGAGTTAATTGTTTTTTATTCACTTGCGTCTGGCTCACCTCCTGCTAATTCTTCAACTACGATATTATTATTGGTATAAATACAAATAGAAGCCGCTATTTGTAACGCTTCTCTGGCAATATTTCCTGCCTGCAGCCCCTGACTATGATTAGTCAAAGCAGTAGCTGCTGCCCTGGCATAAGGACCACCAGAACCTATAGCAGTAATATTGGCATCTGGCTCAATTACATCGCCATTACCTGAAATTATCAGAATTTCATCCAGATTTGCAACAATTAGCAAAGCTTCAAGTTTTCTTAAAATTTTATCAGTTCGCCAGTCTTTCGCTAATTCAACAGCAGCTCTTTGCAGACTACCGTGATATTCTTCAAGTTTAGCTTCAAACTTTTCAAATAACGTAAACGCATCAGCAGATGTACCGGCAAAACCAGCTAAAATTTTTCCATTATATAGTCTTCTAACTTTTTTGGCTGTACCTTTCATAATTGTATTACCTAAAGTGACCTGGCCGTCACCAGCCATAGCCATACAATTATCATGTTTAACAGCAACTATTGTAGTTGCTTTAAAGTCTGTGATTGACAATTTAGAACCTCCTTTACTTATAAGCTTATTTTTTAAATTGTCACATGATTCAAAATATTTTATTATATTTATTTTATATATTACCACAATCAAACTAAAAAAGTCAAGTTTTAGCTATTTATTTCACAATTTTTTTAATAATATAATAAAATAGTTAATAAAAATCTATTTTAAATAATCAGTGACTGGAAATCTCTGGAGAAAACGCTTTCTTAAAAAGCATTTTCAAACTTATATAAGTTATAATAATTATTATTTTAAAATACAAATCTTAATTTCCAGTCTTAATTATCAGTCTTATTAATCAGCTTTTTCAATATGTCCACACTCTTTATTTGTACATTTATAATGCTTTCCCTTTGCCTTAGTTGTCTTTTCAACCATTAAACTTCCACAATCAGGACAAGGTTTTTTAACAGGTTTGTTCCAGACCATAAAGTTACAATCAGGATAATTACTACAGCCATAGAAAGTTCGGCCTTTTTTGGTTGTTCTTTCAATAATCTCCCCATCTTCACAATCAGGACAATCAACACCTGTCTTTACCAAATAGGGTTTAGTATTTTTACACTCAGGATAGCTGGAGCAGGCCAAAAACTTGCCATACCTACCATATTTAACTACCATAGGACTGCCGCATTTTTCACATACTTCATCTGTTTCTTCAACAATCTGAATTTTTTCCATGTTTTCTCTGGCATTTTCCAGGCGCTCAAAGAATGGTTCATAAAAATCTCTTAAAACCTTTTTCCATTCTTCGCTGCCATTTTCTATTTCATCAAGCTGTTTTTCCAGACCAGCTGTAAATTCTACATCTGTAACATCTGGAAAATATTCGCTTAATAATTCAGTTACAGTTTCTCCTAATTCAGTCGGTTTTAAATATTTACCTTCTTTTTTTACATAATCACGCGAAACTATAGTAGAAAGAGTTGGTGCATAGGTACTTGGTCGACCAATTCCTTCTTCTTCCAGAGTTTTTACCAAACTCGCTTCCGAATATCTCGGCGGTGGAGTTGTAAAATGTTGTTCTGGATTTGTTTCAGTTAAATTATAAATATCCCCTTCTTTTAACTTAGGAAGATCTATTTCATCTTCTTTTTCTTTGCCAGTTAAAATAAGATGGCCCGGGAATAATAACCGTGATCCACTTACCCTAAATTTATATTTATCTGCAACTAAAAACTGCGCTGAAATACTTTCGTAAAGCGCTGAACTCATCTGACTGGCAACAAATCTTTTCCAAATTAAATCATATAATTTATATTGATCTTCACTTAAAAAGGATTTTATACGAGCTGGAGTTCTTTCAGTATCAGTTGGTCGAATTGCCTCATGGGCATCCTGAGCATTTTTATTGTTTTTGCTTTTTCTTTTACTGCTGCGCAAAAACTTTTCACCGTAATTTTCTAAAATATGGTCGTGTGCTCCGGCCTTAGCTTCTTCTGACAGTCTTGTACTATCTGTTCTAATATAACTTATTAAACCAACTGTTCCTGAACTGCCAACATCAATTCCTTCATATAATTGTTGAGCCAGATACATGGTTTTTTTGGCACTAAAATTAAGCAAACTGGAAGCGCGCTGCTGTAAAGTACTAGTTGTAAAAGGTGCTTTAGGGTTACGACGTCTTTTCCTTTTTTTAACTTTGATTATTTCAAAATCTTGCCCTTTTATTTCAGCAATTATTTCATTTACAGCTGCCTGATTTTCCAATTTATATTTTTTGTTATCAATTCTATATAAATCAGCTTTTAAATTTTCTTTATCTTTTTGCAAAGTAACTTCAAGACTCCAATATTCTTCTTCATCAAAATTTCTGATTTCTTCTTCGCGAGCACAAATTATTTTTACTGCAACAGACTGAACCCTACCTGCACTCAAACCTTTTCTTACTTTTTTCCATAATAAAGGACTCAAACGATAACCAACAAGTCTATCCAAAAGTCTTCTTGCCTGCTGAGCATCAACAAGGTTTTTATCAATGGTTCTGGGATTTTTAATTGCATTTTTAATTGCATTTTTAGTTATTTCATTAAATTCAATGCGATTATTTTCTGCTTCAGACAATTTTAAAGCATGTGATAAATGCCATGAGATCGCTTCTCCTTCGCGATCAGGGTCAGTTGCAAGATAAACTTCTTTGCTTTTTTTAGCAGCTTTACGCAGCTTATTTAAAGTTTTACCTTTACCTCTAATTGTAATATAATTTGGTTCAAAATCATTTTCAAGATCAATGCCTAACTTACTCTTGGGAAGATCAATTACATGTCCCATTGAAGCTTCAACTTTATAGTTCCTACCCAAAAATTTCGCAATAGTTTTAGCCTTAGCTGGTGATTCAACTATAACTAAATTTTTACTTGTTTTTTTTGCCATTAAATTTATACCTCCAGTAAACTTTTATTGCCTAGTTTACCCTTTGATATTTTAAAATACTACTATTAAATTCAGCAATTTCATCAGATATTAAGTAGAGTGTCTCATTATCCTCAACAACATCATTAATAATTTCCCAGACCAGATCAGGTTTGAGTTCATTATAAACTGCAAAATTCATCATTCTAAATATTATAATTTCTAATTGGTCAGCACTTAAAATTCCTAATTTATTTAATTTAAGAATCAGTTTTCTAACATCATTATCAAAATATACTTTTTCAGTTTTAGTAAAAACTCTATTATAACCACTCTTCATGGCATAATCTATATAAAAATCCTGATCACCTGCTGTAATGACTTCGTTAAAAACAACTGTAAAAGCTGCTTTAATATTCTCGATACTATAACCACTATCTTCTAGTTCAATGATAATTTCATCCTGTTCTAACCAGAGATCCTGGTCATTCAACATTTTCTTAATTAAAATACTCAGTATCTCAATAACATCTCTATTCATATAATTCAGGCTTTTTCGCCCGATATACTCCTTTCAAAATAAAAATCTTTAACTAGTATATTATTATATTGGTTTAATTAGATTTTGTAAACCCTTAAAATGATATTTTTTACCTTTTAATCTAATTATAATCTTTAATAACTGTAACTTCAGTAAAATTTTATCAACTTTTCCACTCGATAAACCACTATATCTTAAAATATCATCATAGTATAATTCTACTTCATGTTGAAATAATTTTAAAATCTTAATTTCATCTTTATCTAGGTCTGGGTAAACTTCATTTAATTCTTCTTTGCTTGTTAAATAATTATCATCAACTATTGTCCTTGATTTTAAATAATCAGTTAAATAGTCAATAATATCTTCAATCCCGGTGAAAATTGCTGCCCCTTTTTTTATTAACCTATTTGAGCCAACTGCAGTTGGTCGATCAATATTTGCAGGAACAGCCATAATATCTTTACCTTGATCGAGGGCATAATCAACAGTAATTAAAGTTCCACTTTTCGCTCCAGCTTCAACTACTAAAACTAAATCTGCCAGTCCACTAATCAAACGATTACGGCGAGGAAAATTAGCTGGTTTAGGAGCAACAGCAGGATTAAATTCAGTTAATAAAAGCCCTGAATGAGCAATTTTATTAAAAATAAGTTTATTTTGCGATGGATAGATATAATCAAATCCATTCCCTAAAATAGCAGTTGTAATACCTGAATCAATACTTAAAGCACCTTTATGGGCAGTTACATCAATTCCAGCTGCTAAACCGCTAATTATATTTATCCCTCGCTGAGCTAGAAGACTGGCAGTTCTAAAAGCAACTTTTCTACCATAAATTGTAGAATTTCTAGCTCCAATTATAGCAACTGCTGGCAGCTGAAAGTTTATTTCACCACGATAAAATAAAACTGGTGGAGAATCATAAATTTCTTTTAATTTTGTAGGATATTCATCTTTTAAAATTGTTAAAATATTTATAGAGGATTTTTTTAAACTTCTACTAAGCAGTTCTGGTTGAAAACTATCTCTATTTTTTAGTAAGACTTTTATTTTACGTTTAGTTAAACCTATTTTCTGTAAAGACTGATAATTTAACCGCCATAATTCTGCTAAAGAATTGGTCTTTTCTAATAAATTTAAAATAGTGATCGGGCCAAATCCAGTTAAGTTATTGAGAAAAACTATTCGCAGATCTTCTTTATCCATTTTTTTCCTCCTTAATTTTAAAATTATTATATATCCATTTATTGTAAATTTCAACCTGTTTTCGTCTTTACTTAAAGGAATAATTAAATTATTCGAGAAAATAATAATATGGATTTAATTTAAATAACCTATTTAAATAGCAGTAAAAGGGAGGTAATCTATGCTCAGATCAACTAAATATAATACGATCCTTTATTTTCTAAGTATATTAAGTTTTATTATTGGATTTATAATTATTATTCCTTTATTATTAGCAATTTATTTTAAAGAGGGGCAGCAAATATATCAAGCTTTTTTTTATTCAATAATTATTGCTATTTTAATTGGTTTATTACTTAAATTACCAACTAAAAAAGAAAAACTTCAGCTTGATTTGTCAACTTCAATGATTCTTTGCACTTTAGGCTGGATATTAGTTTCATTGTTAGGTTCACTACCTTTTATAATAGGTCTCAATAAAACATTTATTGATGCCCTTTTTGAAGCAGTAAGTGGTTTTACTACAACTGGAATTACTGTTTTTACTGGACTAGATTTTATGCCAAAATCTATTATTTTCTGGCGTAGTTTAATTCAACTCCTGGGTGGATTGGGAATTTTGACTTTCTTTTTATTGATATCTTCAAGAGCAAAAGGACAGACCTGGCAGCTATTTAGTGCAGAAAGTCATAAAATAAATGTAGCTCGACCTGTTCCAAATGTTTTTAAAACTGTTAAAATACTGTGGCTAATCTATCTGGGTTTTATGCTGCTAGAAACAATTATTTTAAAATTCCTTGGTTTATCATTCTTTGATGCCATGACTCACAGTTTTACTACTCTTTCTACAGGAGGATTTTCTCATTATGATGCCAGTATTGCTTATTTTAGGAACCATAACTACAGTCATTATATTTTAATTGAATATTTGTTTATATTATTTATGTTTTTAGGAGGAGTAAACTTCTTGCTCCATTATAGATTTTTTACCGGTGATTTTAAAAATATAAAAAACAATAATGAGTTAAAGTCATTTTTAAAAATAATTATTACAAGCAGTTTATTTATAACTATTATTATAATAATTTTAAAAACAGCAGTTAATATTCCTTTAGAAGAAAAATTTCGAGATAGTCTTTTCCAGATAACATCAATTATTACAACAACTGGCTTTGGGACAAAAGATATCAATTCTGCTTTCTTTCCAGCAGCAGCCAGGCAAATATTTTTAGTTTTAATGTTAATTGGCGGCTGTGTAGGTTCAACTTCTGGTGGAATAAAAATAATGAGAATTAATATTTTGACTAAATTATTTAAGCGTGAAATTAAAAAAATATACTTATCAGATCAAGCTATTTTGCCTGTTACACTTGATAATAAAATTATAGAAAATGATGAAATTAATAAACTAGCAGGACTTTTTTACTGCTGGTTGATTATTATAGTTATAGGAGGAGTTATTACTTCTATATTTTCTGACTTAAATGGCTGGCAGTCCTTTTCAGGAATGTTTTCAGCTATGGGAAATATTGGACCATTTTTTTTCTCAGTAGAAAAAATGGCTTCTCTTTCGCCAATAATTAAACTTACTTATATAATTGGTATGTTAGCTGGTAGATTAGAGATTCTACCAATTATAGTTATCTTCAGCCGTAAAACATGGGAGTAGTTATTTAAGTAATAAAGGAGGAAATAATAATGTATATAGTTATTGCTGGTGGTGGGATAGCTGGGCGTAACTTGACCAAAAAATTAGTCCAGAATCATGATGTAATTGTAATTGAAAAAGAACAAAATGTTGCTGAAAAAATCTATAGTCGTTATGGAGCAATCACTATCTTGGGAAGTGCAACTAGGATTGATATTTTAAGGGAAGCAGGTATAGAAAAATGTGATGTAGCAATTGCAGTGATGAGGGATGACGCCGCTAATTTATCTTTTGCCTTATTGGCTAAAAATTTTGGAGCTGAGAAAATTTTAGTTAGAATGAGAGAGCCAGAATATAAGCAGGCTTATCAAATGGCTGGTGCTACTAATATTGCTGCAACCATGGAATTAATGGTTGATAGCTTTGTCACAGATATTGAAGAACCAGAGGTTAAGAAAGTTGCTTCTCTTGGCGATGGAAAAGCTGAAGTATCAATTCTAACTATCCCTAAACAATCAAAAATTGCAGGGATGAAAATTTCAGAAGTTGTCAGTCAGCCTCATTTCCCTGAAAACTGTGTGATTGCTGGTATTTATGATAAAGCACAAGATAAATACATTGTCCCCCGGGGTAATAAAGAAATTTTTGTTGGTAATCAAGTTTTTTTAGTAGCTTCTAAAGAAGATATGAAAGAAGCAGCTAAAATACTTCTAGCAAGTGAAAGTAATAATAAATTCTGGCAGTTAAAAAACAAATCTCAATCTTGATTTAAAAAACTGTTAAAAATTCAAATTTTAAGTATTAAAAACCTGAGTAATTAAAATAATTACTCAGGTTTTGATATTTATTAATAAATTTATTTAAAATAAAATTTAGATTAATAAAGTTCTATTTCAGCTGATAAAGAAACATTAATTTCTACATCTTCCTTAGCCAATGGAACTTCTGAAAATTCCTGACTATTATCTGCCCTACTGGCTGATTTCATTAAATTAACCCGATAAATATTTTGGTTACCAAAATTAATTTCTTTAATTCTATAATTTTCTTTACCTAAATTATCAGCCATAAACTTCGCTTTTTCTTTCAGACTATTAATAGCCATTGTTGTTACTTCATTTAGAGCTTGATTATTATCTCTTAAATCATAATTTAAACTCACTACTCTATTAGCTCCTGCATTTAATAATTGAGCAATTAAGACAGGCAATCTATCTAAATCAGAAGTTGTAAATTTAATCTGATTTGTCACACGATAATAGACTGTCTTTTGATCATTATCATTATATCTTGTATAAGGATAAACTCTATATTGATCAGTAGCAACTTTTTCTAAATCATTACTTTCCAGCAAAGCCATTAAATTATTAACAACTTTGTTATTAGCTTCTACTGCTGTTGCCTGAGAAGCACTTTCATTTTCAAATCCAATTACAACATCAGCTATTTCTGGTACATATTCTTTTGTCTGGTTAATACTCAAATTTGTCTTAATAGTATCTTCAGCAGAACTTAAATTATTATTTAACTCTGCTGTCTGTTCTTGACCAGCTGGATTATTAAAATATAAACCATTAACTACCAGAACTGATAACAAAATTAAGGCAATAAAGACTAATAATAAACCAATATTTTTATTCATTTAAAATCCCTCCATTTTTACTTTTCTATATCTTGCTAAATAATAAAGATATCTTATAATTTAAATATAAACTAAATTAATTACCAGCCTAAGAAATTTAAAAAAATTAGCCGATTAATTATATATTTCTCATAAAAAAGTTAAAATCCTCTATTTAAAACTGCTTTTTTAAATTTGACAAAGAGTTTATTTATTATCTCAAAAAAATTCCAGCTCACAAGTTATTTTAAATCATGTAAAGTAAATGATATTTTAGTAAAACCACTTGTTTTTAATAGATCTATTAATTTAATTATTGCCGCAAATTCAGTCTTCTGATCAGCATAAATCTTAACATCTAACTTATCTTTCTGATTTAAATTTGCCAGAACCTTAATTAGCCCGGAACTGTTATAAGAATGTTTTTGATAATAAATAACATTATTTTCATCTAGAAAAAAATTTAAATAATCATTATTAACCTGTTCTCCAAACTTCGCCTGAGGAATTTCTATCTGATAAACAGATTCTTCCCCCTGTAAAGTTGAGGCGGCAATAAAAAAAATTAATAATAAAAAAACAACATCAATTAAGGGAGCTAGATTAAAAAGTGATTTTTCAGGTTTAGGCTGATACTTCATTAGTAGTCAGCTCCTCTTCAAATTCAGGCAAATCGGACTCAATTTGTTTACTTAAATCTATTTTCTTTTTAAAGTATGCTTCAATTTCTAATTCTAGATTTAATAACTGATTACGTAATTTTTTAATTTTAGCATAGTAAAAATAATAAAACCCTGCAGCTGGAATAGAAATTAATAAACCAGCAGCAGTAGTAAATAAAGCCTCATAAATTCCAGTAGCAAGCTGTTCAGGATTAATATTGCTAGCCAAAATTTGAAATGTTTTAATCATCCCAGTGACAGTGCCTAATAAACCTAGAGTAGGACTTATCTGAGCTAAAAAATATAAAAGTCCTAATCCCCTTTCCAACTCTGGCAGCTTTTTTATCTCTTCTGCTTCCAGATAAAGTTTAAATTCCTGCCAGGTAATTGGTTTTTTCTTTAAAACCTGACTGTAAATAGCTCCAGCCAGACCCTGTTTTTTTAAATAGTCACCTGGAGATAGCTGTTCAGATTTTTTAAAATAAAAATTATTTAATAAGACTAAATAACTATTTTTTTTTAGCTGCCGATAATTAAGTAAAAAAAACAAGCCTCTTTCTATAATAATAAATATAGTTAAAAAAGCTGTTATCAAAAGTGGATATGCAGTTAAACCTGCTTTAGCTATAAATTGACTTAACATTATTTACCTCCATTCATTCCAACTTAAAAGTAATTGGTATTTTAACTTTTACAGTAACTTTTTGCCCGGAAAGTTGAGCTGGCTCAAAAACTATCTTATTAGCTGCCTCTAGTGCAGCCTGATCAAATGCAGTGAAACCAGAACTTTTAGCTAACTCTGGCTTAATAGCTTGACCAGTCTTATCAATTATCAAACTAATAATTACAGTTCCCTCTATATTTCTTTTTTGTAGCTGTACAGGATAAGCTGGTTGTTTAAATTCTAAAACAGTTGGTTTCTGTATTGCACTATTTTGATTGCTAGTTAAGTCATATACTTTTGAAGCTTGATCGGTAGATGATTTAGACTTTTGATTAGTTTTAGCAGCAGTTGAATTTAACTTTACAACATCAGATTTGAGCTCTTTTTTAAACTTATATTTATCATTCAATTTATTTTGCTGTTTTTTTACTATCTCATTATCCGGCTCAAGATCATTTTTATTTTGCTGATTAGTCTGATCTTTTTTCAACTCTGCTAAATATTGAGCAAGGTCAAACTTTTGAGAGTCAGTTTTAGCTTTATCCTTTTTAGCCTGGCTAATTTTGGTTTCAGTTTTATCATCAGCTTGCAGTTTTTTTTCAGGCTGCTTAATTGCTGAGCTTAGCTTTGAATTATTAGTTGTTTTTTTCTCAGATTTGTTAATTTTTAATTTATCGCTATTAGGCTCTGCTTCTTTATTTATTAATTCAGCTGAATTAACAGAAGTCATCTTTGCTGGTGCTTTTTGCTGCTGGCTGGAGTTAGTTTTGAGTGGCATTTTATGTTCAACTTTAGCTGAATTATTTTCAGGTTGTTTAATTAATTTCTTTTTATCTGTTTTAGTTTTCTGCTGAATCTTATTTGCCTTTGATAATTGGAGCTGTAATTTAAGCTCTAATTTTATTGAATATTTTTCTGCTGTCACTAATAAAGAAAAAGAATTTTTTTCTATCAATAAAAAAATAAACAGAGATAATAATAAAGCTACTATATAGATCAACTTATCTTTCTTCATTATTATCTCCTTTCTTTAACTAAGCTTAAAAAGTAGTACTTAAGTTAAACATAAAATTTCTTCCAGGCATTGGATAGCCATTATTAATCTGGTAATCCCTGTCAAATAAATTATCAATACTTATTTTGAATTTATAATTATTATTAAATAACTGAATTTGTTTAATAATATTTAAATTACAAATTGTATAATTATCTAGATCATCAACTCTGCCACTTACATGACTTATTTTAAAATTAATTGAATAATTAGCTGGCTGATAAATTAAAATCAGATTATTATAATTTTGATCTTCAAGTAATCGATCTGTGTTTTTATCTCTACTATCTAAATAAGTATGCTGATACTCAAGTTTAAACTTATCAGTTAAAGATTTACTTAAGTTAAGTTCTATTCCATCTGCTTGAGCCTCATCGACATTACTAGGGCGCCAGATTTTATCATCTTGAGCCGCCCAATCAATTAAATTATCTGATTCTCGCCGAAAAAAACTAAGATTTAAGCCAAATGAATTATAATTAGACTTATAACCAATCTCATATGATTTCGACTCCTCAGCCTCCAGATCAGAATTCCCTTCTGAATATTTGGTTTTAGGCCAGTATAAGTCATTAAAAGTAGGTGTTCTGTATGCTTCCCCATAACTAAAGAAAAGATTATTATGGCGATTTAATTTATAGACCAACCCAATCCGGGGACTCGTTGCTGAACCAAATTTTTCATGATCATCATATCTTAAACCCGCATTAACAGTTATTCTTTCTGCTAACTTAATTTTATCATTTAAATAAACTGATTTAGTTACAAAATCATGCTTACCATTATCACTACTATCAATTTTATCTTTATTATATTCAACTCCATAACTTAATGTGTTTCTAGCAAAGTATTGAATTTGATTAAGATTGTAGCTTAGTTCTTTTGTTTTATGATCTGATTCACCAGAAATTGTTGTATCCTCATCATAAATCTGATTCTGGTCTTTATAATAAATTACTAACTCCGTATCTTTATGGGCAAGCTGATTAAGCAGTTTGAGCTGATAAGTATTTCTTTTAGTTTCTTGTTCTGCCTCAGGAGTTGGGGTACTGATAGTACCTGGTATATCTTTTTGAGAATCATGATAATTTAATGCAAAAAGTAGTTTAGTATTAGGTGTTAGTGATCTGTTAATTTTAGTGCTTAAAAAATAACGATCTAGCTCATCATGATCAGTATCATCTCTAAATCCAGCTGAATTAAGGCTGCCAAAAGAAAATACTATATCCCCTTTATTTAGTCTAGTTCCATAATTAAAAGAAGTCTGATAAGTATTAGCAGAACCCATCCCTAAAACAAGTTCTGATTTTTGCAGATCTGCAGCAGTCTTAGTAATTATATTAACTACACCCCCAAGAGCGTTGGCTCCATATACTGCAGAGGCTGGACCTTTAATAATTTCAACCTTTTTTACATTACCTAATAAAATCTGTGCTAAATCAAATTCACCGTTCTGACTACTATTTATTTTTTGACCATCAAGTAAAATAAGGACCTGACTAGCACTTGAACCTCTGACATGAATTGTTTTTTGACCACCAGGCCCACCATTATCTTTAATTTGAATTCCAGCGCTATTTTTTAATAAATCACCTAAATTATTAGCTTGACTATTAGCTATTTGCTCCTCATCAATAATTTCAATGTTAATTGGAAGATCAAAACTATCTTCCTGATAACGATTTGCTGTTACAACTAATTGCTCCAGTTCCATAATTTCTGCTGCTGCTCCACTTACAGATACAATTAAAATTAAAATTGCTGTAAGCATGACTAAAAATAATCTTTTAAACATTTTACTCCTCCTTGTTTTTGGTCTTGCTCACAGCCAAACTTCGATAAAGACTAACCCTATTATAAAATAAAAAACACCCTACATTATTGCGGGTGCTTAATTAATAAATTAGCCCACAACCAATCCTGTCTCGAAGATGGCCGTTATCTCTCCAGGCAGGTCTCCTGACTTTAGCAGCAATAATTATGACTACCAATTAACCTTCCCTGTAAATTATATACAAGTGGTTTTAAACTGGTTAACTGCTTAACAGTGGCGGACCCGTTCAGGAATTTCACCTGATTCCCTATTATCTTCTTTAATTAAGAAGCACCTAAAAAGAAAACATTATTCACTTATACTACTATTATTTCTGGTTTCAACTTAAAAAACCTCTATTTTTGCTTAAAAAAACAGTTCAAACTTAAATGTTCTTTTATTAATTAAATTTAAAAAATTTAATTAATAAAAGAGGTATTTCTATTTTTTTACATAATTATATAATATATCCTTTAAATAGAGGTGATAAATTTGGCTTTTCATAATAAATTGGGGAAATTGGGTGAACAAATTGCCTGTAATTACTTATTAAAAATGAAATATTCAATTATTGAACAAAATCATAGAAATAAATTTGGCGAAATTGATATCATTGCCCGGCAGAAAAATCTACTTATTTTTGTAGAGGTTAAAAGCAGAAGTTCAGAGGAATTTGTTAATTTAAATTACAGCCTTCGCAAACAGCAAATAAAACATCTCAAAAAGGCTGGCAGCTATTACTTTATCGAAAAAAAACTTAAGCTTTTAAATTATCGCTACGACTTAATTCTGCTTAAAATAGATTGCAAACAAAAACAAGTCACTAAATTTAGCCATTTAAAAAATATAATCAATTAAAATTTATATATTATGGAAAGGTAGTGATACTTTATGTACAGCTATTTATATTCTAGTGTAATCAGTGGTGTAAAAGCAGAAATAGTTAGAGTAGAAATAGATATTTCACGGGGATTACCTGGTTTTAATATAGTTGGTCTAGCTGGCAAAACAGTCAAAGAATCTGCCCAACGAGTCCGTTCAGCGATTATTAACTCTGGTTTTGAATGGCCAGTTAAAAAAATAACAGTTAATCTTGCCCCAGGTAATATTAATAAATATGGTTCTCATTTTGATCTTGCTATTGCAGCTGCACTATTAGAATGTTCAGGTCAAATTAAAATCATTGATAAAGCAAAAACAATCTTAGCAGGAGAACTCAATTTAAATGGTAAAATCAACTCTGTTAAAGGGCTAATCTCAATGTTAATTGAAGCTAAAAATAATAATTTTAAACAAGCAGTTTTACCTGCTGCTAATAAAACAGAAAGCTCTTTAGTTAAAAGTATTGACTACTATTTAATCGATCATTTAAAACAAATAAATAAATTTAATCACTATTCTTCAGATAATTCAAAACAAATTAAACAAAATAACTATACAGCAAAGAAATATCCCGATCTATCTGAGATTAAGGGTCAGAAAAATGCTAAAGAAGCAATTTTAACAGCTGCTGCTGGTGGCCATAATTTGCTTTTGATCGGTCCCCCTGGTTGTGGAAAAACAGTTCTTGCTCAATCAATAGTTAAATTATTACCGCCTCTAGATAAAAAGGAGTTTTTAGAAACAGCCTCTATTTATAGTATTTCAGATAATTTAGCTGAGTTAAATTTAAACAAACGCTATCGACCTTTTGTTGCACCACATCATTCAATAACAAGCGCAGCTTTAATTGGAGGTGGGAAAATACCAGCCCCTGGTGAAATATCACTGGCTCATAATGGAGTGCTTTTTTTAGATGAACTACCTGAATTTAAAAATAGAGTATTGGCTAATTTAAGAGAACCATTAGAAAATAAATCAATAAAAATTGTTCGTCAGCAGGGCAGTTTTTATTTCCCGGCCAACTTTCAATTCATTGCTGCAATGAATCCCTGCCCCTGTGGTTTTGCTGGAGTTAAAAACAGAGAATGTCGCTGCTCAGAAAGAGATATAATTCGCTATCAGCAAAAATTATCTGGCCCACTTAAGGACAGAATTGATCTTCAAGTTGAGGTTCTTCCTTTAGCAAAAGAAGAAATTTTGAATAAAAATTCAGTTCAAGCAAAGATTAACTATCAAAGCAAAGTGAAAGACGCTCTGGCTAGACAGAATTTTCGCTATCAAAATACAAAAATAAAAAACAATTCCGAATTGGAATTACATGATTTAGATAAATACTGTAAATTATCAGAGACAAGCAGTTATCTGCTTGATCAAGCCTTTGCTGAATTAAAGTTAAGTATAAGAGGCTATATTAGATTAATAAGAGTTGCCAGAACAATAGCAGATCTCAATCAAAATGAGAAAATTAAAGATGAAGATTTATTTAAAGCAATTGATTTTCGCTGGTATGCAGAAAAATCAGAAATGCTGCTTTAAATATTTAACTAATGGTATACCAAGAATAACCACTACAACCGCTTCACTGGCTCCAATCTGCAGGACAGTTAACCAATAAGGTAAAGAAAATAATAAATGTAGATAAATACTGATTAAAAAAGCATTAAAAAGAATTGGGCTTAAATAAGCAATTATGTTATTTCTATTCTTATAAGTAACATAAGCTGCTAATAAAGTAACTAAACTACCGCCAATAATGTCTACCATACCAAGGCCACCAATAATATTAGCCAGAAGTACTCCTAAAAATAAAGCTGGCACTGCTTCTGGAAAAATTATTGGCAAAACAGTTAGAGCTTCTGCTGCTCGGAACTGAATCGGACCAAAACTAACTGGAGCTAAGAAATAAGTTATTGCAATATAAAGAGCTGTAATAGCAGCTCCTCTTGCTAATTTTTTAGTCTTCATTTAATTCATCCTTCCTAATTTTTCCTAACGGTACTTTAGCAAATGTCTGCCGATGAATTGGAGTTGCACCATATTTATTTAAAGCTGCAATATGCTCAGCTGTTCCATAGCCCTTATTAGAAGCCAAATTGTATTCGGGATACTTTTTCGCATATTCAAAAATCAAATTATCTCTAGTCACCTTAGCAATAATTGAAGCTGCTGCAATTGTATTAACTTTTGCATCACCATTTATGACTGCCTGCTGCTCAACTGAAATTCCCGGGATTACTGCATTACCATCAATTAATAATAAATCGGGATTACACTTTAAATTGGGAAGTAAATCTTTAACAGCTCTCTTCATTGCAACAAAGGTTGCCTCTCTAATATTATATTTATCAATTTCTAGATTTGATGCCTGGCCAACTCCAATGAGCGCTTTCTCTTTAATTTCAATAAATAATTCTTCTCTTCTAGATTGAGAAAGTTGTTTTGAATCATCAAGCCCATAAATAGGTTGATTAAGATCTAAAATTACAGCTGCCGCAACAACAGGACCAGCCAGCGGGCCACGGCCAGCTTCATCAATACCTACAATTGAATTATAACCCTGATCTTGAAATTTTTTGATTAATAAATTCATTTTTTCCCATTTATTTAGCAGTTTTTCTTTTTTAATTAACTGCTTATTTAATTTTTTAGCTAATTTTTTTATTCCCTGCCTTGAATCTTGATTTAAAAGTGTAATTAGTTTAGAATACTCAGCAGCCACTGTCTTCTCAGTCAGAAAAGCTTTTACTTCCTTAATTGTTAGCTGACTAAAATCTGGATACTGCTTATCAGATAGTTTATGCTTCAATTTTCACACCTACATTTCTGTAATTTCTGCTGGAGTTTCCAGAGAAACTCTACCTAAATTACCAGCTCTAAAATCAGTAATTATAATTCCAGCTGCTCGATTACGATCAACTTTTCCACCGGTCATTAAGCAACCTCTTTTTCTACCTATATCAGCTAAAATATCATAAGGATGGTCTGCTAAATAATCAAGCTTATAAGCTTCTAAAAGCAGCTTCTCATTTATTATAGTTATAAACTTAATTAGTTTATAAGCAGCTAATTCAAAATCAAAAACATCATTATCAACTGCTCCTGTTAAAGCCAATTTATAAGCTTTATCTTCATCAGAAAATTTAGGCCATAAAATACCGGGGGTATCTAAGAGACGAACTTTTTTTCCAACATTCACCCATTGACGTCCGCGAGTAACACCAGGCTTATTTCCAATAGTAGTTATTTTTGAACCAGCTAGCAAATTAATTAACGCTGATTTGCCTACATTAGGAATACCAATAATCATTACCCGGAGTCGTCTTGACTTCCTTCCCTTAGCAGCTAATTTTGAACTTAAACGATCATGATTATTATTCAAAATACTTTTTAATTCACTAACCCCTTCACCTGTTAAAGAATTAAGTAAAACCGCTGCTTCTGAGTTGTTATCATAAAATTCCAACCATTGTTCATTTAGCTCCTGAGCAGCTAAATCTTTTTTATTTAAAACTGTAACTTTACTTTGTTCATTAATTAGCTGGCGCAGATCAGGATTCTGACTGCTCAGTGGAATTCGTGCATCAACAACTTCAATAATTATATCCACTAATTTTAAATCAGCTTTTAAAATTCTCTTTGCTTTTGCCATGTGACCAGGATACCATTGTATCATTTTATAACTCCTTACTAAAAATTATTCTATTCAAATTTAAAAAGGTGGAGAAAAGTCTCCACCTTGCATAAATAAAACTAGTCTCTTTTTTCTTTAATTCTGGAAGCTTTTCCTCTTCTATCCCGCAAGTAGTATAAACGTGATCTTCTTACATCACCACGACGAACTACTTCAATACTGCCAAGTTTGCTGGTATGTAAAGGAAAAGTTCTTTCTACACCAACACCATTAGCAACTTTGCGAATAGTAAAATTTTCGTTTAAACCGCCGCCATTTCTTCTGATTACTACACCTCTAAAAGGTTGTAACCTTTCTTTACCACCTTCGCTGATTCTAACTTTTAAATCTAATGTATCTCCAACAGCAAATTCTGGAATATCATCACGCAGCTGTTCTTTTTCTATTTCATTAATAATGTTCATCTATAAACCTCCTCTCAAAGCATTAAATTTTATTCTTCCCACCAGGGATCAGCTAGCAATCTATCTATAATTATAGAAGCAGCACTTCTAACAGAAAGGTGATTAAAATCTCCTCTCCCCCAGACAGGTTTCAAAATATAGTCACAATCAGTTACCATTTTTTCAGTTAGTCCGTAGCCAGTGCCATAAATAATTAAAAATGGCCTTTCCTGTTTTTGCAGCTCAGAGCGCATTGCTGAATAACCAATTGTATTGGGATATTCTTTAGCATCAGTAGCAATTAAAAAAGGCTCCTGACCAGTTTCAGCTTTTATATCAGCTTTTACATCTTCAAGCTCAGCTGCTATATCTAAAACTGAAAATGCTTGATGTCTGTTATAAACATACTCAGCACCTCTGCCACCAGTCCAGTAATCACGAACTCGTTCAACTAATTCCTGTTGAGACTCTAAATTATTAACAATATAATATTTTTTAATATCATATGTTTTTGCAGCTCTTGCAATATCATGTAAATCATAATTAGTTACAGTTGTAGTTATAATATCGCCACGTTTATTATAGATTGGATTATGAATCAAAGCTAAATAAACATTGGCTTCAATCTTGGCCATCAAATTCACCCTTAAGTTCAAGCTTTATTTCAGCAAGTAATTCTAAATCCTGATCAGTCAACTTTTTAGTTTCAAGCAAATCTTTTCTTCTTAAAAAAGTTCTTTTTAGTGATTCTTTGCGGCGCCAGCGCTCTATTAATTGATGATTACCGCTCAATAAAATTTCTGGTACTTTTAGGCCTCTAAATTCGCGCGGCCTCGTATAATGAGGATGCTCCAAGAGACCATTGTAAAAAGAATCCTGCTGAGAAGAAGCTGCTGCTCCTAAAACTCCTGTTAAAAGTCGAGAAACAGAATCAACTAGAACCATAGCCGGTAGTTCTCCTCCAGTTAAAACATAATCTCCAATTGAAATCTCTTCGTCAACAATAGTCTCTCTAATTCGTTCATCAATTCCTTCATAATGACCACAAATTAATGTTAAAGCTTTTTCTTGACTTAGTTCTTTAACCTTTTTTTGAGTTAATTGCTTTCCCTGTGGACTCATTAAAATAGTTTTAGACTGAACATCTCGCTTAGCTTGAAGACTCTGCCAGGCTTTAAAAATAGGTTCAGCTTTTAAAACCATTCCTGCCCCACCACCATATGGAGGCTCATCTGTTGTATGATGTTTATCCTCAGTAAAATCACGGATATTAACTGTATTGATATTTATCAAATCATTTTGTCTGGCTCTTTTTAAAATACTCTCACTAAAAGGTCCAACAAACATCTCTGGAAAAAGGGTTAAAATTTCAAAAAACATAAAGTCAGCTCCTAAAGCTCTAAAATTCCTGGAATTGGATCAACTATTAACTTATTTTGCTCAAAATCAATTTCAATTATCATTTCATGAGTGGCCGGTAACATATATTCTTTTTTGCTTCCTTTGATAAGGAAAATATCAGTTCCAGCTGTGGTTATTACATCAATTAATTCTCCTAAATAATCATTATTCTTTAGATAAACCTGCAGCCCCACTAAATCACTAATATAGTAATTATCCTCAGGCAGTAAATACTTTTCAGAATCAGTAATTAAAAGTTGATAATTTTTTAGTTCTTCAGCCTGGCTAATTGAATCTATGCCAGCAAATTTAATTATTACAAATTGTTTATGAAATCTAACATACTCAATTTCCAGCTCTTTAAAATTATCCCCTCTTTTTAGATAAATAGAGTCCAATTCTAAAAATCTTTCTGGTAGATCAGTAGTTGCTTTAACTCTAACCTCACCTTTATTACCCTGAAAACGAGTTATTTGTCCAATTTTTAAATAGCTAGCATCCAATTATTTCACCGACCTATAAAATTTATTTAATATCAACTTTAACTTTGCTACCTTGCTTAGCAGCTGCAGCATTAGCAACAGTCCGGATAGCTTTTGCAATTCTACCCCGTCTGCCAATTACTTTTCCCATATCATCTTCTGCCACTGAAAGTTCAACTGTTACAGATTTATTATTTTCAATTCTGTTGACTTCAACTTCAGCCGGATTATCAACTATAGATTTGGCAATAAATTCTACTACTTTTTGCATGGGACAACCTCCCTTAATTAATCATTACCGTGGAATTTAGCCATTACACCTGATTTTTTCAGTAAAGATTTTACTGTATCTGAAGGTTTTGCACCATTGTTTAACCATTTTAGTGCTTTTTCTTCATCAATATTATAGGTTTCAGGTTCTGTTGTAGGATCATAAAAACCTAATTCTTCCACAAAATATCCCTGTGGAGCTCTTTTTGAATCAGAAACGATCAGTCTGTATGATGCATTACGCTTACTTCCTGTTCTTTTTAAACGAATTTTAACTGCCATCTATTAAACACCTCCTTTCGTTAGCCTGCTAAAACTAACTTTTATAAAAATAGTAGTAAAAGCTATTATTGGGGTAGTAGTTTTAATAAAATAATCTTTACTAACCGAAAAATGGTAATTTAAAACCACCTTTTTTCATTTTCCCACTATTTAATTGCTTCATCATTTTTTTAGTTTGTTTAAACTGCTTTAACAACCGGTTAACATCCTGAATACTCGTTCCACTACCCAAAGCAATTCTTTTTCTTCTGCTGCCATTAATCACTTCCGGATCTCTTCGTTCCCCAGGTGTCATTGAAGATATAATAGCCTCTATATGATCAAGCTGTTTATCATCAACCTGAAGGTTTTTAAGCTGTTTAGCCTCTCCAATACCTGGTATCATGCCTAATAGTTCATCCATTGGCCCCATATTACGTACTTGATCCATCTGCTCCATGAAATCTTCTAAAGTGAATTCATTTTTACGCAATTTTTCTTCTAAAGCTGCAGCTTTTTCTTTATCAATACTTTTTTCAGCCTTTTCAATTAAACTTAAGACATCACCCATTCCTAAAATGCGGGAAGCCATTCTGTCAGGATGAAATTCTTCTAAATCAGCTAATTTTTCTCCTGTCCCAGCAAACTTAATCGGTTTACCTGTAATTGCTTTAATTGATAAAGCTGCTCCACCCCGGGCATCACCATCCATTTTAGTTAAAATAACACCGTTAATATCAAGGCGCTGATCAAAGTTTTTAGCTACATTTACTGCATCCTGACCAGTCATTGCATCAACAACTAATAAAATTTCATCTGGTTCAACAGCTGCTTTAACTTCTTCTAATTCAGCCATCATTTCTTGATCTATATGCAAACGACCTGCTGTATCAAGAATAATTAAATCACAATTATGAGAAGCAGCGTAATTAATACTGCCCCGGGCAATATCAACTGGATCACTATCATCGCCCATTGAAAAAACAGGTATTTCTAGTCTTTCTCCTAACACCTGAAGCTGACGGATGGCTGCCGGACGATAAACATCTCCAGCAACTAACAGAGGCTTTTTACCATCTTTAGCAAACTTACGGGCTAATTTACCAGCACTCGTTGTTTTACCAGATCCCTGCAGACCGGCCATCATAATAATAGTTGGTGGCTCAGAAGAAATAGCTATTTCTTCTTTACTGCCCCCCATTAATTCTTGCATTTCTTCATTCACAATTTTAATAACATGCTGGCCTGGAGTTAAACTTTCCATAACTTCCTTACCAACAGCTCTTTCTTCAATTTTATTAATAAACTTTTTTACTACTTTGTAATTAACATCAGCTTCTAGAAGTGCCATTTTAACTTCTTTTAAAGCTGCTTTAACATCTTTTTCATTAAGTTTTCCCTTACCTCTTAATTTATCAAAAGTATCCTGCAGCTTTTCAGCAAGATTAGAAAATATCATAATTAACCTCCTCTTAAAGGAGAGACTTAATCGTCTCCAATTTTTGGCCTAATTCGCAATTATTATTTCCTGCAATAAATTTTTTATTAACTAAAATTGTTTCTAGTTCAGAAATTTGCTGTCTCAACTTATTATATTTAGCTAAAAGACCTAACTTACTCTCATATTCTTCTAAATTTTCCTCACTTCGATGCAGATGATCATATACTCCCTGTCTGCTAATTTCAAGATTAGCAGCTATTTCGGCCAGAGATAAATCATTATAAAAATAATTTTTTATGATCTGCTGCTGTTTATCAGTTAAAAGAGATCCATAAAAATCAAACAACATTGTAATTCTAATAGTTTTTTCTAACAAAAAAATCACCTGTAAAGTTATTTTACTTAACACAGGTGATAGTATATGATATTTTGCGGCTTTTGTCAAGTTTAAATTACAAAATAATGTCCAAAAACTAAAACTTATTGGTCACTACTAAAAAGTGCTTCGATAAATTCTTCTGGATCAAAATTCTGCAGGTCTTCGGCAGCTTCTCCAACACCAATTAACTTAATCGGCAAGCCAAGTTCATTTTTAACAGCAATTACAATTCCACCTTTAGCGGTCCCATCTAATTTGGTTAAAGCTACTCCATCAACATTAACAGCCTGATTGAATAGTTTAGCCTGAGCAATAGCATTTTGACCGGTTGTAGCATCTAAAACAAGTAGTACTTCAACACCAGCAGCAATTTCTGCAGCTTCCCGATCAATAACTCTTTTAACCTTTTTAAGTTCTTCCATTAAATTTGTTTGAGTATGCAAGCGTCCAGCAGTATCTATAATCAAAAGATCAACATCCCTAGCTCTTGCTGATTGAACAGCATCATAAGCAACTGCTGCTGCATCAGAGCCTTCCTGCTGAGCAATTACATTTACACCTAAACGATCTCCCCAGATCTGCAGCTGCTCAATCGCACCTGCCCGGAAAGTATCTCCAGCAGCCAGCATAACTTTTTTACCCTGATTTTTATATCGACCAGCGATTTTGGCAATAGTTGTTGTCTTACCTGCTCCATTTACCCCAACTACCATGATAATATTGAGCTTTTTATCTAATTTAAAACCACCTTCTTGATTTTGCAGCATAGTTTGCAACTCTTTTTGAAAATAGTTCATTAATTCTTCAGGCTCTGTAATATTCTCTGTTTCTACATCTTCCTGTAATTTTTCAATCAGAGCAAAAGTTGTTTTAACTCCTACATCTGCCTGAATCAAAACTTCTTCTAATTCTTCAAATAAATCATCATCAATATTTGTTCTCCCAGAAAAAACATTACTTACTTTATCAACAAATCCCTGCTTAGTTTTCCTTAAACCTTCTTTTAATCTTTGTAAAAAACCCATTTATCTATAAAGCCTCCTTAATAAAATTTTCATTCATTTCTTCAGCCTGATCCAATTTTAAAGAAACTAGTTTTGACACACCTGATTTTTCCATAGTTACCCCATACAAAGAATCTACTTCAGTCATCATGTACCGACGATGAGTAATAATTATAAACTGAGAAACTCGCGCATATTTTTTTATAAAACTGGCAAAACGAGCGATATTAACATCATCTAACGGTGCATCAATTTCATCTAAAACATAAAAGGGACTAGGCTTAACCTGGATAAAAGCAAAAATTAAAGCAATCGCAGTTAAAGCTCTTTCTCCACCTGAAAGAAGAGATAGACTTTTGAGACTTTTACCGGGAGGTTGAGCATGAATTTCTACACCAGTAGTTAGCATTTCTTCTGGCTCACTAAGTTTTAATTCTGCCTTTCCGCCTTGAAACAAAGCTTTAAATACTTTGGTAAACTCTGTTTTAACTTGATAAAAAGTCTGACTAAACATTTTTTCCATAGACTCTTCTATATCTGAAATAACAAGCTTTATTGAATCTCTAGCATGCTGAAGATCAGCCTGCTGTTCATGCAAAAAGTCAAGCCTTTCTTTTAATTCTGCAAATTCTTCAACTGCTGCTTCATTAACTGGATGTAATTTATTCATTTTAGTTTTTAACTGCTTTATTTTTTCCTCTACAGCTGCTTCATCTGCTTTTTTTATCTCTTTTATTTCTGCTGGATTAATCTCTGCTGGAGTAAGTTGATAATCTTCAGTTAAAATATCTTTAATATTACTTAACTTACTTTCTAAGTCATTGTATTTTAAATCAAATTGATGAAAATTATCTTTCAGCTGATTTAATTCTTGTTGTAACTTTTTAGCTGATTTTTCTTCTACCTCAACTAATTTTTCTAACTCAGTTATTTCTGCAGTTAATTTCTGCTGTTCTTTTTTTAATTCTGCCGATTTTTGAGATAAGTCTTCTTTCTTTAATTGTAATTGTTCTTTTCTTACTGCTAATTTTTTTAGGTCTGCTGTAAATTGTTTAATCTGAGTTATATTAGCTTGAATAGCCTCCTGTTTAGATTTTAAATCAGACTGCTGAGCTTTAACTTTTTCTTCAATATTGATTCTTTTTTCTGAAATCCTTGCTGCAGTCAGTTCTAACTCTTTAAGATCAGGTTCAAGCTCTAATAATGACTCTTCTGAACTATTGATTTCTCTCTGCAACTGCTGCTTTTTAACTGTTAGCTCTGCAATTTTCTGCTGATAATTATCAATATCTGTCTGTTTGGTTTTAATTGTAGTCTGGTTATTTTGCAGATCAGAATTTAAGTTTTTCAGGCTGGTTTGACTTGAATTCTGTTCAGATTCAAGTTCTTTTAATAAATCAACCAATCTATTTTTAGAATTAAGCAGATTATTTTCTTCTATCTTTAGAGATTGAATTTCAACTTTAATTTGTTCTTTATCCTGCTGAAGTTTTGTTACTTCAGCTTGCTTTTTTTCTAACTTTACTACCAGCTGCTGACCCTGCTCCTTTAAATCTGCTTTGTTAGCTTGCAGTTCGTCTATTTTCCGGCTGCGTCCAATTAAATCTCTGCTATTACTGGCACTACTACCACCAGAAATAGCTCCCCCAGGATAAACCACATCTCCTTCAGTAGTAACTATTCTAAAATTTTTACTGCTTTTTTTAGCAATTTTTACAGCATGATTAAGATTATCAGTTACTACTATTTGACCTAGAAGAAAATTGAAGATATTTTCCAGTCTAACTGGAAAATCAACTAAATCAACAGCCAGTCCAATAAATCCTGCTTCACTATTTAAATTAGCAAGGTAGTGGTCAGCCAGCCGTGAACCATTTACCATATTAAGGGGTAAGAAAGTAGCTCTGCCCAGATGATTATTTTTTAAATATTTTACTGCCTGACGGGCAGTCTGATCAGTTTCAACAATAATATTCTGCATTTTAGCTCCCAGAGCTGTTTCAATAGCAGTCTCATAATCTGAGTCTACATTTACAATTTCTGCTACTACATCTATCAAACCAGGAAATTTTTCTTTTTTTTCTAAAATATTTCTAACTCCATTATAATAACCTTCATAACTATCCTGCATTTCTTCCATCAATTGCAGTCTAGAACTACAGTGCTGAAAATCTTCTTTCAATGTAATTAAATCTTCTTTGCCAGATTCCAGTTTCTGCCTTTCTTTACTCAATGCTTCATCTTTTTGAGTAAGCATTGTCTCTTTTTGTGCTAATAAATCTTTTAATTTATTTATTTCTGCTGTCACTTTATCAAGTTCAGAATTTTTATTTTTCTGCTTTAAATTCAAATCAGACTTATCAGCTGACATTTCAGCTAATCTTTCTTTAGTAATAGCAACTCTTTCCTGCAGACGTTGAATAAAAGCATCTTCAGATTGAATTTTATTTTCTAATTGTTTAATTGTTTCTTCTTGTTGATTCAGTTCCTGTTTTTTATTAGCTAGATTTTCTTTGCTCAGCTTGATTTGCTGTTCTAATTTAGATATTTCAGCAGCTATTTCATCATTATCTGAACTCACTATTTTATATTCTTTTTTAATCTCTTTTAAATCTTCTTCAGAACTGCTTTTTTCTTTTTTTAACACTTTATTTTGCTCTTCTAACTTTGCCTCCTGCTGAAGATAATTCTTTTTTCTTTCTGCCATAACATTTAAATTATTGTCTATTTCATTTAATTTATTCCTGCTTTGGAAAAAATCATTACTAACTTCTTCTTTTTTATTTTTAAGTAATTTTAATTTATCTTTTTTATTATCCAGCTGATAATTAAGGCTATTAAATTCACTTTCTTTTTTTTGGAGTAATTTTTCTGCCTGATCTTTTTCTGCTTTAACTTTTTTATAAGCAGCAGAATAGTCCTGCCATTGTTTATGTAATAAACTTATTTCTAGATCAGCTAAATCTGCTTTGTATTCTCTATACTGCTCAGCTTTTTGGGCAGCCCTGGCAAGAGGTTGATATCTCTTTTCTAATTCATCAACTAAATCATGAATCCGATTTAAATCGTTACTAGTGTTGGCAAGTCTCTTTTCAGCCTCTTCTTTTCTTGATTTATGTTTCATAATACCAGCTGCTTCTTCAAAGAAAAGTCGCATTTTCTCAGGTTTACTTTTGATAATAGAATCAATTCTACCCTGGCCAACAATTGCATAGCCATCACTGCCTAAACCGCTGTCCATTAGCAGCATTTCTATATCTTTTAAACGACAAGAGGCCCCATTAATTAAGTAGTCGCTTCGTCCATCGGCATCAACCTGTCTGCCCAGAGTTAGCTCTTTACCATCAATTGGTAAAGCTCCATTTTCATTATTAAAAAATAAAGTAACACTGGCTGAGTGTTTGGCATTTAAATTTTCACTGCCGGCAAAAATTATATCAGCCATCCGACTCCCCCGTAAATTTTTAGCACTCTGCTCACCTAAAACCCAACGGATAGCATCCACAATATTACTTTTTCCGCTGCCATTAGGTCCTACAACCGCCGTTATATTTTCTTCTATTTCAATATCAGTTTTATTGGCAAAAGACTTAAAACCTTTAAGTCTAATTTTTTTTAAGAAAATAATAATCACCACTTTCAAACAATAATCAACTATACAGTTAAAAACCTATCCGTGAAGGATAGGCTTAAAAAAACTGTAATTTATCTGGGTTCAACCAGAAACTTAATAGCTGTTCTTTCTTCACCATCAATTTCTATCTCAGTAAAAGCAGGGATCATAATCAAATCAAGCCCATTTGGTGCCACATAACCTCTAGAGATTGCAATTGCCTTAATAGTTTGGTTAACCGCTCCTGCTCCAACTGCCTGTAATTCAACCTTGTTTTCATCTCTCAATACAGCTGCTAAAGCTCCTGCGACAGCTTTAGGATCTGAATTTGATGATACTTTTAATTCTACCATAGAAAATCTAACTCCTCCTTAGTGTAAATCCCACCTGCTAAAATTAAAGTAACTTATAGTCGGTAGAATTAACAACTTAATTAGTAAGAAAATTTAAACAGCTATTTATTATTTCTTGGTAGAACTGCTTATTCCTGCTTTAACAGTTAATTTAGCCAATATTTTTTAGTTTTTTTATTTCTTCTGTTTTTAAATAGCGAAATTGACCACTGGCTAATCCAGAGATAGTTAAAAAAGCAAAAGCTGTTCTCTGTAATTCTAGAACTGAAAAGCCAACCAGTTCACACATTCGTCTAATCTGCCTATTTCTACCTTCATGAATAATAATATCAAAACTAGTTTTATTACTGAAATATTTAAGCTTAGAAATTTTAGCTGGAGCTGTGGGCTGACCATCAATAATTAAACCAGAGCTAAGTTTTTTTAAAGCAGTTTCTTTCATTTCTCCTGCTACAACAACCCGATATTTTTTATCAACTTCTTTTTTAGGATGAGTTAACTTATAGGTTAAATCACCATCATTAGTCATAATTAAAAGCCCTGAACTATCATAATCCAATCGCCCTACAGGATAAAGTCTCTGCTGTAAATCTGGTATTAAATCCATTACTGTTGGCCTACCTGCTGGATCAGAAACAGTAGTAATATAACCTTCCGGTTTATTTAAAAGTAAATATTTTTTCTTTTCCTGCTCGATCAAGTTTCCATCAACTGCTATCTGATCCTGATCTGGATCAACTTTACAGCCCATCTCAGTAACTTTTTTACCATTTACAGTTACTCGACCAGCAGCAATTATTTCTTCCGACTTCCGGCGGGAAGCTATTCCCGCATGCGCCATAACCTTCTGTAATCTTTCCATACTTTCACCTCAAAATTTAAGCTTGATTTTCTGCTGTAACTGCCTGCTCTGCCGCAGCTTCAATTTCAGCTGCAAATAATTTTTCCACTCTTTCAATTTCAGGCAGCTGACTTAAGTCTTCTATATCTAGATATTCCAGAAATTGATCAGTTGTACCATATATAATTGGATTTCCAATCGTTTCTTTACGACCAAGTTCAGTAATTAATTCATATTTACCTAGTGTATTAAGTGTTCTCTCTACTTTAACTCCTCTAATTTCTTCAATTTCAGCTCGAGTTACTGGCTGACGATAAGCAATAATAGCTAATGTTTCTAGAGCAGCAGTAGAGAGTGATGAAACTTTTGTGATATCAAATAATTGTTCTATTTGTTCAGCAAAACTTTTTTTTGTTTGGAAAAGATAGCTGTCATTATATTCTTTTAACTGAATTCCAGAATCAGCTTTCTGATACTTAGCAGTTATATATAATATGATCTTTTCTAACTTAACTTCATCAAAATCACTTATTTCTAAAATAGCTGAGCGAGCTAGCTTTTTCTTACTGCTGAAAATTAAGGCTTCAACCATAGCAATTTCTTCTGGAATTAATTCAGCTTCTAAAGCAAGCTTAAACTGCTTTTCAGTCTGATTTTGTTGATCTGACTGGTTTTCAATTAAATTTAGCTGATCAATTTTTTCCTCTACCATCAAATTCACCTTTCCAAGCTGATCTTTATATCAGCAAAGTTACTTTCCTGCTTAACTTTAATTCTTTTTCTTTTCATTAGTTCTAACAGGGCCAACAGACTAACTACTATTTCTAATTGATTGTGACGATCATCCAATAAATTAAAAAAAGAGGTTTCCTGTTTAAGATGTCTAATATCCTGCAGCATATTACGGATTTTATTTCTGATATTAAACTTTTCCTCTTTTAAATATTCAAGCTTAGGATTTCTAACTACTTCTGTTTCTTTTTCTTTCTCAGCTGTTAAAGCTTGAATAACTAATTCATGTAATTGCTGAGCTGAAATATTTAAATCAACCTGCAGTCTTTCTGGCATTAAATCTTCTATATCAACATTACATTGATATCTATTCCCTGCTTCTGCTTCCCACTCTTTTAAGAGCTGCGCTATATTTTTAAATAATTCATATTCTCTTAATCTAGTAATTAACTCATGCTCACCAGGATCTTCCGTTTCTTCCTGAGTAGGTAAAAGAGCTCTAATTTTTATTTCAATTAATTCAGCTGCAATAATTAGAAATTCACTGGCTAAATCTAAATCAAATTCTTTCATTTGCTCTAAATAATTTAAATATTGATCAGTAATACGTGCCAGTGAAACTTCACTAATATCTATTTCATTTTTTTTAACAAGCTGATAGAGTAATTCTAAAGGTCCTTCAAAATCCTCTAAGATAACTTTATAGTCCATTTTTTACTCCTTTATTGCTGCTACATTAATAAAAGTCTATACATAAAATTTACAAGTGGTCCAATTAAGCTCCATAAAATACCTGTATAAGCCAGTAAAAGCAGTAAAATCATCCCATAAGGACCTTCAAGCTTGTGGATGTATTTATCAAATTTGGGCGGTAAAATACCCATTAATATCTTGGAACCATCTAGTGGGGGCACTGGAATTAAATTAAAAAAACCTAGACTAAGATTAATAATAACAGCTAACTGAAAGAAGATAAAAGTTGTTTGAATCAAATTACCATAACCTGACTGCTGCAACTGATAGATTGTTGAAGAACTAAAAAAAACAACTAGTCTGGCAATAAAGGCAAAACAAGCAGCTAGAATAAAATTAGAGCCCGGGCCAGCCAGACTAACAAGCATAATCCCCTGCCGTGGATTTTTATAATAATTGGGGTTAATTGGAACTGGTTTAGCCCAACCAAATCTTCTGGTAACAATCAAAACTAAACTACCAATCGGATCAAGATGTGCTAATGGATTAATTGTTAACCTTCCCATTGCTTTAGGGGTTGGATCTCCCAATTTATGTGAAATATATCCATGAGAAAATTCGTGTAAAGAAAGAGAAAATAAGAGTATAGGAATCAACAGTAAAATTTCATAAATTGAACTCATTTTTTCACCTCAATCTTATCTATAATTAAATTATTTTCTTTAAATAATTTATAGCTTCCTGACGACCATTAATTTGTTTACGTAACATCTCGTCTCTTACTTTTAAAAGATACTCTTTAATTGCCGGGCCTTCTGCTAAACCAAGCTCTAACAAATCACTGCCACTAACTGGTAAATTTAATTCTGCTCTTTTATTTAGATGAGTAAAAATAAGTTCGATAAATGACTGAGTAAAATTTTTTAAGCCAGCCATAATTAATTCTTCTGCTTTAAATTTTTCTAAAAAGCGAAAATTAAGAGCAGGATCAACCGCTGTTTGTGACTCCAAATAATCAACTGAAATATCCAGCCACTTTTGGGCAGCAAATATCTGTTTTTCTTGCTTTGATAAAGGCCATCTTTTTAAACGGCTTTCTTTAATATTATAAAACAAAATCATTATCCTGACAAGAAAATGATTAATAGTTAGTCCATTTTCTCGACTTATTTCTAATAATTTTTCCCCTTTCAAAAATGCAGCATCCTGCTGCTTTTCCAATTTATAATTACTTTCTATTAGCTGCAGGACAGGTATTTGGTTTAAAAGCAGGGATGAAAACTGGGCAATATTTTTTTTCACATTAAATAAATAAGATAATTCAGTAAAAATTCTTTCCAGAGCCAGCTCTTTATAGTTATATTTTTTGAGCGAGATTCTGCTCAAATTAACTGTCTCTGCACTGAGTTGAAAATCTTTTAAAATTTGAAATCTAATTCCTCTTAAAATTCTCAGAGGATCATCACGGAAACTATAATCATGTAAAACCTGCAGCAGACCATTTTGTAAATCATTTAATCCACCAAAAAAGTCATATAAAATCCCTTTTCTATCTGGATGAAGATCAATTACTAAACAATTTACAGTAAAATCGCGGCGATAAAGATCTGAAAAAAGATCAGCTTTTTCAACTAAAGGCAGAGCACCTGGAAAATGATATTTTTCTTCCCGGCAGCTAGCAATATCTATTGAGAAGCCAGACTGGTTGTGCAAAAAACCAGTTGAGAATTTAGAATTATAATCATATTGATAACCATATTTTGCAGCTAAGTGAGAAAAAAACTGCTGCAGATCACCTTCTAACAAAATATCTAGATCTTTGTTAAGCGGAAGATTAATCAGCATATCTCTTACCTGACCACCTACTAAATAAAGATTATAACCAAGTCCAGCTGCTTCAGCAGCTAATTTCAAAAGCAGTTCTCTCTTGGCGGCAGATAATTTTTCTAAAAGATTAGTCTGATATTGCAAAAATGAAGCCTGGTCATGACCTGAACTTTGATATTTTTTTAATAAATCAAGCCCTTTTTCTAGACTAATTTTTAAAGAATTATTTGCTAGCTTAGTCTGCTTAATTAAATAAAGTCCATTTCTAATTCCTCGCAAAAATTTAATTTTATCAGCTAGAAGATTAGGATTTTGTTTATTAAAATAAATTTGACCAGTTTTAGTTTGCAGAAAAACATTAGCTTGATAATAAGTCAGCTCAGCCGAATTTAAACCGGCAACTATTTTTTTAAACTCAACTTCATTTAAATTAATTATCTTAAAATCAACAGCATCGAATTCATAATATTCCTCTGCTCTAGTATTAATAATTTTTTTTACTAAGCTAATTTTATTTTCCATATTAAGGCCCCACTTTAAAAGACTGCCCCTTTAAGAGGCAGTCCCTATTTATAAATTTAGCTAAACTTTAATTTATATCTGCTAAGTCAATTGGTTTAAGGTTAGCATTATCTGCTGCAGAACGACCGACTTTTGCCATTTCTACCCATTCTCCATCAACTTTAACTTTAACTACATCTGCTGTAAAATCATTTTTTGTTCCAGTTAAGGAGCAATTGGACAATAACCAACTGCCAACTCCATAAATATCAACTGGAACCTGGGAAGATTCAAATTGATCAATTTTTTCTGGGTTAAAACCACCTGTTGCTATAATTTTTACTTCCTGACAATATTGTTCAGCTAATTTTAAATCAGCAGGTTGTAAGTCCCAATCATGATAAGCATTATCCAGAGCTTTTCGTAGTTTAAATACAAGTCGAGCATTAACTCCATTATCAAGTTCTTTTTTTCCAAGCGGTTCTACACTTTTATCCCGTAGAGAAGAAGAATTATCAGGTCGAACACCAAATAATTTATACTTTTTCGCTTCTTCTTCATCTCCAGCATTTTTCAACTGCAAATACTTGTCAAACATTGCTTTTAAAACTATTAAACTTGTATTTACACAATCATTATCAAAATCTACCAGAGCAATTCTATTCACTTCTAAAGGCATCAAGCGGCAAAACTGCAGCATTGATTCTGCAGTATCTCCGAGAAAAGAAGCTACATAGGAATGGCTAATTGTGCCACCACCTTTTCCTCCCCACCAGGCCCCCTGCTCATCAGTAGAAATAAAGCGCTGAGTATTAGTTCCATATTCATAATTATAGGCATTTACCCCAAGTGAATAGGCATAACCATGCATTGCCTGTGATTTATAGTGGGTAAATCTAGCCGGAAAGAAAAGAATATCTTTACCCCGGGCTGCTACCATAACCTGATAAACATTAGTCGCAATTCGAGAAGCTTCTGTCAGTGAACCTAAAATAGGGGTTTCAAGAATAGAAAAATCACGATACCGACCTCTAATTTTTAAAACTGGATCAACATGATGAGGGTTTCCTTTATAATAAGCTTTCTCTCCATCATAACAAGCTTCTATATCTAAATTTTCAGCAGTATTAATAAATTTACCTGTTTCATCTTTATAACCAGTAGCAGTTTTTAAAATAGCAAGTGCTTCATCTACCCCCCCTACTATACAGAATGGCTGTCTTCTGGGGAAAATCTGCATTTCTACTTCTATATTTCCAATGTCCTGCTCCTTGAATTTGTAGCCTTCTTTAGAAAGCTGGGTTAAAATACGGGCTATATTGCGAAAATAAACATCTGAATACCAGCCTTCTGCCATTCTCTTACGATCAAGCTGGAATAATTTTGTCTCCAGACGCTCACTATTAAAAACTGTCATAAACTCACCTCTAAATTTTCTTATTTAATTATTTCATAAATCAACTTATTTGAGGCTGGCTTATCTGAACTTATTGTAAATGACTGCTCTAATTTTGCTTTTGCTTCTGCTAAATTTTGAGCTGAATTATAATAAATAACAGCCAGACTCTCTCCTTTTTTAACCTGATCACCAATTTTTTTCTTCAACTCTAGGCCAACAGCAAGATCAATTTGTGAGTCTTTATTTTCACGGCCTGCTCCTAACAGCATAGCAGCTAAACCCACTTCAATTGCTTCAATTTCATTAATATAACCTGACTTTGCTGCTGTTATTTCCAGACTGTTTTCAGCAGTAGGCAGCAGTGTTAAATCTTCAACTACAGCTGGATTACCTCCCTGAGCTGTTATCATTTCTTTTAATTTAGCTAAAGCTGCTCCTGAGTTAAGTTTTTCTCTTAATAATTTTTTACCTGCCTTCAACTCAGTAACTTTATCAGCTAATTTAAGCATTCCAGCACCTAATTCTATACATAGTTCTGTTAAATCTGCTGGTCCATCTCCCCGCAATGTAGTAATTGCTTCTTTTACTTCCAGAGCATTTCCAACTGCTTTTCCTAAGGGCTGATTCATATCAGTTAAGTAAGCTGCAGTTTTACGACCAGTTTGTTTCCCGATGTTTACCATAGCCTGAGCCAGCTTACGAGCAGATGATTTATCTTTCATAAAAGCTCCATTACCAGTTTTAACATCAAGCACTATAGCATCAGCTCCTCCAGCAATTTTCTTACTCATAATACTGCTGGCAATCAAAGGAATTGATTCTACAGTTGCAGTTACATCACGTAAAGCATAAAGTTTTTTATCAGCAGGGGTTAAATTACCAGTCTGACCGACAACTGCCAGACCATGCTGATTAACATTATCAAAAAACTTATCTTCACTTAAAGAAGTATTAAAATCCGGGATAGATTCTAGTTTATCAATTGTTCCTCCTGTATGGCCCAGACCTCGACCAGACATTTTAGCAACTGGCAATCCTGCAGCAGCAACTAAAGGAGCCAGAACAAGCGTAGTTGTGTCACCTACCCCGCCTGTACTATGCTTATCGACTTTAGTTCCAGTAATTGGACTTAAATCTATCATATCACCAGATTCAGCCATCAGCATTGTTAAATCAGCGGTTTCTTGAGCATCCATCCCCTGAAAAAAGACAGCCATTGCCCAGGCTGAAATCTGATAATCAGGAATTTCCTCTTTAACATAACCAGTAATTAAAAACTCTAATTCTGCCCTGGTTAAGCTTTTTCCTTCTCTTTTTTTATATATTATATCATATGCACGCATTATTAAAACCTCCAGCTAAATATTTTTAATAATTCCTCGCATCAATTTGATAAAATCAGGTCTAACCTGAGCAGCAATTTCGACTACTTCACTGTGATCAAGAGGTTGAGCTAGAATACCAGCTGCCATATTAGTTATGCAGGAAATACCAAGTACTTCTACTCCCATATGACGGGCTACAATAACCTCCGGAACAGTTGACATACCAACTGCATCAGCTCCAATTGTCTTTAAAAATTTTATCTCTGCTGGAGTTTCATAACTTGGTCCAGTCATCGCAGCATAAATACCTTTGCGAAGTAAAATTCCTTCCTGACGAGCTATTTGCTCAGCAGTTTTAATTAGATCTTTACTATAGGCTTCTGATAAATCGGGAAACCTTGGTCCTAATTCAGCGAGATTAGGTCCAATTAAAGGGTTATCTCCTAAAAGATTGATATGATCTGAAATCAGCATAAATTCACCTGGACTATAGTTCTCGTTGACACCTCCTGCTGCATTAGTTAAAATTAATTTATCAATTCCAACTGCCTGCATAACTCTAACTGCAAGTGTTATTTTCTGAATAGAATAACCTTCGTAATAGTGAGCTCTTCCCTGCATAGTAATTACAGTTTTGCCGGACAACTGTCCGATAACAAACCTTCCTGCATGACCTTCTACTGTAGAAACAGGAAATTCTTTTAGTTCAGCATAGTCAATATAGACAGGATTTTCAATTTCTTCTGCCATTACTCCCAGACCTGATCCTAAAATTAAACCTAATTCTGGCTTATTTTCAATTTTATTTAAAATTATCTCTGCATTTTGTTTGATTATATCTAACATAAATATAGCCTCCTTAAAATTAAATTATAAATTTACCATCTTCATAAATAAGTTCATCATCTGCATATATCTTGCCACCGTTTTTCATATCACACAGCATATCCCAATGAATAGTTGATTCATTTTTGCCCAGAGTTTCAGGATAACTCATTCCAAGTGCAAGATGGATTGTTCCACCCATTTTTTCATCAAAAAGCATATTACGAGTAAAACGCTGAATACCCTGATTACAGCCTACTGCTATTTCTCCAACAAAGCGGGCTCCCCGATCAGCTTCCAGTAAAGAATTAAGCAAATCTTCGCCCTGAGAAGCTTCAGCACTAATTACTTTACCTGCTGCAAATTCTAATTTAATATCTTCAACTTCCTGGCCACTATAAATACCTGGATAAGAGAATCTAATTTTCCCATGCACAGAATCTTCAACTGGGCCGGTAAAAATTTCTCCCCCTGGATAATTTTCTTTTCCCTGATCAACTGTCCAGATTCTACCGGATGTTTTACAGTAAAGATCAGTTCCTTCTGCTACAAAATGGAAGTCTGTTTTTTTATTTAAAATCGCTGCTATCCTTTTCATTTCCTGACCAAATTCCTGCCAGTAAGCTACCGGATCATTTCGATCAAGATGACAGGCCTGATAAACAAATTCCTGATAATCAAAGAATGACATTCCAGCTTCTTGAGCATCTGATTGAGTTGGAAATTGACAGATATTCCAGTTTAAATCACCTGCTGCAGCTCTGTCATTCATCAGTTTTGATATATTTTTTTGGGCAAGAGAACGCAGCTTTATTTTTTCGGGATCTATACCAGCTAAGCTTTTGGTATTATTATGACCAAGAATTCTGAGATAACAATCAATATTTTTCATTAAAAATTCATCAAATGGTGAAACATACTCTAACTGCTGCCGGGAAGCACTGCGAAAAAATAATTCTTCTTGTTCAGCAAATTTTGTAATAACTAGGGGATGTCCTCCCTTAAGGACTTCCTGATAAACAGCTTTAATGAGTGGAAGACTGACATCTTCACCTTGAATTAAAACTTCACTTCCATCTTTGACCTGTAATGAATAATTAGTCAGTAATTTAGCATATTTCTTGATTTTTTCTTCTATCATATTCAAACTCCTTTACTCTTTAAGCAAAAACTACTTTACCATAAATTCCTCCTCCACCAGGAAGAAAATTAAAGTCATGCTCTCGAATTCGTTTTATTTTCTGATAAACGCTCCCACTGCTACAATCTTTTAGCTCAGCCAGACTTAACTTATGAATAATTTCCATTTCAGTTCCACAATTTTTTAACAATTTAGCAGCAGTTTTTTTCCCAATCCCGGGAATATCAAGCAGTGGTACCTGATAAGTATATTGAGCACGATGATCGGGATGCAGATCAGGCTGCTGATCTGCTATTGCAAGTATCCGGTCTTTCACTCCCACTATTAGCTTATCTGCTCCACAATCAGGACAGCTTAAAATAGGTTCAGGGCCAGCAAAAACTTGCTCACAAACTTCACAGTAGCTGCGGTGATACTTACCTAATTCCGGATTAAGCCCATAATTATGAATAACCTGCCGCCCAGCTTCCCGTTTAAGGGCTTTTAAAAATTCATTAAAGTTAAGTTCAGCCAGCTGAATAATATTATATTCACGGGCTATTTTAGGTAATGAATGGGCATCTGAATTACTTAAAAATGTTTTTTCATTTAGTTCAGTAAGCAGATCAGCCATTGCAGTATCAGCACTTAATCCCAGCTCTACAGCAGGTATTTGCTGCCATTCCTGCTCAGTAAATATCTCCTTAAAAGTGCTAAAGGCTCTACCATAAAAACTTTTATGGGGAGTAAAAATATGAGCTGGAATCATGATTCCGCCATGATAACTAATAATCTGCAATAATTCTTTACCAGTTAAACTAGCTGCTTGAGAACTTAAGTTAATATTAGAGATATAATTGGCCATAGTCAAACTAAATTCTTTAATATCTTTTAAGTAAGGGAAAAAAGCAAGATAATGAACCTGACCACCATTTGCTTCTCTACTTTCTATTTCAGCCCCTGGCAAAACCAGCATTTTTTCTTGATATAAAATACCACCATCGGGTAATTCACGCATTTTCCCAGCAGATAACAAATCTTCGATGTCAGCCATTACAGCTGGAGAAGCACAGTCAATAATCCCGACAATATCCAGGCCCTTTTTAAAAGCTGCTTCTGCTAAAATATTAGGAAAATTAAGCTTACGGGAAGCAGTTATTTTAACTGGACTTCCTCCACTAGCTGCCCCAATATGAATATGTAAATCAGCAAAAAAATTATTTAGCATTAAAAATCACCTAAATAATACATAACAGCAATTAATGTTTTACTATCTTTTAACTTCCCTGCTTTAAAAAGTTCAAGTAGTTCTGTTTTAGTTTTAGGAACTACTTCAATATATTCACCTTCATCAAGATTCTGGCCGACATAACTTAAATTACTGGCTTGATAAATATAAATTTTTTCACTGCTGTAACCAGGTGTTGGATAAAATTCAAATAATTTTTCCAATTTTTCTGCCTGATAGCCAGTTTCTTCCTGTAATTCTCTGGCTGCACATTCAATAACTTCTTCGCCAATTTCTAGTTTACCAGCTGGAATTTCATAAATAACTTCTTTAACAGGATAACGATACTGGCGAATTAATAGTATTTTACCACTTTTATCTTCAGCCAGAACAGAAACTCCACCATTATGTTCAACAACTTCCCGACTTGAATTATTTCCATCTGGAAAACTAACCTGATCTTTAAACAATTTCAAAATATTGCCCTGATAAATCAATTTTCTTTGTTCGCACTTTTCCTGCTCTAATTTCATAACATCCTCCAGTTTAAGATACTTTTAAGTCAATTCTAATTTTATCAGCAATTCTGGCAATAAACTGAGAATTAGTAGGCTTCATATTTTCATTAATATTATTGGCAAAATATTTTTTTAAAGCCTCTTCACTCCCTCTCTGCCAGACAACTTCAATCGCATGCCGAATTGCTCTCTCTACACGACTAGGAGTTGTGTTAAACTCTGCAGCAACTTTAGGATATAATTCTTTAGTTACCGCATTGATTAGATCAATATCATTAATAACTGATTCAACTGCATAGCGAATATAATGATAACCTTTTATATGAGCGGGAATTCCCATTTCATGCATAATAGAAGTAATTAATGCAGGATAATCTTTTTCTTCTTTGGCAGGAGCTGAATAACGTATTTTAGGTTGATATTCTTCCTGTTTAATTACCAATTGTCTCAACCTGGTTACTAATTTATCAAGATCAAATGGTTTCATAATATAATAATGCACACCTAGATCAATTACTGTTTTCATTATCTCATCATGTCCCATTGCAGTTAAAGCTACTATCTTCATTGTATTAATCAAATTACGTGCATTTAATTCTTCCAGAACTCCAATTCCATCTAAATGAGGCATAATTAAATCAATAATTAAAATATCAGGGTTCTGATTATTTATTAAATAATTGAGGGCTTCTTCTCCATTATGAAGTATTTCAACAACTTTAAAGTCCTCATTCATTTCAAGAAATTCAGCCAGCAGCTGGCAAAATTCCTGATTATCATCAACTATTAAAACTTTTATTTCAGTACTCATTTTTTTATCCCCCTTGCTTTACTTTAAAATTGCCAGCCAGATTTAACATTTCTTCTGCGTGAGCAATTGTTTTATCTGTCATTCTAGTTCCCCCAATCATACGAGCAAGTTCTTCAATTCTTTCTGTTTTAGCTAAAGGATAAATACGAGTAAAAGTTCTTTTCTCACCCTTTTCTTTTTTGATCAAAAAATGATGATCAGCCTGACTTGCTATTTGAGGTAGATGGGTAATACAAATAATCTGTCGACCTACTGCAATTTGAGAAAGCTTATCAGCCATTTTAGCTGCTGTCTTACCACCAACTCCACTATCAACTTCATCAAAAATTAAAGTATCTACCTGATCCAGAGCAGCAGTAATTGTTTTTAGTGCCAACATAATTCTTGATAACTCACCACCAGAAGCAATTTTAACCAGTGATTTCAATTCTTCTCCCCGGTTAGGAGAAATTAGAAACTCTATCCGGTCAATTCCATCAGCAGCAATATTTTTTTCTGAAAAATCAACTTTAAATTCTACATCTTCCATAGCTAAATCCTGCAGCTCAGTTTGTAAATTATTTTCTAATTCTACTGCATAATTCTGCCTTATTCTGGATAAATCAGCTGCTTTGACAAGTAATTTTGACTTAATTTCATTTTCTTTTTTTTGCAGCTGAACTAGTTTTTCTTCCAAATTTTCGAGACGATTTTTCTTGCTATATAATTCTGTTAAATAATTTAAAATTTCTGTTTCACTATCACCATATTTACGCAAAAGACCATTAATTAGATCAAGCCGCTGACTAAGCAATTTAAGACGATCTTCATCATAGTCAAATTTTGCTTCAAAATCATTTAATTCAAAAATAAATTCTTCCAAATTATAGTAAATATCATTAAAATGTTGATTAAGAGCAGACAATTCCTCATTATATTCATTAAAATTCAACATTTTATTTTTTAAAGCTGCCAGACGATCAATAATCCCCTGTTTGCTAAATTCATCCCCACTTAAAACATTAATAAATTCATTAATAACTTGATAAATTTCTTCTCCATTTTCCAGTACTTTATATTCTTCTTTTAAATTTTTATATTCACCAGCTTTTAATTTAGCAGTTTCAATTTCTTCAATCTGAAAATTAACCATATCAAGTTCCCGAACTCGTTCTGATTCATCAATTGCTACTGCTGCTAATTCCTGCTTTATTTCTTTTAAACTCTGATAAAGTTTATTTATTTCTGTTTTATGTTCGGCAATTTTTTGCCCGATAAAAGCATCAAGAATCATCAGATGATAATCTTGATTTAATAATAACTGATGCTCATGCTGACCATGAATATCAATCAAATAACGGCTAATTTTTTTGACAATTTTTAGGGTAGCCAGCTGACCATTAATTAAAGTTCTATTGCGGCCATTTTCCCTAATTTCTCTGGCTATTAAAATTCCATTTTCTTCTGTTTCTATACCAGCTTCTCTTAGAAATTGATTAATTAGTTCTAGTTCATCAGGCTGAAAAAAGGCAGATATATAAGCTGCCTCCTTACCACTTCTTATTATATCTGTTGATGCCCTTGCCCCTAAAAGTAGATCGAGAGCTCCAATTATAATTGATTTACCAGCTCCAGTTTCTCCACTTAAGATGTTTAAACCTTGTTTAAAATTAATATTAACCTGATTAATTAATGCAAAATTTTTAACCTGTAAGTCACTGAGCATTATTTTTCCTCCTGTCAGTTAGGTGTTAGGCAAGATTCATTTTTTCTTTTAAAATGGTATAAAAAGTCCGATCAGGCAACTTAATAATGGATAATTCTTGATCTGCACCAGTTAACTGGATCTCATCACCTGGAATAAGTTTGTTTTTCTGCCGTCCATCTGCACAGCCTTTAATTGAACGCCCATCACTATCGACAACTATTCTAATTGCTTCTTTATTTGAAATAACCATCGGCCGTAGATGAAGATTATGAGCACAAATTGGAGTAATTAAAATTGCTTTAATCTGTCGGGGATTAATGATTGGTCCTCCAGCAGAAAGAGAATAAGCTGTTGAACCGGTTGGAGTAGCAATAATTAAACCATCTCCTCTAAATTTATTAACCAGCTCATTATTAATATATAATTTAATTTTAAGCATTTGAGAGTCTGGGGCTCGATTAATTACATAATCATTTAAAGCATAGCTGCTCTCCAGTACTTTATGATTCCGCATATGTTTAGTTTTCAACATCATTCTTTTTTCAACCTTAAAATTACCATCAGAAATCATTGCCAGAGCTTTTGTTAGTTCCTCAGTTTCCACATCAGTTAAAAAACCAAGCCGCCCTACATTAATTCCTAAAAGCGGTAGTTCAGAGCCGATAAAATGGTGTGATGTATGTAAAAAAGTCCCATCGCCACCAATAATCATTACATAATCAGCTTCTGCTTTCATCTTTTCATAATCAGCTACCTTATCCTGTTTACTAAGCTGAAAGGCAGCTCTTTTTTCTAATAAATAATCATATCCCTGCTTATCAAACCAGTCAATGGCTCGTTCAGCCACTGTAAAAGCTTCTTTTTTATTTAAATTTAAAATCATAGCTGCTTTCACTTAACTAACCTCCCAATTCCTGATGTGCTGTTTTGACTACTTCGCTAATTTTTTGCTGCCAGTCCGCAGATATTAAATCATCTGTCGACTTGCTATACTTTAATCTAATTAAATATTCAATATTTTTACTGCTGGCACCAGTAATTGGAGAATAAGCTAATTGACAGGGTAAAAAACCAGATCTGAGAAAAAACTCACTTAAAGATTCAATAACATCCTGATGAACTGCAGGATCTTTAACTACTCCATTTTTGCCAACTCTTTCTCTGCCTGCTTCAAATTGAGGCTTAATTAAGGCAACAAAATCACCATTTTTTTGGAGAAATTTTTTTACACCTGGAATAATTAAACGCAGCGAAATAAAAGAAACATCAGTTACAATTAAAGGAACTTCTACTGGTAAGTCTTTTTTTTCTAAATGTCTAAAGTTACAGCGTTCTATAACTTCAACTCTCTCATCCTGCCGCAATTTCCACGCCAATTGACCATAACCAACATCAATTGCATAAACTCGAGCAGCTCCGTTTTGTAAAAGACAATCAGTAAAGCCGCCAGTAGAAGCCCCTATATCAATTACTTCTTTTCCTGTTACACTAAGTTCAAATTTTTCTAAGGCACGAGCCAGTTTAAAACCACCACGGCTAACATAAGGATTAACCTGGCCACGGTATTCAATTTCAGCATCAAGTGCTATTTGTGTACCTGCTTTATCTTCACGAACTCCATCTACAAAAACAAGCCCGGCCATAATTGCTCTTTTGGCCCGGGATCTGCTTTTAAAAAGCCCGCGTTCAGTAGCAATTAGATCTAATCTTGCCCGGGCTGCCATAATTTTTCTACCTCCTCAACTTTTCCCAACAGAGCAAGCGCATTTTTAAAAATCCCTTTTGCATCAAGTTCAAATTCCGCCTTCATTTCTGCCATAGATCCCTGTTGAACAAATTGATCGGGAATACCAAGACGGCTGTGATCTGGCAATGGTAATTGCTGATCAGCTGCCAGTTCCAAAATGGCTGAACTAAAACCACCAGCCAGCATTTGTTCCTCTAAGATTAAGAGTTTTTTACTTGTTTTGATAGTTTTTAAAATATCTTCTTCAGCCAGAGGTTTAACAAATCTAGCATCAAGTAAGCCAATCTTAAAACCATGCTGCTGGAGAACTGCCGCTGCTCTCTGAGCTGGATAAACAGTTGAACCAATTGCAATTATATTTAAATCAGTATCTTCTAAGCTAAGCAGTTCTTCTGCTGTAGCAATTTTTATTTCTGCTAATTCTTCTGGCTGATATTGGCCATTTATTACTCCTCTAGGATAACGTAATACAGCTGGGCCAGCATAATTAATAGCTGTATAAAGCATCTGTTGTAGTTGCTCTGCATCCCGGGGAGCCATCATCACTAAATTAGGCACAGGACGTAAAAAAGAAAAATCAAATAATCCCTGATGAGTTTCACCATCATTGCCGACAATACCAGCCCGATCAATTGCCAGAGTTAAATCAACATTTTGAATTGCCGCATCATGGATTATCTGGTCATAGGCTCGCTGGGCAAAAGTAGAATAAAGGGCACAGACTGGTTTTAAACCTCCCTTAGCCAGACCAGTACTCATAGTTACTGCATGCTGTTCTGCTATTCCAACATCATAATAGCGATCTGGAAATTGAGCAGCAAAAATACTCATCCCTGTCCCACCTGGCATAGCTGCTGTAATGCCAACAATTTTGGGATCTTCTTTAGCAATTCTGGCTAAAGTTTCACCAAAAACGGTGCTATAACTTTTGTTAGATTTTTGTTTTTTAAGGCTGCCATCACTTAAATTAAATGGCCCAACTCCATGAAATTTATCTGGATTCTGTTCAGCCGGAAGATAGCCTTTCCCTTTTTTAGTAATTACATGCAAAAGAACAGGTCCTTTAATTGCTTCAGCCTGCTGAAAATAATGTGTTAATTCTACTATATTATGTCCATCGATTGGTCCCAAATATTTAAAACCAAATTCTTCAAATAAAATTCCTTGAATAAAGGTATATTTCAAAGCATTTTTAACTCGATCTACAGCTCCTGAAACAGTTCCCCCAATTCTGGGAATTTTATTAATTAAAAATTCTATATCTGATTTAACTTTGTTCAAAGTTGGATCATTGCGCAGTGAAGCTAGATAGTTAGAAACAGCTCCAACATTATCTGCAATTGACATCTCATTATCATTTAAAATTACATTAATGTTAGCTTTAATATGGCCTGCATGGTTAAGTGCTTCAAAAGCCATACCTCCAGTTAAAGCTCCATCACCAATTACTGCATAAATATCACCCTGCTGCTGCAGAGTATCACGTGCCATAGCAAGCCCAACTGCAGCTGAAATTGAGGTGCTGCTGTGACCAGCCCCCATAATATCATGAGGAGATTCACTACATTTAGGATAACCACTCAAACCATTTTTTTGTCTTAATTTAGTAAAACAATCTTTACGACCGGTTAAAATTTTATGAGTATAAGCTTGATGTCCAACATCCCAAATTATTTTGTCAACTGGACTATTAAGATAGTGGTGAAGCGCAATAGTTAATTCTACTGTACCTAAATTAGAAGCTAAATGTCCTCCAGTAACGGAAATGTTTTCTAATAAAAATTCTCTGATCTCTTCGGCCAGTTTTTTAAGCTGGTAAGATTTTAATCTTTTTAAATCAGCCACGGTATTTATTCCTGCTAAATAATCACTCATCACTTACACCTCTTTTTAATAAGCCAAGCAAATATCTATATATATAAATAAATAGAGTTAATGTTTTTCCAGCTAAAAATATTATTTCAGTAGATTTTTTCATACCATAATGTTTAAAAAAAGCTTTCCCTCCGACAGTTAAGGCAGAAGCAAGGCCAATAATAACTAAACTTGTCCAGAAATTAGAAAAACCATAATAATTAATTAAGTCGAGAGCAATTACTGCACTAATAGCACCACTTATAGTACCACAAATATCACCAACAATATCACACATTAAACTCGATACTTTATCACCATTTTTAGCTAGATAAAGAGCAGTTTTAGCACCAAAAATTTTTTTAGCAGCTTTTGCATTAAAAGGCTCTTCCCGGGCTACAGTTGCAGCCACTCCAATCATGTCTGATAAAACCCCAGTTATTATAATAATTAACAGTATTATCACTGCCATCGGTAATGGTACATACTGAACCTGAGTTTGAGATACAGAAGACACACTCACCGCAATAAAAAAAGTAATTATAGCAATAACAATACTGCTCAAGAATTTATTCAAAAATTTATTCACCTCATTAATAAAATAGCAGATGGTGATCTGATAGATAAATGCTGTGTCATAGGTCCAGCAGGTTTTCCCCGGGAATTCCCATCTGTCGCCAGACAGGAGATTTCTCATTAAATTCCCGCCGCAGGGTTTCCCACTACAGAGCTGGATTACCACTCAGAACACACTTTAATCCCTACCCTACCCATTAAGACAGTCTAGAAGTTTTCCTTAACAACATTTAAACTATCTCCTAGCTTCTTTTGCAGTAATGGTTTCCAGCAGGACCAACAAGAGACTGGATCCAGGTCTAATGTTTTGCTACTGTCTCCATTACCACTTCAAAGCAGGCTACACTGTTTTACTTTACAGTAAAAACAGGTTAACCTGGCCTTGCTATGTATCATCTAACTCGACCAGGCCTCCGCGGGAAAGGGGTCAACGCCCACATGCCATTGTGGATCGCCCCAAGCCCTTATCTCTCTGCAAAAGCCCCCGACTGGGCGTCAGCAGCCATTACAAAGAACTTCATCGATGTGCCCTTGGACGGATTTTTAGCCCCGCCTTCAAAGATAGTATGCCGACTAGAATACTGCACCATCTGCATTTTAAATAATTATAACACATTTATAAATGCCCTTCAATTAATGCTTTCTAGTTAAGATATAATCAACCAGGTCTACTAAATAATTTGTTTGACCACTTAAAGAAGCAAGGCTGGCTTTTGCTGCTGCTGCATATTCTCTGGCAGCTGACTCTGCCCCTTCTAACCCAAGTAAACTGGGATAAGTTGATTTATTAAGTTCTTCATCTCGGCCAGCTTCCTTACCTAGAGCAGCTGTATCACCAGTTAAATCAAGCAAATCATCTACTATTTGGAATAAAATACCGATATTTTGGGCATAATTAAAGAGAGCCTTTTCCTGATCTTGTTGATAGTCAGAACAATAAACACCAATTAAGACAGCTGCTTTTAACAAAGCACCTGTTTTCCCCTGCTGTAATTTTTGCAGTTGCTCCAATTTAAGCTGTTTATTTTCTGCCTGAATGTCAAGCACCTGCCCCCCTACCATACCCTGATAACCAGCTGATCTGGCCAGCAGATTGATCAGTTTTACCTGTCGCTCATCAGCAATTTCTAACTCACTTAAAATTTGAAAAGCATATGTTAAAAGGGCATCTCCTGCCAAAACAGCAATCGCCTCACCATAAACTAAGTGGTTGGTTTTTTTACCTCGCCGCAGCTTGTCATCATCCATAGCTGGTAAATCATCATGAATTAAAGAATAGGTATGAATCATTTCTAAAGCTGAGCCTGCAGTTAAAGCTGCTTGGTAATTACCTCCTAAAAGTTCAACAGTTAGTAAAGATAAAACTGGTCTAATCCGCTTACCACCTGAGAATAGTGTATAGCTCATTGCTTCTGTTAAAATTGGAGCAAGCTCATCTGATTTAAGTTCCATTAATTCTTTTAATTTATTATCAACAGCTGCTGCTTTTTCTGTTAAAACTGTCTTCAATTCAGCCAAATTTATTCCCCCTCAACTTCAGAAGCAAAAGGAACTTCTTTGCTAAATTCATCATTTTCTTTAACCATTAATTCAATTTTTTTCTCTGCTTGATCTAATTTTTGATGACAAAATTTAAGCAGCTGCATTCCCTGGCTAAATTCTGCCAGTGTTTTATCAAGTGAAAGTCCTCCCTGCTCAAGATCTTCAACAATAACTTGTAATTTTTCTAAAGCAGTTTCGAAGTCTATTTTTGCTAGATCTAATTTTGCCGAATTATTTGCTTTCTCATTCTGTTTAGTCATCTAAATCACCTACTTTTTTTGCCTGTACTTTCAATTTTGCTCTACCATCTTTAAGCCGAGCAGTTATTTGCTGTCCAACGGATAAATTTTCGACAGATGTAATTGAATTATTTGTTTTATCCTGTAGAATACTGTAACCCCGATCAAGGGTCTTTAAAGGACTAAGATTATTTAGCTTATGATATAAAAGCTGATATTTGTTTTCCCAATCAGTATAACTTTTTTCTGTCTGATGGAGCAGCTTAGTTTCCAGGCTATCAAGCTGTTGTTGATAATCTCTAAAAATTTCAGCTGGAAATGCAAAAATTCGCCGCTCTGCAATATTTTTTAATTTGTTTTTTACTTCCTGCAGCTGGTTTTGACTAGTATTAATTAAACGCTGGCTTAAATTCTCCAGTCTATTTAAAATTTCTTCCCGATTAGCTGTGGCCAATTCGGCTGCTGCTGAAGGAGTTGGGGCTCTTAAATCAGCTACAAAATCTGCTATGGTAAAATCTGTTTCATGACCAACTCCACTGATTACAGGTAAGGCGGAATTGAAGATGGCCCGGGCCACCTCTTCTTCATTAAATGGCCAGAGATCTTCGATTGATCCCCCACCCCGGCTAACTATAATCAAATCAATATCAGATCTGCTGTTTAAATAATTGATCCCGGCTGTTATTTCAGCTTTAGCTAATTTACCCTGCACATGGGCTGGCACAATTAACACAGAAAATTTACCGCTTCTTCTCTGCATTACCGAAAGAATATCCCGGATAGCTGCCCCTGTTGGTGAGGTTACAATCCCTATTTTTTTAGCTAATAAAGGAATAGACTTTTTTTGACTTTCAGCAAAGAGTCCTGCTTTTTCTAATTTAACTTTTAATTTTTCAAAAGCTCTATATAGTTCTCCCTGACCTGCCTTTTCTAATTCACGAGCATAAAATTGATATTCACCCCGTCTAGCATAAATATCAAGATTGCCCCGGGCAGTAACCTGCATCCCATCTTCTATTTCAAAATCAACTTTAGAATTATAACCTTTGAACATAACTGTTTTAAGCTGAGAATTTTTATCTTTTAAAGTAAAGTACATATGACCTGAACTATGATGATAAAAATTAGAAATTTCACCTGTAACCCAGAAATCGGTTAATACCGGGTCTGAGTTAAGTAAAGACTGCAGATAATCAGTTATCTCAGCTATGGTAAAAATCTTTCTTTCTTCATCTGTATTTGTAAATAAATTATTTTGATATAATTCTGTCATAAAATCACTTCTAGTTTTAGTTTTTGGCTAATAAATATTTTTTAATATTCTCAGCTGCTGTTTTGCCTGCTCCCATTGCTTTAATTACTGTTGCAGCACCAGTAACTACATCACCACCGGCATAAATGCCTTCTCTACTTGTCTGCTGGTCAGAATCTACTTCAATGCCACCCCAACTCTTAGTTTTAAGATCTTTAGTAGAGCTAGTTAAAAGTGGATTAGGATTTTGACCAATTGCAATAATAACTGTATCAAGCTCCAGCTGCCAGTTTGAGTTGGCAATTGGAACTGGTCTTCTTCTGCCGGAAGCATCTTTTTCGCCCAATTCCATCTTCTGGCATTCCATAGTTGCCACTCGACCTGATTCGGCATGGATAGCAACTGGATTATTAAGCAGCTTAAATTCAATACCTTCTTCACCAGCATGATGAATTTCTTCACTCCGGGCTGGCATCTGTTCTTTAGCCCGGCGATAAACTATATAAACATCTTCTGCTCCAAGTCTTTTAGCAGTTCGAGCTGCATCCATTGCCACATTACCTGCTCCTACGACTGCAACTTTTTTGCCAACTACAACTGGAGTTTTATATTCTGGATATTTAAATGCTTTCATCAAATTAACTCTGGTTAAAAATTCATTAGCGGAATAAACTCCGTTTAAGTTTTCTCCAGGAATACCTAAAAATCTAGGCAGACCAGCACCTACTCCAATAAACATTGCTTCATAACCCTGTTCAAATAATTCATCAACTGTAATAGATTTTCCTACTACAACATTAAGTTTAATTTCTACTCCCAATTCTTTGATAGCTGCTACCTCCTGGTCAACTATATCCTTGGGAAGTCTAAACTCAGGAATTCCATAACGCAAAACTCCACCAGTAGCATGTAGTGCTTCAAAAACTGTTACTTTAAGCCCATATCTAGCCAGATCTGCTGCTGCAGTAAGACCTGCTGGTCCAGCACCAATTACAGCTGCTTTTTTACCAATCAAGGCAGGTATTCTATCTTTTTTTAATTCTTCATCTCCAGATTGAGATGTACCACGTTCCATATTATAGTCTGCTACATATCTTTCCAAGCGTCCAATTGCTACTGGCTCATTTTTTATTCCCATTACACAGACATTCTCGCACTGCTCTTCCTGGGGACAAACCCGACCACAAACAGCAGGTAAATTGTTTTTGCTTTTGATAATTTGGTTTGCTGATTCAATATTGCCATCTTTAACTGCCTGAATAAATTGGGGTATTGGGACATGGACAGGACACCCTTCTACACAGGGCTGATGTTTACACTGCAGACATCTTTCTGCTTCTACAACTGCTTCTTGATCTGTATAACCAAAAGGTACTTCCTTAAAGTTCTTAATTCTTTCCTCCGGCTTTTGTTCACGCATCGGAGTTTTTTCTTTCTGAACTGCCATTATTTCTCCTCCTCAACCACATTAGCATAAACAAGATTTTCTTCATCTCGATAAAAATTAAGTCTATTCATTAATTCATCAAAATCAACCTGATGGCCATCAAAAGAAGGCCCATCAATACAGGTAAACTTAGTTTCTCCACCAACAGTTACTCGACAGGCTCCACACATTCCAGTACCATCAACCATAATTGTGTTTAAACTCACAATTGTTTCTACATCAAATTTTTTAGTTAAATCTGCAACTACTTTCATCATAGGAACTGGTCCAATTGCAACTACGAGATCAATATCGCCTTCTTTTTCCAAGAGGTCTTTTAAAATATCAGTTACAAACCCATGATGTCCATAACTGCCATCATCAGTTGCAATAAATAGTCTATCACTATATTGTTCTAATTCATCTTCCAAAATAATTAAATTTTTAGTTCTAGCACCAGTTATACTGATTACTTCTGCTTCAGTTCCAGAAAAACCTCTTACTTTGGGATATAAAAGGGCAGTTCCTGATCCTCCTCCCAGTAAAACTACTTTTTGATAACCATCTAATTTAATATGATGGCCCAATGGTCCAACTATATCCTGGATAAAATCACCCTTGTCCATTTTACCCAATAATTTGGTAGAATACCCTACCTCTTGAAAGATAATAGTAATTATACCATTTTCTCTTTCATAATCAGCTACAGTCAGAGGGATTCTTTCTCCCTGTTCATCAACACGCAATATAATAAAATTCCCTGGTTCAGTCTTAGCTGCAATTAAAGGTGCTTTAACTTTTAACCTTTTAATTGTTGGAGCCAATACTTCTTTGGCTAAAATTTCGTACATAATTTACCTCCTACTTAAAAATAAAGCTTAAAATTTTTATTTTGCTTGAACTATTTTTTTACTTATGTAAAGTAATTTTAACATAAAGATAGTTCTATAGATAGTGCTATTAATAACTAATTCTTTCTTAGAACCTGCAATTCCTGCATTTATTTTAGTATAAATCGTTTTTGATAAATTATTATTTTATTCACAATTTAATTTAAATTCAGCCACTATTTTTTTAAATTTAACTTCACTTATTTATTTAGTTTCTTGCTTGACAAAATTATCTATTTGGGTTACAATATTATTTGTCAGTGCGAAAGTGGCGGAACTGGCAGACGCGCTAGGTTCAGGGTCTAGTGGTCTCACGACCGTGAGGGTTCGAATCCCTCCTTTCGCACCATTGATATAGCAGTGATAAGAGTCCTTTTTGGGCTCTTTTT
>NZ_FOTI01000053.1 GCF_900114545.1 Halanaerobium salsuginis
GTGCTACTATTTAATTCGACAAGATGGGGTGAAGCCCTTTTTATATCATTAAAATCTTTGTTATATCAAGGCTTATTTTTATGAAATTCGCTTAAGTATTTATTTGAACTTAGTATAAATATTAATGATAAATATCCTTCTCTAAAAGAGCTTGATATGTTTAAAGATGCAACCCTTTTAACTGAGCAATATAAAATAGTAAAAGAAATTTCTTTTTATAGTGTTGAACCACTTAAACACAATGCAGCTAAGTTGAGAAGCAGTATTAAACCTTATCTTAAACCTGATTTGCCAGAAATAGAAGAAAGATTGGCTGGTCAGACAGTGGTTAAAAATAGTGTTCAGTCTCAAGTGGTAAATAGAGATGGGAAAAAGTATACTTATAAATTTTTCCCGGCTTTAGTGAGTGAAAACAGATCAGAAGAAGGTTGGAACTCTTATGTAGTTGGAATAGTTTATGATAATCAGGTGATGCAGGAAGAATTAAATAAACATCGCTATTTATTTATCATAGATTTTTTATTAATGTTAATCTTCTTTTCAGCTTTTATTGCTGTAATTAGTTATTTGCTGCATAAATTTGAGTATCAGGCTCATCACGATAAATTAACTGGCCTGGCAAATAGAAAATTACTGGAAGAAGAATTTATTAGTTTAAAAAATAAAGCTGATAAGACAAATGGTAAGTTAGTAGTTGCTTTTCTCGACATTGATAAATTTAAAGAAATTAATGATACTTTTGGTCATGCTGTTGGAGATACGGTTTTAAAGACAGTTGCGGCTCGAATGAAATATAGTTTAAAAGCAAAAGATAGCCTGGCTCGCCTGGGAGGAGACGAATTTGTTATTGTCTTATCTGAGCTTGAATCACAGGCCGATATCCTTAATATCTTACAAAGATTACTAAATAATTTAAAAGAGCCTATTTTAATAAATGAAACTAAATTTGAGATTACTTTTAGTGTTGGAGTTAGTATTTATCCGATTGGAGGAGAAAAATTTAATGATTTAATAATCAAATCGGATCTGGCAATGTATAGAGCCAAACAATCTCAGCAGGATTTTGAATTTGCTGACTGGATTTAGTTTAAAATTAAAAGCCCTCAGCTTAAGCTGAGGGCTTTTTTTATTGAATTTTAAAACGCAAAATTTTATCATCACCTGAGCGAGGATTTCCTCTGCCATCAAGATTATTAGTTAAAAAGTATAAATAGCCATCAGGTCCAGTGACAGCAGTTCTAATTCTACCATAACTAGACTCACCAGTTTTTTTTCTAAACCAATGCTCAATTTTTTCTATCTGATAATCTGGCTGACTACTATCTGCTGCTAGAGTTTTTAAATCAATTTTGACCAGTGACTGACTACCTAGAGTAGCAACAAATAAACTGTTTTGATAAAATGTCATTCCAGAAGGTGGGACAGTTTTTCTCCACATAATTAAGGGATTAGCATATTTTTGTTGATAAATTCCGGTAACAAAAGCACCTATTTTTACCGGCCAGCCAAAATTAGCACCTGATCTAACAACTTTGATTCTATCTTTAGCTCTAAGACCAGCTTCTCCACTAGGTCCATGGTCTGAAATAAAAAGTTCTTTGGTTTGAGGATGCCAGGCCAATCCTTGTGGATTACGATGACCAGAACTATAAATTGGAGAATCTGGATCTGGATTATCAGTCGGAATTTTTCCTTGAGCAGTTAAACGTAAAATTTTACCAGCTAGATTATTTTGCTGCTGAGCAAGATCTTTCTGACCGCTATCACCAGTAGTAATATAAAGCATTTGATCCGGACCAAATTCAATTCGTCCTCCAGCATGATAGTTGCCTGCAGGAATCTGATCAATAATAATTTCTTCTGTACCAGCTCTTTCTCCTAAATCTTTAAAACGAGAAACTCTATTATATAAATTACCAGTTTTACTGTGGTAAGTATACATTAAATACACATAAGGTACATCTGGAAATTCTGGATGTAATGTAATTCCCATTAAGCCATTTTCACCACCAGGATTAAGATCAAGTTTCAAATAAGCTTTTTCCTGAAGCTTTCCTGCCTTTACATGTCTAACTAATCCTTTTCTTTCTGTAAATAAAGACCGTTTAGAATCAGGTAAAAAAACTAAATCCCAGGGGACTTCCAGATTCTGCAGCCAGGTTTCAACTTCAACTCCTGGATTTTTATTAAAACTATCATTGACAGTTTGAGGATAATTACCAACTTCTATTCTAGATTGAGCCATTACGCCAGAACCAAACATTAATAAGACGAGACAGCTAATTATAGCTATATTTTTCATTTTGACCTCCTTTTTAATCCTTTTATTTAACTTGATTATAACAGAACTAATTATTATTTAGCAAAAGTTAAACTTAATTGTAAAATTTTTTACAAAAATTATTTAACATTAATTTAATTAAATGTTTACTTTCTGGTAAAGAAAAACTGATAAAATTGAATTGTCAACTTTTGCTTTGGATTGGATTAAAAATTTAATTAGATTAGAAAGGAAGCAAAAAAATGAAAATAAATAAAATAGGGGAATTTGTTTCAGCAAATAATGGCTATACTATCTCAGCTGAAGCTAAAACAAAAGACTTAGTCAATATTTTTAACGAAAATAATATCCAGAGTATTGTTGTTTTAGATGGCAGTAAAACAGCAGGCCTAGTCATGAGAGATAAACTTTTTTATCGGTTAGGCAGCCGGTTTGGTTATAATTTATATATGCAAAAAAACATTAAAGAAATAATGGATGCTAAACCTCTATTGGTAGATTATGAACAATCGATTTTTGAAGTTTCAAAATTAGCAATGATTCGTCCTCAAGCAGATGTTTATGATTCAATAATTATCAACAAAAATGGCAACTATTATTCTACGTTATCTATTAAAGATCTTTTAATAGAGGTTGCAGAAATTAAAGTAGAACAGGCTCGAAATGCTAATCCTTTAACTGGTTTGCCAGGTAATCATTCAATAGAGATTGAATTAAAAGAACTTATTAAGGAAGAAAAAATATTTTCAGTTTTGTACATAGATCTTGATAATTTTAAAGCCTATAATGACAGCTATGGCTATCAAAAAGGAGATGAAGTTATTCAGTTTACAGCTGAAGTTTTACGCAATACAGTTACTGAACTAAATGTAGATAGTTTTATTGGTCATGTAGGTGGAGATGATTTTGTTTTAATTACAGAAACTTGTTTTGATACAATTATTGCAGAAATTATTATTGAAAATTTTGATCGAGGAATTAAAAAATATCTTAAACAGTCTGATTTAAAAAATGGTTTTTTTCTTTGTTGTAACCGCAGTCATAAATTAAGTAAAATACCATTGACTTCAATTTCAATTGCAATTATTTCTAACGAATTTTTACAAATAAACAGTCATCTTGAGGTAAGTGATAGGGCCGCAGAGTTAAAGAAAAAAGTAAAAGAAAAATCCGGTAGTAATTACTTTAAAAATAGGAGGAAAGATTCAGCAAATGTTAAAGATGAATTATGTGAAAAGCTTAAACTTTAGTTATGATTATGCAGAATTACTCAAAAAGATAATTAAAGAAACAAGTTATGAAACATACTTACACAGCCAACGTTTAAAGGGACCAGCTTTTCAGTTGGGTAAATATCTTAATTTAAATAAACAGCAGCTAGATGAAGTTATTTTATTAGCTGAGCTGCATGATCTGGGGAAGATAGTTATTGATAACAATATTCTGGCTAAAAAAGGTCCGCTAAATAATGAAGAATGGGCCAGAGTAAAGGAGCATTCTCAGATGGGATTTCAGCTGGCCTATAATTCCCTAGAAATAATTAATGTAGCTCAAGGTATTTTAACTCATCATGAGTGGTGGAATGGAGAAGGTTATCCTTTTGGCATAGGGGGAGAAAGTATTCCGCTCATTGCTAGAATAATTGCTATTGTTGATGCTTATGATGTAATGAAATACGTAAGGAATTATCAACAAGCTATGAGTAAAGAAAAAATAATTGAGGAATTAATAAATTCTGCTGGGTCTCAATTTGACCCAGAACTTATTGGTTTGTTTATTGAGCTGATTTTATAACTTTAGCTTGTTTAAATTAGCAGTTATTATTTTAATGATTTAGACTATAGTTAGTTATTACAGGAGTTGATTATAATTAAAATAAATTTATTTAAAAAAATTAAATTTAAAAACTTAGCTAATAGCATAAATTTTAAATTAATTGCAGTTGTTGTTGTAATAGTTAGTATTTCATTTTTTTCTCTGGTTTATATATTAAATTTACAGATTAGTCGGGAATTAAAGGCAGAAACACATTACAGCAATCTTAAGCTTGCTGAATCACTTGCGAGAGAAGTAGATAAATTTTTAGCTGCTTCTGAAAAATCACTTAACCGAGTTGCTGCTGATTATGGTATTCGTTCTAATAACCAGGTTAGTTTAGTGGCTAAAAGAAAGTTTCAGGAAGAGTTAGAAAACTATCAGTATTTTCAGACAATGTTTTATTTAAGTAAATCAGGTAACTTTACTGTAGTTTCTAAATCTAAAACAAAAATATCTCAAGTCAAGGGAGCTCAAACCTGGTTAGATCAGGCTCAGAAAAGTCAAAAAGAAGCTTCGTTCTGGACAGCAGCACATCTTGATTTAAGTAATCAGCAATATACAATTTCATTAATTAAGCCAGTTTTTGATTATTCAAACAAATTTATTGGTATAATAGGCGCTAACTTGGATACAGTTAATTTAAGCCAGATAATTAAGTGGGAGTTAGGGAAACAAGGTTATGTCTACTTAATTGCTGGTGATGGCAAAATGATTGCTCATACTAGAACTGAATTATTGCAGCAACGGCTTTCACTGGCAGACTATCTTGATTTACAAAAATTATTTCAGACCGATAAAATAGTAAAATTTAATTATCAAAATCAATCAATGCTAGCTTCCCATAAAAATTTAGCTAGAATTCCGGGGGCAGTTATAGTACAGCTACCAGAGAAACAGGCCTATCAGTTAATTAATAAATTGAAACAGTTAATTATTGTCTCTGGTTTAGTTATTTTATTAATTTTAATTATTTTACTTTTTACTTATATTCGTTATAGTTTAGTTAAGCCTATTTTAAGCTTAGAAAAAAAGCTGCAACAGGTTGAGCAAGGAAATTTTGAAGTAGAATTTAATCTAGCGCGACAGGATGAACTGGGAGTTCTGGCAGTTGGTTTTAATAATCTTATGCAAAAATTAAGACTTTTAATTACTAATTTAGATAATTTATCAGTTGAAATAGATTTATCATCTAGTTCAATTAAACAATCAGCTCTTGAGATAACGACTTCTACAGCTGATAATCAAACAGTTTTTTCACAAGTTAAATCAGGGGCTAAATTTCAGGCAGATAATATTAATCAGGTTCATCAAAAAATAAAGAATCTGGCTAGCTATATAGCTGATTTACAGACAGCTAAACAAAATTTAACTAAAAGTTCAGCTAAGATGAATCAAAATACTGAAAAAGGTAGATTAAGCAGCAGTGATGTAAAAGAACAGATGTTGAAGATTAAAGAAAAAATTAGTCAGATTGCAGATGATATTAAAGATCTTAATATTTTATCAGAAAATATTGATGCAATTATTGATATAATTAATAGTATTTCGCAACAAACTAATCTGCTGGCTTTAAATGCGTCTATTGAAGCAGCTCGAGCTGGCCAAGCTGGTCGGGGATTTTCAGTAGTAGCAGAAGAAATTAGAGGTTTAGCAGAGGAATCAAAAAACTCAGCAGCTCAAATAGCTAATTTAATTAAACAGATTAAAAAAGGAACAGAACAGGCAAGTAAGAATATGGAATTTGGTAAATCAGAATTAAATATCGGCTTAGAAAAAGTAAGTGCAAATGCTGCTATATTTCTGCAAATAAAAAATTCACTAAACGAAGTTAATAATTCTGTTATTAAATCAGGTGAATTAGCTAAAAATATTGATCAAAATACAAAAGATATTTTAAACAATATGAATAATATAGCAGCTATTTCGCAAGAAAATACATCCCTGGCAGCAGTGGCTGAAGCTAAAGGATCACATCAGCTTGCAGAAGCGAAGGGAATTAAAGAACAATCAGAAAATCTTCAGGATATAATTGCTAAACTCCAAAATGTTCTAACTCGATTATAATTAAATTATGTAGGCTTTAAGATTAAAGAAATTAGTTTCAAATATTTTTTCTATGCAGTAATGAGAATTTATGCAGAAGAAATTGCTAAACTGGGGGGGCCTCTGTTATAATATTAACTGGTTAAACTATAAATTATTATTTAGTAAAGGATTTTGATAAGCAATGATTAAGGCAGTTATTTTTGATATGGATGGTCTTATGTTTGATACAGAAAGTTTGTCCCAGCAGATCTGGCGGCAGCTGGGAAAAGAAAATGGTTATTTTATTAGTGACAAATTATTTGATCAATTAACTGGCTCAAATCTCAATAAAACAAAAGAAATTTTTCGTAATAATTTTGGTTCTGATTTTCCTTATTTAGAACTTAGATCTAAAAAGCAGAAAATCATGCTGGCTGAAATAGAAAATAAAGGGGTCCCACTTAAACCTGGTTTAAAATCTTGCCTTAATTATTTAAAGGACAATGATTTTATACTAGCACTTGCTTCTTCCAGTCAGAAATCAGTAATCGATTTTTATTTAGAAAATGCTGATTTAGAAGTGGAATTTGATTATATTATTGGCGGTGATCAGGTTAAGCATAGTAAACCTGATCCAGAAATATTTGAGCAGTGTAGAACAGAGATTGCAGTTCCAGCAGCTGAAACTATAATTTTAGAAGACTCTTTAAATGGAGTTAAAGCAGCTGTAGCAGCAGGAATTAAGGTTATCTTAGTGCCGGACCTTGTTAAAATTCCAGCAGAGGTAGAAGCTTTGACTTTTGCTACTCTAAGTAATTTAACAGAATTGGCTCCGTTATTAGATGATTTTAATCATTTAAGCTAAAAATTATGTGCTTATTTAGTTAACTCTTTGGCTGATTTATACTAACTAAAACTTTAACTTAGTAGTTAGAATCTGAATAATTTGAAAATAATTTTACTGCTTGACTTCTTAAAAAGCATCTGTTAAGATGAAGACATAAAATTGAAAATTTAATTTGTACCTCATATAATAGTGGGAATATGGCTCACAAGTCTCTACCGAATTACCGTAAATAATTCGACTATGGGGGAAGTGTACCTAGGTTTCCGCAGTTATTTCACAAGTTTGAACTCTCTGTTCAGCTGTATATGTTTATACAGTGGTGAAAGTTAAGCTGGCTGGTTCGAGCGGTACAGATATTTACATATCACACCGAAGGGATAAAAGCCCAGGCGGGGAGGTTCTACTCATATTAGGTAGAGTCTCCCTACCTGGGCTTATTTTTTTAACTATATTTTTCTAACTTAAGGATACACTAATCCAGACCTAAATAGGTCACAAATTTAGTACATTAGGAGTGATTGGATGAATGTTCTTCTCATTGGGAGCGGAGGTCGGGAAAATGCTCTTGCCTGGAAACTATCGACGAGTGAAAAAATTGATGAACTTTATATCGCGGCTGGTAATCCAGGAACAGCTCAGTTTGGAACTAATCTAGACTTTGCTGAAGATAATCGGACTGCTCTACTTGAATTTGCTTTAAAAGAAAAAATTGAACTAACTATTGTTGGTCCCGAGGCACCACTGGCAGCTGGTATAGTTGATTTGTTTCAGGCACATGGCTTACAAGTATTTGGACCTAATCAAGAGGCAGCTCAACTAGAAAGCTCAAAGGCTTTTGCTAAAAATTTGATGCAAAAATACAACATACCGACAGCAGAGTATGCCAGTTTTACTGAAGTTGAACCAGCAATTGCTTATATAAAAAAAATGGGAGCTCCCATAGTTGTAAAAGCTTCTGGTCTGGCAGCTGGTAAAGGTGTTATTGTAGCTCAGACTGAAACTGAAGCAATTACAGCAGTAGAAACTATTATGTTAACTGATAGATTTGGTCAGGCTGGAAATGAAATAATTATTGAAGAATTTCTAACTGGAGAAGAAGCAACTATTCTGGCCTTTTGTGATGGTAAAACAATTATTCCTATGCTAGCTTCTCAGGATCACAAGGCAGCTTTTGATGGAGATCAAGGTCCTAATACTGGCGGAATGGGGGCATATGCTCCTGCCCCTGTAGTTGATCAAAACATTTTTAATCATTTTAAACAAGAAGTAATGGTGCCAACTCTGCAGGCACTTCAGGCAGAAAATATTGATTTTAAAGGAGTTATTTATTTTGGTTTAATGATTAAGGATGAGCAGATTAAAGTACTTGAATATAATGTTCGTTTTGGTGATCCAGAAGCCCAAGTTATTTTGCCGCTGTTGGAAAGTGATTTAGTAGAAATTATGGAAGCTGTTTTATCGCAAAAACTGGCCGAAATAGATATAAAGTGGTCAAAAAATAAGGCGCTTTGTGTAGTTATGTCATCTGGTGGCTATCCAGCAGAATATGAAAAAGGTAAGCAAATTACAGGAATTAAAGCGGCAGCAGAAGATTTACTTGTTTTTCAAGCTGGTACAGCAATTAAAGATAACGAGCTTGTAACTGCTGGCGGACGAGTATTGGCGGTTACTGCTCTGGGAGCGACTTTTGATGAAGTTATTAAACGGGCCTATCAAGGAGTTGAAAAAATAAATTTTGCTGGTGCACAAATGAGAACAGATATTGGTCAAAAAGCACTAACTAAACAATAACTATATTATTAAATTTTTGCAGGAGGTTTAAATTTTGCCAGTAAAAGATAAGAGCAAACAAAAAATAGGAATTATTGGAGGCGGACAGCTGGGCAAGATGATGATTCTGGCTGCTAAGGCAATGGGTTTTTATGTAACTATCCTTGATCCTACTCCAGATTGTCCAGCCGCCAGTATTGCCGATCAGCATCTAAAAGCAGATTTTAGTGATCAGGCAGCAATTAAGAAATTGGCTGCAAAATCAGACTTAATTACTTATGAATTTGAACATATTGAAGTTGAAGTTTTAAAAGAGTTAGAAGCTGCAGGTTATAAAATTTATCCAACTGCTCGCAGTTTAGAAATCATTCAGAATAAATATCATCAAAAAACAGTACTTAAACAAGCCCAGATACCTGTTCCTGATTTCATAAAAATAGCCAGTTTAGCTGATCTTAAAACTGCTGCAATTAAATTTGGTTATCCTTTAATGCTAAAAAGCTGCCGGGGTGGTTATGATGGTAAGGGAAATTATTTAATAAAAGCAGCTTCTGAACTAGAAACTGCTTTTGCAGAATTAGGAGCAGGTGGTAAACAGCTGCTGGCGGAAAAATATATTCCCTTTCAGAAGGAAATTTCAGTGATTGCTGCTCGTGGTCAAGGAGGAGAAATGGTAGTTTATCCAATTGCTGAAAATGAGCATCAGAATAATATTCTGCTAACTACCAGGGTGCCAGCTGCCCTGCCAGATCAGTTAAAGTATAGTGCAGAGCAGTTGGCCCGGGAAGTGCTAGAAATTTTTGCAGGAGTAGGAATCTTCTGTATAGAAATGTTTGTAACTGACTCAGCCCAGCTTTTAATTAATGAGATTGCTCCTCGCCCTCATAATTCTGGTCATTATAGTATTGAAGGCTGTTATACTTCGCAATTTGAGCAGCATATAAGAGCAATTGCTGGTTTGCCACTGGGTAATCCTGAATTAATTAGACCAACAGTAATGTGTAACATTTTAGGTAGTGGTCAGCAGGGAGCAGCAGAAGTAATTGGTCTGCAGGAAGCTTTAAAATTAGCTAATGTTAAAGTACATATTTATCAGAAAAAAATCTCTCGTCCAGGTAGAAAAATGGGACATCTGACTGCAACAGCTTCTAATTTATCAGAAGCAGCTCATCAGGCCAGTCAGGCAGAAAAAGTTATTATGATTAGAGGAAAGGAAGATAGCCAATGAAAGCAAAAGTTGGAGTTATAATGGGTAGTGATTCTGATCTGCCAGTAATGAAAGCAGCAGCAGATTTGCTAACTGAATTTGAAGTAGAATATGAATTAACTATTGTTTCTGCTCATAGAACTCCCGAAAGACTCTATCAATATGGTAGTGAAGCAGAAGCAAAAGGTTTAGAAATAATTATTGCAGGTGCTGGTGGAGCAGCTCATTTGCCTGGTATGATAGCAGCAGTATCAAATCTGCCGGTGATTGGAGTTCCAGTTAAAACATCAAAATTAAGTGGAGTTGATTCTCTTTATTCTATTGTGCAGATGCCACCAGGTGTTCCAGTGGCTACAGTAGCTATTAATGGAGCTAAAAATGCAGCTCTACTGGCAGTTCAAATTCTGGCCCGTCAGGATGCCAGTTTAAATAAAAAGCAGCAGGACTATCGAAAAAAAATGAAAGCAAGTGTTTTAAAAACAGCTGCTGAAGTAGAAAAATTAGGTTATCAAGCTTATCTGGAGAGGAGCAATAAATTTGCCAAATAGAGATATTTTTGCTAATATTAGCCCGCTTGATCATCGTTATGCTAGAAATGAAGCCCAATTTACTGAACTAGAAAAATATCTTTCCGAAAATGCAACTATTAAGTACCAGGCTCAGGTAGAGTTAGCTCTGGTAAAAGTACTGGCTAAACGTGGAATAGCACCAGCTAAATCTGTGGCTGAAGTTGAAGCTGCAATCGCAAGCTTAACTACAGCTGAAGTTTATGCAGAAGAAAGTAAAACCCGCCATAATATTAGGGCTCTTGTCAATTGTATTCAGGCAAAAGTAAGTCCCGCAACCCGTCCTTATATTCATTTTACTGCTACTTCCTATGATATTGTTGATACAGCTAACTCACTTCGCTATCAAAAAGCAACTCAAAACTTGATTTTACCCTATTTAAAAAAATTACAGCAAAGTTGGGCTCAAATTTCCCTACGCGAAAAAGACCAAATTCAGATTGGTCGTACCCATGGTCAGCATGCAGTTCCTGTTACTTTTGGTTTTACAATGGCTGAATATGTAAGTCGTTTGGGAGAAAGAATAGAAACTATTTCGGTTCAGGCAGAAAAGCTAATAGGTAAATTTGCTGGTGCAGTTGGGGCTTATAATGCTAGCAGTATTTTTTTTGAAGATCCAGAAGAATTTGAGGCAGAAGTATTGGCTGAGCTTGGCCTAAAGCCAGGAGAACACTCTACTCAGATCATTGCTGCCGAACCACTAACTGATTTTTTACATAGTTTAGTATCTACTTTTAGTGTGCTGGCAGCTTTTGCTGATGATATGCGGCAGCTGCAGCGTTCAGAAATTGCTGAGATAGGTGAGTATTTTGCTGCTGAGCAAGTTGGTTCTTCAACAATGCCTCATAAACGTAATCCGATTAATTATGAAAATGTAAAAAGTCTCTGGAAAGCCTTTATGCCCAGAATGATTACAGTCTATCTAGATCAGCTTTCAGAACACCAACGTGATCTAACTAACTCTGCGTCATCTCGTTTTATTCCAGAATTAATAACCGCTTTAATTTCTGCAGCTGCAAGGCTGACTAAAGTTAGTTCAAGAATGGTTGTTGATCGGGAAAATTTGGCTAAAAACTTTGCGCAGAATAAGCAGATGATAGTTGCTGAACCACTTTATATTCTGTTGGCTGCCCATGGACATCCTGATGCTCACGAAGCAGTGAGAAAATTAACTCTTAAGGCTCAAAAAACAGATTTAAGCCTGGAAGAACTTGTGGAAGAAACTACCGAGCTAAGAGACTATTGGCAGCAATTTAGTCAAAAACAGCAGCAGTTGATTTTGAAACCAGAAAAATATACTGGGATTGCAGCTCAAAAAACAGAAAAAATAGTTAAGCGCTGGCAGCAGAAATTTAATTATGATTTAAAATTGGAGGGTTAAGTAAATGGAAAAATTAGCTATGCTTTATGAAGGAAAGGCTAAGCAGATGTTTAAGACGGCTAGAAAAGAAGAGTTAATAGTTCATTTTAAAGATGATGCAACAGCTTTTAATGGCGAGAAAAAAGGACAGATTGTAGATAAAGGAATTATTAATAATAAAATAACTAATTTCTTTTTAAAAATGCTAAACCAGGCGGGAATTCCAACTCATTTAATTAAAGAATTAGCTGCTAGAGAAACTCTGGTCAAAGCAGTCGAAATTATTCCTTTAGAAGTAGTTGTGCGTAATACTGCAGCTGGCAGTTTAGCTAAAAGACTTGGCCTGCCAGAAGGAACTAAGCTGGAGCGGACAGTAATCGAATTTTATTATAAAAATGATGAATTAGGAGATCCCTTAATTAATCAATCCCATATTGAATTGTTAGAACTTGCTACTCCAGCTGAAATTGCTACTTTAACTAAGCTGGCCAGTAAAATAAATCAGATTTTAAGTACTTTTTTAGCAGCTAGACAAGTAGACTTAATTGATTTTAAACTTGAATTTGGTAAAACTTCAGCTGGTGAAATCATTTTAGCAGATGAGATTACCCCTGATACCTGCCGCTTCTGGGATATTGAAAGCAGAGAAAAACTTGATAAAGATAGATTTAGGCGTGATTTAGGAGGAGTAGAAGCTGCTTATCGCGAAATGTATAAAAGAATAACCGGCCAAAAATGGCAGTAGATATTTTAAAAAACAGCTTTGAATTAAAAATGAGGGAGGAAAGTTGATGCAGTTAAGTAATAAATTTTCTGCTAGTAATTTAAGTCATAATACCATTCAGACTAATTCTTCGACGGCAGTTTCAAAGCAAAGCCAATCGGCTGATTTAGATTTAACAGCTGACAAAATGACCGAAGAATGTGGTGTGTTTGGTATTTATAATCCTGAGGCAGGAACTGAAGCAGCCGAGATGACTTATCTCGGGTTGATTGCCCTACAACACAGGGGACAAGAAAGTGCTGGTATTTGTGCTAATAATCAGGGACAGTTTAACATTCATAAAGGAATGGGACTGGTAGAAAATGTTTTTAGTCAGGAAACTATTGCAGGTTTAGCTGGCGAAATGGCAATTGGTCATGTTCGCTATTCAACAAGTGGTTCCAGTAAGTTGGCTAATGCTCAACCAATTTTAATTAATAGTATTAAAGGTGATCTTGCTCTGGCTCATAATGGTAATCTGGCTAATGCTGCTGAATTACGTCATAATTTGGAGAACAATGGTTCTATTTTTCATTCTACTCTGGATACTGAAGTTATTGCTCATCTGGTAGCAAGATCTTTCGAAGATAATATAATTGAGGCTTTAGTTCAGAGTTTACACCAGCTTAAAGGTGGATTTAGCTTGCTGGCAATGGTTAAAGATAGCTTAGTTGCTATTAGAGATCCCCGGGGATTTCGCCCGCTTGCTCTCGGTAAGCTGGGTTCAGCTTATGTAGTTGCTTCCGAAAGCTGTGCTTTTGATATTATTGGAGCAGAGTTTATTCGCAATGTTGAGCCTGGTGAAATGATAATTATTGATCAGGATGGTTTAACAAGTAGTAAATATAGTAGTGAAAGCAAAACCAGCCTCTGTGTGTTTGAATATATTTATTTTGCCCGGCCTGACAGTAATATTGATGGTCAGAATGTTTTGCTAGCTCGTAAAGAGATGGGTAAACAATTGGCCCGCGAAATGGATGTAGAAGCTGACTTAGTAGTTCCAGTACCAGATTCAGGTATAGCAGCAGCCCTTGGTTTTGCTGAAGAATCGGGAATTCCTTATGCTCAGGGTATTTTACGTAATCGTTATATGGGGCGTACTTTTATTCAACCAACTCAGCAGATTAGAGACTTAAAAGTCAGACTTAAATTATCACCAATTAAAGAAATTATTGCAGGTAAAAGAATTATTTTAATTGATGATTCAATTGTCCGGGGAACAACTAGTAAACAAATAATTGCCAGAATTAAAGAGGCCGGGGCCAGTGAAGTCCATGTTGCCATTTCTTCACCGCCAGTTAAATATCCTTGTTATTTTGGTCTTGATACTTCCCGGCGTAAAGAATTAATTGCCAGCAGTAATACAGTTGCAGAGATTGGTAAAACTATTGGGGCTGATAGTCTGCATTATCTTTCCCAGCGTGGTATGCTGGCTGCAATTAAAATTAATCATGATTTGGGATTCTGTCAAGCTTGTTTTGACGGTGATTATCCTATCTCAGATCGTTATTTAAATGAGGAGGAATAAAATGGGGCTTGACTATAAAAAAGCTGGCGTGGATATTGACGCTGGAGCAGAAGCAGTTGAATTAATTAAAGCAGATGTTGAATCAACTTTTGGTCCTGAAGTAATGACTGGTTTAGGAAGCTTTGGTGCTTTATTTAAATTAGACTGGAAACAATATCAAAACCCTGTCCTTGTTTCAGGAACAGATGGAGTAGGAACTAAACTTAAACTTGCTTTTGAGTTAGACTGCCATGAGACAATTGGGATTGATTTAGTTGCTATGTCAGTTAATGACATTCTAGCTCAGGGAGCCAGGCCGCTTTTTTTTCTAGATTATCTGGCAACTGCTAAACTGGAGCCAGTCAAAATGGCTAAAGTTGTTAAAGGTATTGCGGCTGGTTGTCGAGAAGCTGGTGCAGCTCTTGTTGGGGGAGAAACTGCTGAGATGGCTGGTTTTTATCAACCAGGAGAATATGATCTAGCTGGTTTTGCTGTTGGTGTAGTAGAGGCAGATCAGATAATTACTGGCACTGAAATAAAAGCAGGTGATCTGCTGATTGGTTTAAAATCATCTGGCCTACATAGTAATGGATTTACGCTGGCCCGGGCTGCTTTATTTGCAAAAGCAGGTTATAGTTATCAGGATCAGCTACCTGAATTAGAAAATAATTTAGGTAAAGAATTATTACGTCCGACCAGAATTTATGTTAAAACAGTACTTAAATTATTAGATAAATTTAAAATTAAAGGTCTTGCTCATATCACTGGTGGTGGTTTAAAAGAAAATGTTCCCCGTGTATTGCCGCCGGGATTACAGGCAGTAATCAATCAGCAGAGCTGGCAGCCTGCGCCCATTTTTTCATTAATTCAGCAGGCTGGTGAAATTAATTTTACAGAAATGTATAGAACTTTTAATATGGGAATTGGTATGGTAATAATTATTAAAGCAGCAGATTGTCAAGCTGTTTTAAATGAGCTGTCAGCAGTAGGAGAAGAAGCTGCTATCATAGGAGAAATAAAGACTGATGCCAGTGGAGGTTGTGTAATAAAGTAGATACTTTTATTAATCATAAGAGGGTGGAAGAGTGTTTAAAATAGCTATTTTTGCTTCAGGCAGAGGTTCAAATTTTGCTGCAATTGTCAATCAGATTAAATCTGGTCAAATTAAAGCCCAGATAAGTCTTTTAATTAGTGATAAAGAAGATGCTCCTGTTTTAAATAGGCCAGAAGCAGAAGGAATTGAAAGTTTATTTATTGATCCAGCATCTTTTAATAATCAAACAGCTTATGAAAACTATCTAATTAAACTGCTCCAGAAAGCAGAGATTGATTTAATAGTTTTAGCTGGTTATATGCGTATTTTGTCACCTGTTTTTGTTAGTCAGTTTAAAAATAAGATAATTAACATTCATCCTGCGTTACTGCCAGCTTTTAAGGGTTTACATGCTCAACAGCAGGCAGTTGACTATGGAGTTAAATATAGTGGCTGTACAGTTCATTTTGTTGACCAGGGCATGGATACTGGTCCGATTATTTTACAGGCTGTTGTAGAAGTAAAAGCAGATGATAGTGCAGCTGATCTAGCAGCGAGAATTTTAGTAGAGGAACATAGAATTTATCCAGCAGCAGTTAAATTTCTGACTGAAAATAGAATAAAAATAACTGGTCGTAAAGTGAAAATTATAAAGGAGGAAGAAAATCTTGGCTAAAATAAAACGTGCTTTGCTAAGTGTTTCTAATAAAGAAGGTATAGTAGAATTTGCCCGGGGTCTGGTAAAACTTGGTGTAGAAGTTATTTCAACAGGTGGAACAGCTGCTTTACTAGCTGATGCAGGGATTCAAGTAACAGAAATTAGTCAGGTAACCAATTTTCCCGAAATGATGGATGGTCGAGTTAAAACACTACATCCAGCTGTGCATGCTGGTATTCTAGCAGTACGATCTAATGAAAAACATTTAACAGAGCTAGATGATCAGAAAATAAAAACGATAGACTTAGTTGTATGTAATCTTTATCCTTTTGCTGAAACAGTAGCTAAAGAAAATGTAACACTTGCTGAAGCAATTGAAAATATTGATATCGGTGGTCCTACCATGATTCGCTCAGCTGCTAAAAATAATCAGGATGTAGCAGTAGTAGTTGATCCTGCCGATTACAAAAATATTCTTGCTGAGCTGCAGGCAGGACAGGGTAGCTTAACTGAAACAGCAACATTACGCTTAGCTTATAAGGCTTTTCAGCATACAGCTGAATATGATCAGCGAATCGAGCATTATCTAGCTGATATAGTTTTAACTGAATCAGAAAAGTTAGAATTACCAGCTACTTTACTGGATAGATATGATAAAAAAATGGACCTTCGTTATGGTGAAAACCCTCATCAAAAAGCAGCTTTTTATCTTGAAAGTGAGAGCAATGAACCATCAATTGCAACTGCAGAACAGCTTTATGGTAAAGCACTATCTTATAATAATATTAATGACAGTAATGGGGCTCTAGAACTAGTTAAAGAATTTACTGAAAGGCCAGCTGTAGCAGTGACTAAGCATGCTAATCCCTGTGGAATGGCAGTAGCTGATACAGTTAAAGAAGCTTTTCGAAGAGCTCATCTTGGAGATCCTCTTTCGGCTTATGGTTCAATAGTTGCTTTTAATCGTGAAGTTGGTGCAGCAACAGCAAAAGAGGTTGCAACTGAAGATAAATTTGTCGAAGTAATTATTGCTCCAGATTATACAGCAGAAGCGCTCAAGATTTTAGAAGAACGCTGGCAAAATATCAGGATTTTAAAAACAGGTGAAATTTATATTAATTATGATAAGCCAGGCTATAGTATGAAAAAAGTAACTGGAGGACTGCTGGTTCAGGAAAGAGATTTAGCAGTTACAACTGCCGCTGACCTGGAAGTAGTAACTGAACAGCAGCCAACTGAAGCGCAGTTAAAAGATCTTTTATTTGCCTGGAAAGTGGTTAAACACGTTAAATCAAATGCAATTGTAATGGCTAAAGATGAAATGATTGTTGGTGTTGGAGCAGGACAGATGAGCCGCGTTGATGCAATGATAATTGCTGGTCGTAAAGCAGAACAACGTCAGCAGGGAGGAGTTGTTGCTTCAGATGCATTTTTCCCTTTTCCTGATGCAATCGAAAAAGCAGCTGAGCTGGGAATTAAAGCTGTAATCCAGCCCGGTGGATCAATCCGGGATGAAAAAGTTATTGCAGCCTGTAATGATTTGGGGATAGCAATGGTCTTTACTGGTAAAAGGCATTTTCGTCATTAAAAACATTTTATAAACTAATGATCAATAAAAAATTACAAAATATTTTTAGCCAGCAGAGTGATTGTATTTATCTGCTGGTTATTTTTATTCCATTTTTAGTAAATCTAATCTATTTTTAATTAGTTTTTAATTTAATTTTCAGACTAATTTTTTATAATATGTAATTAGGTAAAGTTTTTTAAAAAATAAACGCTGGTTTAGCTTGAAATACTTTATAAGATTTATTTATCTCAACTAAAAGACTGAGCCGATTAAACCAGCAATATTCTGTAGAAAAGGAGGGATAAATGTTTAGCTTTTAGTAATTTATCTAGTATTGGGTTAGAAATGTCTTTTAATTATTTTATTAGATTAAGATTATTATTTAGCACTTAGTTACAAAGTAATGTACAATAAGTTGTGTAAATTAAATATCGATATTTTTTTAAAATAAAAAAAGAGGAATCCTTCTTTAAGTGGTTGAATATATTTATCGACGAAAATAAAAAATCAAACCACTAGGAGGACTCCTCATGAAAAGTATACCTGAAAAACCCAACAATGGTCAAGTGAATTTTGATGACATGATTAATGATTTGATCAAAAATTTTCTCGAAAAATTGCTTAAGTCTGAATTAACCGAATTTCTAAATTACGATAAATATGAAGTTACTGGTAAAAACTCTGGCAACAACCGCAATGGTAATTATTCTCGTA
>NZ_FOTI01000011.1 GCF_900114545.1 Halanaerobium salsuginis
ATCTCGAAGAGAAGTATCCTGAATCATTTGAGTTTTTCTATCATGAATCTTTTCTGCTTTTTTGCCGCAGACAGGACATTTAACATGATCTATTTTATAGTCAGCTACAAAAACTAAATATTCCTCCGTTTTAATTAAATCTGTTGCAACTAGGTCTGGTAAATCCATTAAATCTGTGATAAGATTATTATGCATTTGCTTGACTCCTTTATTGAATTTTTGGTGTTGTAACTATTTAATTCAACGGAGCCAGGCAAATGCCTTTTTTATTTAGATATTTTTAGATTTACAGTTTTTTCTTCACAACATTAATTATACAACCAAAATATTTTGTAATATTTCAGCAAAGATATGTGCATTATTTAAGTTGCTGTTAGATTTACTGAGATCAAAGATCACCGAATAGAGAACTGTGTGATCATTAATATTAAGCGGGCTGCTGAAGACAATAACTTCTCGTTTCTCATTATTAGCCAGCCTGTGAATAAAGCGGTGAGTTCTGCGCCCTCTCTGAAGAGTTAACTTCATCTTGGCTGCTACTTGATCTGCTTCCAGGCAGTTAATATCAAAGATGTTTTTTTGCTGAAACTGTTTTTTCGAATAACCATAATAGTCAAGGGCAGTTTGATTAAAGTCAATTATTTTACCAGTTTGAGGATCAATTAAAAAAACAGGTGTTTTCAGATTTTCCAGCAGAATATCTTTAAAGATATTTCTGATTTTAGTTCTTCCGAGTAGATAATCTAGAGAAACATGGAAATAATTAGCTATTTCAAATAAGGTATCAAGTGGTGGAAAGCGAGTTGCCTGCTCATAATTAGCAATAGTAGTTCTTGCATAACCTAGTTCACTGGCCAGTTCTTTTTGATTTAAACCTAACTCTTTGCGTAATTTCCTGAGTCTTTTAGCAAATCTCTGCATAGAAAAGCCCCTTTTTAAACAGATTGGAAATCATTACCCTTTTCTATATTATATCTTAAATTTAGTAGCTTAGGCAACCTTTTTGCTTGATTATTCAAAATTTATTACACAAATCGAGTATTTTTTTCTATAATTAAGGATAAAAAGGTAAAATTTATATTTTTGACACATATTGTATAATTAATGGTATTATTAGTCAGGATAATTTATAATTATAATATACTATTAACCATAAACTATTTTAAATTTAGCAGAAATAGCAGCTTGCTAAATAGTTGCTAAATTAATTAGATAAAATTATAAACAAGAAAAAAGGGGGGATTTAGTTGCTTATTGCAGAAGATGATATTCAAGATATTAACCAAATACTTTTAGCAGAAACAGGGACTTTCATTTCACCTGATAAAAAGAATTTGATTGAATTAAGGCTTTCTAGCCGGATAAAAGAGTTAGGCTTTATTGATCTGCAGGATTATCTGGCTTACTTAAAAATGAATAATCAAGAGCGTCTAATTTTTTTTAATCTCCTGACTACCAATTATACTAATTTTTGTCGAGAATCATATCATTTTGAAATTTTAATTAAAGAATTAATTCCCCAAATTTTAAAAACTAAAGATGAAATATCTATCTGGAGTGCAGGCTGTTCCTCGGGAGAAGAAGCCTACACAATTGCGATTTTATTAAATCATTTTTTTGCAAATAAGCTTAACTTTAATATTCTAGGAACTGATATCAATACTGAAGTTCTTAGAGCAGCTAAAACTGGTATTTATACACAAGAAGAAATTAATCGCTTAAAACCAGAATATTTATTTAATAATTTCCAGCAGGGAGTAGGAAAGTATGAAGGCTATTATCGAGTTAAAGCTCAGCTGCGTGAAAATATAAAATTTGAACATTTAAATTTGAATAAATTTGCTCGTGAAGGAATAAAGAAAAAATTTGATATTATTTTCTGTCGTAATGTTTTGATTTATTTTAATGAAAGTAATAGAAAACGAGTAATTGCCCAGTTTAATCAAAGTTTAACAAAGCCCGGTTTTTTGATTTTAGGTCACTCTGAGAACATTAATCTAGCAAAAGCTGAAAATAATTCAATCTGGGAAAAAATAGCCCGAAATTCTTACCAGAAAATATAACAAATAGGGGGATAACAATGACCAATCCTTTCAAGAAAATGTCGGTTAGTGTTAAATTAATTACGATCTTTCTTTTGATAATTTTTTTAAGTCTATCTGTTACAACCTATTTTAATTATAATGATTCACTCAGGCTGACTACAGCTCAGATTAAGGAACAGCTTAATGTAGTTGCAGATTTGCGTAAAACAGAGATTGAGGATCTAGTTGGGCAGATGCAGAGCGAACTTAAAGTTTTAGCTGGCAATAGTTTAATCAAAAATAATTTGGCTAGCTTAGCTGATGCCACAGAAATTGAAAAAAATGTTTTATCAGACAGTGATTATAATCATGTTAAAGAAACAGTTTTAAATCAGCAGCAAGAATTTGGCTGGGAAGATGCTTATCTGGTTAATAATAGTGGTCAGGTTGTTTATAGTACTTCTGCTCAAGATGATAAGAATACTAATTTAATTGATGGACCTTATCAGGATAGTATTTTAGCAGAGGCTTATCAGCTTGGACTAACTAAAGCAACTATTACTGATTTTGCCTACTATGAAGCTGCTGATGCTGTAGCAGGGTTTTTAGCAATGCCTGTGACTAGAAATGATGTTACTCAAGGAGTAGCAATATTGCAATTCCCGGTTGAAAAGATAAATAAAATTATGGAGAAGAAAGATTTAAAAGAAAAGAGTGGCAAAACATATTTGATTGGCGATGACAATCTAATGCGTTCTAATACAAGCTTTATTAAAACTGATACCATTTTAAACTATCGAGTTGATACAGATGTAGCAAACAAGGCTTTAAATCATAAGAGTGGAGTGGAAGCAGGGCTTGATTTTGATAACACACCAGTTTATAGTGCTTATACTCCAGTTACAATTGAAGGCTTAAATTGGGCTTTGATTTCAGAAGTTGATCAGTCAGAAGTAAGAGCGCCAATTGATGAAATTTTACGCAAAAATTTATTTGTATTATTATTTGTGATGCTATTTGCTTTAATAGTTAGTTATACGATGATTAAAGTAATTATTTCACGGCCATTACTTAAGATTCGTTCTTTACTGACAAAAGTTAGAGAAGAAAATGATTTACGGCAGCAGGTTAAGATTAATAAAGAAGATGAGATAGGCCAGCTGGCCCGTGACTTAAATTATACACTGAATTCTCTGCGCAAGATAATTAATGGTGCTAAAAATATTTCAGCAAAAGTCAGTTCTTCAGCAGATAAGATAGCAGATGAGAACGAGGATCTGTCAAATCGAACTATTAATCAAGCTTCAGCACTGGAAGAAATTTCAGCTAATATGGAAGAAGTTACAGCTTCAATTGAGAGTGTAGCAACATCTTCTGAAGAAGCCAGCAAAGTGGGTCAAAATAGTCTTAAGATTGTTAAAGAGGGTTCGGAGATTGTTGATGAAACAGTTTCATCAATGGCTGAAATCACCCGTAGTAGTCAGAAAATAGCAGAAATAATAACTACTGTAAATGAAATTGCTTCTCAGACAAATTTATTAGCCTTAAATGCAGCTATTGAAGCTGCTAGAGCTGGTGAAGCTAGTAGAGGATTCTCAGTAGTTGCCAGTGAGGTTAGAGATCTGGCAGAAAGAACAACTACTTCAGCTCGAGAAATTGAAAATATTATTAAAGAAATTATTAGCAAAATTAAGAATGGCAATAAGTTAATCAATCAGACAGGTAAAAATCTAACTGAAATTGTTGAAAACACTGCTTTGACTTCTGAAACAATTAATGAAATTTCTAATTCTATTCAGGAACAGGCAACAGCTTCAGAAGAAATTCAGCAGGTTATTTTAGATATAGATAATAATACTCAGAAAAATGCTAAATTAGTTGAAGACATTAGTGGTGATAGCGAACAGTTAAGTAAAGAATCAGCACGTTTGTTCAGGCTTGTCTCTAAATTCATTACTAACAGTAATAATGAAGCTGAATCTGATCAAGATAACGAAGATAATTCCCAAAACGAATCAGCAGCTTCAAATCAGCAAAAGGAAAAAGCAAAAGATAGATCTCCCCACGAAGATGATCAACAGTTTGACGGGTTCCGTGATTTTGACTAGCAACTGATAGTTAAAGTGTCTGGAATTGAGGAGGGTGTATTATGGATTTATTAAAAACAGGGATAGCTGGTCTCGACGAAATTTTGCGAGGTGGTTTAAGACCTTTTAGATCTTATTTAGTTAGAGGTGGACCCGGCAGTGGCAAAACAACTTTAGGTCTGCATTTTTTAAGTCAGTCCACTCAAGGCAAGAATTTATTTATTTCACTTGGTGAATCAGTAACTAAAATAAAAGACGATGCTAAAGGGCGAGGCTTTAATTTATCAGAAATAGAATTTCTTGAATTAAGTCCTTCTGCAAGTTTTTTAAGAGAACATGAAGGATATGATATATTTACTTCACAGGAAGTAGAGAAAACTCCAATTATAGATCAGATCATTGCTGAAATTGAAGATTTACAGCCAGCTAGAGTATTTCTTGATAGTGCAACTTATCTATCTTACTTAAGCAACGATAAGTTTCAATATCGCAAAGAAATTTTATCTTTAATAGACTTCACTGCAGAAGAAGATGCAACTTTAATGATTGCTTCTGAGTCTACTCAGCAAAATCCTGACTATGATTTACAGTTTGTAGTGGACGGTGTGCTTAATTTTACCCGAGAAGAAGACGAAAGATACCTTTATATTTCTAAACTAAGAGGAGCAAATTATCTTTCCGGGAAACACTCTCTAAAACTAAAAGAGGCTGGGATAGAAGTTTATCCCGACTATATTCCGGTTGCTGAAAAGAAAGATGAAGATCGTAAAAAGATAAGTTCTGGTATTCCATCACTTGATAAGCTGCTTAATGGTGGTATTGAAAGAGGGACAACAACTATAATTAGTGGCCCAACCGGGGTTGGTAAAACAACCCTGGGTGTTCAATATATGAAAGAAGCAGCCGGCCGGGGAGAAAAATCAATAATTTATACTTTTGAAGAATCAGTTGATACTATAATCAAACGCTGTGAAGCTATTAAAATACCGATCAGTGATATGCTAGATAACTCTTTTTTAGAAATTGAACAAATTAATCCACTACGCTATTCACCAGCAGAATTTTTTACCAGGGTTAGAAAAAAAGTTGAGGCAAGTCAGATTGATATTATTATGCTTGATAGTCTATCTGGTTACAAAATGGCTTTTCCAGATAATAGTACTGATAATGAAAAAATTAAACAGCTTCATATTCTTAATAAATATTTAAGTAGAATTGGAGTTACTATAATTATAGTTAATGAAGTAAGTAATATTATCGGGGATTTTAAAGCAACTGGCTTTGGAATTAGCTATCTAGCAGATAATATAATTATTTTAAATTATCTGGAATATGGCAGCCAAATAAGAAAATCAATCGGAGTTTTGAAAAAGAGATTAAGTGACTTTGAAAGGTATTTAAGAAATTTTGAAATAGGAGAATATGGAATTGAAGTTGGAGAGCCTCTGTCAGATTTACAGGGAATCTTAACTGGTAATGTGGTTAATATTGGTGATGGTGGTGATCGTGAATAAAGATCAAATTTTAATTTTAGTCAAAAATATTAGGAATCAACAATTATTAGAAGAATTATTAGCCGGGCAATTTGATTTAAAAAATTTGAACTCTATAGAAGATTATGGAAATATTGACTTAATTATAACTGACTTCTATTCTTATGCAAAAAGCAAAAAACTAATTAAGAACATTATTAAACAGCAGCAGCCTTTATTATTACCATTAATTTTAATTACCCGGCAGGATAAAAAAGAAAAATTGGAAAATAATACATTTACTCAGATAAGAGATATTGTAGAAATACCAGTAGCTAAAGATAAGCTTTTAAAAAAAATTAATTATTTGTTAAAACTTCGTTTATATTCCAAACAAGCTGAAAAAAAATATGACTTAATTGTTGAAAATAGTCCAATTGGAATTTGTGTAGTAAAAAACCAGCAGCTTATTTATGTTAATTCTTATTTAAATCAGATATTTAGCAACAAATTTCGCAAAATATTAGAGGTAAATCAAAAGTTGAAGCAAAGTTTACTAACAAATCAAGAAAGCTTATTTGATTATGAACTTAAATTAGATTTTGGCAATAAAAAAGTCTGGCTAATTATTAATTCTGAATTAATGCCTTATCAGGAAGAATCAACCTGGATCTATATAATTAAGGATATTACTGAGCAAAAGCAGAAAGAAGCACGCATAAATTATATGCTTTACCATGATGAGCTAACAGGTCTTTATAATCGCCGTTATTTGAATAAATATTTAAACGAATTAGCTAAAAATAAAACTTTCCCAATTAGTTTTATTTCAATTGATATTAATGGACTTAAAAAAATTAACGAATTATTTGGTAATCAAAGTGGAGACCAGGTTTTAATAAAGTTAACAGAAATTATTAAAGTATTACTGACTGAAGCGGATACTTTATTTAGAGTTGGGGGAGATGAATTTTTAATTAGTTTGCCTGCTAAAAAGCTTAAGCAGGCTGAAGAATTAATGGATGAAATCAAAACTAGTTCTTTTGAGTTTAAAGATCAGCAGCTGCAGTTTAGCATTGGAACAGGTGCAGCAGCACGAGTTAATCCTGCAGAAAACTTAGAACTGACAATTGAAAGATCAGTTGATAATATGTATTTAAATAAAATGAATGATGACTATAGTTTAAAGAGTTATATTGTTAAATCAATGCTCACTACTTTAGAGGCTAAGTCATTTGAGACAAATGAACATGCTGATCGCATGAGAAAAATGGCTATCAGTTTGGGTAAAGAAGTTAATTTAAAAAGAAGTCAGCTTGATGAACTATCAATGTTGGCAGTACTGCATGATATTGGTAAAGTAGCTATTCCTGAGTCTATTCTTAAAAAACCAGCTCGTTTAACTGAGGAAGAATTTAAGGTAGTTAAAACTCATCCTGAAATTGGGTATAGAATTGTACAGTCAATTCCTAAATTAGAAAATGTTGCTCAAGGAGTTTTAGCTCATCACGAAAAATGGAATGGTCAGGGTTATCCTCAAGGCTTAAAAGGAGAAACTATACCAATTATAGCCAGAATAATTACAATAATTGATTCATTTGATGTTATGATTAATAAACGTTCTTATAAAGAAGCTTATTCAATGGATTATGCAGTCGCTGAATTAAGAAGATGTTCCGGAGGTCAGTTTGATCCCCTCCTGGTAAATAAATTTCTAACTAAAGTCTTATAAGATAAAGACTTAGTTAAAAGTTGTAACAGCTACTCTAAAGACAGTTCCCTTCTCCTGGGGGAGCTGTTTTTAATTTTAATTAGCTTTAAGTTGCGATTTTAATAACTAAAGCTTAATAAGCAGGAAATAAAAGATATTTATTGAAATTTATTTATTAGTAAATTTATAAAGTGATTTTTGCTGAGATTATATAATAGAAATGAGTGTTTTTTATGCTAAAATCAATATTTAGAATAGAGAATTTAACAGCTCTTAAACCTAAAGTTTATAATTTAAGTAAGATTAACCTCAGTTTAGCAGCGGGTGAAATTCAGGCGATTGTAGGTTTAGAAGGATCAGGCAAAAAAAATTTAATCCAGGCTTTAGCAGGCTTAATTGAGACAGAAGGAAGAGTATATTTAGAAGAAAAGCAGCTTGACTTAAAATTGGCAAACTTAAGAGAAAATAAAATTGACTTTATTTTCTATAATTCTTCTCTAGTAGATCAATTAACAATTGTAGAAAATATCTGTTTAAATCGATATCCCAGATTAAAGTTCTTACCGCTTGTTGATAAGAAAAAAGCTTTCTATCGGACAAGAAAGGCTTTGAAATTAATGGAGTTAGATTTTAGTCCGACTACTTATGTTAAGACTCTTTCGCGAGATGAAAAAAAACAATTGGCTATTGCTAGAGCATTTTTTTATCAGCCTAAAGTAATAATAATCTATGAACCTACCAATGGCCTCAGTATTGAATCAATTAAAAAGTTCTATGATAATATTTACGAATATAAATCAAATGGTGGGGCAGTGATTTATATTACTAAACAATGGAAAGATGCTTTGAAAATAGCAGATAAAATTGTAGTTCTAAATCAAGGATCAGTTGCAGGAATAATTAGCACTAAAGCAGCTAATAAAAATCCTGATCAGATTTTAAATATGATGTTAGGTAATCAAAAAAACTATGATTCTAAAAATAATTACTCTCTTGATGCTGAAGCCCAAAAAATACTAAATACAGTTTTTAAAGCAACTGAATTTCTAACCTCTAATTATGAATTGAAGGATGTACTTAAGTTATTAGCTGAATATAGTGCAGATTTTACAAAAGCTGATAATTGTACAATTAAATTACTTGACGAAAATACAGGCAGCATAATCGATACTGTTAGATACAACACTGGGAGTGGAATAGAAAGCGAAATAAAAAAAGAAATTATTTTTAAAATTGCTAGAGAAGAAAAAATATTTTCTTTAACTGTGGCTGATCAAAAGTTTAACTCTGTTTTCATTAAAAATAGAGGGGTTAAGTCAATAATAATAATCCCTGTTTTAATTCGTTCTCATATAAGTGGAATTATTCAGTTGTCTTTTTCCTATCAAAAGTTGTATAATTATTCTGAAGATGAAAAAAATTATCTAACAACTTTAGCTAAACAAGCGGCAATAGCAATTGAAGACACAAGATTAATGGGCAGATCAACTTTACTGCAAGAAAGTCATCACAGGATAAAAAATAATCTGCAGTATATTATTAGTTTAATTACTTTGCAAAAAGCTTTTATTGAGGATAATTCTAAGAAAAATATTGAAGATATTTTAAATAATACTATAGCTAGAATTAAAAGTATAGCTGCAGTGCATGATTTATTATCACAGGATAGCTTTGGTAGAAGTATAATTAATTTAAAAGATATTTTTAAAGTAATTATAAATTTTTTGAATAATGGTCAATTAAAAATTAAAATTAATCTATCAGATATTTTTATTTCATATTCGAGAGCCTCTGCAATTGCTTTAGTTTTTAATGAAATTTTAAGTAATTGTATTGAACATGCTTTTATAGATGAAATAGGAGAAATTAATGTAATAACTTATCGACAAGATGAGCAAATTAAATTAATTGTTGCTGATAATGGTCAAGGAATGCCAGCAGAATTTTGTCTAGAAAAGCAATCAACACTTGGTCTATCAATTGTTTATTCAATAATAAAAAAACAATTTAGAGGTGATATTTTATTAACTTCAAATAAAGGTACGAGAATTGAAATAACTATACCTGATTAAGGAGGAATATAAATGAATAGTTCTTTAAATATTATGATTGCAGAAGATGAATCAATAATTTTAATGGGATTAAAAGCTAATTTAACCGAATTAGGTCATCAGGTAATTGCAGAAGCATTTGATGGAGAAGAAGCAATAAAGAAAGCCTTATATTATGAACCTGATTTAATTTTAATTGATATTAATATGCCTAAAACAGATGGCATTGAAGCGATTAGGAGAATTAGTCAGAAAAAATTAATTCCCTGTATTATAATTACAGGTTACAATGATGAAAAATTAATTAAAAGAGCTACAGAAGCAGGTGCTTTTGCTTATCTTGTTAAACCAGTTGCTAAAAAAGAAATAGAACCAGCAATAAGTATAGCTGTAGCAAGATCTGCTGATTTTAAACAAGTTAATCAGGAGCTGTCAGATAATAAAAAAGCATTAGTTAATCGCAAGTTAGTGGAAAGAGCTAAAGGCGTTTTGATGGATAGATTAAATTTAACCGAACAAACAGCAATGAAATTATTGCAAAAAAAAAGTAATGATCGTAATTTAAAGTTAGCAATTATTGCCCAGGAAATTATTGAAGCTGATCAGAAATTGAGATTTTAACTTAAATTAAAATAAGTTTAAAAAATCTAATTATTCATTATTGATAAAATAATTTGACTTTTTAAATAATATTTGTTAAACTATTTACAAATAAAATAGGTATTTTGCTGATGGTTGGCAAGATAATAAGAGGTCATGGTAGGCCCCCTAACAGTTAATTATTTTTAAACAAAGATAGTTACTGTCAGGGGGTTTTTGTGTCTTCAAAACTTTCTAGTCTAAATTTATCAGGGGGTGAGAAAAAGATTTTTTTAATTCTTGAATAATCATAAAACCAAAATGAGGGGGAAATATTTTGAAAAAAAGAATAATTATTTTATTAGCAGTATTTATTTTAGCAGGAATGAGCTTAAATGTGGCAGCTAAAGATGTAAAAATAGGTTTTTTAGTTAAGCAGCCAGAAGAAGCCTGGTTTCAAGATGAATGGAAATTTGCAGAAGCAGCTGCAAATGATTATGACTTCGAATTAGTTAAAATTGGTGCTACTGATGGAGAAAAAGTACTATCGGCAATTGATAACCTTGCTTCTCAAGGAGCACAGGGTTTTATTATTTGCACTCCCGATGTAAAATTAGGACCAGCAATTGCTGCAAAAGCTAATATGAATAAATTAAAATTCATGAGTGTAGATGATCGTTTTGTTGGTTCAAATGGTAAAGTAATGGAAGAAGTTCATCATATGGGGATTTCTGCTTATAATATTGGTAAACTAGTTGGTAAAACTCTGGTAGAACAGATGGATAATCGTAATTGGGATTATAATGATGTTGGTTATTTGGTAATGACTTATGACCAATTACCTACTATTTCTGAAAGAACTCAGGGAGCAACCGATGTTTTACTAGAAAATGCTTTTCCAGAGGCAAATATATTTGATAGTCCTATGAAAACACTTGATACAGAAGGATCTTTTAATGCTGCTAATTTTGCTTTAACTAAACATTCAAATATTAATAAGTGGATTGTAGCTGGAGGTAATGATTCATCAGTTATTGGTGCAATTAGGGCTTTAGAAGGTCAAGGATTTGGAGCTAATGATGTAATCGGTATTGGTATTAATGGATCTAATTTTGTAATTAATGAATTTGAAAAAGATGAACCGACGGGTTTTTATGCTTCAGTTAAATTAAGCGCTAGACAACACGGTTATGAAACAGCAGAACTAATGTATAAATGGATTAATGAAGATAAAGAACCACCTAAAGTAACCTGGACTTCAGGAACAATCATGACTAGAGATAATTACCAAGAATTAAATTAATATTTTTCTGGTCAGGTCAGGGACTGTTAAAGTTCCTGACCAAATTAACTTAGCTTTTAACTAAGGAGTTGAAAAAATGGAACATTATTTAGAGTTCAAAAGTATAACCAAAACTTTTCCTGGAGTTAGAGCATTAGATAAAGTCTCTTTTACTGTTAAAAGTTCTAGTATTCATGGCCTGGTGGGAGAAAATGGGGCTGGAAAATCTACTTTGTTACACACCTTAAGTGGGGCTCTAATCCCTAATGAAGGGAAAATAATAATTAACGGTAAAGCAATGAAATTTTCTAGTACTAAAGATGCGCTTGATGCTGGAATAGCCGTTATTTATCAGGAATTAAATTTAGTACCAGAAATGACTGTAGCAGAAAATCTAATGATCGGTAATTTTCCTAATCACAGTGGCCTTGTTGATCATAAAAAACTTCGCAAGCAGGCTGAAAAACAGATTAAACGACTAATGGAAGAATTTAATCCAGATACGAAAGTTAAAAATCTTTCTATTGCACAAAAACAAATGATTGAAATTGGTAAGGCTCTTATGCAGGATGCCCAAATTATTGCTTTTGACGAACCAACCAGTTCACTTTCTGATCGAGAAATTAAACATCTTTTTACTATTATAGAGCAATTAAAAGCAGAAGGAAGAGCTATAATTTATGTTTCTCATCGCATGGAAGAAATTTTTAAGATTTGTGATACTTGTACAGTTTTTAGAGATGGTAAACATATCGAAACTTTTACCGATATGGAGAAAGTTAGTCATGACCTTTTAGTAAAGAAAATGGTTGGTCGGGAATTAAATGATGTTTATGGTTATGAATCTCGACCTGCTGGTGAAGTTATCTTTTCTGTTAAAAATCTGCAAGGTCCAGGTGTAAATAAACCGATTAGTCTTAAATTAAAAGCTGGAGAAGTAATAGGGATCTTCGGGCTTGTTGGAGCAGGTCGAACAGAACTTTTTAAATTAATTTATGGGCTAGAAGAGCTAGAAAAAGGTGAGATAGAAGTGCAGGGTGAAAAATTGGCTATTAAAAATCCTCATTATTCTATTAAAAATAAAATTTGTCTGCTGCCAGAAGATCGTAAAGAAGAAGGTATTATTGGAATTAGGTCAGTTAGCGAAAATATAAATGTTAGTAGCCGGCGTCATACACTTAAATTTAACTTTTTTTTAGATAAAGATGCTGAGAGAAAGATAGCTGATAAATTTATTAATGAATTAGCAATCAAAACTCCTTCTCGGGAGCAATTAACAGGTAATCTTTCTGGAGGAAATCAACAAAAAGTAATTTTATCTCGTTGGTTAAGTGAGGATATTGATATCTTTTTAATGGATGAACCTACTCGAGGAATTGATGTAGGTGCTAAATATGAAATCTATAAAATAATGTATCAGCTTGCCGCAAGTGGGAAAGGAATTATTTTTATTTCTAGTGATTTACCAGAAGTGATGGGAGTAGCTGATAGAATAATTGTAATGAGAACAGGAGAAATAGTTGGTTCATTAAGCAGAGAGGCAGCAACTGAAGAAAAAATATTATCAATGGCCTTACCTGTAAATTAAATTTTAGATAAGGAGAATTGTAATTATGAATAATAGTGCAACTACTCAAAGTAAAATTAAATATTTATATAACAATTATAGCATTATTTTTATTTTTGTAATCATGTTTATTTTATTGTCAATTTTTGTCCCTTACTTTTTTACCTGGCGCAATATGCTGGGGCTAGCTTTATCTGTAGTAACAATTGGTATTATTGCTAATACAATGATGTTTGCTCTCGGGAGTGGTGATTTTGATCTTTCTGTTAGTTCAACAGTAGCTTTTTCTGGAATTACTGCTGCTGTAGTTATTAATGCAACTGGTAGTGTAATACTTGGAATTGTTAGTGGTATTCTTGCTGGTGGATTTGTGGGGCTTATTAATGGTTATTCAATTGCCAAACTTGGCCTAAATGCTTTAATTACTACTTTAGCAACTCAGATGATTTTTAGGGGGATGGCCTTTATTCTTTCTAATGGACGAGCAGTTGGAATTAGTAAAGCTGGATTTTTTAAATTAGGAAATAGCATGATTTTTGGAATTCCAACGCCTATTTGGATTTTAATTATTTCTTTTATAATCTTTGGCATTTTATTAAATAATACTGTTTTTGGTAAAAACACTCTTGCTATTGGTGGCAATACTAAAGCTGCTGAATTAGCTGGAATTAATGTTAATATAACTAAAATTATAATATTTACAGCCCAGGGATTTATGGCTGGTTTTGCTGGAGTTATTTTAGCTTCTCGTATGACAAGTGGTCAGCCGAATGCTGCTCAAGGCTTAGAATTAGATGTAATTTCAGCTTGTGTATTGGGAGGAGTTTCGCTTAATGGTGGAATTGCAACTATTAGTGGGGTAATTGTTGGGGTATTAATTATGGGAATGATTTCAAATGCACTTAATTTGTTAAATGTTGCTACTTTTTATCAATATGTGGTTCGAGGAGCAGTTTTATTAATTGCTATTTATCTTGATATCTTAAAACAGAGAAACCAGTAATTAATATGAAAATAAACAAAATTATTTTTAAAAAAGAAAAAGCTTTCAAATTAGAAAATCATCAATTAAAAGTAATAGTTTTACCAAATAGGGGAGGCAAAATAGCATCTATTTATAATCGAACTAAAAAATTTGAGCTGCTCTATCAAAATAAAGCTGATAAATATCAGCCTATTCAATTAGAAAAAAAATTTACTGCTTATGATTGTTCTGGTTTTGATGATTGCTTTCCAAATATTGATGTTGCTGCACTTTATTTGAATCAAAAACTTTACTTTTATCCTGATCATGGTGAAATATGGTCAGCAAAATTAGTAATTAAACTAAAAAAAGATAAAATTATTTTATCTTATCATAGCCCAATTTTTAAATATGATTATCTAAAAATAATAACCTTGCATGAGAATAGACTTTTAATTAATTATCAAATTAAAAATAATCTTAAGACAGCTTTCCCAGCTATTTGGACTATGCATTGTCTGCTTAACTACGATACTAATCTAAAATTAAAATTTCCACCAGGAGTTAATAAAATAGAAAATGTACTATTAAGCCAGCAGCTTGGTCCTCCTGGAAAAATTCATTCTTTTCCACAGACTCAAGATCAAATTGGTCAAAAATATCGTTTTGATAGAATTAATTATTCTCCAGATAAAAGTAGTGAAAAATATTATGTAGCTAATTGTTTTGAATCTGGTCAATGTGAAGTTTATTATCCAACAGCAGATATTACTTTTAAGCTTAATTTTTCAGCAGATAAATTACCTTATCTTGGTTTTTGGCTAACCAGAGGGGGTTTCAAAGGAGATTATAATTTTGCTTTTGAACCCAGTGATGGTTATTATGATTCTGTAATTACAGCTTTGAAAAATAAATGTATAAGTATTTATCAACCTGGTGAAATAAAGCAGTTTAATTTAAAATTAGAATTAGAATAAAAATAGCTATTTTCTTATTTAATAATAGTTAACCTTTTTCCAACTTGCGATATTTACTGGGGGGCAGATTCATTATTTTTTTAAAGATCCGCGAAAAATAATATTGATCACTGTAGCCAAGCCTGGCAGCTATTGCTTTGATGCTTAAATTGGTCATATCTAAAAGCTGACAGGCTTTTTTAATCTTAAGGTGAATAAAAAAATCGATGGGTGAATAGCCAGTTTCTTCTTTGAATATTCTGCTTAAATGACTGGCAGATAAGTTGTTATAGTCTGCTAGTTTTTTTAAAGTTATAGTTTGATCTAAATGAGTCTGAAAGTAGTTAATTGTTTGTTCAACATAACTATTTTCATTTAATTTTTTAGTAAGTTTTACAGGCGGATAATAAATAAGAGCCAGTAAGTGACCAAGGAGTTGAGAAGCATATATCAAATTATTTATAGTAAAACCATTTTCAAATGTTGTACTTAGCTGACGGAAAAGTTTAACTATAATAGCTGCATTTTCTGGAGCAACTTGATTAATTTTAAGATTATTATCAGCTTTAATTTCAGGATAAAATTGCGCATTATTACCACGGAAATGGACCCAATAAATACTCCAACTTTCTTTTATCAGTGTGCCATAACTATGGGGTAATCCAGCTGGAATTAGTATTATTTCCCCCTTTTTTATCTGCTGCTTTTCCTGTTTAACTTGTACAAAACCTTTTCCTTTAATACAGTAAATGAGAATACTTTCAGCAGCACCTTGTCTGCGTTTTCTATAATGATATTCTGCATTAGGGAAAAAACCTATATCAGTTGGATATAAATTTTTCATTAAAGGATGAGTACTTAGTTTTTTTAATATTTTTTCAGGGATGACAGTAATTATTTCGTTTTTGAAACCAGTTCTTTTTTTTATTTTCATCATAATTAAATTATATGTTACTAAATTTATTAAAGCAAGAAAAAAGTAAGATAGTCCATTAGTTTGCTTTGAATATCCATTGTTTAATAATTGAAAATTATTTAAAATTAACTTAAAGCCAGAAGAAGAAAGGAATGATTTATATTGCAAAGTCAAAAAAACAGGCAGCAGGTTAAAATATGGCAAGAAAAAGTTGTTATTCCAACTTATCCAGTAGGATCTGGTAATAAAAACCCAATGTTTTTAGAAAAAAGAGTTTATCAAGGAAGCTCGGGACGTGTCTATCCTTTTCCTTTTGTTGAAGAGATTTCTGATCAAAAAATTGAGCAGGAATATACTGTTTTATTTTTAGAAAATGAATATTTAAGAATAGAAGTTTTACCAGAGTTAGGAGGAAGGATTCAGCGGGCTTATGATAAAACTAATGGATATGATTTTGTTTATTATAATCCAGTTATCAAACCTGCTCTAGTTGGTTTAGCAGGGCCCTGGATTGCAGGAGGGATTGAATTTAACTGGCCTCAGCATCATCGTCCCAGTACTTTTTTGCCATTGGAGTATTCACTGCTTGAAAACGAAGATGGTAGCAAAACAATTTGGGTAGGAGAAATTGATCGGATGGCAGGGAGTAAAGGTATGGCTGGTTTTACGCTTTATCCAGATAAAGCTTATTTAGAAATTAAAGGACAACTTTATAATAAAACTGAATTACCACAGACATTTCTCTGGTGGGCCAATCCAGCTGTAGCAGTGAACGAAAGCTATCAATCCATTTTTCCACCAGATGTACATGCAGTATTTGATCATGGGAAACGTGATGTTTCTAAATTTCCAATTGCTACTGGTGAATATTATAAAGTAGATTATTCAGCTGGGGTTGATATTTCCTGCTATAAAAATATACCTGTTCCAACTTCTTATATGGCTTATCATTCAGATTATAATTTTGTTGGGGGCTATGATTTTAATGAACAGGCAGGAATATTACATGTCGCTAATCATTATATTTCACCGGGTAAAAAACAGTGGACCTGGGGAAATGGTGATTTTGGTCAGCGCTGGTATCAAAATTTAAGTGATCAAGGTACAGGTGAATATATTGAATTAATGACAGGAGTTTTTACAGATAATCAACCAGATTTTAGCTGGCTTGAACCTTTAGCTGAAAAAACTTTTACTCAATATTTCTTGCCATATAAAAAGTTAGGTAAAGTAAAAAATGCAAGCAAAGATTTTTTACTTAACTTAGAAATAAAAGCAGAAGAGCTTAAAATAGCAGCTTATTCAACTTCTGTTCAGAATAATTTAGTGATTCAACTTAAGGCAGCAAATAAAATTTTGCTAAAAGAAGAAATTGATTTAAGTCCAAGCCAAATTTATGATAAAGAAATTTTAATTGATCAGCAAATTGAGGTAGAAAAATATCAGCTCGAACTTAGGGACCAAATAGGAAATATTTTGTTAGCTTATAGCCCAGAAGCAGAAAAATTAGTAGAACCACCGGAAGCTGCTCAAGCTGCTTCTAAGCCAGCTGAAATTAAAACAATAGAAGAACTTTATTTAACTGGACTTCATTTAGAACAGTATCGACATGCAACTTATCAGCCAGACCCCTACTATCTGGAGGGTTTAAAGCGTGATCCAGGTGATAGTAGATTAAATAATGCTTATGGTAGACTTTTGCTTGGTAGAGGAAATTTTTCTGGTAGTGAAAAATATTTTAAAAGAGCAATTGAACGTTTAACCAGCAGAAATCCAAATCCGTATACAGGTGAACCTTATTATAATCTTGGTTTGAGTTATAAATATCAGCATAAATTTGCTCAGGCAGAAGCTGCCTTTTATAAAGCTATCTGGAATGATAGCTATCAGGCAAGTGGCTACTATCAGCTGGCAGCTTTAGCTGTTCGTAAAAATAAATTTATTGATGCTTTAAAACTTTGTCAAAAATCATTAATTGCTGGTTATCATAATACTCGTACTCGTAATTTAAAAACTAACTTATTGCGCAAATTAGGTAAATTAAAAGAAGCAGCAGAGTTAGCTCAGGAAACACTTAATTTTGATCCACTTGATTTTGGAGCGCTGGCTGAGCTTTATTTTATTTATCAGTCGGCTGGTAAAACTAGCAAGACTGAGCTGGCCCGGGCTAGATTTATTAGGCTGCTTGCTAATAAAGAGTATAATTATTTAGAATTAGCTCGTGACTATGCAGCAGCAGGATGCTATCAAGAGGCAATTAAAATTTTGAATATTCTGGTTGAAAACAAAGTAGAAAATTCAGTTAAGTCATTTACTGGTTCTGTTTCTCCTTTAACGTATTATTATTTAGGAAACTATTATTTAGAATTAGCAGATCAAAAACAGGCAGCTATTTATTTTAAGAAAGCAGCTGCAATTAAACCTGATTATTGTTTTCCTAACCGTCTTGCTTCAATTAGAATTTTGGAAAAAGCAATTGAGTTTAATCCTGCAGATGCAAGAGCAGCTTATTATTTAGGTAATTTATTTTATGATAAAAAACAGCTAGAAAAAGCAGTGCAATTATGGGAAAAGTCAAGCCAGCTTCAGCCTGATTTTCCAACAGTTTATCGCAATTTAGCTTTAGCATATTATAATAAACTATCCCAGGTAGATAAGGCTCAATTTGCTTTAGAAAAAGCATTTGAGCTTGATCCAACTGATGCTAGAGTACTATTTGAACTTGATCAACTATATAAAAAATTATCATTTAGTATAGAAAAAAGATTTAGTTTATTAACTTCTAATTTAGAAATTGTTAAAACAAGAGATGATCTTTATTTAGAATATATTACTTTATTGAATAATCAAAGGCAATATGAAAAAGCACTGCAGTTGCTTAAAAAACATAACTTTTATCCCTGGGAAGGGGGAGAGGGTAAAGTAACAGCTCAGTATGTTTTTGCTAATTTAGAATTAGCAAAACAAAAAATTATAACTGCTGAATATCAGTTAGCTTTAAATTTATTAAAATCAGCACGTAGTTATCCCCGTAATTTAGGTGAAGGTAAACTGCCAATTGATAAAGAAAATGAAATAGATTATTATACCGGAATTTGCTATAAGAAAATGAATAACAATGATCAGGCAGAATATTATTTTAAACAGGCAGCCAAAGGCTCAGATGAATTAGGGGATATGATGTATTATAATGATCAGCCTGCTCACCAGGTTTTTTTCCAAGGGAAAGCTCTCCAGAGCTTAGGTTATAGAGATCAGGCATTAACAAAATTTAATCAACTTTATGATTATGGAGAAAAACATTTAAAAGATCAGGTAGAAATAGATTATTTTGCAGTTTCTCTGCCAGATTTCCTAGTTTTTGAAGCTGATTTAAACAAAAATAATCAGATACATTGTTATTACTTATTGGGGTTAGGAGCATTGGGGAAAAATGAAATAAAAAAATCAGTTGAATTTTTCCAGGAAATTGCTAAACTTGATCCAGCTCATCAGGGAATATTAAGACAATATATTTAAAATAGCTTAACCAACTAAATTAAGATAGTTTAATTTTATAACTAAAAATAAGTAAAAAAATGGGTAATTTTTACTTGCTATTTTCCAAATTAAGTTATATTATATTAGATATAGTATGGCTAATTCGACCTTATTCGCTATTTTTTGAAGTTGAAAAATTTAAAAATAGAACTTGATTTAACGGCATATCCTGAAGCTGCTAATGCTCTTAATTGCTGATATTAGTAGAAGTTCGGGATATGTCTTTTTTTATTAAAGTAGCAGATCTTAATAATTAGAATATTTCATTTCTTTTTTGTGGAAAGGTTTTAATCTTTTTTATTTTGATAGCTGGTGGTAAGATTGTATCAGGCAGAAGATAAAGTAATATTTTATTTAGTCTGGCTTAAGGCAGGTGATAAACATTTATAAAAGAGCTTATGAGATTATAAAAATTATTTATGAAAGACCAAACAAATTTGATATTAAAGAATTAGCTAATTTATTAGAGGTTGGTAGTAAGACTATCCAGGCTGATATGCAAAAAATAGAAGAATTTTTTGACTTAAAAGAAATTGCTAATCTTGAAACAACAGCTAATAAATTTTATTTTAAGAATATAAATAAATCTATTTATGGTGTCTTAAATTCACTTAGTTTTTATGACTATAAATTAGCTAAAGAAGAGCGGCTTGTAATTGAAACTCTTTTGCTCATATTTGTACCTAATTATATTACTCTGGCAAGTATAGCTGAATTCATGTATGTTTCCCGTTCGACAGTTATTTCTGATTTAAAAGATCTCAATGATTTTTTAGCTCAGTATGGCCTTAGTAAAAATTCACAACCAAATATTGGAATCTGCCTTGCTGGTCCGGAAAAAGATATCAGAAATTTATTTGTTAGTATTTTAGAAAAATATGATTATTTGTATAGTCTTTTTTTCCATCAGGAAGGAATTAAGAAGCTTAATTTTGCTGAAACAAAAGTTGATGATAATGAAAAAAATATAATTTTACAAAATTTAACCTCTGAAGTTGAAGCTTATGCAAAACTTAATTTAACTGAGTATTCCTTTAATATGTTGGTTAATTATCTTTATCTTGCACTTTATCGTGTTGAATCTGGGCAACATCTCAGTGATTATCAACAGCGGAAAACAGATGTTAAAAATGATTTTATTGAAAGATTATATTTATTAATCTGCCAGCATTTTAATCTTGTTTATAATGAGAGTGAACTTGCCTATTTAAAAAACTTTTCTTCTAACTTAATTTATTTAAAGAAAAATAATTATGTAGATAGAAGTAAAGAAATAGTAAAAATCCAGACTATTACCAGATTATTTATTATGAATGTTTCAGAATCATTAAATTTTCCACTTTATCGAGATTATGAGTTATTTAAAAGCCTTTCTAACCATTTACAGAGAATTTTTAATGAAGGTATTATTAATACTTCTGAGATTGATGAAATTAACGTTATCTTAGAAAAATATGATGATATTAAAAAAATTGTTACAGAAAATGTTGATATTTTGGAACAATATATGAATCGAGCAATTACCGAAGAGGAAATATCATATATTGTTATATATATTTGTGCTTCAATCGAAAAGATGAAAACTCAAAAAATTGTTTGTAATGTTATTTTAATTTGTAATAGTGGAATTGGTACTAGTCAGCTTTTAAAATCAAAATTATTGGAAAGATTTGATTTTAATATAATTAATGTTATCCCTAAGCATAAGCTAAAAGATCAGCTTAATGATCAAGTTGATTTCATTATTTCAACTGTTTATCTGGAAGAAACAGAACTTCCTTATATTAAAATTTCTCCTCAGTTAACTGACAGTGATTTTTTGAGAATGAAAAAAATGATTAGTGACTATGGACATCTTAATTCTATAAAATTTGATAAAAATGAATACGCAGAGATTGTTGAAAAACTAAAGCCTGTTGTTAATGATAATGAACTTTTTGATGTAATTAAGGCTAGTGTAAAAGATTTCTTTGCTAAAAAAAATAGTGTTCCTTTAAGTCTTTCCAATCTACTAACAGAAGAATTTATTCAGGTTGATATAAATGCATCTACCTGGCAAGAAGCAATTCAAAAAGCTTCGGAAAATTTACTGCAAAAGGGATATATAAATGAGAATTATGTCCAATCTATGATTAAGAATGTTGAACAAAATGGCCCTTATATTGTAATCTCAGAAGGATTTGCTATCCCTCATTCAGCAATTGATGAAGGAAGCATTAAACTAGGATTTAATTTAATTAAATTAAAAGATCCAGTTGTTTTTAATGCCGGTATTTTAGATCCAATTAAATATGTATGTGTAATGAATGCTGTTGATAATGAAAAGCATTTAAATGCCCTATTTAATTTAGTTAACTTACTCCAAATTAGTGAGTTTAAAGAAGCTTTAAATAAAGCTAAAAGTAGTAAAGATCTAGCAAGAGTTATTGAAATTTTTGAAAAAAGGATACATTAAAAATTGGAGGTATTTGAATATGGTTTTTAGCGAAGAAATTATTTTTTTTAATCAAGAATGTGCTGATAAACAGGCTGCTTTAAAGAAATTAGCTGATCAATTTCAGCAAAAGAAATTAGTTAAAGAGAGTTTTTACCAGGCTATCCTGGATAGAGAAAATAATTATCCAACTGGTTTAAGTATTAATGGGATTGGAGTAGCCATACCACATACAGATGCAGTTCATGTTAATAAATCACAGATTGGATTTATGTCATTAGCAAAACCAGTAGTTTTTAAAGATATGGTAGATGATCAGCATGAAATTGAAGTAAGTGTTATTTTTATGCTCGGTTTACTTAAATCTGGTCAGCAAGTTGAAATGCTGCAAAAATTAGTAGCTTTATTTCAGGATAAATCTTTACTGGAAGAAGTTATTGCCTGTTCTGATAGAGCAGAATTTAAAGCTATTATGAAAAAAGCTGATATTTATTAATTAAACTAGAAATTTAAAGGAGATGATTTTTTTGCTAGTTTCATCAAAAGAATTGTTTAAAAAAGCAAGAAAAGGTAATTTTGCTATTCCAGCACCTAACTTTGTTGATCAAAGTTCTATTAAAGCTTATCTTGAAGTTGCAGAAAAATTGAATTTACCAGTTATTTTAGCCTATGCAGAAGTGCATAAAGAATTTCTATCCTTTGATGAAGCGTTGTTATTAGGTAAATACTACGGAGAAAAAACTAAGATTCCTGCTGTTTTACATTTAGACCATGGAACAACTACAGAATTAATTATTAGAGCAATTGATAATGGTTTTAAATCAGTTATGATTGATGCTTCTATGGAATCTTTTACAGATAATGTTAAAAAAACTAAAGAAATTGTTGACTATGCTCATCTACGTGGTGTAGTTGTTGAAGCCGAAATTGGTCATGTTGGTGGTGGTGAAGAATATAATAGCAAAGATGATAGTGATAGTATCTATACTACTGTAGCTGAGGCTAAAAAATTTATTAATGCTACCAATGTTGATTCACTGGCAATTTCAATTGGAACTGCTCATGGGGCATATAAAGGTAAGCCAGTTATTGACTTTGATCGTTTAAAAGAAATTAGTCAAGCAGTTAAAACTCCACTTGTTTTACATGGGGGATCCTCTTCTGGGGATGATAATTTAGAAAAGTGTGCTCTGGGAGGAATTAGTAAAATAAATATTTATACTGATTTAGTTACTGCTGCTTTTAAGAAAACGCAGCAAGTAGAGTCCAATGACTATTATCAGCTCAAAAATGCTCAAATTGAAGGTATGCAAGAATGTTTAGAGCATTATTATGGAGTTTTCCATACTGAGAAATTCAATCAATAAATAAAAGCAGTTAAGTTTATTTTTGAGCAGTTTAATTATAAGTAACAATTACACTTAATTAAACTAATTATTAACTTTTAGAAGAAAGGTGAGAAATGAAAATGAAAAAAATAGGAACCCCATTTTTTGTTTGTAATCCTAAATCATATCTATATGGTGCTGAAAGTCTAGCTTTAGCTAAAGCAGCTGATAAATTTGCTGTAGAATATGGAGTTGAAATATTTTTTACTGCACCTTTTGCAGATCTGGCAAATATCAAAGCCAATACAGAAAATATTATTGTGACTGCTCAGCATATGGATTCTTTAGTACCGGGCAGAGGTATGGGGCATGTGCTGCCAGAATCTCTTCGGAATGCTGGAGCTGAGGCAGTCTTTTTAAATCATGCTGAACATTCTCTTACTTTAACTGATTTAGTTAAAACTATTAAAAGAGCTAAAGAGCTTGGCATAATTACTATTGTTTGTGCTGACTGTCTGGATGAAGCTCTAGCTATTGCTAAATTAGCTCCAGATATTTTATTATGTGAACCAACAGATTTAATTGGAACTGGTCAAACCAGCAGTTTTGATTATATTATTGAAACTACAACCAGGATCAAAGAAATTGATGATAGTATTTTAGTTATGCAGGCTTCTGGTATTAGTACAGGAGAAGATGTTTACAATACTATTATTCATGGTGCTGATGGTACAGGTGCAACAAGTGGAATTATTAAAGCAGCTGATCAAGTAAAGAGTCTGGAAGAAATGATTAAAGCTGTCGTTAGAGCTAGAGAAGAACTATCAGTAAAATAAATACTTTTATAATTAAATAGTATCTGGTATTTAGGAGGTAAAAAAATGACTGTTTACAAAGAGCAAATAACTTTAAATTCTCATGGCAAAACTCCAACTTTTTTTGATATTACTGATTCGGTAAAAAAAGTAATTAAAGACAGTGGAATTCAAACAGGAATTTGTGTAGTGATTTCTCCCCATACTACCTGCTCTGTATTTTTCGAAGAATTTGTCCATGATTATAATGAAAATGGAGAAGAATTTTTACAGACTGATTTAAACAATGTACTTAAAAAGATTATTCCTGACAATATTGCAGAAGGTCAGTATAATTATCCAGGAGAAAAGCATTATCAGGCGGTTGCTTCCTGGCCTAATGCCGAATCATATTTACCTGATGGTGATCGTTCAGCGCTTTTTAACTGTGACGCTCATTTGAAATCAACTATACTTGGCTCTAGTGAAACATTTGAAGTTGATAATGGTCAACTAGGGGTAGGTAAAACTGGCTATGTTTATTTCGTAGATTTTGATAGAACACGTCCCCGGGAACGCAGATGTAAGATTATTGTGCTGGGAGAGTAAACAAGTAATAAATCTAAGTTATTAAAACTAGTTAATTATATCTGTTAAGCAACAAATAATTTTATAACTTTCTATAATACTGTGACTAACAGAAATTATATAATTAAGCAAGGCTGGTTCTGCTGTTTAAGTTATTTAGGCAGCAGAACTAAAGCCAAATAAAATAAAAATAGAGAAAGGAAAGTGAAGCAAAATGAAAAGAATTTTAATGGCATGTGGAGCTGGAGTTTGCACATCTACAGCAGCAAGAACAAAAGTTGAAGAATTATTGAATTCAAATGGATATTCCGGTCAATATAAAGTTGAACAATGTAAAATTGCTGAAGTACCTTCTAAATCAGCTGACTTTGACTTTGTTATTGCTACAACTATGAAACCTTCTGGTGTTAAATGTCCTTTTGTTAGTGGGGTAAGTTTCTTAACTGGGGTTGGAGTAGATAAAACGCAAAAAGAAATTCTAGATTTAATGGAAGCATAGTTTTATCTTATTTTAGCTGGAAATTGTGAACTAAATTATTTTAATTAAAATTATTAAAACTAAACTGGTATTGTAAGAAATAAATTTATTTTTTACAATACCAAATAATAAAACGAGGTGAAATTTATGTCATACATACTGTCTTTCTTTAATTTTATTCAGGATTTGGGAGCAACAGTAATGATGCCAATTATTATTTGTATCTTTGGAATTGCTCTCGGGACAGAAAAGGGTAAATCATTACGAGCTGGCTTGACAGTTGGGGTTGGTTTTATCGGACTGAATTTGGTAATCGGAGCAATGTCATCTAATCTTGGTCCAGCTGTACAATTAATGGTAGATCGTTTTGGCCTATCTTTATCAGTTATTGATGTTGGCTGGCCAGCAGCGGCAGCAATTGCTTTTGCTTCTACAGTTGGGATGGTAATTATTCCAGTCTGCTTACTGGTAAATATTATTATGTTATTGACCAATACAACTCAAACTGTCGATGTAGATATCTGGGATTATTGGCATTTTGCTTTTACTGGTTCTCTGGTAGCTATAGTGACTGGTAGTCAGGCTATTGGCTTATTAGCAGCTGTTTTAAATATGGTAATTATTATGGTAATTGCTGATTATACAGCTCCTGGAGTTGAAGAAACATTAGGTTTACCTGGTGTATCATTACCACATGGATTTTCTGGTGCTTATGCTCCAGTTGCAATAGTTATCAATAAAATAATTGACTTAATTCCTGGAGTTAGAGATATTGATATCAATATGGAAGAAGCTCAGGAGAAATTTGGTGTATTTGGTGAGCCAATTATTATTGGTTCTGTACTGGGAATGATTATTGGTGCTGTAGCTGGTTATGATATTTCTCAGGTATTACAATTAGGTATTACAATGGGTGCTGTATTAGTCTTAATCCCTAAAATGGCCTCTTTATTAATGGAAGGTTTATTACCTATTTCAGATGCTGCATCTGCTTTTATTAGTGATAGATTTTCCAATCGGGGGAAAATGTATATTGGGCTTGACTCAGCTGTTGGGGTAGGACACCCTTTAACTCTATCTGTATCACTTATTCTGGTACCTCTTACCTTAGCTATTGCAGTTCTTTTACCTGGCAATAAAGTACTTCCTTTTGCTGATCTAGCTGTTATTCCCTGGATGTTTGTTTTAATTACACCTGTAGTTAAGGGGAATGGCTTTAGAGCTTTAGTTAATGGAATTATTGTTCTAGCTGCCGGGCTATTAATTTCAACTAATCTTGCTCCTTTAATGACTGAAGCAGCTGTTAATGCAGATTATGCACTACCTTCTAATGCAACAATGATTTCTAGTATTTGTGATGGTGCTAATCCTTTAACCTGGGTTATTGTACGCTTAAATGACTTTGGTTGGATAGGTATTGGTATTGTAGCAGCTGTAGCTGTTGTCTTAGCTTTAGTAAATAGAAGAAGAATTCTTTTAGAAGCTGAAGAATTAAAAACTGCTCAACAAGCTTAATCTTGTTTATTCTGATTGATCAAATCAGTGGAAAGGAGCAAACATGAGAAAAGAATATATATTTGATCAGAAAAAGTTCTTAATTAGAGTTGTTTATGCCGGTTTACTGGCAGTATTGGTTTTGCTGCTAGGAGTGTTTCATATTAGTCGAGGTTCTTCCTTAAAATATCTCTGGATGTTTGTTTGCTTTTTATCTCTATACACGATTATAACTAATTTTATTTCAATTAGTTATCCACGTAAAATAATATTAGCAGATAATGAGTTAACTTTTTCGGCTTTTGGCAAGTCTCATGTTTACTCCTTAACTGAGCTAGAAGGCTTTAGAATAAGAGAGAGGCATCTGGCAAAAAAGATGTATATAAGAGTTAATAAACCTTCTTTATTTAAAGGTCGTTATTGGATAGATTTGAGAGCATACAATGACTATCAAGACTTAAATGAGCAATTTTTAAGTTTAGAGGAAAGTCTTCATCCTGATTCTCTTAAAGCAAAGATAAAGAAAAATAATGCTTTATATGCAGAAAGGAAAAAGCAAAATGTATGAGAAAGAAAAGGAAGAAGTAATTCAGGCAGGTCTTAAACTAGATCGTTATGGTTTAATTGCTCTTTCTGGTGGTAATGTAAGTTATAAAGTAGCCGCTGAGCATATTTTAGTTACTCCTTCTGGAATGATTTATGAAGAATTAATAGCTGAAGATATTATTGTAATGGACTTAGCCGGTAATATTATTGAAGGAGAACGTAAAGCATCAGTTGATTCAAAAGCTTTACTTTATATTTATAATAATTTGCCAGAAGTCAAAGCAGTTATCCATACACATCAGCCCTATGCAACTGCTGTTGGGCTGGTTGAAGATGAATTTAGATGTAACTTGACTACCCTGGCTAATGCAACTAAAGGATCAGTTAATGTATGTCCTTTCTCATCTGCAGCAAGTGAGCAGATGGGGATTGAAGCTGTAGATAATTTGCAGGGTAAACTGGCTGTAATTTTAAAGCATCATGGGGTGATTGCCGTTGGCGATTCTTTAAAGCAGGCTTTATATGCTTGTGTTTATCTTGAAGAAGCTGCTAAAACATATTGTTTAGCTAAATCAATGAGTGATCAAGTAGCAATGATGACTGATGATCAAATTGAACAGGCAGTTAAAATATTTGATTATTATGGCCAGGGTACAGGAGAAGTACCTGATTCTGTAGTAAATCATTAGTTATAATCTGACCGCTTTATATTGGCTGGTTAGTTTATATAAAAAACCCAAGCAACAAACAATTAACCTACCCAAAGTAGCCGGAAATTAATTTCCGGCTACTTAACATTTATAATTTTTGGGAGAAAGTTTATCTTATCGCTTAATATAGTCAGAAAATTTACTATTATTAAATGCTTTAGTATGGAGGTAATTTATGGATAAAAAGCAATATGTACTGGAAAAAATTTATCAACATGGATTTGATTATGAAAAAAACATGCGGGGCTGCTGTCAGGCTACCATTTTGGCTGTTAAAGATTTTTTTATTATTGATGATCTTATTTTTAAAAGTACTAATTCTTTTTCGGGAGGAATAGCTGAAGGAGGTACTGGTAATTGTGGAGCTTTTTTAGCTGGTTGTATTATTTTCAGTTATTTTTTTGGTCGTGATATTAATTCAATCCATCTAAGTGGTAGTAAATTTAAAGATAAGCAGTTAAGCCGACTTTTAAGAGAAAAGTTTGTTCAGGAATATCAGGCTGAGATATGCCAGGATATTCAGCAAAAGATCTTTGGTCAGTCATTTGATATGCAGACTGCTATCGGAAAAGAGACTATGAAGACAGCAGGTGGTCATCAAGATAAATGTACCGCTGTTGTTGGTAAAGCAGCCAGCTGGATTGCAGAGATTTTAATTAACCAGGGTGTAGAGTTAAAATAAAATTAAGGAGGAGCAACAATGCTGGAAAAAGTTGATACAACTTTGTACTGTTTGAATTGTAGTGAAGAAACTGAACATAAAATTTTATATCTTGATAATGAAATTAAAACTATTGAATGTCAGCACTGTCATAAAACATCAGGTATAGATAAAAAAGAATTATTAAAACTCTATACTCTCGATAGTGTTGAACATATTTTAACTGAACCATTTAAATTAAATGAAATTATAAAAAAGCAGGGACCTAAATTTCTCTATTCATTTTCCCGTCGTGTTTTGTCAAAACCATATCGAGTAATGAAAGATATTTTTGCTATTTTAGATGACTGATTAAATTACTATAAAATTATAATTTAAACTTAACTCCAGCTGTTTACAGCTGGAGTTTTTATTTTTAAAAGTTAATTATTTCCGCAGTGAAGTGGAAAAAAATATAAGCTTTTAGCTATAGATTAGCTATCTAGCTAATGATATAATTAGGAACAGTTGAAAAAACTTATTTATTCCGGATATATCAGCTTAATCACTGCCACAGGTCTTTAAAATCCTATTTGAAGCAATATATAAAGTAAAAATTATTTAAAAGGAGTTTTTATAATGTTAGCTTTTCCGAATAAGAGATCTGGTAAGTTATTAGAAATTCTTTTACAAAAAGAATCTGAAATTACAATTACTGAATTAGCGGAAAAATTTACTGTTTCTGCTCGTACTATCAGAAGTGATTTAACTAAATTAGCAGAGTGGTTAGCTGATAGAAAAATTAATTTGATTAAAAAGCCTGGTAGTGGAGTCTGGCTGGAAATAAATAATACCCAGCGTGAATTTTTGCAGACACGCCTTGATCAGCTTAAAAACTATCAAGCACCAGTTTCTCCGGAAAAAAGAGAGAAATTAATTTTGAAATATCTACTTTCAGCTGAGCATGAACATACTATGGAAGAACTGGCAAAAAAGTTATTTGTTAGTCGGTCTACTATATATAATGATTTGACAGCAGTTGAAAGGTGGCTTAATAATTATGATTTAGAATTAGAAAGAAGACAAAATTTTGGAGTTTATGTTATTGGAAGTGAAAAAAATTGGCGAAAAGCTGTGGCTGAACTGCTGGTTGATTTAAAAAATGATAAAGAGTTAAAACTAATGTTGAGTAACGAGTTTGTCGAAATTTCTGCAGTTGAAGATAATGTTTATCAACAATTGGCAGATTTGTTTGGTGAACTTGATTTTAAAAGAATTGAAGAAATTATTAGACAGGTTGAATTTGAAGCAGAATTTTCTTTTGCTGATGAAGCAATTACAGCATTGGTTATTCATATTGCAATTGCTCTGGAAAGGCTCAATAAAAATAAAGATGTTGAAATGAGTAATGAGCAGTTAGCTGTTTTAAGATCAAAAAAAGAATTTAAAATTGCTGAGAAAATTGCTATTAAAATAAATGCTGAATATAAAATAGAAATTCCTGCTTCAGAAATAGGTTATATTTCACTCCATATTTTAGGATCTAAAATTCAGCAGAATATTGAAAATGCAGATTTAAAGCATGTGATTAAAAACTCTGATCCAGAAACAGTTAAAATTGCAGTAAAAATAATAAATAGGGTAACTAAGATTTTAGATTATGATTTTAACAGTGATGAGCAGCTGCTGCTGGGCCTAATCTTACATTTGCGAACGGCTATTAATCGTCTTAAATATGGGTTGAGTATTCGCAACCCTATTTTAAATAAGATTAAGCAGAACTATCCTGATGTTTTTGGAGCAGCCTGGAGTTGCAGTATTATTTTCCAGCAGAGTTTAGATTTAAAAGTTAATGAAGATGAAATTGGTTATATAGCTTTACATCTGGGGGCTTCTAAAGAACGACTGGCAGGTAGTTTTAAAACTATTATTGTTTGTGGAAGTGGAGTAGGTACTTCCCAATTAATTGCAAGTAAATTGCGTCGTTACCTTCCACATCTGGAAATAGTTGATATTTTATCAACCCATGAATTAATTAAATATAATCTAGCTGAAATAGATTTTGTGATTACTACTATTCCAATTAATTCTGACAAATTACCGGTAAAAGTAATTAAAGTAAGTGCTTTTTTAAGTCAATTTGATTTAAAACAGCTTAAAAATCAGCTAGCAGCTTTAAAAAATTGTAATGCTGTTACTACTGATAATTTAATTGAACCAGAAGCAGTAATCAAAAATTTATTTGATCTTGAATTTATATGGCCCGGGCTTAATCTACAAACTCCCACAGCTGTAATTAAATTTTTGGCTAAAAAATTACAAAATAAAAAAGATATAGATTTTACAGAGGACGTACTTGAGCGAGAAAAAACTAGCTCTACGGCAGTTGGAAAGGGAATAGCAATTCCTCACGCTAGAGTTTCTAATTTAGATCAGCAGCAAGTTGCTGTAGCAACTCTAGCAAAACCAATTAAATGGGGTGAAGATAAAGTACAGCTAATTTTTTTACTTAACATTGAACAAAGTATAGCCAAAAAATTTTTTAGTTATTTTTATAGGATTATGGAAGATGACTTGTTTTTAGAAAGATTAAAATCTGCTCAAACTAAAGCAGAACTTTATTTATTACTAACTAAAGGAGAGATAATTAATGAATAAAATAATTAATCAAGACTTAATTAGTCTTGATTTAAAAGCAGTTAATAAAGATCAGGTTATTAAAAAGCTGGCTCAATTAATTAATCAAAATGGTAATTTGAGCTCTTATCAAGATTATTTAACAGCTGTTTTTGAGCGCGAAGAAAAAACAAGTACAGGAGTGGGCCGAGAAATAGCAATTCCACATGGTAAATCAGCTGGAGTTGTAGAAGCTGCAGTTGCTTTTGCCAGATTAGCTGAACCTATTGGTTGGGAATCTTTTGATAATGAAGCAGTTAGATTAGTTTTTTTACTGGCAGTTCCAGCAGAAAGTGAGTCAAATCAGCACTTAAAAATTCTGTCTACTTTATCAAGGAATTTATTAAATGAAGATTTCAAAAATGAATTACTACAGGCAGAGTCAGCTGCTATTGCTAATGAGATAATTCAGACAATTTTCGTTTAAAATTATTATTTTAATGATATTAGATATAACTAATAAATAATTTATTTATAAATTATTTAAAAAATATAAAGCATAAAGGAGATTGATTTAATGAAAATATTAGCCGTAACATCATGTCCAACAGGAGTTGCCCATACCTATCTAGCTGCAGAATCACTAGAAAAAAGTGCCCAGAAGAAAGGAGTTGAAATTAAGGTTGAGACTCAGGGCTCAATTGGTATAGAAAATGAAATCACAGCAGCCGACCTTAAAGATGCAGTTGCTGTAGTTATAGCAGCTGATGTTAATATTTCTAAAGGAGATCGCTTTACAGGAATACCGAAGCTAAAAATTGATGTTCAAAAAGCAATTAAACATTCAGACAAAATTATTGCCAAGATTATTGAAAAGTTTTCTGAATAAGATTAATAATTTAAGTATTATCTATTTAATTTTAGCTTAAATAAAACAGGGAGGAGATTATTATGAAAGATAAGTTAAAAGAGATAAGAGGTCATTTAATGACTGGAGTTAGTCACATGATTCCTTTTGTGGTAGCGGGAGGAGTTTTAATTGCTTTTTCAATTATGTTAAGTGGAGTAGAGGCCGGAACCGGCGCTAATGTAACCAGTCCAGTTCTGCAAAAGCTAATGACTTTGGGTTCAGCAGCTTTTACTTTAATGGTCCCAATTTTGGCTGGCTATATTGCTTACTCAATTGCTGATCGCCCAGGTTTAGCACCTGGAATGGTAGCTGGTTATTTAGCAGGTCAAATTGGAGCTGGATTTTTAGGTGGAATTATTGCCGGTTTATTAGCTGGCTATATTGCAGCCTGGATTAAAAGCTGGCAGGTGCCAGAAGTTATTCGTCCGGTAATGCCTATTTTTGTAATTCCACTTTTGTCTACAATTATTGTTGGTAGTTTAATGCAGTATGTAATTGGTGTGCCTGTTAGTAATGCTATGGCTGGTTTAACAGCCTGGCTGCAGGGAATGAGTGAAGGTAGTCAGGTTATTTTTGGAATTATTTTAGGAGCCATGATTGCTTTTGATATGGGAGGACCAGTTAATAAAACTGCTTTCTTATTTGGTACGGGTTTAATTGAACAAGGGGTATATAATGTTATGGGACCAATTGCAGTGGCTATTTGCATTCCTCCTTTAAGTATGGCTTTAGCAACAATGCTTGCACCAGCAAAATATACTAAAGAAGAAATTCAGGCAGGTAAAGGAGCTTTTTTTATGGGATTAATTGGGATTACTGAAGGAGCTATTCCATTTGCTGCTGCTGATCCAATTAGAGTTATTCCATCTATTATGACTGGATCTGCTATCGGCTCAGTTATAGCAATGTTAGCTGGAGTAGGTGATCATGCTCCTCATGGTGGGCCAATTGTTCTCCCAGTAGTTGATAACAGAATTATGTTTATTGTAGCTGCTATAATTGGTATTATAGTTTCTGCAGCAATGGTTAACCTATTAAAAAAACCTATTGCTGAAACTGAGCTGGCAGAAGATGAGTCAGAAGACTTAGAACTTGAATTTGAACTTGACTAAAATTAAATTTAATTAAATAAAACTAACTATTTTGATTTCATACTAGTTTAAGACTTTTACCTATTAGGTAAAAGTCTTTTTTATTTTTAAAATTATGTTTTTTAATCTATTTAGAGATCTTAACTGGTTAATTTTGGCTAGATTCACTAATAAATTAGCAATTTTTTGCATAATATGTAGCGAAGCTAACTTTTTTTTGATAAAATAAATTTATAATAAGAATTATAATTATCCTAATTTTAGTAAAAAATAAATTTATTATATAATAATAAGATAGCTTTTAGAGGAGGGAGGATAGCTGGCAATTATCAAAAAAGTTAATTTTTCTTGCTCTGATTAAATTTATCTATTATTTTACAGAAAGTTAACAATATAGACTGGCTAATTGTTTAAAAATAATATATAGTATAATTACTTAACTATCTATTATTTTTAAGTATAAAAAACCAAGGGGGTAACAAGCTGACAAAAATTTTATCATCACTTAAAATGAAATTGCTAATTATTCCGATTATTCTGATTTTAATTGGGTTTACTGGTATAGCATTTTTATCTGCTGATATAATGAGAGATAATTTAATCCAAAACCAGCGGACAAATGGTCTAAAATTAGCCAATCAAATTGAAAATCAGCTAGCTGATAATTCAAGTTCGTTAGATATAATAAATGGTATGATTGATGACAAGTTGAGTACTACAGCGGCAGTAGTAAGAAGTAGATCTGCTGAATTAGATAATGACTTAATTAAAGAAATTATGCAGGAAACAGGTGTAAATGAGATTTATTGGTATAATAGTGACAAGGAGATTGTTTATTCAACAGTCGATGAATATGTAGGTTGGCAGCCGGGAGAAGATCATCCTGTTTATAAATTTATGGAGTCAGGCGCAGACCGATTATTTGAAAAAATACGTAAAGATAGTGAGTCAGATAATTATAATAAATATGCTCATTTTAGAAACTCTGATGGTAGTTCTATTCAGATTGGTATCAGGGCCAATAACGTGCAGAGTCTTACCGAAAGTTTTAGCTACCAGAGATTGATGAATAGAGTGGCTTCAAGTCAAGATATAATTAATGCTGCTTTTATAGATCAAAACTTAACAATTACTGCCTCTAATAATGAAGAAAATTTGGGTCAGAAAATAACTAATCCTGAAGTAAGTAATATACTCAGTAGTGGAGAAGTTTATGCTCTAGAAACAACTGCAGCAGATTCCAGTCAGACTGCTAATAATGAAATTTATCGAATCTTTATTCCTTTTGTTAAAGACGGGACAATATCCGGTGTAATTAATTTAGATTTTTCGCTGGCTGACATTTATAACACTACTGCTCGCTTGAGAAATATAATTTTATTAACTGGAATTGTAATCTTTATGTTATTGGCTTTAATCCTCTATTTAAATTCTAATAGTATAGTTAAAGCAATTAATGCAACTGTTAAAACATGTCAGGATATAGCAGCTGGTAATTTAAAAACTGAAATTCCTGAGAAACTTTTGCAACGTAAAGATGAAATTGGTAAGCTAGCTGATACTTTTGCTATTATGCAGCATAATTTACGTGAAATTATTACTCAGACTGTAGAAATTTCTGTTAATTTATCTGCTGCCAGTGAAGAACTAGCGGCTTCTGGTAAAGAAGTTGCTGATTCAGCAACTGATGTTGGTAATGCTGTCCAAAATGTTGCCTCAGGTGCAGAAGAACAGTCAGCTCAAATAGAGGAGATATCTTCCAGTATTGACCAGCTCACCTCAAGGATTGATGAAATTAACCAGATGTCTGCAGAAATGAATACGCAAGCTGAATCTGTAATTGAAACTATTGAATCTGGTAATTTAGAAGTAAAACAGTCGGTAGAAAAAGTTGGTAATGTTAAAAATAATTCTCAGGAAGTTGCTGCTAATATTAATAAATTAGGTAAGCTTTCTCAACAAATTGAAGAAATCATTGAGCTGATTAATGATATTGCTTCCCAGACTAATTTATTAGCTTTAAATGCAGCTATTGAAGCAGCAAGAGCCGGTGAAGCAGGGCGAGGATTTAGCGTAGTAGCTGATGAAATTAGAAATCTGGCTGAAGAGTCAGAAGGGGCAACTGATAAAATTGCTTCTTTAATTCAAGAAATTCAAACTGGAGTAGAGGTAGCAATTTCAAAAATGGATGAAACTGAATCTGTAGTTGATACCAGTGTTGAATCTATTCAGAAAACAGGTGACTCATTTGATAAAATCGATAAATCAGCTATTAGTTTAAAAGACTTTATTGCTCAGATTGGTCAGAAAATTACTGATGTTGGTGATAATAGTGATTATATTGGCGGAGCAATTCAGGAAGTATCTTATGTTAGCCATGAAGCAGCTGGTAATGCAGAAGAAGTAGCATCTGCAACAGTTGAACAAAATAGTGCAACTCAGGATATTGTTAAATCAGCTGATGAGTTAGCAGATATGGCAGAAAAATTATCAGAAGTAGTAGATAAATTCAAATTATAAGATTTAAATTTCAGTAAAAAATGTACATCTTAGCGCTCCTACGGGAGCGCTTTTTTTAATAAATAAAGTTTTTTGCCACAATTGCTGGCAAGAGATATAATTTATTAAATATTGCTTTTCTGAGTCAATGAAACTATAATAAAATTAAATCAAGCGGGAAATTATATTAGAGGTTTAAATATTGTCGGTAGGAGGGATAATCATGATTTTAGATCTTTTAACAGAAGGTAGAATAGCAATTAAGATTAAAGCTGCTAATTGGCAAGAAGTTGTTCAAACAGCAGGTCAATTACTGCTAGTTGATAATTTAATTACTGAAAAATATATAGAAGCAATGCAGAAATCAATTATTGAAAACGGTCCTTATGTTGTAATTGGTAAAGGCATAGCTTTATTGCATGCGCGTCCAGAAGATGGAGTAAAAAAGTTAGGTATGAGTCTAGTAACTCTGGCTGAACCAGTTAATTTTGGTAATAAAAATAATGATCCTGTTAAAATAGCTTTTGCTTTTGGGGCAGTCGATGATAAGCAACATGTAAAAGCTATTTCTGAATTATCAACAGTTTTAATGGCAGATAATGCAGTAAATAAAATAGCTGTCATTGAAAAACCAGCTAGCATTCTAAATTATATGGAAAAAATTATTGCATCTGAAAATTATCAGAAATAAAATTTTATTCTAAAAATTTTGTTAAATGCTTAATCAAAAGGAGGTGTTTTAATGAGAATTTTAGCAGTTTGTGGTATGGGATTAGGCAGCAGTCTGGTTTTGAAGATGAATATTGAGAAGGTTATGGATCAGGAAGGAATTAAGGGGACAGTTGATGTTAAAGATCTATCTTCAATTCAGGGAGAAAAAGCTGACTTTATTTTTGCCAGTGAAGAAATTGGTAAAAAAATTGATCATCCAGCCGAAGTAATCAGTGTTAAAAATATGACTGATCGCAATGAGATTAAAGAAAAAGTTTTAACAGCAGCAGCTAAGCTTTCAAAATAAAATTAATCTGGGGAGGTAAGTTTAATGACTTTAATTAATTTTATTGTTTATCAAGTTTTAAATGAACCAGCAGTTCTGGTCGGTTTAATGGCTTTGATTGGTCTGGCTGTTATGAAAAAACCTTTCTCCAAGATAATGTCAGGCACTTTAAAAAGTATTTTAGGATTTGTTATTTTGGGAGCTGGTTCTAATGTTCTAATTAGTAGTTTAAATAATTTAGGGCCGATGATTCAGCAGACCTTTAATATTCAGGGAGTAATTCCAACTAATGAAGCAATAGTTGCCCTGGCCCAACAAACTTTTGGTCGAGAAACAGCACTAATTATGGGTTTTGGTTTTCTAGCAAATTTACTTTTTGCCAGAATTACTCCTTTAAAATATGTGTTTTTAACAGGTCATCATATTTTCTTTATGGCGGCTCTACTTTCAGCAGTTTTGGGAACTGCTGGTTTAAATGAAATCCCTTTAATTATAGTAGGTTCTTTATTATTAGGTTTTGTAATGGTTTTATTCCCTGCTTTAGGAGCACCCTTTATGAGAAAGGTTACCGGTGGAGATGAAGTAGCAATTGGTCATTTCGGGACCACAGGCTATATTGCTGCTGGTCTGGTTGGGCAGCTAATTGGTGATCCAGAAGATAGTACAGAAGATATTGAGTTTTCCGATTCACTTAGTTTTTTAAAGGAATCTGTGCTTTCAACAATGTTAACGATGATTATCATCTTTTTTATCATTGGCTTATTTGCTGGCCCGGAAGTTTATGCTGAATATGCTGGCGAGCGCAGTCTATTTATGTTTGCTTTAATGCAGGGTATTACTTTTGCGGCTGGGGTTAGTATTATTTTAAGTGGTGTCCGGATGATTATTGGTGAGATAGTACCTGCTTTTCAAGGAATTGCCGAAAAAATTGTGCCTGATGCTAAACCAGCTTTGGACTGCCCAATAACTTTTACTTATGCTCCCAATGCAGTAATTATTGGTTTTATTTTTAGTTTTCTGGGAGGTCTTGTCAGCATGTTTTTGCTGGGACCACTGGGATTAGCTTTAATCATTCCCGGCATGGTACCTCATTTCTTTACTGGAGCTACTGCTGGTGTTTTTGGAAATGCAACTGGTGGCAAAAAAGGTGCAATGTTGGGTGCTTTTGTAAATGGGATTTTGATTTCTTTTTTACCAGCACTTTTATTACCAGTTTTAGGTTCCCTCGGTTTTGCTAATACAACTTTTGGTGATGCTGACTTTGGTGTAGTTGGAATTATAGTTGGCTATCTGGCTAAATTATTTAGTTAAGATGGGAAAAAACACTCGTTTATTTAAGTTATATAAATACCTGGCCGATCGGTCTGAACCTGTTTCACTGCAGGAACTGGCTGCTAAATTAGAGGTTAGCAAGAGAACAATCCGTTATGATCTTGCTGAAATAGCAGATTTAATAGCAGATTACAAGCTTAGCTTAATTAGAAAACCTAACTATGGTATTTTACTCCAGGGGACAGATTTAGAGCTGGGCCAGGCTTTAGCTGAATTTGATCAATTCTATCAACGACGTCATTTTCAGACTGCTGATCAGAGAAAATATTTAATTTTATATAAACTGTTTCAGAAAAAAGATCCCTTAATTATTAATGAACTAACTTCACTGCTTGACGTAAGTGCTGTTACAGTTAGTAAAGATCTTGATCTAGTGGCAGAATGGCTTAAATATCATGGATTAGAATTAATTAGACGGCGTAATTATGGAATTAAAATTCAGGGAGCAGAATTAAAAATAAGGCAGGCTATGAAAGCTTTGTTTAATGAAACTTATGAAAGAGATGATATGTTAGATTATCTAAATCAGGTTAACAGTAAGTCGGCCTATCAAGTTGAACTAAAATCAAGCTATAGTAGTAATTTACAGGAGTTATTACAGGAAATTGATTTAACTAAAATTGAGTTAGCTGTTAAAAATTTTGCTGAACAGGAAATAATTAAATTTACTGAAACTGCTTTTAGTAATCTGGTGTTGCACCTTGCTTTTGCCATTTTGAGATTGAGAGCTGGTCAGGAAATTAAGTTTGCCCCCAAAAGGCTTAAACTGCTGGCAAAACAGCCAGAATATCAATTAGCTGTTAAGATTGCTCACACTCTAGCAGAAGAATTTAAATTGCAGCTGCCAGGAGAAGAAATAGCTTTTATTACACTACATTTATTAGGTGCCAGAAGAAATTCGACTGGTAATACAGCTAATTTAAGGCCAGCTAATTTACCAAATTTAATTAGAGAAATGATTCGAGTTGTCGAAAAATACTTTGCAGTTAAGCTAATTAATGATCAAAAACTAGTTACTGGTTTGACAATTCACTTACAGGCAACAATTAAACGGATAATTTTTGATTTACCGATTGAAAATCCTCTTTTGACAGATATAAAAAATAAATATAAAGCAGTTTTTGCAGCTGCTCAGCTGGCAGTTAAACTAATTCAGAATGAACTTTATGTTGAGATTAGTGAAGATGAAACAGCATATTTAGCGCTGCACTTTGGAGCTGCTCTAGAGAGGCTTGGTTATCATAAGCAGCGGCAGGTTAAAGTTATTTTGGTATGTTCAAGTGGAGTTGGAACAACAAATTTACTTGAAGTTCGTTTAAAAAATGAATTTAAAAGAATTAAAATTGTTGCCAGTGTAGCTAGTTTTGAGTTGAGCAAACAATTAGAGTTATTCACAGAAGTAGATTTTATAATTACTACTATTCCACTGGGCAGATTAGCTAAAGATTGCGTGTTGGTTAATCCACTTTTAAATGAAGAAGATATTGAAAAGATTAAAAAGTATCTTCAGAATCATCAGCTGAGCTATGGTATTTTCAGTGAAGAAAGTTCTGAACAAATTAAGTCGGATTTAATAAAGCAACAGCCAGATCGCATAGTAGAATTACTTAAACCTTATCTAAAACCTGATACTGTACCAGCTGCACAGAAAAAGTTGGAACAATATTTTAATTATCATGTGCAATTAAATGATCCTTCTCCATTGGGGCTGCTCGCTTTTTTAAAAGCTGGTCATTTAAAAATTTCTTCACAAAAGTTAAGTTGGCAGGAAGCCTTAACTCAAGCTGGTGAATTATTAAAACAAAAAGATTTAATTACCGAAAATTATATTAAACGGATGATTGCAATTGTTAAAGAAAATGGTCCTTATATTGCTTTAGCACCTCAGATTTGTCTTGCTCATGCTAGAATTGATGATGGAGTTAAGCAGGCTGGAATAAGTTTACTGATTTTGAAAAATGGCACTAAACTAGGGCATGATTTTGATCCAATTAATTTTGTGTTTGTGCTGGCCCCAGTTGATAAAAAACAACATTTACCTGCGCTGACAGATATAATTACTCTTGCTAATTGCCCAGAATTGTTGACTAATATTTTGAAACAAAAAAATGAGGCAGATGTACTTGCTCTGTTAAAAAATAGTCTTTAGTTTTAAAGAGATTTTTAGTTATAAGGAGGCTAAGTTTATGCTGCAAAAAATTGCTGATACAGTTAAAGTTCTTTCGGCAGAAACAGTTAGCCGTGCTGGTTCTGGCCATCCTGGCATGCCGCTTGGCTGTGCTGAATTGGGAGCCTATTTATTTGCTAAAGTAATGAAATATAATTCTGCTGAGCCTGCTTGGTTTAATCGTGACCGGCTAATTTTATCGGCTGGACATGGAGCAGTCTGGCTCTATAGTTTACTTAATCTGGCTGGATATAATTTAACAATAAATGATTTGAAAAATTATCGTAAGTTTAAATCAAAAACACCAGCTCATCCTGAATTAGGAATAACTCCTGGTGTAGAAATGACTACTGGTCCGCTAGGCCAGGGATTAGGTCATGCAGTTGGCATAGCTATTGCAGAAACAATGTTGGCTGCACATTACAATCAGCCAGAATTTCCTTTGCTTGATCATTATACTTATGCAGTAGTTAGTGATGGAGATCTTATGGAAGGTTTAAGTTATGAAGCTGCTTCTTTAGCAGGTAGTTTAGGACTTGGCAAACTAATAGTAGTTTATGATCAAAATGGAATTTCTATCGATGGAAAAACTAATTTAACTTTCCCAGATCAAATTAAACAGCGCTTTGATTCTCAGAATTGGCAGGTTATTGATCAGGTACAGGGAAATTCTTTTATCGATTTAGCAGCTGCTTTTAAAGCAGCAAAAACTGATTTTTCTCGCCCAACTTTAATCGCTGCTCAAACTGTAATTGGAGCAGGGGTGGCTGGCAAAGAAGGTACCAGTGCTGCTCATGGAGCTCCTTTTACTGATTCAGAAATAAAAGAATTAAAAATTAAATTAGGTTTTTCTGAAACAGCAGAATTTGTAGTTCCGCAATCTGTAAGATCATATTTTGTTGATCGTAAAGCAGAACTGATGAGTGAATTTGAGAACTGGCAGTATTTATTTGAAAAGTATCAGGCTAAGTTTCCAGAGTTAGCTGCTGAACTTGCTGCAGGAGTTGAACTTAAAACAGAGATTGATTTCTCAGCGGCAGGATTAGATTTTAAAAAGCAAAAACCACTGCGTAATTATTCTGGTGAATATTATCGTTATTTAGGTGAACAACTACCTTATCTAATCGGAGGAACAGCTGATTTGACTGCATCAACCAGACTCAATTTTGATCGTTATCCTGAGCTTAAAAATGGTTATTATAAGGGCAGAAATATAAAGTTTGGTATTCGAGAGCATGCTATGGCAGCAGCTGCTGGCGGAATAATGCTGCATGGTGGCTTAAGACCGGTAGTTGCAACCTATTTGACTTTTTCTGATTATATGCGGCCGGCAATCAGATTAGCAGCTTTAATGAAATTACCAGTAATCTATCTTTTTACTCACGATTCTATTTTTGTAGGAGAAGATGGTCCTACTCATCAACCAATTGAACAGCTAGAATCTTTACGATTAATTCCTAATTTACGAGTAATTAGACCTGCCAGTGGGGCAGAGGTTAAACTGGCCTGGCAGACTGCTTTAAAAGAAAAAGATCAGCCAGTTGCATTAGTGATAGCGCGACAGGCTGTTGATTTACTGCCAGCAGACCCGATTTTAGCTGATTTTGATCAGGGGGCTTATCTTGTTACTGAATTTAAACAAGCAGCAGGAAAAAAGCTGGTTAGTATTTTAGCAAGTGGAAGTGAAGTAGCAACTGCAGTAGCAGCAGCTCAAGAGCTGGCTAAGAGCTGTAACTGCCGGGTGATTTCTGTCCCAGAAAAAGAAAAACTATATTCTGCTCCAGCATTTTTAGCCGAATTACTTGCTGATTCAGATTTAGAAGTAGCCGTTGAAGCTGGTTCACCAACCGGCTGGTATAGACTTTTAACTGGTAAACGACTGGTAATTGGAATTGAAGAATTTGGCTACAGTGCAGCTGGAGCAGAGATAGCAGATTATTTTGGCCTTACCGCTCAAAAAATTGCTGCAAAGATAAAAAAGATTATTTAAAATGTTTTTCAGAAGAAAATATTAAAGTCCTGGCAAAAGTAAACTTTACCAGGACTTTTTTATAAATTTATATTTTAAAATATAATAAACTATTTTGTAAATGGCTTAATAAAATAAAATTCATTTTCAGCAGAATGTTTTTGATTGAATTTATAACCATCAATTACTAATTTTTTAATTTCAGAGAGACTATTAACCTGATTTTTAATTAGCTGATCAAGCATTTTACCCCTGTTTTTCTTGACATAATAGCCCATTGTTTTTAGAGTACTATCTGCTTTTTCCTCTTTAAAGTAAAAGTCGACTATTTTCCCCTGATAGTTTTTTTCTACAGCTCTGCTATATTCGTTAGAAGCTAGATTAATAATTAGATCAGTTTCAGCAAAATAGTCTGTCATAACTTCCTGCCAGTAATCATAAAGATTAATTTCATCTGGTTTTAAACTCATTTCTAGTCTATATGGCCAAATCTCAGTGTCAGAATGTAGCGGACCATACATTGGCGAAATGATAATTAATTTTTCTTTGAGATAAGCCAGCTGTTCATTTGTATAGTTATTTAAATTGAGCTGTTTAAATACAGATCCATTATAACATTCCAGAGCTTGAATAGTTTGATTATCAAAACTATGATTTTGATAAAGCTCATAAGTTCTATCCAGAAGATTACCTTGAATAGCAAGCTCTTTTCCTAAATCTTTTTTAGATAGAGATTTAAGATAATCAAATAGTTTTTTTGTGAGATCTTTGTGTAAAATATCCCTACCTTTTGTCTGCTGTTTTCTTGCTTTATTTTGAGTTTTACTTGGCGATAAAATTATTTTCAGTTTAATCAGTCCTTTCTTAGCTAGTTTATGATTAAATTAAATTCTTATTTTAATATCTTCTCGATTTAAGCAGATAAACCTTTTATAATTGCACTTTTAGTTAATAACTGTTATATTTAACTAGAGTCATAATTTATGTTTAACTTATTTTTTAAATCTTTAATCAAATAGGTGATAAAATGGATAAAAAAAGTAGTAAAAATAACATTAAAGCGATTATTTTTGATATGGATGGAGTAATTATTAATTCAGAACCGATTTATGAGGAAGTAAATAAAAAGATTTATCCTGAATATGGAATTAATTTAACTCAGGCAGAGAGAGATAGTTTAAGGGGAACCAGTCTTTTTGATAGCTGGCAAAAATTGCTAAATAAATTTGAAGTTAAAGCGGAATATAGTCACTATAAAATAGAAGATTTTATTGAACAGCATATTCACAGCTATTACGTAGGGTTAGCTAATAGTGAAGATCTTAAGTTGATGCCAGGCGTAAAAGCATGGTTTGAATTTTTTAAAGAACATGGTTATAAAATGATTATTGCTTCTTCTTCTTATCCTCCAGTTGTTGAGTATATTTATCAAAGGTTTGAACTGGCTGAATATTTTATAGGTTATGTTGATAGTACTACAATTATCAATGGTAAACCTGCTCCTGATATTTATCTGCGGGCAGCTAAAAGATTAAATTTCAAGCCTGGCGAGTGCCTGGTTATCGAAGATTCCGAAAATGGGGTTAAAGGAGCAAAAGCTGCTGGATGTAAAGTGATTGCCTATAACCGGGCAGCTGATCCCAGTCAGGATTTAGCAGCAGCAGATCTGGAAATTGCTGAGTTTAGTCGTGATAATTTACATAAAATTTTATTTTAAGAGAACGCAAAAAATTAAACGAGTAACTGAATATTAATAAATTAATCAAGCTAAGATAATAATTAAAAAAATAGTTTAAAGTTATGCGGCAGATCCTTGTCAGGGATCTGCTTTTTTTATTTACTTTATTTTTTAAATTAACTAATTGTTTATAATCCCGGGATACATACATCCAAATAGCACAAATCGTTGACAAAAGCCGAAAATTAAATTATACTGCTGAATATTGCATCACATTAACCTAACATGGAAGTTACGCTTTTTACGAGGAGAGAGGAGAGATGATATGTCAGATGTGGAAAATATTAAACAGTTAGATTTAGATAATAATCTTCATTCCTGGAGTAAACAGGGAGATTTGAATCCTGAGGTAATAACTAAAGCTGAAGGAATTTATTTCTGGAATGAAGAAGGAAAAAAGTTTTTTGATATGTCTTCCCAATTGGTAAATGTTAATATTGGTCATGGCAATAGTAAAGTTATTGCAGCAATTAAAGATCAGGCAGATAAGTTTCCCTACATGGGACCTGGAACAGCTTTTGCAGCTAAATCAAAATTAGCTGCTAAATTAATTGAGATTGCACCTGATAACATGGAAAAAGTATTTTTTACAATTGGAGGTGCTGAGTCAAACGAAAACGCAATTAAAATAGCAAAAATGTTTACAGGTAGACATAAAATATTTTCGCGTTATCGATCTTATCACGGTGCAACTTATGGAGCATCTAATTTAAGTGGAGAACCGCGAAGATTTGTTTCTGAACCAGGGATTCCAGGTTTTGTTAAGTTTTTTGATCCTTATCTTTATCGGTCGCCAATTGATTTTGCTTCTGAAAAAGAAGCTGCTCAATATTACTTAAATCAGTTACGAGAGCAAATTATTTATGAAGGAAGAGCAAGTGTAGCTGCAGTTGTTATTGAGACTGTAACTGGAAGTAATGGTGTTATAATTCCACCAGATGGGTATTTAAAGGGTTTAAGAAAAATTTGTGATGAATTTAATATTTTGCTTATTTGTGATGAAGTAATGGCTGGTTTTGGGCGGACTGGAGAATGGTTTGCCTGTGATAATTGGGATGTCAAACCAGATATTATAACTTTTGCTAAAGGTATTACTTCTGGTTATGTACCTCTGGGTGGTGTGCTTGTTAGTTCTGAAATAGCAGAATATTTTAATGAAGAAAAATTAATGTGTGGTTTAACTTATAGTGGTCATCCGATGGGATGTGCAGCAGGTTTAGCAACTCTGGAGGTTTATGAAGAGGAAAATTTAATTGAGAACTCTAGAAATATGGGAAAAGTTCTGGGAGAAAAACTAGAAGCAATAAAAGATCAGCATAGCTCAGTTGGAGATGTTAGGTATATAGGTCTTTTTTCAGCTGTAGAGTTGGTTAAAGATAAAAAAACCAGAGAGCCATTAACAGAATATGATAATGATCAGGAAGGAATAATGGCTGGTATTTTAAAAAAATTAAAAAATGCTGGATTTTCAACTTATTTCCACGAAAATATATTAATTGTCGCCCCTCCCCTAATTATTAAAGAAGAGGAGTTAGCAGTAGGCTTACAAATTCTGGATGATGTTTTAAATGAAGTAGATTTGATGATAGCCTAGAGCAGTTACAGTAGAATGAATTCTATAGTTAAATGTTTTAATAATAAAAAGGAGGAGTTACTTATGTTTACTTGTGATAAGGCAAGAATGAAGGATAAAATTGAAACTTTCGCTCAGTATGGTGATACTGGGAATGGCGGGATTACAAGATATACTCTATCTCCAGAAGATGTACAGGCGAGAGAAGAGTTTATTGAGAGAATGGAAGCTATCGGGGCTGAAATAACTACAGATGATATGGCAAATATTTACGCTACTATTCCCGGATCAGATCCTGATGCTAAACGAATTGTAATAGCTTCTCATACAGATTCAGTAAAAAATGGTGGTAATTATGATGGAATCCTGGGTGTTATAACAGCTATGGAAGTTTTAGAAACTGTAGTAGAAAATAATATATCACATAAGCATCCACTTACAGCAATGATCTGGACAAATGAAGAAGGATCATTATATCCACCTGCAATGATGGCTTCTGGTGTTATTTTTGGTCAATTTGATAAAGAAACAATGCTTAATTCAAAAAATGTTTTAGATGAAACTACTACTTTTAGAGAAGCTTTAAAAGCTAGTGATTATGTTGGAGAAAAATCAAATAGATTAAATGCAGATGATTATAAATATATGTTTGAACTTCATATTGAACAGGGTCCAATTTTGGAAGCTAATGAAAAAGAAATTGGGGTTGTAACTTGTGTCAATGGGATGCTTAATTATCGGATAAAAACTTATGGACAGTCTGATCATGCTGGTACTACTCCTATGGAATATAGGCAAGATGCACTTTATGCAGCTGCTAAATTAATTGATTATTTACATCAAGAATTAGATAAGCTTGCTTCTGATCTTGTCTATACTACTGGAGAAATAAAATGTCACCCTAATGTTCATACAGTAATTCCTGACCATGTTGACTTTTCGATTGATGCCAGGCATGAAGATCCTGCAGTAATTGAACAAGTTTTTGAAGTTATTAAGAATATGCCAAAAGAGATTGTTAAATGTAAAGTAGAGTATGAAAAAGCCTGGGGACGCGATACTGTATATTTTGATAAGCAATTAGTAGAGTATGTTAAAGAAAGTGCCGATGAATTAGGTATTTCTAACCAATATATTAATAGTGGTGCAGGTCATGACGCTCAGTTTGCAACTACAATGCTGCCAACTACTATGGTCTTTGTTCCTTCAAAAGATGGACATAGTCACTGTGAATTAGAACATACCTCTTTAGAAGAATGTACAAAAGGAGCAAGTGTAATGTTAAATGCAGTACTTAAGGCAGATATAAATAATTAAGCGAAAATTAATATTAATATGCCAGAATTAATAAATTAAGTAGTGAGTAAACGAGGAGCATTCCTGTAATGAATAAAAATCAGTATCGACAAAAAAATACCCCCTTGGTATAATACGGAGTATCAGAGGTCATTCTGATCTCTAAAAAACCAAGGAGGTATCTAATATGAATTATACTCAAAATGAAAAGATTATGCAAGTAAAAGTTTCAACACTGGTAGTTGGGGTGGATATCGCAAAGAACAAACATGCTGCTCGATTCTTTGATTTTAGAGGTATAGAATATGATAAGGCAATCTTTTTTGAAAATAATGAAGCAGGTTTTAAAAAACTTCTAAACTGGATTTCAAAAGTAAGTGAGAAGGAAAATAAAACTAGTGTAATAGTTGGTATGGAGCCTACAGGACATTACTGGTTACCCTTAGAAGAATATCTAAGAAGAAAAACAGATTTTTTGAGGGTAGTGGTAAATCCAGCTCATGTTAAAAAGAGTAAGTCTCTTGATGATAACTCACCAACTAAAACAGACAGAAAAGATGCTAAAGTCATAGCTAAACTGGTAATAGATGGCAGATATTCTGTGCCACATATGCCGGAAAAAGAATATGCAGATCTAAGAGTAGCAATGACTCACAGGGAAAGACTGGTTAAAGATATTATAAATCTTTCAAATAAAATTCAGCAGCTGATAGACAAATATTTTCCTGAATATCAAACTGTTTTTAAAAAATGGAGTGGAAAAGCTTCAGTTGCAATTTTAAAAGAACTTTTTTTACCTTATTTAATACTTGAAAAAACCGATGAAGAAATAGTTGGGATTTTCAAAAAAGGTGCTAATAGAGGTGTGGGTATTAGAAGAGCCAGAAAGCTCAAAAAAGCAGCTTTAAACTCAATTGGTATTAAAGAAGGTGGAGAATTCACCCGGTATGAATTAAGGAATTTACTTGAGCAGTATGAGCTTTTAAACGACCAGAAAGAACTGCTTGAAGAAAAAGTAGAAAAGTTATTTAACAGTATGGAAGAAGCTAAATATATGGAGTCAGTAAAGGGTGTAGGTATAATTACAGTGGCTGGTTTTATTGCAGAAGTTGGGGATATAAATGATTATGATCATCCCAAACAGATACAGAAACTTGCAGGTTTAAACTTAAAAGAACACAGTTCAGGTAAGCATCTTGGTCAAACCAGGATAACTAAAAGAGGAAGACCCAGATTACGGGCATTACTGTACAGAGTAATGCTGCCGATACTGGCTAAAAATCAGGAGTTTAGACAGCTGCATGAATACTATACTACTCGGAGGGATAATCCTTTAAAACCAAAGCAGTCAATGATAGCCCTGGCCTGTAAACTGATTAGAATATTTTTTGCACTTGGTCAAAAACATGTTATGTATGATGGTGAAAAGTTGATGAACGATATTGATAGAAATTTAGATTTACAGGAAGTAGCTTAAACATTAATTGTATTGTTTTTAATGAGTTGATAAGTTTATTGATTTAAGAAAGATTATTTAAAGTTGAGTAATAGAACTTTGAAAGAGGAAGACTGGATTAGCCGGAAATTATTTATTCCATTAGGGCTTAACAGAAGTTAAGACCCCGTCGAGGAGCAGAGCCGGCCTCCACCCATGGGAAGGTAGAACGAAGGAATGTTGGGACATAGATCCTGGGAGATATGGGAGGTAAGACCACCATGGTCTTGTGGAGATCCAAAGCGACCATAGAGGAATTTTTTAGAAAAAAGTTAGATTTTTAATCAGGTCGACTCTATATTTCCATAAATTAATATTTATGTCTTAAGTTTCTACTTTTCTAATTCAAAGAAATATGAAAAACTGCGAATAAGCGAGTATTAAAGAGATAACTTTAATTTAAAGAGGGAGGAAGAAAATGAGCAATTTAAGAGTAGATAGTAGTGTTTTAAAAAATTTAGGTGGTGACTTAAATTTACATGGAAATATAACTATTAATGAACAAGTATATGAAATGGCCTATACTTTAGATGATAAGCCAAAGCCTTTTTCTAAAGCGGTTGGCCTTGGGATGCAGCATGTTTTAACTATGTTTGGTTCTACAATCACAGTTCCTCTGCTACTGGCTCCTGCTCTCGGAATGAGTGGGATTCAGGTAGCAACTTTAATTGCTTCAGCGATGCTTTGTGCAGGAATAGCAACATTTTTACAGGTTAATTTTGGAACTAGATTGCCGATTATTCAGGGAGTATCTTTTTCTTTTTTAGGTCCATTCTTTGCAATTATCGCAGCCACTTCTGGAGGGGCAAACTCAATGCAGTATATTGCTGGAGCGATAATTACCGGAGCAATAGTTGAAATTTTTATTGGGTTTAGCGGCTTGATGGGCAAGATACAGCAGTATATTTCTCCAGTTGTAATTGGACCTGTAATTGCTTTAATTGGTTTAACACTTTATGCCTCCGGAGCACCGACTGCCGGTGAGAATTGGTTGTTATCCGGAATAGTCATAGTTTGCATCTTTTTATTTTCGCTAGTCCTGGGGCCAAAAAATACTTTATTTGCCCTTTTTCCAGTTTTACTGTCAGTAATTTTAGCTTATCTAGTTGCTTTAGTTTTAACTTATCTGGGAATATTTACCCCTGATTCGGCAGGTTATGTTAGCTTTGAAACTTTAAAAGCTTCGCCCTGGTTTAGAAGTCCGGCCGATATAATATTGCCCTGGGGTGTACCAAAGTTTAAATTCAGTTTCTTTTTAATTATCTTAGCTGGATATTTAGCTTCTGCAATTGAATCTTATGGTGATTATCAGGCAATGAATAAAGCTTGTCAGGGACCAGAATTAACTTCTGAAAAAGTAAGTAAAGGAATCGGTTTTGAAGGAGTTGGCTGCTTAATTACTGGCTTATTAGGTGGTTTTGCCAGCACAAGTTACACAGAAAATATTGGAGTTGTTGGTTTAACAAGAGTAGCCAGTCGTTATGTAGTAAATATTGGAGTTGTAGTGCTAATTATTCTTGGGATTGTTGGGAAATTTGGTGGTTTGATTTCTAGTATTCCCATGCCAATAGTTGGAGGATTATATATTTCAATGTTTGGTTTAATTGCTGCAATTGGACTTTCTCATACTGCTGATTGTGATCTTAATTCGCAGCGTAATTTGATGATAATTGGTTTTGTTCTTTTTATGGGATTAAGTTTACCAGTTTATTTTACTAATTCACCTTTAGAGTTTGAAAGATTTAGCTGGTTGGCTGATATCATCAATACAATTGGTAGTACAGGAATTGCAGTAGGTGCTATTTCTGGTTTGATTTTAGATAATTTAATTCCAGGAACTGATGAAGAAAGAGGGATTAATGCCTAGTTTGCTAAAAAAGGAGAGATAAAAAATGGCGTTATTAATCAAAAATGGCAAAATTATTACAGCTGAACAGAGTTATCAGGCTGATTTATTAATAGAAGCAGAAAAGATTGTTCAAATTGGAAAAGATATTAAGGCTCCGGAAGCAGAAATTATTGATGCAGCAGGGAAATATATTTTGCCAGGTGCAATTGATGCTCATGTTCATATGCAGATGCCCTTTGGTGGAACTGTTTCGGCTGATGATTATGCTGCTGGTACAAAAGCGGCTGCCTGTGGTGGTGTGACATCGATTATTGATTTTGTAACTCAGGCCGCAGGAGAAACTCTGGTTGATTCATTAAAAAGAAAAGAAGCAGCCTGTATTCCTCAGGCTCATATAGATTATGGTTTTCATGTTTGTATTACTAAAATGGCAGAAAACACAGTTGCTGAAATGAAAGAATTAGTTGCTTATGGTGTACCAACTTTTAAAGTTTTTACAGCTTACAAATCATCTGGTTTAATGATCGAAGATGGTGATTTAGTAGAAGTAATGCAGGCAGCTAAAGAAATTGGAGCTAGAATTTCAGTTCATGCTGAAAATGGGTCGATAATCGATAATCGAGTAGCTAAATTTTTAGCTGCAGGAAAAACATCTGCCTGGTATCATTATTTAAGCAGACCAGAATTTGTAGAAGAAGAAGCAACTTTACGAGTTATAAACCTGGCTAAATCACTGGATGTACCGGTTTATATAGTCCATTTAGCCAGTCAAGAAGGAGTTAAGGCTGTTAATCGGGCACGTAATGAGGGCTATGAAATTTATGCAGAAACCTGTCCTCAATACTTACATTTTACTAAAGATGTTTATAAACAGGATAATGGCAAAGATTTTGTTTGTTCTCCTCCAATTAAGGGGCAGGCCAGTCAGGATGAATTGTGGCGTGGTATTGAGCGGGGCGATATTTCTGTGTTGGCTACAGATCACTGCCCATTTACAGCAGAAGAAAAAGAGTGGGGTAAAGATGATTTTTCTAAAATACCTAATGGCTGTATGGGAGTTGAAAATATTTATCCCTATATGCTGGATAAAGCTAATCAGGGTCAACTAACTTTTAACAAAGTTGTAGAATTATGTGCTAGCAATCCAGCTAAACTATTTGGCTGTAGTGATCAAAAAGGTGCTATTGCACCGGGTTATGATGCAGATATAGTTATTTATGATCCAGAACAAGAATTTACAGTTACTGCCGATAAGATGCACTCTAATCTTAACTATACTATCTGGGAAGGTCTTGAATTATCAGGTTATCCAGTAACAACAATTAGTAGAGGAGAAATTGTCTATAATAATGGTGAGTTCTTAGCAGAACCAGGACGAGGCAAATTTATTGCTCGAAGTCTGGAGGCTTAACAGATGAAAGTAAATGAGAAGTATATTCAGACTGAGATTAGCAGATGTTTACTTTGTTATGATCCCCTTTGCACTAAAGCATGTCCTGTTGGTCTTGACCCAGCTGCAATAATCAAGTCATTACAGTTTGAGAATTTTAAGGGAGCAGTCAAAAAATTGACAAATAAAATTGGTCCGGAAAAGAATTGTAACAGTCAATGTGGTTATAAAAATAATTGTCAAATGGCCTGTACAAGATCAAAAATAGATCGGCCATTAGAAATAAGTAAAATTCATGAATTTTTATTGAGCAAAGTAGAAAAGGAGGTGCAGCCAGTTGGACTCAAAACTTAAAATTGAATTTTGTGGTGTAGAATGTGAGAATCCATTTTTTCTGGCTTCCTCACCAATTTCGGGTAACTATGAGATGGTAGCCCGGGCCTTTGAACAGGGCTGGGGAGGTGCTGTTTATAAAACTGTTGGAGTTTTTGCAGCAGAAGAAGTATCACCTCGCTTTGATCAGTTATCAAAATTAAATAATAAATTCCTTGGTTTTCGTAATTTAGAACAGATTTCGGAATATCCATTAGCAGATAACCTGAGAGCAATGGAAAAACTTAAGCAAAATTATCCTGATAAAATAATAATTGCTTCAATTATGGGGCGAAATAAAGCAGAATGGACTAAATTAGCTGAATTGGTGACTGAGGTAGGAGCAGATATTATTGAGTGTAATTTTTCCTGTCCGCAAATGAGTGATAGTGAGTTAGGATCTGATGTCGGTCAAAATGAAGCACTAGTGGCAGAATATATGCAGGCTACAATTGCTGGTAGTGATTTACCAGTGCTGGCTAAAATGACACCTAATTTAGCTCATATGGTTCCACCTGCAATGGCAGCAGTTAAGGCAGGAGCTGCTGGTCTGGCAGCAATTAATACTATTAAAAGTATTACTTCAATAGATTTAGATTATCTTGCTCCTAAACCTGTGATTCGTAATAAATCTTCTGTTGCTGGTTATTCAGGTAAAGCTGTTAAGCCAATTGCACTGCGCTTTATTCAGGAATTAGCCAGTTATTCAAAACTAAAAGATGTACCATTGAGCGGGATTGGTGGGATTGAAAATTGGAAAGATGCACTAGAGTTTATGCTGTTAGGAGCTAGCAATTTACAGATTGGAACAGCAGTTATGCAATATGGTTATCGGATTATAGATGATTTAATTGAAGGTTTAACTATTTATTTAGCAGAAAATAAAATTGCTAGATTAGCTGATTTAGTAGGTAAATCACTGGCAAATGTGGTTGCTCCTGATCAGCTGGATAGAAATACTATTATTTATCCAGAAATTAAATCAGAAAAATGTGTGGGCTGTGGACGCTGCTATATTTCCTGTAATGATGGTGGTCATCAGGCAATTAGTTGGAATAAAGCTCGCCAACCAGAAATAAAAAGAGAAAAATGTGTGGGCTGTTTGCTCTGTCAACAGCTCTGTCCGGTAGAGGCAATCGAGTATAGCGCCTAGTTTTAATTTAATAAATATAGATTTGAGGAGAATGTTTATGGACTCGTATATTTTTAGACAGCCCAGAGAAATTTTTTATGGACAGCAGGCACTGTTAAAGGCAGCAGCTGCTGCTGGTAAATATGGTCAAAAAGCACTTCTGATTAGTGACAAAAATTTAGCTGAACTGGGCTATATAAATAAGGTCAAAAAAATTTTTGGAGAGCAGAAATTAGAAATAGAAGTATTTGCTGAAATAAATTCTGAACCTGATGATCTCCAAGTTGAGCAGGCTTTAAATTATTTTAAAGCTAAAAACTGTGATTTTATTATTGCTTTAGGAGGGGGCAGTCCAATTGATACTGCAAAAGCAGTAGCAATTATGTTAAACCATCCTGGACATATTAGGGATTATCAGGGTTTAAATAAGCTGAATAATCAGCTGACTCCTGTAATAGCAATCCCTACAACTGCTGGCACAGGCTCGGAAGCTACTCAATATACAGTAATTAATGACTTGAAAAATGATGTAAAAATGCTAATTGGAGATCCGCGAATTATTCCAGAGATTGCAGTTGTCGATCCCGAACTAACGTTATCAGTTCCAGCTAAGATAACAGCTGCAACAGCTTTTGATGCACTTACTCATGCAATTGAAGGTTATACTTCGGTTAATCATCAGCCTTTAACAGATACCCTGGCTTTGTCAGCTGTAAAAAGGATTTTTAATAATTTGGAAACAGCTTGTCAAAACCCAGCTGATCTGCAGGCAAGAACTCAACTTGCTTTAGCAGCTTTAGAAGCCGGAATGGTTATTAATAATTCTTCAGTAACTATCGTCCATGGTATGTCGAGACCTCTGGGAGCACTGTATCATCTTCCACATGGTTTATCGAATGCAGTTTTGTTAACTAATTGTCTGGAATATGCGGCTAGTGGTGCTCCAGATCGTTTCGCTGAGGTGGCCCGGGCCATCGGAGTAGAAGCTGATAAGCAAGACCAGCTGACAATTGCTCAGGTAGGGATAGCTAAAATTAAAGAACTGGCTCAAAAATTAAATATTCCTGAAAATATTAGTCAACTTGAAATATTGGAAGAAAGTTATCTGGCCAATTTAGATAAAATGGCTACTGATGCTCTTGCAAGTGGTAGTCCAGCTAATACTTATCAATCAGTTGATCAGAACGCTATAATTGAGATTTATAAAAAGTTAACTACTTAAGTTTAAAATTATTTAACGCTAAGCTAATTAAGTTATAAAAATTATTTAATAGATTTTTGAGGGGGAAAGAAAATGAAAAAAGTAGAGAGTATTGTTAGAACAGCTAAATTAGAGGATATAGTTAAAGCAGTGGAAGAACTTGATATTAGTGGAATGAGTATGAGCCCGATCGCTGGGTATGGTAAGCAAAAGGGACAGGATTTAATAGATTCTGATATTTATGAAGGTAATGAAATTAAATTCAAAGAAAAGTTAAAGATAGAAATTGTGGTTGAAGATGAGAAAGTTGATTCTTTATTAGATGTTTTATCTGAAGCTGCCCGAACAGATAAAATTGGTGATGGTAAGATATTTGTTTATACCGTTGATCAGGTGCTGCGAATTAGAACAGGAGAAATTAATAATGAGGCTATTTAGGTAGTTAATTTAGCTTGAATAATTAAAATAAATATTCAATAATTCAATTAAAAGGGTGCTTTTTTCATTAAAAGTGCTCTTTTAATGTTTTTCTAATATGTTTTTAAAGTTATTTTAATCAGTAGCTGTTATTATTTAATTAAGCTAAAGTAATAAAACTTTTTCTCCCCTTTAAAGGCTGTTGTAAAACAGTTTAAACATAAATTTAAATACTTGTACTTTTCTCCTTGTTTTACCGCCCTTTTCCCGGGGCGGTTTTTTTATTTTTTTGTTAAAAATACTAATTAATTTATTAAAGTGATTGAATTTAGAAGCAAAGTATAATATGATTTAATTAATATATAGAAGTTATCTAAATTAAGGATTTTAAATATGAAATATAATATTATAGATCTCAGTGATTGGGAAATTGTTAATAGAGGAAAAGGTTTTAGTAACTCTTATTGGATGTTAAACACTAAAACCAGACGGGAAGGCTTATTTAAACGTCCTAAGCATAATGATTATTATGACTGTTATTATGGTGATCATTGGGCAGAAAAAATTGTAGCTGAAATTGGGAATAAACTTATGTTTTCAATGCCAGAAGTTGATTTGGCAATTTATAATAATAAGCCTGGTTGTATAAGTTATAATTTTTTAGAAAAAGATGAAGTTTTAAAAGAAGGAATAGAGATTTTAAAGGTTGATGTTAGTAAAGATAATCGCTCTAAATATATTTTAAGTAATATTATAGATGCATTAAGTGAATATAATTTAGTAGAAAATTTTATTTGTTTATTATTATTTGATATATTTATTGGTCAACCTGACCGTCATGAAGAAAATTGGGGAATTATAGTCTCTAAGTCCAAAGATACTCGACTTAGCCCAATCTATGATAATGCTTCTTCATTGGGGAGGAATCTACTTACTAATAAAATTAATCAAATGTTTAGTGATAATAATTATTTTACTAATTATATAAACAATTGTTACTCAGCTATTCTTTTAGAAGAAAATGAAAGAATTTCACAGTTTGTAATGTTAGATTATATTATCAATAATTTCAATAGTATATATAGTGATTTTATGGAAAGAATAAGTGAAATTAAACAAGATGATTTAGCTAATATAATTAATAAAGTGCCCGGTTTTATAATGACAGATCAGCAGAAAAAATTGGTGCTTAAAATACTTTTAGCTAGAAAAGAAATAATGATTAATAAGTAGGCTCGATTTTGTTTGTTTTAATATCTATTAAGTATTGTTTAATGAGGAGGGGAGTAAATAAATGGTTATTAAAAAGCATAATAATGAATTGCTAGTTGTCTGGAAAGATCCTATCACTCGTAATAGAATTGTAATTGGTCGCTTGTGGAAGCGAGATGCTAAATACTATTTTAAGTATATTCATACAGAAGAAAATGAACGAGGTAGTATAGAAATAGCAGTTAAGATGGGCTATCAGCCAATTAAAATCTTTGAAAATATTTATAAAATATATAAAGCAAATAATTTATTTGCTCCATTTTTAAATCGACTTAGTGGGCAAGATAGGAAAAATAAGCCTTTTGATCAGCTTCGAGAAACTGGTGGTAGATTAAGTACTGATACTTTAGAATTTATTGAACCGATTAATGAAATTAAAAAAGAACGTAAGGTTAAATTTAATATTGCTGGCTGGCGTCATTATCAGGGAGATCAAATTATTGATAATATTTCACCTGATGATAGTTTGTTATTAAAGCTGGAAGATGATAATCTATATGATAATCATGCTATTGAAATCTGGACAAAAGATAGCAAGTATAAATTGGGCTATGTCCCAGCAGTTTATAGTCGTTATATTGATCAATCAGTTAAGGAAAATAAATATGAAGCAATTATTAAAGAAATTTCCCCAAATGCTAGTTCTGATGAAAAAGTTAAAATAGAGTTTTGTGGAGAAATGGTTAAACCAGTTATTTCTAAAGAAAAAGTAGTTATAGTATAAGAAAAAATATTGCCAGTGCAAGTATGGTAGAGTCAATTAAGTTAGCTATTGAATATGCGGGCTCTTTTATTCAAAGTTAAAATAAAAATTCATTCTAAAAGGCAGTGCTCAATTATGAGTGCTGCCTTTTTTACTTCACAGAAATTTCAAAAATTCGAGGCTGGTTTTTCTGGATATATATGTTATAATAATATTGTATAAGGTTAATTTATTTTTTTAAGTTTAGTTTCATAAAATGTAAATTTAAGGAAATGATAACGGGCGTCAAAAAATAATATTGAATTCTTATACATCTAGTGAAATATGTTTTGTTAAGTCCTTAAATATAAAGAATTAATGTTTCAGTATTTAGATTTATTGATATTATAAAAATATGGGGTGAAAAAGTTGTCAAAAAAATCTAAAAAACTTCGTGAAGAAATACTTGAAAAAGTAAAAGAATTATATAGAGAAGAACAAAAAGAAGAAAACTTCGAACTGGGTAAAGATACCATACCATTTGCTGCTAGAGTCTTTGATGAGAAAGAAAAAGTATCTTTGGTTGATTCCAGTCTTGATTTCTGGCTAACAACTGGAAGATATGCTGAAGAATTTGAAGCAGAATTTGCAGATTTTATGGATCAGAGATATTGTTCTCTGGTTAATTCTGGTTCTTCTGCTAATTTAGTTGCTTTATCAGCTTTAACTTCAGATAAATTAGAGGATCGAAAATTACAAGCTGGTGATGAGGTAATTACAGTAGCTGCTGGTTTCCCAACGACAGTTAATCCAATCGTTCAAAATAATCTTGTGCCAGTCTTTGTAGATGTGGAACTTGGTACCTATAATATAAAGGTTTCAGAATTAGAAAAAGCAGTGTCTGATAAAACTAAAGCTATTATGCTTGCCCATACTCTGGGTAATCCATTTAATTTAGAAGCTGTAAATGAGTTTGCTGAAGAACATGACTTATATTTAATTGAAGATTGCTGTGATGCAGTTGGAACTACTTATGATGGCCAAATGGTAGGAACTTTTGGCGATTTTGCTACTGTTAGTTTTTATCCGGCCCACCATATGACAATGGGAGAAGGTGGAGCAGTTTTAACTAATAACCCGGTATATAAAAAGCTAGCAGTTTCTTTTAGAGATTGGGGTCGAGACTGCTACTGTGAACCGGGGGCGAATAATACCTGTGGACGCAGATTTTCTATGCAGTTTGGAGATCTTCCCTATGGTTATGATCATAAATATGTTTACAGTCATGTGGGTTATAATTTGAAAGTTACTGATATGCAGGCAGCAGTTGGGGTAGAACAGTTAAAAAAGCTTCCAGACTTTATAACGGCAAGAAAAGATAACTTCCAGAAGCTATATCAAGGTATTAAGGAATTTGAAGAATATTTAATTTTACCTGAAGCAGAAGAGAATTCTGATCCTTCCTGGTTTGCTTTTCCATTATCGGTTAGAGAAAATGATAAGTTTACTAAAAATGAACTTGTTAATTACTTAGAAGAACACAAAGTGATGACCAGACAATTATTTGCTGGCAACTTAACCAGACAACCTGCCTATCAGAATGTTAAATACAGAGTTGTTGGAGATCTTGCCAATACTGATTATATAATGAACAATACTTTCTTTATTGGAGTTTATCCAGGACTTGATGACCAGAAAATTGAATATATTATCCAGCAGTTTGCTGATTTTTTTGATGAAAGGATATAAAAAATGGCAGTTGTAACCCGGGCAGAGGTCCTGTCTGTAATTGAACACACAGCAGAGATTAGAGAATATATTTTAAAACCTGATAAATATAGAAGATTTGAAGCTGGAATGTTTCTGCAGCTTTCTTTAGAAGAAGTAGATTCTTCTGATTACTGGCCTGAATCAAGAACTTTCAGTTTAGCATCTTATTATAATAAAGAAAAAGTGGTTAGACTAATAATAAAAAAAGTGGGTCACTATACTACAAAGATTTTTAATGAAGTTGAAAAGGGTAGTGAAGTGACAATTAAATATGCTTATGGAGATTTTATTTTACCAGTTTTTGATCAAAAAAATGATATTATTTGTTTAGCTGGTGGAACAGGAGTTACTCCATTTTTTAGTTTTATAGAAGCTCTGGAAGAACAGAATGATCTAGATCGATTAAAACTTCTTTATTCTGCAAAAAAATACAAAGATTTTATAAGACTAGAGTATTTAAAAGAGAAATTAAATAATGATCAACTACTATTATTTACAACCCAAGAAGAAAATACTGAAACTATAAATAGAAGAATAGCTAAAAAGGATGTAATAAACTCAGCTAAAAATTTTCAAGAAGCTCATTATTATATTTGTGGCACAACTGAGTTTAATTTAGACTTTAAGGAAAAGCTTGAAGCTGAAAACTTAAAAAACATTTATTTAGATCAGTGGGAATAAAAAATCAGGGGGTTAAATTTTTATGAAAGCAGTAATACTTGCAGGAGGTTTTGGTACCAGACTTGGTAATAGAACGAATTTAATTCCAAAACCTATGGTTACGATTGGTCAGAAACCTGTTCTCTGGCATATTATGAAAACTTATGCTCATTATGGAGTAACTGATTTTATTATCTGCCTTGGTTATAAAGGTGATGTAATTAAGGATTATTTTCTGCATTATGAAGCTAAAAATAATGACTTTACTATAGATTTAAGCAACTCTGATATAACATTCCATAATAATCACAATGAAACAGATTGGAATGTTACTCTGGTAGATACTGGTTTAAATACTCTTAAAGGTGGTAGAATAAAAAGAATTGAGAAGTATTTAGATGATGGTATAAACTTACTTACATATGGAGACGGAGTAGCTAATATAGATATTAATGATCTAGTTAGATTTCATAAAAAACATAATAAGATGGTAACAATCTCAGGAGTACATCCACCAGCAAGATTTGGAGAACTTCTGGAAGAAGATAATGTAGTTCAATCTTTTGAAGAAAAACCCCAGACTTCAAAAGGCTTGATTAATGGAGGATATATGGTTTTTGAAAGAGAGCTGCTTGAACATTTATCTCCTGCAGAAGATTGTGATTTTGAAGTTGGTCCTTTAGAAAAACTATCTAAACAGGGTAGAGTTATGGTTTATAAGCATGATGGTAACTGGGAATGTATGGATCATGAACGTGATGTTAAACATTTAAATAAGCTCTGGGATGAAGATAAAGCTTTCTGGAAGGTCTGGGAATAATGGAAGAATTATTTGATGGGATATATAAAGATAAAAATGTATTAGTAACCGGTCACACTGGTTTTAAAGGATCCTGGTTATCTATCTGGTTAAATGAACTGGGAGCTAATGTGATTGGTTATGCCTTAGATCCTTATACTGATCAGGATAATTTTGTTGTTACTAATTTAAGTGATAAGATCACTGATCTTAGAGGTGAAATAAGAGACTATGATAATCTTTTAAGAACTTTTGAGGAAGAAAAACCAGAGATTATTTTTCACCTGGCAGCTCAGCCGCTGGTTAGATTATCATATAAAGAACCAAGAGAAACATATGAAGTAAATGTCATGGGAACTGTAAATGTTCTAGAAGCAGCTAGGCAGAGTGACAGTGTTAAAAGTGTAATTATAATAACCAGTGATAAATGTTATGAAAATAATGAGTGGATCTGGGGTTACAGAGAAAATGATCCTATGGGCGGATATGATCCTTATAGTTCCAGCAAAGGATGTGCAGAATTGGTTACTTCTGCTTATACAAGATCATTTTTTGAGAATGATGATTCTGATATAGCTGTGGCTTCGGTTAGAGCTGGTAATGTTATTGGTGGTGGAGACTGGGCAGCAGATAGACTAATAACTGATTGTATTAGCTATCTAAAAGAAGATAAAGCTATTGAGATTAGAAGTCCGAAAGCTATTAGACCATGGCAACATGTTTTAGAACCTTTGCGGGGGTATTTACTATTAGCTTCAAAACTCTATCAAAACCCTAAAAAATATACAGGCGCCTGGAATTTTGGTCCTGATGAAGCTTCAATTGTGACAGTTGGAGAACTTGTTGACAAACTGGTTAATAAATGGGGTTCAGGTAAATGGATTGATACTTCTAATAACAACGAACTACATGAAGCGAAACTATTGAAACTTGATATTAGTAAAGCCAGACATCATTTAAACTGGGAACCAAAACTTAGTTTTGACCAGACAATTGATTTAGTTGTTGACTGGTATCAGAATGATAATGTTGATTATGATTTTGATGTAGAACAGATTAAAGAATATTTAAGTATAGGTGAAAAATAAAATCATGGGAAATAAAAAGTTTCTTGTTACAGGTGGTACTGGTTTTATAGGATCTCATTTAGTTATTAGGTTAGTAAAAATGGGAAAAGATGTCCATGTGATTGCACACTCTGAGGATAATTTTTGGCGTTTAGAAAATATTGATAAAATTAATATAGAAATTATTGATATAAACGATTTTGATAAACTAAATAAGTTTATCTCAAAATTAAATCCAGATATAATTGTTCATTTAGCTGCTTATGTTAATGCTGAAAGAGATTTAAATGGTATTGATATGGCAATTGGTAATAATTTTAATGGTACTTTAAATTTATTAAAATCTTTAAATAATATTGATTATGATTTATTTATTAATACAGGTACCTGTGAAGAATATGGTGATGGGGAAGCTCCATTTCAAGAGAGTCAGAGAGAACATCCAGTTTCTCCTTATTCTTTATCAAAAACTTGCTCCACATATTTATGTGAGTTGTTCTCAAAAATTTATGATAAACCAATTATAACAGTACGTCCCTTTCTAACTTATGGTCCCAAACAGACTTCACAAATGTTGATACCAGAACTTATTAGGAGAGGTATTAAAGGAGAAAAAATGGAACTTACTGCAGGAGAACAAAGTAGAGATTTTATATATATTGACGATTTAATTGATGCTTTCATCGTTTTAATTAATAAATATAATGAGTTCAATGAATATGAAATAATTAATATTGGTACAGGCAAACAAATATTAATTAAAGATATTGTTAAATTGGTTGAAGAATTTTTACCAAAAAGTGAGTTTGAATTAGGTGCTTTATCTTATAGAAAAGGTGAAACTATTGAATTTTATTCAGATAATAGTCGAATCAAAAAATTAGGATGGAATCCAAACTTTAAAATAAAATCTGGGTTAAGAGATACAATAAATTGGTGGCATAATTATATAAAGGAGCTAAACTTTTAATGTTATTATCAATATTAATTCCTACTTATAATAGAGATGAATTTTTAGAAAAAAATTTGTATATGCTTGAAGAATTTATAATTGATAATGATTTGGTTAATGATATTAAAATTATTGTGTCTAATAATTGTTCTAATGATAATACTAAAAGTATTTCAAACCTATTTTTGAAAAGAAATAAAATAAATATAGATATATATCATCAAGAAGATAATTTAGGTTTAGAAAAGAATGTTTTGTTTGTTTTGGATAAAGCTGAAAGTGAATATGTAATGACATTAGGTGATGATGACTATATAAATGAGAACTATTTAGTTGAAACTGTTTGTAAATTAAAAGCTAATAGAAAAATATATTGTGTTATACCCAGCACACAGACTATTACAACTGATGGCGATATTCTTAATTCTGGAAGAGACTTAAATGTCAATTCAAAAATATACAATAAAGGATTTAATAATTGTTTGAAAAATTCTTGGCGTGGACATCAAATAAGTGGTTTAATTTTCAAAAGAAATATGATTTTATCAACTTATAATAAAAATAAAGTGAATAATATATATCCACAAATTTATTTTGTTGCTTATAATTGCTTAAAGGGGAAAACTTGGCATTTTACCGATTACCCTGTAAAAGTTACAGAAGCTCTTCAGGAAGATAAAGATTGGGGTTACAATGAGGATGGTTTAATATCAGAGATATTTGATAATTATAAGAAACTTGTTAATATAACTTCATTTCAGAGAAGTAAATTAGAACTTAAAATGTTAGATGTTCAGACTTTTCGGTATCAAATGTATTTATCTAAAGGGCTTAGCCACTATTTAAAAGCTTTAAAAAATATAGAATTTGGGAATAATACAAGTTTGCTAACTAGATTAGGATTTCCTTTTTTAGCATTTAAATATTTAAGTAAATCGGCTTTGATTAAATTTTTAAGATTAATTTTGGGTAATAAATATGAAAAAACTAAAAACAAATTTAAAAGTTTTATAAACTAAATTTATTAGGAGTAATTAAATGTCATTAAAGAAAAAAACTTTTTGGGGCGCAATTTGGAATAGCTTATCTAGTGTTTCATTAACTGGTTTAAACTTTGTGATAACAGCAATTTTAGCGAGGTTATTAACCCCAAATGCATTTGGGGTAATGGGAATGATCCAGACTACTATTGCTTTAATTAATATGATGAATCAATTTGGTTTAGCTCCAGCAATAATTCAAGGAGAAAATTTAAATCAGAAACGATTGTCTTCACTATTCTGGTTTAATATGTTAATTGGAATTACTATGACAGCTATTGTTTATTTTAGTTCTAATTTGATAGCATTGTTTTTTAATCAACCTGATCTAACTGAATTATTAAAGTTAATTTCTATCGTATTTACCATTGTCTCATTTTCTTTTATACAACAAAGCATACTCCGAAAAGAAATGAAGTTTAAAGAACTATTTAATATCAATATATTTTCGACAATTTTATATGGTTTAATTACAATAATATTAGCATTAAACAATTTTGGTGTTCATGCATTAGTTTATGGATTTATTGCTAAAAATATTATTGTTACTTTATTAATAACAATTTATCACAAATGGATTCCTAGTATATTTTTTAGTTTTAAAACTATAAAGGATTTGCTTAATTTCGGTGTTTATGTTTTTGGGACCAGTATAATTAACTATTTCAATAGGAATCTAGATTATTTATTGATTGGTAGATTTTTAGGTTCTGAAGCATTAGGATATTATACTCTTGCATATAAGTTAATGCTTGTTCCAGTAAGGAAAATCGGTGGGGTGATAAATAACACTTTTTTACCTGCTTTTTCTGAAATTAAAGACAATAAACTATCTATAAAAAAATATTATCTTAATGTTTTAAGCTTAATTGCCTTAATTACTTTTCCTATGATGGGGGGGGTATTTATTGTAGCTCCTGAAATGATATTGACAGTTTATGGTCAGAATTGGATACCGGTTATAATATTAATTCAGATTTTAAGTATAACTGGAGCTGTTCAATCTATTGGAACAACAGTTGGGACTGTACTATTATCTCAGGGAAGATCTGATATTTCTTTTAAATTTAATTTCTTCTTAATTGTTAATTTGGCGATTGCTATGATAATTGGTATGAGATGGGGGATTATAGGTGTTTCTTATGGAGTAACAATTGTTAGTTTTTATACTTTTTGGATTAGCATGCATATAACTGGGAACTTAATTAATATGCGTTTAAAAGAATTAGTTAGTTTTATTAAAAAACCATTTTTATATACTCTATTCATGATGATAATTGTTTATTTAACAAAAACTTATCTAGTATCACCAAATATTGAACAAATGCCAATCCAATTAGCTATTAGTGTAATTACTGGGATTGTTGCTTATTCAGCGATCTTTTTAGTTGTTGATGGCAAGGAATATTTTGAGCAAATTAAGAGATTAAAAAATGCCGTAAAATAAAGGTGTAATCATGAACAAACTTATTGATGAATTAGAAAAAGCATATAATCACACAAGTCAGTGGCTAAAATTTGCTGAAAGCAAGAATGGTGCTTTAATAGCATTAGACAGTGCTTTATTAATAGGTGTTTTTAGCCTTTTTACAAAATCTAGCTCACTTAAAGTTTTAAACTATTACTTTTTATGGATTATAAGCTTTTTAATTATATCAATGGTTATTTCCTCATTATCTTTTATCCCAGTATTATCTAAAGATAAGCAGGATAAAGTCTCTTCTAAAAAAATAGATCAAGATAAGAATATTTTGTTTTTCTCTGTAATCAAAGATTTAACTCCCAATGAATATTTAGATCTTTTAACTAAAAAATAGCAATTAAGGATTTTGAAAACATAGATTACGCTGAAGATTATGCTGAGCAAATTGTAACTAATTCTAGAATAGCTGATAATAAATATAAATTATTTAAATGGGCGTTATATTTATTTGTTACAGGAATATTACCTCCCATGGGTTTAGTTTTTATTGGGTTCTGGCTTTATGACAAAAGTAAAGGAGACAAAAATGGATGATACACAAATCCCATCTGAATATAATGAAATTATTGATGAGCAGCTAGAAATCTACAATAATGGAAGATCTATTACTAAGGTTAATTCTATTCCAAAAACTAAAGATATTCCAATTGAAAATGAAGGCCACTGGAACAAGATACCTGATGTAATATGTGTATATGCAGATATGATAAACTCAACAAAACTAAGCGCTAAAAATCATGATCAAAGTACTGCTGGTGCTTATCAATTGTTTACAAATACTATAGTTAAGTTATTTCATCAAATAGATGCTCCGTATATAGATGTAAAAGGAGATGGAGTTTTTGCTTTATTTAACAAAAATCAAGTTTATACTGCTTTTGCTTCAGCAATAAATGTTAAAACATTTGCAGAAAATATTTTTGTTCCAAAAATTAAAGATAAAACAGATTTAGATATAGGTTGTCATTTGGGGATTGATCAAAAAACTGTATTGGTTAGAAAAGTAGGACTCAAAAAATATGATGATAGAACAGATAGGCAAAATGAAGTCTGGGCTGGGAAACCGGTTAATATGGCTGCTAAACTAGCCAGTAAAAGTAATCATTCTGAACTATTAGTCTCTGATCGCTATTTTAGTAAATTGGAAGATGATCTTGTTCTATATTCCTGCGGCTGTCCTGGTGGCGAAAAAGCTTATTTATGGGAAGAAATTAATTTAGAAGATGATAATATTTTTGATTTTGATAAAGCTCATAAATTAGAAAGTCACTGGTGTGAAAATCATGGTGCAGAATATTTTCAAAATATAATTGAACTAGACGAAGATTAAGAAGTAAGGAGCGATAGTATGGGATGGCAGGATACCGCACAAATTTGTCTTAATGGTCATTTAATTAATAGTTATTATCAAGATTCTCCTCATAATAACCAAAAGTATTGTGATAAATGTGAGAAAAAACTATAACGGAATGTCCAGATTGTGGCGAAGCAATTAAAGGGAAATATCATTATGATAATATAGCAACTCTTTCAGAATATGAAGTTCCATCTTATTGTCATAATTGTGGTTCTCCATATCCATGGACAACAAAGAAGATAATGGCTGCTAAAGAATATGTCGATTTCATGGAAGAACTTTCGTCAGAGGAAAAAGAAGCTTTAAAAAACAATATTGATGATATTATTACTGATAGTCCACGAACTAAATTGGCAAGTCAAAAAGTAAAATATTATCTGACTAAAGTAGGTAAAGGCTTAGCAACTGGACTTAAAGATATATTGATTGATTTTGCCAGTGAGACAGCTAAAAAAATAATAATGGAAGCTTAAAATCTCTTAATCCTTTCTGGAGGTCATAAATGACTAAAAAAATAATAGAACTAGATGAACTAAAAAGAATAATGGCAGTCCAGAAAGAACATAAAGAGAGAAATGAAGTTATCACTGCTGCCAGGAGGAATTCAGCAGATAATTCAAATCCATTTCCATTAGGATGTAATCCCAGAGAAGACCTATATGCTGACTTTCATACAAACGGCAGTATTGTTCAATATCCTCACGGGATAGTAGTCCAATATGGAAATAACTACTGCAATAAAACTTTCTATCGCGGTGAAGTTGAAGATTACAGCCGGGGTCAAGATGATTCAAAATGCAGATCATCACTGGGAAGAAAACTTGCCGATTTAGAAACTGAAGAAGAAAGAAAAGTTGAATTTTTCAAAGCAAAATTAAAAATACAATCATTTTTAGACTTAATAACTCAATTTAAACAGGTTAGGGAATGGAACTTTGGTACAGTATTTGCTTATATAATAGCCCAGCACTATGGAATTGATACTCAGTATCTTGATATAACCGATGATCTTGCAGTAGCATTATTTTTTGCCGGCTGCAGACATGTAGGGAATGGTAAATATAGGCCGATTACTAAAAGGGATCTAGAAGAATATGGGGAATATGCTGTCTTATATAGAAAAACTGATGATCTTTTAATGAATCCAGAATCTGCAGCTGATATTAATAGAGTTCTTCCAATTGGCTACCAACCTTTTACCCGCTGTTATAAGCAGAGAGGCTATTTTATTGATACTATGCAGTCAGGTGATCTCGATGATTTAGTTAATTATGATTTAGTAGCTGACCACGACTTTAAAAAATTTCATTTCAAAAGAACTCCTGAATTTGCAGCAGAAATTTATGAACTTTTTGATGGCGGCAGGGAACTTTTCCATGATCGGTCTATGGAGCTTTTAAGTGGGCTGATTGATGAAATCAAGGCTGGAGATTCTTTTAGCGAAGATAGCTTTGCTAAAGTTTATGAGAGTTTTGGTAGAACTAAATCTAAAGAGTGGTGGCTGACTAAACTTGCTGATTGTAGAACAGAAATTGGTGAGCCGGCTTTTGAGCTGAGTGATGACCTGAAAGCTGAGATTGATGATTCTTGGGATATTAAAGAATTTGTTGATCAGAAAGGACTGGCAATTGGTGGTCGGATGGTGTATTATCCATCTGATTAAAATTGTGATTTATGACTTGCTTTAGCAGGTGATTTATCATCAACATTGAATTATTAATATAAGACGAAGATTAAATTCTGGAGGTGTTAAAAATTAAAACTAATTTAGAACAGGTAACAACAGTATTGTTTTTTGGCGAACTGTATACAGATAATTCTTTAAAAGTCGCCAGTAAAATTCAGGAAGATATATCAGTATTTGATGGAGAACCATATGTACTTCCAGTAAAAGATGCACCACCAGAAATACCACGGATTATTATGCAAAATAAAAATGAAACTATCAAATTAGAAATAAGTTTTCAACGGGCTACTCTAATAATTACTGGAGATGATGAAAACAAATTTGAAACAGCAAATAGTATATTAGATACCTTATCTGATCTAATATATAATGAGTTTAATTGGAAGCTTAAAAGGCTAGGGCGATATGCCACAGAAAAGGTTGAGTTTGCTGACTCAGCCATTAAATATTTAAAATATAATTACTTGAAAGAAGAGAAATTTGAAGATACTGAACAGTTTAACTTACACTGGCTGCAAAAAGAAACTTTTATCGAAGAGAAAGCAAATTTTTGGACTAAAATTAATACGCCAGAAGGGATTGAACGAAAAGAATTTAGAATTACAGTTGATCTCAATTTAGTTGAAGATGAGGACAGAGAACTTTCGCTAGAATCTTGTGGAGAATTCTTTCTAAAATCTGTTCAGAAGATTGAAGAACAGTTTAGAAAAGTATTGGTTTAAGAGGAGGGATTAGTTATGGCTGTGATGACAACTTTAAATTTAGATAGTTTTAATAATTCAAATCAACGAAATTCAGATTTGATTGCAGACTGCATATCTGGCTTGAATTCTTTACCTTCTTCTAAAACTGTTGAATATGAAAAAGGAAAAAATGAACTGGCGAAAGATGATTATTATAATAAAAATACTTCTCTTGAAGTTATTAGACAAACTGGTGTGGATCTGATAAAACATTTTAGACATCAGCTTACTGGCTGTCTGGGCCAGTCAGATTCAATAAGCGGTTATCAACTGGAAGCAATAGAAATTATCTATCAATTAGAAAACCCTGTTGAGATTTTTAGTTATTTGCATGATAAAAGCAAGTTTGTAAACTTCTTATTAAAAGCAGCTGAAAAAATAAATGAAATTTTTGCTGACACTATGGATCTTGCTCTGGTTAAAAAATCCGATCCTGAGATTGCTGACTTTGATTATCTGGCTGTTTATATAAATACTTCGGAGTTGTCTGTTACGGAAGCCAGGGCTAAATTCAAAAAGTTTAAATATGATTGGTATTTTGAACACAATGATGACCTTAATGGGAGGATTGTTTTTCATGTCACCTGATTTTATTTTTGACTGGAAACATTATATTGATTATGCAGAAGAAATTTTTAGTAATGGTGATTTTAGTCAGGGAAATGAATATTTAATCAGGACAGGAATTAGCAGAGCTTATTACGGGTTATATCATTTCTGCAAAAAATTCGCTATTGAAACAGAACTCTTAACTGAGTCTCAATTAAAAGATAGCGGTAATTCTCACAGTTGTTTAATTAATGAACTAAAACATACTAACCGCTTTGATTTAGAATATGGGAAGCGGCTTAATTCTATAAAAAAGGATATTGGAGAAACACTTAGTGAATTAAGAGATTATAGAAATGATGCTGATTATTCCTCTAAATATCCTAGGACAGCTGGTCGCGAACTAGAACGGGATTTAGAAGATGCAGTTATTGGGACCAAAGAGGCATTGGATAATCTTGAGAGATTAGTAGCTGGGATGAAAGAACTTTGAGGGTGATTTTTTGTTTCTAAAAATTATTTTAACAGCAATTTTAATAATAATATTTCCCGTTCTGCTAATCCCATTGCTTTTTTCTGTGATGAATTATCTTCCTGAAATATTTTCACTTCTTTCTTTCAATTCGGGGAGAGAATTTTTTGCAGAAATACAACTAAATAGTTATCTCAGCTTATATCTTTCAATTATTAGTATTATGGTTTCAGCTATCATTGCGATTTCACTGTTTCGATTTGAAAAAGAGCAGGAGAGAAGAGAGAAAGCAAGGCAGCAGAAGCAGAACAAAGAGATGGTCTTTTTCTTTTTTGAGCGAGCAATTACTCAGGTTTTTAATAGTCAGCAGGAAACATTCTGGGATAGTTTTGATTTTGTGGATATTAACGATAGTATTTTTAGCAGGATTAATTCAATCAAATCCTTGCTGAGTAATGAATAGTTTATACTGCTCAATAGAATAATTGATAAACTCAAAAAGATTTATGAACTGGAGAGGGATGATAACTATCCAGTTGTTCGTCCTGCTGTTGATGAGCTGATGGAATTGATTACTATACCTGTTTATTCTACCTTTCAATATCACCTAAAACAGTCAAATTCTGTTTTTGATCTTTTAAATAAAGAGGTTATCGAACTCTATAATATTTTGGCACCTGACGATAAAGCGAAAATTTACAGTAAGGATAAAATTCTAAATCGTGATGGAAATGTGATTCTAGAAAAAGGAAATGATCTGTTTAGAGTTTATGATGGTGAAGGTCAGAAAATCTGTGAGGCTGAGTTTGATGAGCAGGGAATTGTTGAGGGTGAAGCTAAAATCTTTAATTTTGAAGGAACTTTGATCTACGATGGTGACTTTGCAAATCATCAGAGAAATGGTCAGGGTGTGGAATACCTTTATGATAGAATTAAGACTAAAGAAGGCACCTGGCAGGATGGAGAGCTTGTTGATGGGGTTATTTATAATGTGCTTCTCAACGATGAGGAGACTTTGTTTTTAGAGGAACCTCAGTTTTTGTACAAGTCAACACATTTATTTTCTGCAACTGATAATGACAATGATCTTTTAGTTGGTCATTTAAAGCTGAATGATGGCGATTATCATATTATGCAGAATAGTTTGCGGGATGCCGCTGAGGTTTTGGAGAGGTATTATGAGGAGATGTAGATGATTATAAAGTGCAGTTGAAATTTAAAGATGATGACTTTTATACTGATCAAATCAAGGTGTGGATAGAAACAGATATTGAAAAAATTATGGCAGGGTTTAAAAATAATCGATACCGTAAAGACATTTTAAAACTTAAAATTATTGATAATTAAATTAATATTTATAGTTTACTGTACTCACTAATAAGGAGATAATTCAAATGACTTGGATTAATGATTTTGAAAATGAATTTAATATTCATGCTCAAAGTGATGAATTCAAGCTAATAATTGGGATAAGACCCTTCAAACAAAATCTCGGCAATAAAAAATTAGCTGTAGATATAACAACTAATACACCTTTTCAAAATACTTTATATAATGGATTTAATGAAGTCGCTTTTTTAGTCAGAGATTGGATTAAAATACAGTCAAGTTTGGAGATGATTTTTAATTTATTATCTGGAAGCAGCAGTAAATCATTAGAAATCTTAGCCTGGCTAAGAGGAAATAAAATTAGTCCTATTGAATTCGCTGAATATTTACTTAATGTTCATGACCTAATGTTAGTAAATAAGGAAGATTCAAAAGGTAATTGTATTTCATCTAAAATTATGACCTTAGTTAGAACAATAAATAGTCAAAATCAAAAAGTTAATATTTTATTTACTGGTAGCATCTTTTTCTCAAGAGGAATAAGAAATAATAATGGAATAAAAAATGATTTAGGTGGGGTTTATCATCCCAGCGGCTATAATTTAAATAAGTACAGTATAATTTATGAGGATATCTGGTATAACTTTAATCAAAATAGAGTTAAAAACACTTCAAAAGCTAAAACTGTAAAATTAAATAAATTTATGATTTTTAAATAAGAATTTTTGCTTGGGGGAGATTAAATGGATAAAAAAAACTTAAACAACATCAAAATAGCAATTACAGGAATGGGATATGTTGGTCTACCATTAGCTGTGGCGTTTGCTGAAAATGGGATAGATATAATAGGATTTGATATCAATCAAGAGAAGATAAATAAATACAAAAATGGGGAAGATCCAACAAATGAAATCGGTAAAGATCGACTAGCTAAAATTTCAAACATAAAATATACTGCTGATGAGAATGATTTAAAAGAAGCTGATTTTCATATTGTAGCTGTTCCTACTCCTGTTGGGAAAAATAATGTACCAGATTTAGACCCGGTAACATGTGCAAGTAGAACAGTGGGTAGAAACTTAAAAGAAGGTTCAATTGTTGTTTATGAGTCAACAGTTTATCCAGGAGTTACTGAAGAAGTTTGTGTGCCGATTCTGGAGGAAGAATCAGATTTAGTCTGTGGTGAAGATTTTAAAGTTGGTTATTCACCTGAGCGAGTCAATCCCGGTGATAAAGTCAATACTGTTGAAACCATTGTTAAGGTTGTTTCTGGTATGGATGAGGAAAGTCTAGAAGTTATTGCTGAAGTTTATGAGAGTATCATTAAAGCGGGAGTCCATAGAGCACATTCAATTAAAGTTGCAGAGGCTTCAAAAATAATTGAAAACTCTCAGCGTGATGTTAATATTGCTTTTATGAATGAACTATCGATGATTTTTGATAAGATGGATATTGATACTCAATCAGTTTTAGAAGCTGCAGGAACCAAATGGAACTTTCTTAATTTTTATCCCGGCCTTGTAGGTGGGCACTGCATTGGTGTTGATCCTTATTATTTAACATATCGCTCTGAAGAACTTGGTTACATATCACAGCTTATTTTAAATGGTCGCAGGATTAATGATCAGATGTCTAATTTTGTTGCTGAAAAAATTGTGAAGAAGATGATTGAGTCAAATGTGAAGGTTAATGGTTCTAAAGTTCTCGTTATGGGTTTAACTTTTAAAGAAAATGTACCTGATTTAAGAAACAGCAAAGTTGCAGATTTAATTAATAGATTGAAAGAATATCATGTTAATGTTAAAGTTGTTGATCCGATTGCTGATCCAGAAGAGGCAGTTAGAGAACATGGAATTGAGATTCAGGATATTAATGATATTACTGATGCAGATGCTGTTGTTGTTGCTGTTAATCATGATCAGTACAATGAAATGGAACTTGAAGAGTTTAAAAAGTTTTATAAAGATAATATTGATAGGCCTGTGTTTATTGATATTAAATCTATTTTTGATAAGGTTGAAGCTGAGAAAATGTATAATTATTGGAGAATGTAGATAATGTGTGAAAAAATTTTTTATTTAGCGTTCAATGATGTTGGAAATAAAAAAAATTCTGGTGTAGCTAAAAAGATTAAAGCGCAAATTACAGGAATTAAAAATAATAACTTTGCTGTGGATTATGCTTTTTTTAAAAATGATGTTCTACAATTTAATAATGGTAAAAATGTTAAATTTGCAAATAAAGTCATGAAAAAAATATTCAAATACAAATATATATTAAAGTATATTGCGAAAAAAAATTCTGACTTAATATATATTAGATATCCTATGGCAGATATGTTTTTTGTTTCTTTTTTAAAAAAACTAAAAAAGCAAATGAATATAAAAGTTTTAATTGAAATTCCTACATACCCATATGATTTTGAGTTTAAAAAGACAAATAAATTTTCTATAAAATACTTATATGTTTTATTTGATAAATTTTACAGAAAAAAACTTAAGAAATATGTTGATAAAATAGTAACATTTTCAGATCATGAATATATATTTGATATAGAAACACTTCAAATAAGTAATGGTGTGATTTTAGATAATATTCCACTAGCAAAAGTTCAACACAATAAAAATAGAAATAAAATACATATGATTTCTGTTTCTAGCTTAGCTTACTGGCATGGTGTTGATCGTATTCTTAAGAGTTTAGGCGAATATTATATTAATAAAGATAATAAGATTGATATAAAATTACATATAGTTGGAGATGGAAGTGACCTTAAGAATTTAAGAAGTATTGTTCAAAAATATAAAATTGAAGAAAATGTAACATTTTACGGTTATAAAGATGGTAAAGATTTAGATAAGATTTTTAGAAAATCTGACATAGCAATAGGTTGTCTAGCTAATTTCAGAAAAAATATAACAAAAGTGAAAGCCTTAAAAAACATAGAATATGCAGCACGTGGGTTACCTATGTTTTATTCAGAACAGAATAATGATTTTGATAAAAAGGATTTTGTTTATAGAGTTCCACATAATGAAAGTATTATCGATCTTAAGAAGATTATAGATTTCTATTTAAAATTAGAAGTTACTCCTTATGAAATTAGAGAATATGTAAAAAATAACTTAACTTGGACTAGTCAAATGTCAAATCTATTTAAAATATTGAATAATAAGATATAGTTGGTGAGATAATATGGGTTTTTATTTTTTAATTCTTTTTATTAGTTTAATTTCTTTTTTTCCAATTCACTATACAAAAAACAAAAGGGTAAAAAAATTATTTTTTTTTATTGGACCAATATCGATTTTGCTATTTGTTTCTGGCTTGCGAGAAAAAGTCGGTAGAGACTATTCCAGTTATGAATTTTTTTTTAATAATTATAATTTGCTAGATGGACTAGAAAAAGGATATTATTATCTTAACCGTATAGTATATGAGTTGAATCTTTCATTTTCAGTTGTTATTTTTATGTCTTCTCTTTTAACAATATTATTAATTTTTATTATAGTAAGTAAGTTTAGTAAAAACTGGTTCTTATCTTTCTTTTTATTTTTTACGAATTTTCAACTATTTTTTCAGAGTTTTACAGCAATTAGGCAGTATATTGCAATAGCTTTTTTTTTCTATTCGATAAAATATATAATTAAAAGAAATTTAAAGAAGTTTTTATTATGTGTTTTTATTGGTTTTTTGTTTCATAAATCTATTTTATTTATTATTCCTTTTTATTTTCTTTTGAACATAAATTTTAAGAAGTGGCAAATTGTATCTTTGATTCTTGTATCTTTTGTACTTCAAAAATTAGATTTCATTGGTTATTTTATTTACCAGGTTAATGAATATTTACCTGGCAGATATGGCAGATATTTAACTAGTTCTCTTAATGAAAAAATGAATTTTGGTACGGGATTATCTTTTTTCTTTGATTTATTTTTGTTTTTAACTATAGTTTTATTAATAAATAATAAAGATAGAAGGTTCTTTGACAAATGTTGTGAAATCTAAATAGCACCGTTTGAATCATGTTATCTCTTTGTTTTTTTGAATTACTCTTAAATACTTAGCAATGATAAAAATACTCGGCGTTTTAAGTTTTCAACTTTGGGAACACCGTAGCCAATTCTTTTGATTAATTTGATTTTGTTGTTTAATCCTTCAGCAAATCCGTTGGTTATTCTAGTTTTAAAATAGTTAATAATGTGTTGTTCCCAGCGTTTTACTGTTCCTTTAGCTCTATAGAAAAGATTTAATTTAGACTGACTAACATT
>NZ_FOTI01000085.1 GCF_900114545.1 Halanaerobium salsuginis
TGCTTTTGTCAAGCGAAAAATGTACCACCCTACCAATCGAATTGTGTACCACCTAGCTAAAAAAGAAGGAGAAGAAGTTATCTCCTTAGGTAGTTGAATTACTGGTCTTTTTTAGTTTTCTTCTGCTGGTCTAAAAGTCGATGACTTGGTCCATTAAATAACATAATTTTGCTGTTGTGAATTAATCTATCAATAATTGCAGCAGTCATTCTTTCATCATGAAAGACTTTAGCCCATTCAGCAAATTCAAGATTGCTGGTTAAAAATATGGATCCCTTTTCATATCTTTCAGAAAAGATCTGAAACATTAACTGAGTAGCCTGATTTGATAGTTCAACAAAGCCTAATTCATCAATAAGTAATAAATCAAACTTGTTAATCTTTTTTAAGAATTTCAGCAGCTGTTGTTCTTCCTGCATTTCAATTAATTGATTGCATAAACTAGCTGCAGTAAAGAATCCAACTGATTTACCCTGTCTGCAGGCTTCAACACCTATAGATACCATTAAATGCGACTTTCCAGTACCTGGAGATCCTAAAAACAGGACATTGGTTTTTTGGTCAATAAATTTGCAGCTAAATAGTTTCATAACTTCTGTTTTTGATATAAAAGGAGCATCAGAAAAATTAAACTTTTCGATTGTCTTTAGACTTGGGAACTTAGCCTGTCTTAATAGCCTATTAAATCTGTTGTTTTCTCTCATGATGACTTCATGTTCAACTAAATTATTGAAGAATTGCTCATGATTCAAGTTGTTATCTTTAGCTTCTTTTAAGGTATCATCATAGCATTCTACCATACCTGGTAGACGACAGAACTTTAGTTTTTCTTTCAATTTATCATCCATTTATCTCACCATCCCTTCTTAGTAAAGTATCATACTCACTTAAAGGAAGGTAAGTGGTGTGGATGTGATCAATATTTAAATCTTTTAAGATTTCATCTGCTAAATACTCTGTACCACTGGTACACTGAATTTGACAGCGAAGTACACTTAATACATCTTGATAGCTGTATCTGTTTTTCTGATCCAGTTCTTTTAGTATTTTAGCAATAGTTTTTACTGAATGTTCTCTGGTCAACTTTAATATATCAATAAATTCTCTGGTTCCCTTAGATTTAGATCTTAGATGAGCCTGAATCATTCTATGATACTCAGCATAAATAGGTGGTAGATCCCAGTCCTGTATCACTTTGGCCTGTTCATAAGCTCTTGCTTTTTTTCTAATCAGGCTCAGATAATGATAGGGATTAAGATTTTCTTTGTTCTTACCAAATAATCGCTCATGCTCAGCAGCAACTTTATCTTTGTATAAAAGCTTGATTTTAAATGGATAAAGCTTAGCCTGCAGCCTCTTGCCAACATATTCAGTCGGTACAGAATAGCGGTTAGTATCTATGTGAACCAGCTGATAGCTGTTAACTTTAACATCTTTAATTCGGGCATATTCATAAATTTCTTTTAAGGGAAGAAAGTCTTCAGCAAGGAGCCTTTTCTCCCAGGTTTCACCAAGATGCTTTTTAGTTCTCAGTCTTTTTAAACATTTTTTAATCAGCATCTGATTTGTATCCTCATAACTGATAAACTCTGGTCTGGGTAAAAAGTAATTATTCTGGACATACTTAACTAAGTTCTCAACTAAGCCTTTTTCGTTCCCCTTACCAGGTCCACAAAACTCTGCTTCAAAGCAGTAGAAAGACTGGAACTTAATGAATTCCTCCTGCAGTATACGCTCCTGTTCTGTAAGTACTTTTTTAACAGCAGGTTTAAGATTATCAAAAATTATCTTTTTAGGTATACCACCAAAGAACTTAAAAGCCGAAGTGAGGCCATCAAAAAAGAATTCTGTTTGTTCTCTGGGATAGCTTTTTACAAATTCACCTTTCCCAGAACATAATTTAGCACAGAAAGCATGCTGTTTGACAGGGACACCTTTTTTAACAGAGTATACTTCACCAAAGTCTACCTGGAGCGAACCGCTAATTGGAACTAATTTAAGGTATGCTTCCTGCTGGTGAATATGTAGTTCATCTTCTGATTTTCTGCACTGATATGTGAAAGAAGAGTAGCTGCCAGGATAATCTTCTTCACAGATTAATTCATACATCCTAAGTTTTGTTAGTTTTTGACCTTTAGGAGCTTCATGGTTAGCTTTAACCATTTCTTTTATTCGATCTTTGAAATCTCCATTTACTGGCTGTGGTCTTTCAGTACTTAGTCTGTACTTTTGCTCTGGATTCTCAATTGCTCTGGTTATCGTATCTCGGTGTAATCCAGTTTCCCGAGCAATAGCTCTTTTGCTTTTCTTTTGATTAAAATACAAAAATCTAATATAATTATATTGTGCCATTTCTATCACCTTTCTTACCTCCCGCATAATATGATTTGTGGTTAAATCAATTATACAGGAGGCGGTGATAGAATGGTACATTTTTCGTTTAGCAGACCATTAATTTTGGTATACTTTTAGTTTAGTATATGCA
>NZ_FOTI01000088.1 GCF_900114545.1 Halanaerobium salsuginis
TATTTAAGAGTAATTCAAAAAAACAAAGAGATAACATGATTCAAACGGTGCTATTTAGATTTCACAACATTTGTCAAAGAACCAATATTTTTAATTTAAAGTTATCTTTAAGCAGTATAAGCAGTTTTTAAAATTTCTAATACTTCTTCAGTGGTTAACTTTTTGTAAGAACCAGTAATAATAGTTGATTCAGCAATTTTAGGCAGCATTTCTTCTGTTGCTCCGAGTTCTTTTAAATTAATCACAATTCCACATTCTTGAGTAAATTCTTCCAGGGCATCAAGACCTGCAAGAGCAATTTCTGCTTTTGTTTTACCTGCTTTTTCGATATCCCAGACCTGAATTGCAAAACGAACAAATTTATCCAGACCAGCTTGATAAATTTTTCTATAATAAGGTAGAGAAACTGCCGCCAGCCCCATTCCATGAGCACAATCTGTATAAGCTCCAACTTGATGCTCAATCATGTGAACCTGCCAGTCCTGAGTTTTACTTAATCCCATTAGAGGATTCATTGCCAGGCTAGCACTCCACATCAAATTACTTCTTGCTTCATAATCCTTAGGGTTCTCAACTGCTATTTTAGCACTATTAATAATAGAACGCAGCAATCCCTCAATTAAGTAATCAGTTGTTACATCATCTTCATTAGAAAAATATGCTTCCATTAAATGAGACATCATATCAAAAATTCCGCTTACCATTTGATATTTAGGTAAAGAAAAGGTATATTCAGGATTTAAAATTGAGAATTTAGGGTTAACCTCAGCCGGAAAAACTCTTCCCATTTTCAATTTGACTGCTTCATTAGTAATAACTGAGCCCCCATTCATTTCAGAACCTGTACCAGCTAAAGTAAGAATAGATGCTACTGGAACAACTTGATTAGAGATTGGCTCAAAATCAATCCAATATTTCTGCCAGGGATCATCTTCACAATAGGCAGCTACTGCAATAGCTTTTGCACAATCAATAACTGAGCCACCCCCAACAGCTAAAATTAAATCAACTTCATTTTTTCTAACAAGTTTTGCCCCTTCTACAACTTTTTTATAAGTTGGGTTAGGCATAATCCCTGATAATTCAACAATGTTTTTATTACTTTCTTTTAAAATATCAATAACTTGATCATAAAGTCCTATTTTCTTAATTGAACTTCTTCCATATGCCAGCATAATTGTGTCTCCATAATTAGCTAATTCCTCTGTTAATTTATCTAAAGAATCTTTACCAAAATGGATTGTGGTTGGATTTTTATAAGTAAAATCTAAATTCAATTTTTTACCTCCTAATTATTTTAACTAATTTAATTTTACAACCAGCCTCTGCTGGTCTTTCAACTGCAATAGATAATTTTTGCAAGTTAACTACATCGCTAAAATCCAAAGCAGCTTTACTACTTTCTAAACTACTGTTTATAACAGCAGCAATAGTAAAATTAAATTAAAAGTTGACACTTTTAATTCATTGTTTAAAGGATTCTATTTTTATTGTTCCAGATAGAGAAGAGATATTTTCCTGACCAGAAATTGCCTGGCCTAATTCATATAATCCAGAAGCTGAACCAAAATCTGCATAAAACATAACTACATCACCCCAGGGAGCATAATAGGCTAGAGTCCCTAGACTTGCCTGTGCAAGTGGGGTATCTGAAACATCAAGTTTTTGATCTGGATAAAAAATTTTTTCATCATTACTATAATTTTCAACTTCAATAGTCATTGGAAGCTGTTCATAAAGCGATTTTGCAGCTGAACTATTATTTAACTCAAAAACTATAACTTTATCATTTGCTTTAACTCTAATTTTCATAACAGCTGGCTCCTTCTCTTTAGCTAATTCTAATTGATTAAACTTTTTAGTAAAATTAATATTATTTTCTTTTCTTCCAGCAGCCAAAACATTTTGCTCAGGTAGATGACCAGAAATACCAATAGAAATTATTATCAGCAAACCAGCCAATAATATTAATTTTAATCTAGTTAGTTTTTTCATTATACAGACTGCTTCCTGCTGATCAATAATTTTCATATTTAAATTTCTCCTCCACAAAAGCAATTAATTTTGGTTGTATAATTAATGTTGTGAAGAAAAAACTGTAAATCTAAAAATATCTAAATAAAAAAGGCATTTGCCTGGCTCCGTTGAATTAAAT
>NZ_FOTI01000016.1 GCF_900114545.1 Halanaerobium salsuginis
CAAGTCTAATAACTGTTTTTTTATCTCGAAGAGAAGTATCCTGAATCATTTGAGTTTTTCTATCATGAATCTTTTCTGCTTTTTTGCCGCAGACAGGACATTTAACATGATCTATTTTATAGTCAGCTACAAAAACTAAATATTCCTCCGTTTTAATTAAATCTGTTGCAACTAGGTCTGGTAAATCCATTAAATCTGTGATAAGATTATTATGCATTTGCTTGACTCCTTTATTGAATTTTTGGTGTTGTAACTATTTAATTCAACGGAGCCAGGCAAATGCCTTTTTTATTTAGATATTTTTAGATTTACAGTTTTTTCTTCACAACATTAATTATACAACCAAGAAAAATTACTTAATTTAATCGGACTGGATACAATAAACTTATTAGATACTTTTATTAAAGAATTAGAAGATAAGTTGACTTATAAATTAGCTGATGATGCTTATGCTGCCTTAATGGTTCATCTGGCGATTGCGCTTAAAAGAATTAAAGATGGAGACCAGATTACAATTGATTCCAGATTATTACTAGAAATAAAAAGCAGCAGAGAATTTACGCTTGCTGCTGAATTAGTAGCAGCAATGGCTGCTCAATCTTCACTAGAAATTCCCGAAGCAGAAATAGCTTATATTACAATGCACTTAATGGGAAGTAAAGGTAGGGGTAGTATTTATAATGATGAAATTTCTTTACTTGATGACTATCGCTTAGTTTATTTAACTAGAAAAATGATTGAAACAGCTGAACTTGAACTTGGTGTATATCTGGAAGATGATGAAGAACTTTTAATTGGGCTTGTTCGTCATCTTGAACCAAGTATTAAAAGAATAAAACTTAAACTTGAAATTAGAAATCCTCTTTTAGAAGATATCAAACTTAAATATCAAGCTTTATTTAATGCTGCTCAAAAATGTGCTGCAATTCTAGCTCGAGAAGAAAATATAGCTGTTCCTGAGTCAGAAGCAGCTTATATTGCAATGCACCTTGGCTCTGCTGTTGAACGGAAAAGACAGCCTCAGCAAAAATTTAGAGCCGCAGTTGCCTGTACTAGTGGAATTGGTGCTTCTCGCTTACTGGCATCACGTTTAAGCAAAGAGTTTAAGAATATAGAAATAAGTTCACTTATTTCTGCTCTTACTTTTGACAATAAATTAGTTGAAGATTTGAAGCTTGATTTAATAGTCTCTACAGTTGATATTCCTCAAAGTAAAGTTCCAGTAATCGTAGTTAGTCCTCTTTTAACAGAAATACAGCAGCAAAAAATAAATGATTTTTTATCTAGTCATCAGGCACGCCAGATATCGCCACGAAATAAAATAACTTTAGCAGAAAAATTAGAAATAATTAATAAGTATAATCAAGGTATTTTAGAAGTATTAAACAATTTTATGATTTATAATGACTATCAGTTTAGAAATTTAGCCGAATTAATTAATGATGCTGCTTATTTTTTGACTACAGAAATTGAATCTATAAGTCAATTAGCTAAAGATTTGCAATTACGAGAAGAAAAAGGCAGTACTGTACTAAAAAAAAATAAAATAATGTTACTCCACTGTCAAAGTAAAGCAATTACTGAATTAAAGATAGCTATTATCAAACCTCAATACAAATTTGAACTTAAAAATAAACAGGGAGAAAAAAATGAAATTGAAGTTGTTATTTTAATGGCAGCACCGTTAAAAGGAAGTATTCAGGGAAGAGAAGTGTTAAGTGAAATAAGCCGTTTATTAATTGAAAATTCTAACTTTATAGCAGCTGTAAAGAATACGGATCAAGAAAAAATCTATGCTGAATTAGCTGTTCATTTTGACTATTTTTTACAGCAAAAAAGTATGGTTAACTATTATAAGGAGGAAAATAGATGAAAAAAAGTAGTTTTCAAAATAACATTCAGAGCTTTGGCAGGTTTTTAAGTGGAATGGTAATGCCTAATATAGGGGCATTTATTGCCTGGGGTTTAATAACTGCTTTATTTATTCCAACTGGTTGGTCACCAAATGAAGATCTAGCAACCTTAGTTGGACCAATGATTAATTATTTACTGCCTTTGTTAATTGCTTTTTCGGGAGGTCGCCTAGTTGCAGGAATTAGAGGCGGAGTAATTGGAGCAATTGCTACAATGGGAGTTATTGTTGGTTCTAATATCCCAATGTTTATTGGAGCAATGATTATGGGACCACTTGGTGGATTTTTAATTAAAAAAGTGGATAGCCTTTTTGCAGACAAAATAAAATCTGGCTTTGAAATGCTGGTTAATAATTTCTCTGCTGGTATAGTTGGTGGGATTCTGGCAATTTTAGCTTTTCAGGTTATTGGACCAGTAGTTTTAGCTTTAAATGAAGTTTTGAGAATGGGAGTTCATACTTTTGTTAATCATGGTTTATTACCATTAGCAGCTATTTTTATTGAACCAGCTAAAATATTATTTTTAAACAATGCTATTAATCATGGTGTTTTAAGTCCACTTGGCATTCAACAATCAGCTGAAACAGGTAAATCTATCTTCTTTATGCTTGAAACTAATCCTGGTCCAGGTTTAGGAGTTTTATTAGCTTACTGGGTTTTTGCGAAGGGGATGGTTAAACAATCAGCACCCGGTGCTGTAATTATTCACTTTTTTGGTGGAATTCATGAAATATACTTTCCTTATATTTTAATGAAACCGGCTTTGCTTTTGGCAGTAATTGGGGGTGGAGCAAGTGGAATTTTTACTTTTAGACTTTTTAATGTTGGTCTGGTAGCAACGCCCTCTCCTGGTAGTATTTTTGCTTATTTAGCAATGACACCCCGGGGAAATTACTTAGGTGTTTTAGCTGGAGTAATTATAGCAACTTTAGTTTCATTTTTAATTGCTTCAATTTTAATTAAAAGATCTGTCTTAAAAGGAGATACAATGGAATTTGAATCAGCTCAATCTCAAGTTAGAGATTTAAAAGGTAAAGATTTACACATAGATAAAACAGATAAAAAATATACTGTGGATGAAATAAATGAAATTATTTTTGCCTGTGATGCTGGTATGGGGTCAAGTGCTATGGGAGCTGGTAAACTTAGAAAAAAACTGAGGGCAGCTGGCTCACAAATAAAAGTGATAAATAAAGCAATTGATGAAATACCGGCTGACGCTAAATTGGTAATTACTCATCATAATTTAACAAAAAGAGCTAAAAATCAAGCCCCTCAGGCAGAACATGTTTCGATTCAAGATTTTTTACAAACACCAGCTTATGACCTTCTAGTAGAAAGATTTACTTCTGATAAAAATAAACAAAGCCGATCTGCAGAAAAAAAATCTAGACAACAGACCAGTTTAAACACAGAAATTCTTAAAAAAGAAAATATCAAACTTGGTTTAAAAAGTGTTCAAAAAACTGAAGCAATAAAAATGGCTGGAGAACTATTAGTTAAAAGTGATTATGTAGATCCTGATTATATAGATGCTATGTTAGACAGAGAAAAGGAAATGTCAACCTATATCGGGGAAGGTGTTGCCATTCCTCATGGAGTAGGAAGTGCGAAAAAGAAAATAAAGCAGACTGGTATTGCTATTTTGCAATTTCCTGATGGAATAGATTTTGATGGTAAAACAGCCTATCTTATTATTGCGATTGCAGGAGTTGGCAATGAACATCTTAAAATATTAGCTAACCTATCAGAAGTAATTGAGGAAAAAAATACTGCTGAAAAGTTAAGAACAACTTCTGATTTGAATTATTTTTATCGTCAGTTTACTCTCTAAAAAGAGACAGGATATTATTTAAAACAGGTAAGTATAGTTGCAGGTTTTATTGCTGGTACTAGTGGTTTATTTATTAAAGTTAATTAGAAAGGTGATAAAAATGAAAACAAGAGCAGTTAGAATATATGGTGAAAATGATCTTAGATTAGAAGATTTTGAACTACCAGAAATTAAAGAAGATGAAATTCTGGCTCGAATAGTATCAAATAGTATTTGTATGTCAACATATAAAGCGGTTATTCAGGGGGCAAAGCACAAAAGAGTACCAGATGATGTTGCTGCAAATCCTACAATAACTGGTCATGAATTTGCAGGAGAAATAATTAAAGTGGGTGCAAAATGGCAGGATCAGTTTAGTTCAGGTGAAAAATTTGCTGTTCAGCCTGCTTTAAATTATAAAGGTAGTCCCTATGCACCTGGTTATTCATATCACTATTTTGGTGGTAATACCGAATATACAATTATTCCACCTGAAGTTATGGAACTTGGCTATTTACTAAAATATGAAGGTGAAGCCTTTTATGAAGCATCTTTAGCAGAACCAATGTCCTGTATAATTGGTGGTTATAATGCAATTTATCATACGGAAAGTAATAATTATGTTCACAAAATGGGAATTGTATCTGGAGGAAAAACTGCCCTGCTCGGTGCCGCTGGTCCAATGGGACTAGGAGCAATTGATTATGCATTACATGCAGATCGTAAACCTGCTGTTTTAGTTGTAACTGATATTAATCAGCCTAGATTAGATAGAGCTGCCTGTCTGTTTAGTGAAGAAGAAGCAGCTCGCCAGGGAGTAGAATTACATTTTGTTAATACAGCAAAGCTGGATGATGTAGTCCAGGGGTTGAAAGAATTAACTGATGGAACTGGCTTTGATGATGTCTTTGTTTATGCTCCAGTTCAAGAGCTTGCTGAGCAGGGAGATCAAATATTGGGCAAAGATGGCTGTCTTAATTTCTTTGCAGGTCCAACTGATAAACAATTCTCAGCTCAAGTTAATTTTTATAATATTCATTACTCTCCAACTCATATTATGGGATCAACCGGTGGTAATGATCAGGATATGCGTGAATCTCTTAAAATGTCAGCAGCAGGTAAACTAAATCCTGCTACAATGATTACTCATGTAGGAGGACTTAATAGTGCAGCAAATACAATTCAGAATTTACCAGATATACCTGGTGGTAAAAAATTAATTTATACCGGGATTGATTTAGCACTAACTCCACTTAAAGATTTTGCCAAAAAGGGTGAAAATGATCCCAGATTTACAAAATTAGCAAAAATTATTGCCGAAAACAATGGACTCTGGTCTGCCGGAGCAGAAAAATATTTATTAAATAATTTTGCTAAAAAAAATTAAGACAGGAGTGAAAAAATTGAAAAAAGGAGAGTTCACTTTACGAACAGAAGCAGGGTTTCATGCGCGACCAGCAGGCATATTTTCCAAATTAGCCAGTCAATTTGAAGCTAAACTTATTTTACTTAAAAATAATAATCAAAATAAAGAATATAATCCTAAAAGCATTATTTCAATTATGACAATGGCAGCAGTAAAAGGTGATACAATTACAATTATTGCTAATGGCAATGATGAAAAAGAGGCGGTTAATGCTCTATTAAACTTAGTAAATAGTAACTTTGAGTTGGCTAATTAAATAGAATAAATATTTAGATTTTTATTTTTTCCTGGTGTTTTTAATTTAAATTAAAAACACTAACTTTTTTAATGAAAATAATTGCTATTGGAAGCGCTTTTATGATACTATTTTTATAGATTATTAGTTTGTAAATATTTACTTAGAGGAGCTAACTGGATGGAAAAATTAGCAGAATACTTAAAAATAAAAACAGCGCCCAGGGCTAAAAGTGAAAATTTGGTTTATTGTGATAATTTGAGATTTACTATTTTAACAGAAAAAATTATCAGAATTGAATATGATACCGATTTAAATTTTGTTGATCAAGCTAGTCAGTTGGTCTGGTATCGTAATTTAGCAGAAGTTGACTTTAAAATAAAAAAAACTAAAGAAAAGTTAATTATTGAAACAAATCAACTTAAACTTAATTATTTACGAAATAAAAAAACACTAAATTCTAAAAATTTAACTATTAAAGTAAAAGACTCTGCGGAAATTTGGCATTATGGGGAAGGCAATCAGCAAAATTTTAAAGGAACTCATCGAACACTTGATGGAATTGATGGTGCAATAAGTTTAGAAGAAGGACTCTTATCTAAATCTGGCTGGACAATAATTGATGATAGTAATAGTTTGCTATTTACAGAATCAGGTTGGCTTGAGAAACGTTCTAACAATTCGGACTATTGCGATTTGTATTTTCTGGCTTATGGCACTCAATATAAAAGTATTTTGCAGGATTTTAGTAAATTGACTGGAGAAATACCTTTGATCCCCCGGTGGGCACTCGGTAACTGGTGGAGCAGATACTGGGAATACTCAGCTCAGGATTTAAAAGAGTTAATGCTTGAATTTAAAAAAAGGAAATTACCTCTCTCAGTTTGTGTTATTGATATGGATTGGCATCAAGTGAAAAATGATTATACAACTGGCTGGACAGGTTATACCTGGAATAAAAATTTATTTCCTCAGCCGATTAAGTTTATTAATTGGCTTCATCAGCAAGGTTTAAAGACTGCATTAAATTTACATCCTGCTGATGGAGTATATCCGCATGAAAAACAATATTCTGCAATGGCTAAGTCATTAGGAATCAATCCTGCATCTAAACAGGCAATTAATTTTGATTTAAGCAAAATTGATTTTATTAATGCTTATTTTAAATTTTTACACCATCCATTAGAAGAACAAGATGGAATAGATTTCTGGTGGCTAGATTGGCAGCAGGGAGATCAAAGCGGTTTAACTGGACTCGATCCTCTCTGGGGACTAAACCATCTACATTACTATGATCTGGGGCGGGAGAATAAGAAACGCAGTTTTATATTTTCACGTTGGAGTGGATTAGGCAGTCATCGCTATCCTATTGGTTTTTCTGGAGATACTGTAGTTAGCTGGGATTCGCTTAAATTTCAACCTTATTTTACTACGACAGCAGCTAATGTACTTTATAGCTGGTGGAGTCATGATATAGGTGGTCACTGTATGGGAACAGAAGACCCTGAATTATATCTGCGCTGGTTACAATTTGGAGTTTTTAGTCCAATTATGCGCTTACATTCTACCAAAGATGATTTTTTGGATCGGCGTCCCTGGGCTCATGGAGCTGAGATATTAAAAATTGCTCGCTTTTATCTGCAGTTAAGACATCAGCTAATTCCTTATCTTTATACACACAGCTATTTAGCTAATCAAACTGCTGTCTCTCTACTTAGACCAATTTATTATGAGGATCAATCACCAGCTGCTTTTGCAGTTCCTGATCAGTATTTTCTGGGTAGTGAACTTATTGTAGCACCATTTCTTGAGCCAACTGATCAGACAACAAGTTTAAGCAAACAAACTATCTGGCTGCCTGCTGGAGACTGGTTTAATTTTTTTGATGGCCAGAGTTATAAAGGAGCAAGTTGGCATAATGTTTACGGATCTCTAGCAGAAGTTCCAGTAATAGCTAAAGCAGGAGCTATTGTTCCTCTGGGAGCAGCAAGCAAGTTTGGAAGTACAGATAATCCAGTTGAACTGGAGCTTAATATTTTTCCAGGGGCAGATAATAGTTTTGAATTATACGAAGATGATGGAGCAGCAATAAATCCAGCTGCTGCCCGGACTAAATTTAATAGTAATTGGAAACCTAAACAGTTAAAATTTACTATTGAAAAATTATCTGGTAATGCAGATGTTATTCCAGCTGAAAGAAGGATCAAGCTTAAATTTAAAGCAGTAAAAAATGCAGAAGTTAAATTATACACTGATGGCAAAGCAACTAAAATTAAAGGTGATTATAACCTGCAAAACAATTGTCTATGCTTAGAGATTGATTATCAACCAACAAGTAGATACGAAGTTGTTTTAACTAATCAAAGTGGTTTGCTAAAAAAGAAAGATATTTCTCTAAGTAAAATTAAGCGGATAATTAAAAATTTCAAACTGGAGACAGTAGTTAAAACAGAATTATTTAAGGCAGTAAAAAAAGCTCGACAGAGAGATAGTGAAGTTGATTTTTTAAATCGTTTTTGCTCTGTTTTAAGTAATTCACAATTAGAAGTTTTAATTGCACTTCTCTATGATGCAGGAACAGCTCAGATAAAAACTGCTGAATTTAATAATTTAGTTATCTTTCAAGGCAAATTATCCGAATTAAATTATAATTTTTCCAGCGCTTTATTAGCTGCTGGTCATCATAAAGCTCAAGTTAATAATACTTCGGCTAAAACTAATCCTAATAAATTAATTGATTTGAATCAGCTTAAAGCAGATAAATGGAATTTAACTGTTAATTTTACTAAATTTATTCAGCATAGATATAGTTCAGATTAAATATATAACCAGCTAACTGCAGATTTTGTTAAGTCTGCAGTTAGCTGGTTAATTAAAATTAAAGATTTAATATTTTTATCTAAAAATTATAAATTAAGCTCCAGAATTTATTCTTCTCTAAAAACAAATTTACCATTAATAGCATAAATTATTGCAATTATGGGCGCAATAAAAGCCAGGAAAGTATAGGGAATATAGCTGAAATCTATATTTAAAACATGTTGAATATAAACAGAAACTACTCCCCAGGGAAGAATAGAGCAACCTAGTGTAGAAGCTGTTTCTAGAGTTCTAGATAATACATTTTTTTTAATACCTAATTTTTGATAAGCAGGTGCAAGTGTTCGTCCAGGAATAATAATTGAGACCATCATTTCTCCTGTTGCCAGTAGCATTAGATAGGCTGAGCCAAGTGAAATAAAGACCAAATCTCGCGGCTTTTTGATATATTTAGTCATTTCTGTCAAAATAGCACTTAAAACACCAGTTTCTTCTAAAATACCTCCCATAGCAGTCCCTGCCATGATAATTGCTACAGTACTCATCATATTATTAATTCCACCTTGAGTTAATAATTGATCAATTAGCGTAAAGCCTGTATTAGCCTGGTATCCATTAGCAGCTGTAGTTATAATTTCAGCTAAACTTACTCCTTGAGTTAAGATGGCCAATAAAGATGCTGTCAGAAAACTAACAGCTAGAGAAGCAATGGCTGGAGTCTTTTTAAAAGATAGAGTCAGCATAATAAATGGTGGGATTAAAGTTAGCAGACTAATATTAAAATTATGATTAAGATTATTAAGTATCCGATTAATAGTTGCCAAATCTGCTTGTGCTGTCAGATAATATTTGCCAATTATTGTATAAGCTACTAGACTAATTAAAGCAGCTGGAATAGAAACATACAGCATTGATTTAATATGGCTAAATAAATCTGTATTACTCATAGCAGCTGTTAAATTAGTAGAATCAGACATTGGAGATAGTTTGTCACCTAACATAGCTCCAGAAACAATTGCCCCAATTGTAACTGCTTCAGGGATATTCAGGCCCTGAGCAACTCCTACTAAAACTAATCCCATAGTAGCTATCGTTCCAAAAGAACTACCGATTAAAATTGAGGTTATGGCAGCCAGAATAAAAGCAGAAGGAAGAAATATTTTTGGAGAAAGCAATTTCAATCCATAAAAAATTAAAGTAGGGATAGTTCCTGCTAAAATCCAGGTTCCAATTACCATTCCGATAATAATTAAAATAATAATTGCTCCTAAAGAATTTTTAATCCCTTCAATAATTGCTAATTCTATTTTTTGCCAGCTATAGCCAAGATAAATAGCAAAAATTGCTGCAGTCATTGTGCCTAAAATTAGTGCTGTTTCTAAAACTAAAGCTGTTCTAATTGAAATCAAAATTACTGCAATTACAGTCAATAAGATAATTACAGCCTGTTTTACATCTGGTTTTTTAACTCCAGATTTATTCATTAAAATCGCCACCTTATTCAAGTAAAATGATTTTGAAATTATATTCACACCATTACTATAATATCTAGTTATTTCACTAAAAGTCAAATCAAATTTGAGTAATCTAGTTACTATTAATAAACTGTTAATATTTGTATTATAGATATAGTTAGGATGTGATTGAAAATGATTGTATTTAAATTGCTTTATTTTATTTAATTTAAATAAGCTAAAGGAGGTTTTTTAATTGAATTATTTTTTAACTTTTTTAACCTTATCTTTTATTATTTTTATTTATATAAATCCAGTATCTGCTTTTGATTATCCCAATTATGATAAGCGATTAGCAAATAAAGAATTTAAAACAGCTACCTTCTCTTTAGGTTGTTTTTGGGGGCCAGATGCTTCTTTTGGCGCTTTGCCAGGTGTAATTAAAACTAGAGTTGGCTATGCAGGAGGAACAACTACTGATCCCAATTATCAAATAATTGGTGACCAGACTGAAACTATTCAGATTGATTATGATCCTGCTAAAATTTCTTATCAAGAATTATTAGAAAAATTTTTTGTTTCTCATAATGCTTATGCTGAACCTTATTCTTCGCAATATGCTTCAAAAATTTTGTATCATAATCAAAGTCAGCAAAAAGCAGCTCTGGCTTTTAAAGAAAAACTGGAAACAAAGACTGGTCAAGAAATTAAAACAGAGATAAAACCGCTAAAAAAATTTTATTTAGCTGAAAACTATCATCAAAAATTCAGATTACAGCAGCATAAAGAATTTAAAAAATATTATTTAACCCAGATGAGTTTTAATGAATTTTTAAACTCTCCAACCATTACTAAACTAAATGCCTATTTAGCTGGTAAAGGTAAAGAAGAATGGCTGCTGCAAAATTTAAATGACTTAGCTTTAACTAATCATTTAGCTGAACAGCTTCTGAAAATAAATAAGATTGATCCAGCTGCCTGTACCAATCTCTGTCAGACTAAACCAGCTGCTGAAGTTAAGTTAGAACAAAAAGATTATTCTAAAAAAAGTGATTTAAAAACTAAATTAAATGATTTAGAATATAAAGTTACTCAGCTTGGTGCTACAGAACCAGCATTTAATAATCGCTATTGGAATCATAAAGAAGCTGGTATTTATGTTGACGTTGTTTCTGGAGAAGCTCTTTTTGCTTCAACAGATAAATTTCAGTCAGGATCAGGGTGGCCCAGTTTTACTAAGCCGCTTGTTACAGACAACTTGATAGAAGAAACAGATAATTCACTCTGGATGCAACGAACTGAAGTTAAAAGCAAAAAATCAGGTTCACATTTAGGCCATGTTTTTGCTGATGGACCAGAACCAACCGGGCTTCGCTATTGTATAAACTCTGCTGCGCTTAAATTTATCCCGGCAGCTAAGTTAGAAGAAAACGGTTATGGAAAGTTTAAATATTTATTTAAAAAAGAGGATGATTAGCTTGAGTCAAATAAAAAAATTAATTCAATCAGCTAAAAATGATCTTAGTAAAATTAAACAAAAAAAATTAATAGATTTAAGTCAGATAATTGATCAAAACATGCCTGTTTATCCAGGTGATATTAGCACAAAAGTGGAACAAGATCATAATTTGACTGAAGATGGATATGTTAACCATAATTTAACTATGGGAGTTCATAGTGGCACGCATCTTGACTTACCTGCTCATATGTTAGCAAGTAAATTAACTGCGGCTGATATTTCCCTTAACCAACTCAGCGGTCGAGCTGTAATAATTAACGCAACTGAACAAAAAGTAATTAGCTGGCAGTCTCAATATGACAGTTTAATTAGAGCTGGAGATAGAGTTTTAATTTATACAGGTTTTGACCAAAAATATGGAAGTAATGAGTATTATCAGGAACATCCTGCTTTAGATCTTGATTTGACCAGACATTTAGCTGATAAAAAAATTACTTTATTAGGAATTGATTTTCCATCTCCAGATTATTTTCCTTTTCCAGTTCATAAGCAGCTTTTTCAAACTGGAATTTATATTCTAGAAAATCTCTGTAATTTAGATAAACTAATTCAGTACAGTAGCTTTAAACTGCTAGTATTTCCGCTTAAAGTTACAGCAGAAGCAGCCCCCTGCAGAGTAGCAGCTCAACTTGATTAAATAATTTGACAGCTAGCAGGTTATCTGCTAAACTTAATAATGTAATTACTAAAATTTAAAATTTGAGATTATATAACTGGCAGATAATATGGAATTAACCATAGGGAAATATAATCTTTGTTTTTAAATCGCCTGCCTGGATGTTACTAAAATTTATCCAGGAGGCGATTTTTCTGTTTAAATAAGCAATTAATAATATAAAAGATAATTAGCTACGAATAACTAGGTCAGGATAAATCATAGTTATTAACTCAAGATTTGACAGCAATCTTTAATTTTGGTAATATTAATGTGCGAATTAGATAATGATAATCAGTATCATAAAGCTTTGTTATCTAATTATTTTAAATTCCAAAATAATCTTATAAGCTCAAAAGGAGGAAATTTATATGCAATTAGATTCACTGGCAGGAAATAAGTGGAAGTCAGAGATTGATGTTCGCGATTTTGTGCAGCATAATTATCAAGAATATCTTGATGATGCAAGTTTTTTAGCTCCGGCTACTGAAAGAACAGAAAAGCTGTGGGAAAAATGCCTGGCTTTATTGAAACAGGAAAGAGAAAATGATGGTGTACTTGATATTGATACTAATACTGTATCTGATATTAATGCTTATGATGCTGGTTATATTGATCAGGAAAATGAAAAAATTTTTGGTTTACAGACTGATGCGCCTTTAAAAAGAACAGTTAATACTTATGGTGGTATTAGAATGGCCAGACAGGCTACAGAAGCTTATGGCAAAAAGCTTGATCCTGAAATAGATGAAATTTTTACTAAATATAGAAAAACACATAATGATGGTGTTTATGATGTTTATACACCAGAGATTAGAGAAATTAGACGTTCAGGAGTTATAACTGGTTTACCAGATGCTTATGGACGAGGTAGAATAATTGGTGATTATCGGAGGATTGCTTTGTATGGAATTGATCGTTTAATTGAAGCTAAGAAGAAAGATAAAAGTAATTTAACTAGTCCAATGACTGAAGAAACAATTCGGCTGCGTGAAGAAGTTAGTGAGCAAATTAAAGCTTTGAAAAAATTAAAAGGACTTGGCGAAACATATGGGTTTGATTTAAGCAGACCCGCTGAAAATGCCAGGGAAGCTATCCAGTGGACTTACTTAGGTTATTTGGCTGCAATTCAGGAAAATAATGGTGCAGCAATGTCCTTTGGTAGAGTTGCCGAATTTTTTGATGTATATATTGAACAAGAATTAGCTGAGGGAACTTTGACTGAACAGGAAGCGCAGGAATTAATTGATGACTTTGTAATTAAATTACGGCTTGCCCGTCAATTAAGAACTCCTGCTTATAATGAATTATTTAGTGGTGATCCACTCTGGGTTACTATTGTGTTAGGTGGGATTGGAATAGATGGTCGTCCTCTGGTTAGTAAAACAAGTTTTCGTATCTTAAATACACTTTATAATTTAGGACCAGCACCAGAACCTAACTTAACAATTCTCTGGTCAGAATTATTACCAGATTCATTTAAAAAGTTCTGCACAAAAGTATCAAAAGATACCAGCTCATTACAATACGAGAATGATGATTTAATGAGGTTGAAATTTTCTGATGACTATGGTATTGCTTGCTGCGTTTCAGCAATGACTCCTGGTAAAGATATTCAATATTTTGGAGCTCGCTGCAATCTGCCCAAAACATTGCTTTATTCTTTAAATGGAGGGCGTGACGAAAAATCAGGTACTCAGGTAGGCCCTGAATTTAAAGCTTATCAGGGGGATTTATTGGAGTATAAGCAAGTAATGGAAAATTTTGAACTTTTCCTGGACTGGTTAACTGAACGTTATGTTGATGCACTAAATATTATTCACTATATGCATGATAAGTATGCTTATGAAGCTGTTCAAATGGCTCTACATGATACTGAAGTTCGCAGAATTATGGGCTTTGGGATTGCTGGATTATCAATTATTGCAGACTCTTTAAGTGCTATTAAATATGCAGAAGTTAAACCTATTCGCAATGATGAAGGTCTAATTATTGATTTTGAAATTAATGGAGACTTTCCTAAATATGGTAATGATGATGATCGTGTTGATCAAATAGCTGTTGAAGTCGTTAAATTATTTATGAATAAATTAAAACAACATGAGCTATATCGTGATGCTGTCCATTCAATGTCTATTTTGACTATAACTTCGAATGTTGTTTATGGTAAAAAGACAGGTGCAACTCCAGATGGACGTCCAGCTGGAGAACCATTCGCTCCTGGCGCTAATCCAATGCATGGACGTGATAAATCAGGTGCAATTGCTTCTCTTAATTCTGTTGCTAAAATACCTTATGAATATTGCCAGGATGGTATTTCTAATACCTTCTCAATTATTCCTAATGCACTTGGTAAAGGTGAAACTGAACAAGTTGACAATCTAAGTTCAATTTTAGATGGTTATTTCTCTCAAGATGCTCATCATTTAAATGTTAATGTTATGGAAAGAGAAACACTACTTGATGCAGTTGATCATCCCGAAAAATATCCTCAGTTGACAATTAGAGTTTCTGGATATGCAGTTAACTTTATAAAATTAACTCCCGAACAACAGCAAGAAGTTATCGCTAGAACCTTTCATAAGTCTATTTAAATTTAACTTTAGCTGGTGGCAGTCTTTTAAAAGACTGCCATCTTCAAGTTTATTTAAAAAAATGATTAAAGGGGGAACAGGATATTATGACAGTAGGATATATTCATTCAATTGAAACATTAGGAACAAGAGATGGGCCAGGAGTAAGATTTGTTGTTTTTCTGCAGGGCTGCCCGCTGCGCTGTAAATATTGTCATAATCCTGATACCTGGCAGCTTAAAGATGGTCAGAAAATTACAGTTGAACAGCTAATTAAAAAAATAATTAGATCACGTCCCTATTTTGAACGTTCAGGGGGAGGAGTTACAGTTTCTGGTGGAGAACCAACTTTACAATTTGCTTTTACACTTGAATTATTAAAAAAGTGCAAAGAAGAAAATATCCATACTGTACTTGATACCTCAGGCTGTACAGATCCAGATAAGTTTCGCCAGTTAATCCCTTATCTTGATCTTGTTTTACTTGACATTAAAGAATTAAATAAAGAACGTCATTTAGCTTTAACAGGTGTTAGTAATGACAAAACTCTAGAGGTTGTAAAGATTATGGAAAAAGAAAAGCAGCCTTACTGGATTCGACATGTAGTTGTACCTGGTTATACTGCTAATAAGTCAAATATAGCAAGTTTAGGTCGCTTTTTAAAAAATAAAAAACATCTCGCAAAAGTTGAGTTATTACCATATCATAAATTAGGTGAATATAAGTGGGAAGAGTTAGGCCTTGATTATCAGCTTACTGATGTAGCAGAGCCTTCAACTCAATTAATGCAAGAATTAAACAGTATTTTGGAGCAATACAATTTAAATATTGCCTAATTTAAATTGTTCCCCTACACTTTTATAGTCAGGGGAACAATTTTATTTTTTAATTTCAACTCTACTTTTAGGCAGGGCTTCAGGATAGTTTTGCTGAATAAATTTTATTAAATTTTCTCTTAAAAAAACTCTTAGCTCCCAGGAAGTGGGAGAATCTTTAGCACTAACTAAAATTCTTAATTCCATTACTTTTTCTGTGGTATCGGTTACTTGAACAACCTTTACTTTTTTATCCCAGAGCTTATTATCTTGCAGTAAATTATCTAATTCTTCTCTAACTTCATCAACTGGAATACTATAATCAGTATATAAAAATACAGTTCCTAGAATAAATGATGACTTTCTGGTCCAATTCTGAAATATATTGTCAATAAAATATGTTGTTGGAACAACTAATCTTCTGCGATCCCAGACCTTAACTACTACATAAGTTAAGTTGATTTCTTCAATAGAACCCCATTCACCATCAACAATAACTACATCATTTACCCTAATGGGCTGAGCAATTGCCAGCTGAATACCAGCAATAATAGATGCGATGATCTTTTGAGCAGAAAAACCTATTATAATACTGGCAACTCCAGCTGAAGCAAAAAGACTAACTCCAATACTTCTGATTGGCTTAAAAGTCATTAAGGCTGCTGCAACTGCAAAAAATAGAATTAAAATCCTGATAACCCTTTCTAAAATACGATACTGCGTATGAATTTTACGTGCTTTTAAATTATCTTCAACATCAATCCGGTGCTTTTGAGCAAGATAAAGTCTAAATTGATGCATTGATTTAATAATAATCCAACTAAAAATAAAAATTATACTAATTTCTAAAAATTGAGTCAAAGCTGAGTAAAGAAATTTACTTTTTTTATGCAAAATAAGTGGTATAATTAAAGCAATATTTAAAAATAATAGAAAGACTGGCAGTTTAAATTTAGTAATTAATTCTCTAAAAATAGTTTCATAAAAGTTATTAGCTAAAACTCGAGCTGTAAAAAAGATAAGTAAATAAATACTTAAAAAGATTAATAAACTATAAGTTAGGCTTAACAGCATTTAAATCACCTCTAAATTAATTATAGGTATAAATATTGCTGATTACAAATCAGTTTTTAATTATCAGGTTATTTTAATAAAATAAAGAAAAATATGTTAGCAAAGAGGTTTTTTAACTTTTCTCTAGAATTATTAAAATAAGTTTTACATTTTTATACAAAATATTTAGAGAATTATCTATTTTAATAAGGGGTGCTGGTATGGTAGAAAATTTTTCAGCTAAAGATATATTAGAAAATTTAACTGTAGGAGTTGCTTTAATTGATCAGGAATTTAATATTTTTTATACTAATAATTTAATTACAGAGATTACTGGTTATACCTTAAATGATATTAGCACTCTGCAAGAATGGTTTGAAGCAGCCTATCCTGATTCTGCTTTAAGGAATGAAGTTCAAGATGATTTTTTTACTAAAATAAAAAAAGGTAGTTATAAAGATGTTTTTAAAATTAAAACGAAAAATAGTGGTTATAAATATATAGAATTTAGAGTAAAAGAACTTAATAATAAAAAATTAATGGTAAACATAATTGATGTTAGTAAAAGAAAAAGCAGAGAAAAAGAAATTGCAACAATTAAGAACAGGTTAGAATTAGCAGTAGATGCTGCTGAAATAGGAATTTGGGACTGGAATATTAAAAATAATCAGACCTATTATAATAGGTTCTGGACAGAGATGATTGGTTATCAAGAAGATGAATTAGCGCAAACTATTTATACCTGGTTTGATTTAATTTATGCAAAAGATGAATTAAAAATTAAAGAAAATTTACAAGCACATTTATCAGGTGAGACTGATTTATATAAATGTGAATATCGTTTAGAAAGTAAGAATGGTGATTTAATCTGGATTAGAGATGTGGGAAAGGTAATCACTAGAGATAATAAAGATAATCCAGAACGAGCAATTGGGATTCACATTAATATTAATGAATATAAAAAAAGAGAGAAACGAATTGAGTATCTTTCGTTTCATGATGACTTGACTGGTCTTTATAATAGACGTTATCTTGAAAATGAAATGAGAAGACTTAGTGAATCACGTAAATATCCGATTAGTATTATAGTAGGTGATTTAGATAATTTAAAAGCAGTTAATGACAATTATGGTCATCAAATGGGAGATGAGTATATTGTAAAATCATCTCATGTTTTTGAGGAAGTTTTGCGCAGTGAAGATATAGCGGCTCGAACTGGGGGAGATGAATTTGCAATTTTACTGCCAGAAACTGATCATGAAGATGTAAAACAGATTTGTCAAAGGATACAGAATAATTTTGCTAAATATAATAAGCAGAGTGAATTTCCAGCTGAGTTTAAAATTTCACTTGGTCATTCAACAATGAAGAATAAAGAAATTGATCCCTTTTTAGTTTATAATATTGCTGATCAAAATATGTATATTAATAAAGGCAGAAAATAGCTGTAGTACTTAACTAATGACTTAATATTATAAGAAAGGATGATCTTGTGAATAAAATGTCCTATAACTCTGTTAAATTTGATGCATTTATTATACCTTTACTAATTATTACTATAATTTTTACTGCCTTAGCTTATTATGGTATAACTAATACTAGAGATTATTTTTATCAAAGTAAAATTGCAAGATCAAACCAGATTACGAATAGCTATGCTTATGCTTTTCATAAATCGGCAGATGCTGAAACAATAATTGATAATCTTATTACAGAACGCTTAAAAATTGCCAGTGATATTATAATTAGAGCTAAAGAATTAAATACTGACGCTGATCTAGAAAATCTAGCTAATTTACTGCAGATTGATTTCATTTATCATTACAACAAAGAAGGGGAAATTATTAATTCCTCTACTGTTAATCATTCAGAAAATTTTACAGTAAAAAATAATCAATCTATTAATTTTTTAAAAAGTAATAATAAAAAAAAGATAGGAGAATTTGTTAAAAATAAATTTAATGATGATTATTACAAATATGCATATTTAAAACTTGCTGATGATAGTTTAATTGAAATAGGTATCAAAACTGAAAAAATTCATAAATTTTTAGTTAGTTTTTCGCCTAATAATTTATTAGCTGAAATTAAAAAGATTGAGTCAATAGATAAAATTTATTATTTAAATGCCAGCTATCAGATTATAGCCAGTACTGACACCAGTATTTTAGGTAATAAAATTGATAATAATGAAATTATCAATCAGCTTGCTCAAAAAAATCAGTATTCACGAATAATTGAAATTGGGCAAAAAAGATTTTATGAAGTAATTAATCCAATTAAAGATTTTGATCATACTTTTATTAATGAAAACTATCAGCACCAACATCAAAATTCTGGTTATCTTGCTTTGCGTTATCCTTTAGCAGAAAATGATGCATTAATTAAACAAATAACATTTTATGGTGTTATTTTTCTAGTTTTTTTATATTTGGTTTTTGCTTATATTTTTTATCTATTTTATCATAAAAATAAAAATTTATTACAATTAGTATATTATAATCAAAAAACTAAGTTACCAAATCGCAAATTTTTTGAGGAATTTCTTACTGATAAATTATCAGATTCTTCGCAGGAAAAAAATATTTTAATGGTTGATTTTAATAACTTCAAAACAATTACTCTTAATTTTGGTTATAAATATGCAGATGATTTAGTTAAAAAGTTAACTCTGGAGTTAGTAAAACTAAATAAAGAAGCAACTGTTTATCATTTTAGTTCTAAGCAGTTTATTTTTTATATTGAAAACTATGATTTTAATGAAATTTTACATTTAAGTAAAAAAATTAAAGAATTTAGTAAAAATGTTTTTGAAAAATGCCAGGTGGAAGAGATTCTACAGCCACAAATTGCTGTAGTTAAAATTGATAAAAGTGAAGATAATGTTGAAGAAGTTTTAAAAAAGGCAAATCTTACTTTAGAAAAAGCTCGAGAAAAAAAAGTGGATTTTTTATTCTATGATGACTATATTGCAGGAGAAATAACTAGAGAAAGTATATTAAAAAGAGAGCTTAGGCTGGCAATAGATAATGAAAATATAGATGCAATTCACTTAAAATATCAGCCAATATTTTCTTTAAAAAAGAAAAAAATAATTGCTTTTGAAGCACTAGCGAGAATGAAATCAAAATTTTATGGAGAAGTTTCTCCAGTAGAGTTTATTAATATAGCTGAAAAAAATCAGCTTATCTTTCCCCTAACTAATTTGATTTTAAAGAAAGCCTTTTATTTTTCAAACTTAATTACTAAGGCTAATTCTACTGAGATCAGAGTTTCAGTAAATATTTCTGGAATAGATCTTATGCAGGATAATTTTATTGAAATGATCAATAATAATTTAGTACTTACTGGAGCTAGTCCCCAAAATATAAAATTAGAAATAACTGAGTCAGTTTTATTAAATAATTTTAATTTACTTAATAATAAATTAGAAAAGTTAAGAAAAAATAAAATAAAAATTGCTTTAGATGATTTTGGAACTGGCTACTCTTCATTTTATCATTTAGATGAGTTGAGTCTTGATTTAATTAAGATTGACCGTTATTTTTTAAATAAAATTTCCAAAAGTCAGCAAGATAATATGGTTATTGCTTCTATTATTGAAATGATTCATAGACTTGGTTTAGAAGTAGTAGCAGAAGGGGTAGAAACTAAAGCTCAGCTAGATTATTTACTAAGTAATAACTGTGATCTCATTCAGGGCTATTATATCAGCAGACCTGTAAATAAAGAAGAAGCTCTGGCACTGCTCAAAAAAGACTGGTCGGGCCTTTATTAAATTAAATTAAATTTAAAATAAGACTAAAAAAAGTTTGCTAAATATGATAATATAATTAAATAATTTATTATGTTAATTAAATCTAGATTATTAAAGGAGCTAACAACTTGCCAGATAAATCAATTAAATTAATAAAAAAATTGTCGAATGCAAATGGAATCTCTGGTTTTGAAAACGAAGTTCTGGATGTAGCTAAAAATGAAACAGCTGCAAATTTAAATTTTGAACAAGACGCAATGCAAAATTTGTATTTATATACTAAAAATTACAATTCAGATAAACCTACAGTTATGCTGGATAGTCATTCTGACGAAGTTGGCTTTATGGTTAAATCAATCAATAAAAATGGCAGTTTGAAATTTGTAACCATTGGTAATTGGGCCCCTCAGAATATTCCAGCCCATAAAGTTAGGATAAAAAATAGATATGGTAATTATGTAAAAGGTATTGTGGCTTCAACTCCTCCTCATTTTTTAAGCCAAGCTGAAAGAGAACAGCTGCTGCCAGTTGAAAAATTGATTATTGATCTTGGCTCAACTTCTTATCAGCAAACAATTGATAATTATGGAATTGAAGTTGGAGCTCCTATTATTCCAGATGTAGAATTTGAATATGATGATTCTAACCAGATTATGATTGGAAAAGCCTTTGATAATCGGCTAGGAACTGCAATTGTGATTGAATTAATGCTTTATTTTGCTAATCAAAATTTAGATTTCAATCTAGTAGGGAGCCTTTCAGCTCAAGAAGAAGTTGGGACTAGAGGAGCAGAAGTTACTGCCCGCAAAATCAGGCCAGATCTTGCTTTAGTATTTGAGGGGACACCAGCTGATGATAATTTTAGAGACCACTATGATTCTCAGTCAGCTTTAAATAAAGGACCACAAATTAGGCACCGTGATATTTCAATTATTTCAAACCCAGCTCTGGTTAAATTTGCTAAAAATTCGGCCAGACTAAATAAAATTCCTTTTCAAGAAGCAGTTAGAATTGGAGGAGGTAATGACGGAGCCCGAATCTTACTTAGTAACTATTCAGTACCCACAGCTGTGCTTGGAGTTCCAGTTCGTTATGCTCATACCCATTACTGTATTTCCTCTTTGCCTGATTATAAAAACACAATTAAATGGGCTAAATCTATTCTTACAGATCTTTCGTCTGCTCAATTAAAGCAGTTTAATTATATTTAAATTAATTTCTGTATCCAGAAATATTGTATAATATTTTACTTGACAATAATCATTCCTTTTGTATAATTAAATTATAACATAAAACATCTAATAATTTTATAAGCAAATAAGAGAGGGATGATAATTATGAGAAAAGTAATGAAAAAAGTTGCTGGAGCAGGTGCAGTTGTTGGTGCCGCTACTGCGTATGGAAGTCTATTGGTTCACATTTGGTCATAAATAATTTATATAAAAACAAAAGCAAACCTGGCAGTGCTGCCAGGTTTTTTTATATAAATAAAGGAATTACCTTGTCTACTAAAGAAATAATTATATATAAGCTAAATTAATAATTAGACAAATTAAATATTTTAATAATGATTAATAATTTATTATAATCAGGAGGAAATAAATAATGTTAAGAAAGGTAAAAAAATATTTAAAAGGTAATTTAAGCCAGGATGGAGCAGGAGTAAAGTTAAGAAGAATGTTTGGTTATCATGATCTAAATGAATTTGATCCTTTTTTGTTACTTGATTTTTTCGACAGTACAGATCCAGCTGACTATTTAAAAGGATTTCCCTGGCATCCTCATCGTGGCATAGAAACTATTACTTATTTAATAGAGGGTGAAATAGATCATGGTGACAGTTTAGGCAATAAAGGAGCCATTAAATCTGGACAATGTCAGTGGATGAAGGCTGGCTCAGGAATTATTCATCAGGAATTACCACAAGAGTCAAACTTAATGCTGGGAGTTCAAGTCTGGCTTAACTTAGCAGCAGATGACAAAATGTCTAAACCAGAATATGGAGATTTAAGCGCAGATAAAATAACTACTTATCAAGATAGCAAAAAAACAGTCCATATCTTGGCAGGAGAATTTGCTAATCAGAAAGGTCCTATCCAGCGAGAAAAAACAAATCCTACTTTTCTAGATGTTGAATTAACTGCTGAGTCAGAATTTAATTATCAACTGCCAGCTGAACAACAAGTTTTTGCTTTTTTAATTAGAGGTAAAGCAAATTTTGAAGTGAATTCGGAAAAGTTTGTTGAAAAACCTACAATTGTGCTTTATGAATCTGGCACAGAAATAAAAGTTAAAACTGCTGAAGAAAAAGCACGCTTTTTCTTAATCGCCGGGCAAAAATTAGCTGAACCAGTTGCCTGGGGAGGTCCAATAGTTATGAACAGTCGGGAAGAACTGGTAATTGCCTCTCGGGAACTTGATAATAATTCTTTTATTAAAACAGAAGCAGAGTTAGATTAATTCCTGATTAAATTTAACTTTACAATTTTGATAATTAAATAATAAATGATATAATATAATTTATAAATGTAATAGATTTTGTAAAAGGAGTTGTTTTTATGGACGAGGACAATATTCAACGATTGCATTATCAGGACAAAGAAATAATTTTAATTCCTACTGCTCATGTTTCTAAAAAAAGTGCAGAGCAAGTTGAAACAGTAATTAATTCTGAACAGCCTGATAGTGTTTGTGTTGAATTAGATCAAGAAAGATTTGAGTCTATCAATGATCAAAATAAATGGGAAGAAATGAATATTTTTGAAGTTATAAAAAAGAAAAAATCTCTTTTGTTATTGGTTAACCTAATTATTAGTTCATTTCAAAGTAGAATGGCAGAAAAGCTGGGAATAAATGCAGGGCAGGAAATGAGACAGGGAATTGCCTCTGCTCAGGAAATTGGAGCAGAATTGGTTTTGGCAGACAGAAATATTCAGATAACATTTAAAAGAGTCTGGCGCGGTTTAGGTCTCTGGGAGAAATTAAAACTTATTTTCCAGATTATTTCAATGCTTTTTGTTGATGAAGAAATAACAGAGGAAGATATGGATCAATTAAAAAGTGGAGATGCACTGAATGTTATGTTAACTGAAATGGGTAAATCTTTTCCTGGAATAAAAAAATATTTGCTTGATGAAAGAGATCAATATCTGGCTTATAAAATAAAAAATGCTTCTGGGCAAAAAATAGTTGCTGTTCTTGGAGCAGCTCATGTTCCAGGAGTAAAAGAAGAAATTTTTAAAACTCAAAATCTAAATGAAATAACTAAACTTCCTCCTAAAGCAAAGTGGACTAAACTGATAACTTGGGGAATTCCAATTGTAATTTTATTTATTATTTTATATAGTTTTTTTAATAATTTAAGTACTGGGATTGATGTCACAAAGACCTGGATAATCTGGAATGGTTCTTTAGCTGCTCTGGGTGTTTTATTAGGAAGAGGTCACATTTTAACTATCTTAATAGCTTTTATTGTTGCACCACTTAGTTCTCTTAACCCTGCCATAGCTGCTGGGTGGTTTGCTGGACTAGCAGAAGCCTATTTTAAAAAGCCTCAGGTTAAGGACTTTCAAAAACTTTCGGAAGGAATTACCATTAAGGATATCTATACAAATAAAGTTACCCATGTTCTTTTGATAGTTATTTTAGCTAATCTAGGTAGTATGATTGGAACCGCTGTTGGAGGAGCAAGTTTACTTAGAACCTTTTTCAACTTATTTAATTTCTAAATTTAAAATTCAATTTGTAATTGGTCTTGAGGGAAGGCTCTGCTCATATTTATCTGGGGAGAGTTTTTCTATATGATATTGATTAAAGTAAACTTTGTAATTAAATTCTTAGCAGTAATGATTAAATAAAAACAAATTAACTAGTCGACAAGCTAGCAACTCCTTGATATAATACATAATAATAGAGTAGCCAGGAGTTTAATTTAACTTAGGAGGTCATAAATTTGCTTAAAATTGGAATTTTAGGATTAGGTACTGTGGGTAGTGGAGTAGTTAAAATTTTAGAAAAAAACGAGGAAAACATTAAAAACAAAGTTGGAGCAAAATTAAAGATAGAAAAAATATTAGTTAATAATTTAAATAAAAAACGAGAACTTAACTTTGCTCAAGGCATACTAACTAATGATGCAGCAGAAATTATTGATAATCCAGAAATTGATATTGTAGTAGAATTAATTGGTGGTGAATATCCAGCTTATGATTATATCATTAAAGCAATAGAAAATGGTAAAAATATCGTAACTGCTAATAAGCTAGTAATTGCAAAACATGGTAAAGTTATTTTTAAAAAAGCTGATGAAAATAATGTGCAAGTCTGTTATGAAGGTAGTGTAGCCGGTGGTTTACCAATTATTAGACCGCTACAAAATTCTTTAGCAGCTAATAAAATCAAAAAAATATATGGTATTTTAAATGGAACCACAAATTACATTTTAACTGACATGAGTAAAAAAAATAAAGAATTTGCTGACTCCCTTGCTCAAGCTCAAAAATTTGGTTTTGCTGAAGCAGATCCTGCCTCAGATATTGAGGGGGCAGATGCTGCTTATAAAATAACTATTTTATCACTGCTTGCATTTGAGCGCTTTGTTGATGTTAATTCTGTTTATGTTGAAGGAATTACTAATATAGCTAGTGAAGATATTAAATTAGCAGCAGAAATGGGATATATAATTAAACTTTTAGCAATTGCTAAAAATTCTGATCAGGGACTTGATATTAGGGTACATCCTGCTTTCGTACCTCAGGATCATCCATTAGCCATGATTAATGGTACATATAACTGTGTTTATCTTCATGGCGATGCAGTTGGGCAGGTTATGTCTACTGCAAGGGGAGCAGGACAAATGCCAACCGGTAGTGCTGTTGTTTCCGATATTATGCAGGTTAGTAAAGATATTAATTTCAATCAACGAGAAGTTCAGAGAATTGATAAGTTTTTGGATAGCCAAGTGGTTGATATTAATGAAATAGAAAACAGCTTTTATTTGCGATTAGAAGTTTATGATCAACCAGGAGTAATGGCTCATATAGCCAAGATATTTGGGGACAATAATGTTAGTCTTGCTTCAGTACTACAAAAACAAAAAGATAACCCAATTGTTCCACTTGTTTTTATCACCCATCAGGTTAAAGAAAAAGATTTAAATAAGTCACTTAAAGCAATTGAAAGTTTAAAAGATGTGGTAAAAATTAATAACATAATTAGGGTGGAAAATAATATTTAATTTTATTTAGTTAGTTTTCCATTATGAATGTAGAATTGAGGAGTGATAATATGGAAAATAGGGAATGGTTAATTAGAGATTTAAAACAAAGTTGGTTGGCAGAAAGAGCTAAAAAAGTTGCTCAGGTAGGTAAAATAGATAAAGAGTATTATCATCAGTATGATATTAAACAGGGTTTAAGGAATTCTGATGGTACTGGAGTGGTAGTTGGGTTTACTAAGATTGGCTCTGTACACGGATATACATATTGTGATGGTATAAAGACTCCTATAGAAGGTAAACTATTTTATCGTGATATAGAAATTGATACTCTAGTTAAAAATACTGGTGAATTTGGCTTTGAAAAAATAGTTTATTTATTATTATTCGGTGAATTACCTGGTGATAAAGAATTAAAGCAATTTATTTCTATTTTAGATGGATTTCGCAAATTACCGACTCATTTTACTGAAAATACTATTTTAAAAAGCCCTAGCAAGGATGTTATGAATAAATTGCAAAGGGCAATTCTTGTCTTATATTCATATGATGAAAAACCTGATTGTTTAGAAATAGATAGGATTTTACTGCAGAGCTTAAAATTGATTGCTAGATTCCCAACAATTATTTCTTATGGATATCAAGCAAAAGCACATTATTTTGATGACCAGAGTTTATACTTGCATAATCCAAAACCAGGCGCTGGAACAGCAGCTAATATTTTACATATGATTAGATCAAATAATGAATACACTAATCTAGAAAGAGATACTTTAGATTTACTATTAATTCTACATGCTGAACATGGAGGAGGAAATAATTCAGCTTTTACTACTCATGTTGTTTCTTCAAGTGGTACTGATACTTACTCAGCTGTAGGAGCTGCTGTAGGCAGCTTAAAAGGTCCAAAGCATGGAGGAGCAAATTTACGAGTAAAAGCAATGGTCGATAATATTAAAGAAAATTTAGCTGATTATTCTGATCAGAGTGAATTAAAACTTTATTTAGAAAAGATATTAGATAAAAAGGTATTCGATCAAAAAGGATTAATCTATGGTATGGGACATGCTGTTTATACAATTAGTGATCCCCGGGCAGTTATTTTAAAGTCTAAATCAAAAGAACTAGCTTTAGCTAAAGGAAGAATGCAAGAATTTGAATTATATAATAACATAGAAAAATTAACTAAAGAAATTTTTAAAGAGCGTCGTGGAGCAGATGTAAATATTTGTGCAAATGTTGATCTTTATTCTGGATTTGTTTATCAATTACTAAATATTCCAGAAGAACTTTTTACCCCTTTATTTGCTACTGCTCGGGTTGCTAGCTGGTGTGCTCACCGGATAGAACAATTAGTTAGTGATACTAAAATAATCAGACCAGCTTATAAATCAATTAAAAACGAAGAGAAATGTACTATTATTTAAATATTTTTGCAGGACTAAATATTTTTTGGTAAAATTAAATTAGTTTATAAAATAAAGATTTAGGAGGAAAAAGAATGAATAGAAAGGTAATTGAAGTAAGTAATCTTGCCGAATTTGCAGAAGACTTTAAAAAAAGAGATAGTAGTCAGCTCATTGCAAATGCAGTTATTAAAAATGGTATTGATAATACAGCTTTAAACAATGAAGCAGTTAAAAAAATGCACTATGATTTTTCCGAAGAAATTGATGTTGGTAAAGTTACCAATCAGAAAAAAAGTGGACGCTGCTGGATGTTTGCTGCCTTAAATAATATTCGCTATAGTATTTCTAAAGATCTAAATATAAAAGATCATGATTTTGAATTATCCCAATCATATACTATGTTCTGGGATAAACTAGAAAAGGCTAACTTTTTTCTGGAAAATATTATTGAAACAGTTGAACTTGATATTGACAGCAGAAAAGTAATGTGGCTTTTAAATGAACCCACTAATGATGGTGGTCAGTGGGATATGTTTACTGCTTTAATTGAAAAGTATGGTATAGTTCCTAAATATGTTATGCCAGAAAGTTATCATAGTAGTAATTCAAGCGGCTTAAATAAAATTTTAAATATGAAGTTGCGCTATCAGGCTAAAACATTGCGAAATGATTTTAAATTTGGAGCAGATAAAGAAAGCTTACGTGAAGAAAAAGAGGATATGTTAGCTGAAATTTATGCTGTTTTAGCTTATTTTCTGGGAGAGCCACCTCAGAAATTTGATTTTGAGTATCGGGATAAAGAAGGCAATTTTACTCGCGATAGTGGACTTACTCCGGTAGAATTTTATCAAAAATATTCTAAAGTAAAGATGACTGATTATGTAAGTTTGATTAATGCTCCAACTAAAGATAAACCTTTTGAAAAAACTTATACAGTTGAGTTTCTCGGTAATGTTAAAGAAGGACAGCAAATTCATTATTTAAATCTTCCTATTGAAAAATTAAAAAAATATACTCAAATGCAGCTCAAAGATGGTGAACCAGTTTGGTTTGGCTGTGATGTAGGTCAATATTCTGACAGAAATCTTGGAATTATGGATTCTGAACTATATAAATATCAAGAATTACTGGAAACAGAGATTTCTTTTACTAAGGGAGAGAGACTGCAGTATGCTGAGAGTATTTTAACTCATGCTATGGTATTTACCGGTGTTAATATTACTGATGGCGAAACAGCTAATCGCTGGAAAGTTCAAAATAGTTGGGGAGATAAAGTAGGAGAAGAAGGATTTTTTGTAATGAGTGATAAATGGTTCGAAGAATTCAATTACGAAGTTGTAATTAATAAGAAATATCTATCTGAAGCTGATTTAGCGGCCTATCAAAAAGAAGCTATAATCTTAAAACCATGGGATCCTATGGGATCACTGGCCCAAAACTAAGAATAATATTTAATAAATTATAAATCTTTAAATTTAAGAAGTTAATTAAAACTGCTGTTTTTTTACAGCAGTTTTAATTTTTAAATAATAATAAATGTAAAAAAGTAACTTGACTTTATGAACATGATTCATTATAATTTAAATTAAGGTCAAAATTACAGAGAAAAATAATTAATTATTTTTTTATATTTTAATGAACATCATTCATTAAAATCAGATTAGAATTTTTATTTTAGGAGGAATATATATGTATAAAGATAAAAAAACAGAAAAATTGGCTACCTGGCCAATTGGTAAATTATTGACAGAAATGTCTGTTCCAGCAATAATTGGCATGATTGTTTCAGCTGTATATAATATAGTTGATACTGTTTTCGTCGGTAGAATAGGAACAGAAGCAATTGGAGCTGTGACTATTGCTTTTCCTTTGTTTTCAATTATTGCAGCAATTGGATTAACTTTTGGAATTGGTTCTTCCTCTTACATATCACGACTTTTAGGGGAAGATAATCAGAAGATGGCTAACAAAGTTGCTACTACTTCAATTGTAACAACATTTTTAGTTAGTGTTATCATGGCAATAAGTGGTATTGTATTTTTAGAACCACTGCTCAGACTTTTTGGCGCAACTGATACTATTTTGCCGTATGCAATAAGCTACACCTCTATTATTGTAATGGGTTCAATTTTTACAATGAGTAATATGAACATGAATAATATGATTAGGGCAGAAGGTAGTGCAAAAATGAGTATGGTTGCTATGAGTACTGGAGCAGTAATTAATATAATTCTTGATCCAATTTTAATTTTTGTTTTTAATATGGGGATTACTGGAGCCGCAGTTGCTACTGTATTTTCTCAGGCTATTTCTACAGTAATGCTATTTGGATTTTACAAAACTGGGCGTAGTGTGCTCAATATTAGATTAAGTAAATTTAGACCTGATTTAGGAATTTATAGTGAAATAATGAAAATTGGCGTTCCAACTTTAATCAGGCAGCTCTTGAGCAGTATTGCCATGACACTACTTAATAATTTTGCAGCGGCTTATGGTGATACAGTCGTAGCTTCAATAGGAATAATAAATAGAGTTTATTCACTGGGATTTTTTGTAGTAGCAGGTTTTACTCAGGGGTTTCAACCAGTGGCTGGTTTCAATTATGGAGCCCGTCAAATTAAAAGATTAAAAGATTCGATTAAAATCACTGTAAAACGAACTACTATTTTTGGAATTGCGCTTTTTATAATATTCTTCTTCTTAAATAGAGAAGTAATTATGTTTTTTTCTCAGGATGAAAATGTTATTCAAACTGCAGCGCTTGGTTTAAAAATTTATGCCCTTGTTTTACCTTTAATTGGGTTTAGTATTACAATTAATACTTTATTTCAGGCGCTTGGACATGGAGTTCCTGCCACAATTCTTTCTCTATCTAGACAGGGGATATTTTTTATTCCAGCAATTTTCATTTTACCAGGTATTTTCGATTTGAAAGGATTATTTATGGCTCAGGCAAGTGCTGATTTATTAACTTTTATCTTAACTTTAGTTTTATTTAGCTTTGTTTATAAAGAAATTAAAGAATTAGAGAGGGAAGAAAGAATTCAAAAAATAAATTTAGACTATAAAGCAGAAAAAGCTTGCAATTAGAATTAATTTTAATCTATTAGCAGGTTTTTATCTTTACTTAATGCAATTATTTAATATATAATTAGTTTAGATAGTTATTGCTTTATTTTGAGCCATCAATAAGAGATGAGGAGAGATCTTATATGCCCAAGATAATTGAGAATTTAGAAGATAAAATTATAAAAAAATCCTTAAGTCTATTTAGAAAAAATTCTTATAAAGAAGTTGGAATGCGGACAATTGCGGAAGAAGTTGGGATAGCTGTGGGTACTCTTTATAATTATTATCCCAATAAGTGGAAATTGTATATTGAAGTTTTAGAAGAAAGCTGGCAGGAAACTTATCAGCGGCTTAAAAAAAATTGTAAAAATGTTAAGGGAGATTATTTAAAAGGGTTTTTACAAATCTTTTATTTTGAAATGAAAGATAAGAAAGGAATAGTCCGGGAATTATTTCGTTATATAATGAATGACTTAGAATTAAATGAAGAAGAACAAAAAGAAAAATTAGATAGAATTAGATTTCCTGATACAGTAATTAATCAAATTCATAAATTATTTATTATTAACCTTGAAAAAGAGTTTGCAGTTGATTTCGATATTGATGATCTTAATTTAAATAGATTATTTACGATGCTGCAGACTTATATCCCAATTTTACAAAGAAATTATAAAAATGATCAGGAAAATATTACGTATCTCTATGATTTGACTAATTCTTATTTAAAAGAAAAAATTATTAAACAAAAAAAAGCTGAGTCACTCAAGTAGAGGACTCAGTTTTTTAATTTATTTAAATATAAGTTAAGAATTTTTTATTTTATAAATATCCTCTTAATTCTTTGCTTCTAGTTGGATGGCGTAATTTACGCAGTGCTTTTGCCTGGATTTGCCTAATTCTTTCTCTGGTAACTCCAAACTGACTGCCAACTTCTTTAAGAGTTCTCTGTCTGCCATCTTCTAATCCATAACGTAATTTAATGATTCTTTTTTCTCTTTCAGTTAAAGTATTTAAAACTGTTTCTAACTGATCTTTTAATAATTCAGAAGATGCAATAATTTCTGGTGCAGGAGCATCCTGATCTTCAATAAAGTCTTTAAGATGGCTATCTTTTTCTTCACCAATCGGTGTATCAAGCGAGGTGGGCTGCTGATTCATTGCTAGTTTTTGGATTTCAAGAACTTTTTCTGGTTCAAGATTCATTTCCTGGCCAATTTCTTCTATAGTTGGTTCTCTTTCTAAATCTTTTTTAAGCCGTTTTTCAATTCTACGCAGCTTGTTCATTGTTTCTACCATATGAACAGGGATTCTGATTGTCCTGGCCTGATCAGCTAAAGCTCTAGTAATCGACTGTCTAATCCACCAGGTTGCGTAAGTACTAAATTTATATCCCTTGCTATAATCAAATTTACCAACTGCTTTCATTAAGCCTTTGTTACCTTCTTGAATTAAGTCCAGAAAAGACATGCCTTGACCGATATATTTTTTAGCTATACTAACAACTAGGCGTAAATTTGCTTCAGTTAATTTTCTTCTTGCTTCTGGATCGCCTTTTTCAATTCTTTTGGCCAGAGCAACTTCTTCTTCTTTATCAAGCAAATCAACCTTACCCATTTCCTTAAGATAAACTCGAACAGAGTCATCAATACCAGCACCTGCGGGAATTGATAAGTCTAATTCTTCCTCTTCTTCTTCATTACTATCAGTCTGGTTAGAATTATTCGCCTTATTTTCTTTATTAACCATTGTAATTCCTCCTCAATACATAATGCCTGACACAATCATTAATTGTAACATAAAAAAAGTAAAATTTAAAGCCATTTAGTCGATTATTCAGCTAAATCACTTAATTTGAGTTTACTGAAGTTCTGTTGACGGAGATCTTTTAATTTCTGATATGTTGTTTTTAATTTTTGATCATTAAATATAATATGCAAATTTTCATCAAGTTCAGCTGGCTCAGCTTGATAAAATTTATTGGAAAATAGATCCCAAAAGTTAATTTGATCAATCATTTTAACAGCTAGATAATTACCCCCTTCAGTTTTAGCTATTAAGTTATTCTTTAATAAAAATTCCAGACTTTTATTTATAATTGTAAAAGGCAGGTTGATCTGATCAGTTAACTCTGAATAACTTAAAAGATTATCTTTTTTTTGCTGTGAATTTAACTCAAATAATATTTCTAAGGCTATTAATTCTTCTAAAGCAGGAGTAACTTTTTTGGCGTTGGCCAGATAAATTAAATTATGACGGTTTTGAAAAGCATAACTTATGATAGCTCCCAATAAAATAATTAGCCAGATCAAGTACAGCCAGATTAAAAAAATTGGAATAACTGATAAAGGACCATAAATTTGATTGTAAGTAACTAAATAAGAAGTATAAACAGCATAAAATCTTTTGCTTAAAATAAAAAGAGTCCCACTAAAAAATCCTCCCAGTAAAGCAGACTTCCATTCAACATCTGTATTTGGTATAAAATAATAAGCCAGAATAAAGACAATAAAGTTAAAAAGAAAACTAAAGTTAATAAAAATACTTTCCTCTTTAATCTGTCCACCACTAAACCAGTTACCAAAATAATGTTCAGCAAATAAAATTATAATTGTTAAAAAAAGTGTAATAACAAAAGTTCCTAAAGTAATAAAAGTCCAGAAAGAAATAAATCTTTTAAGCAAATCTCTATTTTTATTGACTTCCCAAATCTTATTAAAAGTAATTTCGATTCTAGCTAGAAGAAAAACAATAGTAATTACCAGAGAAACAAAACTGATAATTCCCAACTGTTCAAGTTTTACATTAGAAATAAATATTCTCAAATAAGCAATTAGAGCTTCTCCAGCACCAGTTGCTAAATTATTTAAAATTAGAGATTCCAGAGCATTAATAATATTATCTATCCGACCAAAAAAATTAAAAAGAGTTATTATATAAAAAGAGAAAATAAGAAAAGGAACTAAAGAAAGCAGAGTAATGTAGACCATACTCATTGCCTGAATAAAAATTTCTTTAGCCTTAGCCTCTCGATAAATAATCTCAATAAATTTAAGAAGTTTATAAAGTAGAGGATACTTTTTCAGCTGCTGAAAATAGTTGGCTAGCTTTTCCATTGCTGTCACCCTTAACTAATTTAAATTTTCTTAATGAAGTATTTAGCTGTTAGAATAAAAATATTCCCTAACTCTATATTCAAGAAAATAAAAAATTATCCTTCTTCAATTTCACTGAAATTGTTCTATTGATTTATTCCTGGCTTTTTTTCTGCTATAATTAAGTGTAAAGGAGGATAAAAATGCCTAAGAAAAAACTAGGAATTATTTTAATTGTTGCTGGATTATTTATTTTATTTAATAGTCTTAATCTGCTAAATGATGATTTGTTTTTATATTTATTAGCAGCTACTTTTATTGCTGTTTACTTTATTTTAGGCTCTGTCAGACATTATCATAATATTGGCTTTTTAATACCAGGAGTAGTTTTACTTGCTATTGCTTTAAACAATGACTTAAACAGATTTGAAAAGATTGACCAACTTGGTGGAGGGATCTTTTTTATCTTGTTAGGAGTTGCCTTTTTATCATTACTCCTGCACACACAAAAATTCAAGAAATGGGATTGGCCACTTTATCCTGGTCTGGCTCTGGCTATTTTTGGTTTAGTTTTTTTATTCTTCGAGAATAGCAGCCTATTTCAAGAGTTAGCCTATCTTAATTATCTGATCCCAGCTATTTTAATTATTGGAGGAATTATTTTACTCTATTTTAGCTCTGATCAGAAATAATTTCGCGCAAGTATAATAATTATAAAGATTCTCAATTAGATGTCTGGTTAGATATTAGCTGTTAATTATGATATACTTAATAAGTGCAGTCTAATAAGTTATTCAAATACTTCTACCTAATTTGGGTAGAATTTTATTAAATATAAATACTTTAAGTTATTAAATTGTTAAAATTTTGAGAAGGGAGATTAGAGTATGCCAAAAAAGTTTAAACGTGTCCTGATAGCTAATCGAGGCGAAATTGCAATTCGAGTTATTAGAGCTTGCAAAGAATTAGGAATCAGGACTGTAGCAATTTATTCGGAAGAAGACCAAACCGCACTTTTTAGAACTAAAGCAGACGAAGCTTATCAGATAGGAAAAAGCAAGGGGCCAATTGCTGCTTATCTTTCAATTAATGAAATTATAGAACTTGCTTTAAAAAAGGATGTTGATGCAATCCATCCTGGATATGGTTTTTTATCAGAGAATCCAGAATTTGTTCGCAAATGTGAAGAAGCTGGAGTTAAATTTATTGGTCCAGATGCAGATGTAATGTCAAAACTAGGTGATAAAATAAAGTCAAAATTAATAGCTCAAAAGTTTTCTGTTCCAACAATTCCTGGCCTTGAAAAGCCAATTAAAAGTGAAGTAGAAATCAGTGAATTTGCAGCTAAAAATGGCTATCCATTAATGCTTAAAGCTGCTGCTGGTGGAGGCGGAAGAGGAATGAGAATTGTCCGCTCAGAAAAGGAATTACTAGCTGCTTTTCGTGATGCTCGTGAAGAAGCTCGTAAAGCTTTTGGTAATGATGATATTTTTGTAGAAAGATATTTAGAAAATCCTAAACATATTGAAGTTCAGATTCTGGGAGATGAACATGGTAATTTGGTTCATCTTTATGAAAGAGATTGTTCTATTCAAAGACGTCATCAGAAAATAATTGAATTTACGCCTGCAGTTGCTCTAAGTGAAGAAAAGAGGCAGCAGATATTAGCTGATGCACTCAAGTTGACTAAGGGAGCTGGCTATAAAAATGCTGGGACAGTAGAATTTTTAGTAGATAAAAACAATAATCACTATTTTATTGAAGTTAATCCGAGAATTCAGGTTGAACATACAATAAGTGAAATGGTAACAGGTATTGATATAGTTCAGAGTCAAATTTTAATTGCTGAAGGTTATCGACTTGACTCAACAGAAATTAATATACCAGACCAGCAGAGTATTAAAGTCAATGGTTATTCAATTCAGTGCAGAATAACAACTGAAGATCCAGCTAATAATTTTATTCCTGATACAGGCCGTCTTGATCATTATCGAACAGGTTCTGGGTTTGGAATTAGACTTGATGGTGGTAATGGTTATACTGGAGCTGTAATTAATCCCTATTATGATAGCCTGCTTGTTAAAACAATTTCCTGGTCAAGAAGTTTTCCCGATGCAATTAGAAAAGCAATTCGTTCTGTAGAAGAAATGAAAGTTCGTGGTGTCAAAACTAATGCTTCTTTCTTAATAAATGTGCTTAATCATCAAGAGTTTGAAGCAGGTAGCTGTGATACTGGTTTTATTGCTAATAATCCTGATTTACTTAATATTATCCCCGGTTCAAATCAGGAACAAAAGATATTAAATTATCTGGGTGAAAAAATTGTTAATACTACTAAAGGTAAAAAACCAGATTTTGATGTTCCTAAAATACCGGAATTTAATGAAGTTGAAAATTTAACTGGCAGCAGACAAATTTTAACTGCCGGAGGGCCAGAAGCAGTTGTAGATTGGATTAAAGATACAGAAAAATTATTATTAACAGATACTACCTATAGAGATGCTCACCAGTCGTTAATGGCAACTAGAATGAGAACTATTGATATGGAGAAAATAGCAGCAGCTACTGCTAATTTAGCTAGTGATCTATTTTCTCTGGAAATGTGGGGAGGAGCTACTTTTGATGTAGCATATCGTTTTTTAAAAGAATCTCCCTGGGACAGGCTTAAGCGCTTACGAGAAAAGATACCAAATATTATGTTTCAAATGCTTTTACGGGGCTCTAATGGAGTTGGTTATAAAAATTATCCTGATAATGTAATTAGAAAATTAGTTAGTGAAGCTGCCCGGGCAGGAATTGATATTTTTCGTATTTTTGATTCCTTAAACTGGTTACCGGGTATGGAAATAGCGCTTGATCAGGTAATTAAAGAAAATAAAGTAGCAGAGGTATCAATGTGCTATACTGGAGATATACTTAACCAAAAAAGAACAAAATATGATCTTGATTATTATCTCAATTTAGCCAAAAAAATTGAAGCTATGGGTGCTCATATTTTAGGCATTAAGGATATGGCAGGTTTATTAAAACCATATGCTGCTTATGAATTAATTAAAGCTTTAAAAGCAGAGATTTCTATCCCGATCCATCTGCATACCCATGATACAAGTGGTAATGGTGCGGCAACTTTAATCATGGCTGCAGAAGCAGGAGTAGATATTATTGATACAGCATTTAATACAATGGCTGGTTTAACAAGTCAGCCCCCATTAAATTCAATTGTAGCTGCACTTGAGCATACTTATCGTGATCCAGGCATTAATCTGGCTGATATTCAGCAAATAGCTAATTATTGGGGAGCAGTGCGCCCGGTTTATGCACAATTTGAATCTGAATTAAAGTCTGGCACAGCTGAAATATATAAATATGAAATTCCTGGTGGTCAGTATTCTAATTTAAAACCTCAAGTTGAAAGTGTTGGTCTGGGTCATCGCTTTAAAGAGTTTAAAGAAATGTATCGGAAAGTTAATTTTATGCTGGGAGATATTCCTAAGGTCACTCCTTCTTCAAAAGTAGTAGGTGATCTGGCAATATTTATGGTTAAAAATGATTTAAATCCAGATAATATTACTAGTAAAGCTGCTAATATGGCTTTTCCTGATTCAGTTGAAGCTTACTTTAAAGGAATGTTAGGTCAGCCTCCCGGAGGCTTTCCAGAAGAATTGCAGCAGTTAGTTTTAAAAGGAGAAAAGGCAATTACAGTTCGTCCAGGAACCTTATTAAAAGATTATGATTTTTCAGCAGCTAAAGCAGAATTAAAAGCTGAATATGAACTTGATTTTTCAGAGCAGGAATTAGTTGCTTATGCTCTATATCCTAAAGTGTTTAAAGATTATCTAGATTATCAAAAGGATTATGGAGATCTTAGCTATATGGGAAGCGATGTCTACTTCCATGCTCTTGCTGAAGGAGAAACAAGCGAAATAAAAATTGGGGAAGGTAAAGCTATGGTTGTCAAACTACTTGAAGTTTCTAAAGTTGATGATCAGGGTAATCGGAGATTAGCTTTTGAGGTTAATGGCTTTAGAAGAGAAATAAAAATTTATGATAAAGCCAGCATTAAAAATGCTGATCAAAATGTCAAAAAAATGGCTAATCCAGATAATGAACTGGAAATTGGAGCCAGCCTCCCTGGAAATGTTGTTGAAATTTTAGTTGCTGAAGGAGAAGAAGTAGCTGCTAATCAAAGTTTAGCAATTATGGAAGCTATGAAAATGGAAACTAACATAACAGCTCCTGTAGCTGGTAAAGTGGCTGCTATTTTTGCTACTCCTGGTCAGCAACTAGAAGCAGGAGAACTTATTTTAGAACTAGAATAAAGAGTAAATTTAAAGTAAGTTTAATTTTATTTAATAGCTAAAACCCATTTATCTTGATATAAATGGGTTTTTATTCTTTTAATAAAGGAAAAACTTAAAAAATAGAGAATAAAACTAAAAGAGGTCTTTAAACTAATCTAAGCTTAAATCTGGTAAATATTTAGAATAAATAATTAAGGAGTAGTGTAATGTCAAAAAAATTTTCCTATTTTTTAATTAGATTTACAATTGTTCATCTAATAACATATATTTTTATTAATGTAGTATTTATGAATGCAGAAAACTACTTTAATACTTTTTCACAAATTGAAAAATATCTTGATTACCAGCTTTTAGATGTAAACATCCTACGTTTTGCTTCTTTATTTCAGATTTTTAGAGGCGCATTTTTTGCTCTAATTCTTTTTCCATTTTATAATACAATTATTAAAAGTAATTATGCCTGGCTAAAACTATTTTTATTAATCTGGGGTTTTTCTTTAATTGGTTCAGTTGCGCCTATTCCTGGTTCAATTGAAGGCTTAATTTATACAGATTTAAGTTTAAGCCAGCATTTGATTGCTGCTGTTAAAATTACTATCCAAATTTTTGTTTTTAGCTGGTTTTTTGTTAAATGGGAAAATAGAACTGAACGTGACTATAGTTAAATAGGGGGTTAAAATGCCTAATTTAATCAAATTTATTCATACAGCGGATATTCATCTGGGAAAAAAGCTAAGCTATAATGGAGAGCCCGGGCCAGAATTAAGTAATATCTTATCAACTGCTGTTGAGACAGCTTTTAGTAGATTAGTTAAATTAGCAATTCAGGAAAAAGTTGACTTTATTGTTATTGCGGGTGATCTTTATGATAGAGAGACACATTCAATTAAGGCAAGCCGCTTTTTTCGCCAGCAGTGTCTATTATTGGCAGAAGAAGATATTTTAGTCTATATTATTTCTGGTAATCATGATCCAGCTGCTGAAATAAATCTGCCTTTTTCTCTGCCAGAAAATGTTTGTTTTTTTTCTAGCGAAGAGGTAGAAATAAAAGAATATAAAAGAGATGGTAAAACACTGGCCAGAATTCTTGGCCAATCTTATCGGCAGAAGTTTGAATCACGCAGTATGTATAATTTCTATACTCCTGCTGATAACAATGTATTTAATCTGGCTTTACTACATACAGCACTTGATCCAGAAAGCAGACGTTATGTTCCAGTCAGTCAGAGTGATTTAATTAGTAAAAAAGAGATAAACTATTGGGCTCTAGGCCATATTCATTATTTTCAGCTGTTAAATAAATCTCCTCATATTTGTTATTCAGGGACTATTCAGGGCAGAGATACTAATGAAATCGGCAGTAGAGGAGCAGTTATGGTCGAGGTAGATGATAATTTTTCTATTAAAACTAAGTTCTGGCAGCTGGCTCCAGTGGTTTATCAAGAACTTAATTTAGATTTAGAAAAATTAGCTGGTCAAATAACTAATTTATCAGAACTAGAACAGCTTTTAAATAATGAGAGTGAAAAATTATTAACTAAGTTAACTAGTTCAGATCAAGATTATGAATATCAAGAACAGCTTTATATTATTCGTTATTTAATCAAGGGTAGGTCAGCTGTCAACAAATTTTTAGCAAATGATCAATTAGAAATTGAAGCAGAATTATTAGAACAGCTGCGCAAGAATTTTTCTAATGGTAAAACAGCTATCTGGCCAGATTCATTAGCAATTAGAACTGCTAATCCTCTACCTAATTTAGCAAAGTTAAAACAAAATAATGATATTTTTCAAGAGCTCGATTTAATGTTAGCTAAATTTGGCAATGAAACTAAATTCAAACATGAATTACTGGCTGAATGGGGCAAAATCTGGCAGGGAGACCAGGATCAAGAAGACCGAGAAATAGATCGCTTTTACCCAGAAGAAAAATTTATTAATGAAATATTAGCAGAGGCAGAAAAGATAATTATTTCTGAATTATTTGAGGATGGAGATTAAATGTATTTAAAAAATTTATATATAAGAGATTTTGGTATTTTTAATAATCAACATCTCCAGCAACTCAGTAAAAACATTGTTTTAATTGGAGGCAAAAACAGAGCTGGCAAAAGTACTTTTTTAAAAGTGCTGCGCTTTTTAGCATATGGGTTACCACAGGATGGTTCTATCCCACCAGCTAAAAACCAATATTATCTAGAAGCAGATTTAGTTACTAAAACAGGTAAAGGATATAATTTAAACTTAACTGGTTTTGCCAGACCAGAAATTTTTACTGAAAATGGAGTAAAGGCTGAATTAGAAAATATTTATAATGGGTTAGATCAATTGAGCTATCAACAGCTCTTTACAATTACTTTAGATGAGCTGCAGCAGCTTGATAAAGTTGTTAAAGGTAAAAAAACACGTAAACGCCTTTATTCTATTTTGCTGGGAGCTGGTTTATCTGAACTAACAAAAGTTCCTAGTTTAGCTGATAAATATTTTAAAACAGCTCAAAACATCGGGGGTAAATTGGGAGATCCTTCTGTTGCCAACTTTAAACCGTATTACCATGCAATAAAAGCAGCTCAAAAAAAGAAGCAGACAGCCTTACAGGAAATAAATACTTTTCAGGAAAAGCAGCAGCTTTTAACTGATAATGAAACTGAATTAATTAATTTAGAAAAAAATATTAATCAGCTTGAAAAAGAAGAATTTATTTTTGATCTTTTAAAGAATAACTATCCAGTAATAGAAGAACTGGAAAAACTTAAATTAAAATTAAAGCAACAGGAAAAAGATGTTAGCCAAGATTTCAGTTCAGAAAAGTTAAATAAAGCTATTAATTACAAAGAAGATTTAACTGACTTAGAAAAGCAATTAACTGCTAAAAAGAGTCAGCTAAATAATTTTACCGGAGATATTTCAGCATTAAAATCAACTTTATTAACTAATAAATCATCAGTTAGATCATTTCTTAATAGACAGGAATTAAGAGAAGAGAAGTTGAGTCAAATTTTACAAAACGAAAATAAATTAAAACAAGAATTTAATGATTTAAAAATAAAACTTCAGGATTTAAATACTAACTGGACAGATCCACTTTTAGAATTAACAAAAATTGAACTTGATTTAATAAACCAGCAGCAGTTAAAATCTAAGCTAACTTTGCACAAAAATTTAGCAGACCAGTTGCAAGAACTACAGCAAGAAAATTCCATAAAACAAGAAAGATTGGAAGTGCTGCAAAAACAACTGCTTGATTTTGCAGGTGGGGATAAAAAATCAATTCTAAGAAATACCTATTTGCTTTTATTAATAACTACTTTAATTGGAGCAGGTGGCTTCTTGACTAATTTTTACTTGTTAAGTTATTTTTCTTTACTATTATTTTTCTTAATCTTTATTTATTATAATTCCAATTATAAAGAAATTATTAATAAAGAGAAAATAATTTCTGATTGGAAACTTGAACAAAGTGATTTACAGCATCGCATAACTAAGATTGAACATGAAGTTGATCAAATAACTGCTAATATAAATAAAGTTGAAGCAGATTTAGAACAGTTTAATTTAAAATTAGGACTCAAAGAAAACGAAAGTTTTGCGTTATTACCAGAATATTTTAATCAGCTGCAGGATTTAAAACATAAAAATAAAAATTTGAAATTAGAAAAAATGGAGCTCAGGACAAAAAAAGCAGAAATTACAGCTGAATTAAATGATTTTGCGAAAAAGCTTAGTCAAATTGATCAGCAGCTTAATTTTTCACTGTTTGATAATTACTCAGCCAGCCGTAAGCCCAGTTTAAGTCAAGAGCAGACAGAATTATATAAAGCTGCAGTCAGCTGTAAGGATTTAATTCTACTGGCTGAAGAATATGAACAGCTTTTAGTTAGAAAAGAAAATTTAGTTACTGATATAGTTAAAATCCTGGGCGATTCTACAGCGAAAAAAAATCTTAAGGCAGATCTAGATAATTATCTGCTCAATTTGCAATTAACAGAACAATATCTTAAACTAAAAACTGATTATGAGCATAAAAAACAGCAATTGGAGCATACTCTAACTGCTTCAGATAAAATAAAAGATTTTTTAAATGATATCCAAATCAGTCAGAGTAATGAAACCGATGAAGATCTTTTATTTAGTCAAGAAACTGCATATCAAAAGTTTATTGCTATTTTTTATAATTATTCTTCTGCTACTGCTGTAAATAAAAAATATGAAGAATGTTCGCAAGAATTAGCTATCTGTAAACAAAAGAAAAAGGAGTTAGCTGATAAAATAACTACTTTAAGAAACAAACTAACCGAACTAGCAGATTCTGCTGCAATTGAAACAGCTCAGCAAGAATTGAATCAGGCTCGAAATCATTTAAAAAAATTAGCTGAACAGTATGCGCTCAATAAATCTATCTATTTTTTATTAAATAAATTACGCTCTCAGATGATTACTAAAGCAGAAAAAGAGCTTTTAGAACCAGCTGCAAATATCCTGGCCCGAATTACAGATAATGAATATCAGGCAATTGCCACAGGAGCTGAGCTTGATGCAACAGAGTTTAAAACTACTCTAGCAGATGGTACAGTCCAGGCAAGTGTTAATAATCTCAGTCGGGGAACTTTAGAACAGCTTTTTCTAGCTGTTCGTATCAGCAGAATTAAAGAAATTAGCCCTGCTTTACCAATAATCTTGGATGATTCTTTTGTTAACTTTGACCGGAGTCACCTTTATCACACAGCGGAAATCATTAGTGAATTAGCAGTAGATCATCAAATATTTATTTTAACCTGTCATCCTCATTTAATAAAATTTATTCAAAAAATAACTAATCAAGTTCAGTACTGGCAGTTAGAAAAAGGCCAATTTAATTTAAGTAAGCCTGAAGCATTGATTAAGCATCTTAGTTATTCAGATTAATTATTTTTTAATTCTGTTTTAAGATCCAGAAAAAGATCTCGCGCTTTATTTTTCTGGCGATTATTAATGTTCTGATCTCTAACCAGATCATCAAGTAAAGTTAAAGCCTTATCTTTTTGTCCATGTTTAGAATATAACACAGCCAGCAGCAATTCTAAATTAGCTGCTTCTGTTTTAGAATTAGAATTATTAGTTAAGAAATAAAATTCTTCTAAACAGGATAGGGCTTTTTGACTTGCCCGAGAGGCGAGATCATTTTCAGCAAGATCTTCATAAATCCAGCTTAATTCACGCCAGAGAAAAGCCTTTTTATCAAGATCAAAATCTATATAATTATACATTTTAATTGCTAAGTAGTGAGCATCAAGTACTTCGTTAATTTGTCTTGGCTCACTATAATTTATTTTAAATTCTTGTCCCAGAGTGTTGCTAACTATTTCTTTAAAATTAGCTTTAATTTTATTTCGTTTAGATTTAGAAAACAATTCAAAATCATTCTTTCTAGCTGAAAACAAACAATTGGGACAGGAATCTATATTATAATAATAAATATCAAATTCTTGATAAATTGGTCTTAAATCAGTTCTAACTTTTACTACTCTAATTCTTGAATTTCTAAGTTTTTTAATCTTGAATTGATGAGAACAAACTGGACATTTAATTTCTTTTTCGTATAAATAATTATTATAATTTTTTTCAGCCTGTTTTGAATACTGTTTATGACCTGGCAAATAAAAGCCAGTTTTATTATTTTTAATTGCTTGAGTAATAATTTTTTTCTCAGGTATTTGAGCGGCTTCATCTTTTGCTTGTTTAGCTGCTGCATTATTTTTTACAATTGGGATTTCAGGAAATACTATGTTCTCTCTATTTTCTAGCTTATTTAAATAAAGACAAAGCTGGTTAATTAATTTATTAGCAAAATTATTATCTTGTTTTATTATTAATTTAAAATCACTAATTTTAAAAGCAAGTACTTTAGTGTCAAAATGTGCCAAAGCTTGAGAAGAATAATTTTCCGCAACTAGAGCTGTTTTGCCAACAAAACTGCCTGCCTGAGAACGATAAACTTCAATTTCCTCAGCTGGTGTTGTTAAATAAATTCTAACCAGCCCTTTTAAAATAAAGTAAATTTTATCTGCTGGTTCATTATAGTTAAAAATCATACTGCCAGCAGCAAATTCTTTTAATTCCCCGTATTCAGCTAACAAATCTTTCAATTTTATTTTTTCTTTCACTAAAAACAACCCTTCCTAATTTATAAGATTTACACAGATTAATTAGTTATTTAAATTAATTATAACACAACAGCTGGTTAATCCTCAATTCATCAATTAAGCGTTAAATAGTGCTAATTGTTTAGTACTAGCTTTTATCTTGTAGATAATATTGTTATAATAAAAGAGGATTACCTGAAATAAACAATTTTAAAATTCAAAGCTGAGTTTATTTGATTAATTTAACTAAACAAATAACTTATTTTTAGTTAATTAATATAGAATATTATATTTTTAGTAAAGAGGTGATGTTTATGGAAAAAAATATTAATGAAATTAAACTAGATATTGATAAATATCTAGAACAGGAAAAAACACCAGAAGATAAGTGGTTAATAGAAAACCATCCCATTGATATAGCAGAAGCTCTTTCAGATTTAGAGGCAGTTGAAATTAATAATTTTACTAATCTATTAGATACAGAAGAATTAGCTGATATTTTTGAAGAGGCAGAAGAAGAACTGCAAATAGATATCCTAAAATATAAATCTGCTCATGAAATTATTGAGATTTTTTCACATATGGCAGCTGATGATATTACAGATATTTTAGGTCTTTTACCGATTCAAAAGCGCAAAGAGCTGCTCCGGCAAATGAAGCAGGATGATGCTTTAATTGTTAGAAATTTACTCGGTTATGATAAAGATTCAGCCGGAGGTATTATGACAACCGAATATCTACTTTTAAATAAAAACTTGACTACTACAGAAGCTTTAACAAAATTAAAAAATATTGCTCCTGATACTGAAATAATTGATACAATCTTTGTTTCAGATAATCAAAAAAAATTAGTTGGTATAGTTGATCTCAGAAATATTTTGAGCTCAGCAGATAATATAAAGCTGGCAGAAATTATGGATGATAATTTAATTAAAGTTGCAGCAGATGTTGATCAGGAAATTGTAGCTCAGCTTGTTTCTAAATATGATTTAACAGTAATTCCAGTTATAAATAAAAATGATATTTTAATTGGAATTATTACAGTTGATGACATTATTGATGTAATTGAAGCAGAAAATACAGAAGATATGTTTAAAATGGTTGGTGTTCACGAAGAAGAAAGTATAGACTCTCCTCTCTGGAAATCAATAAAAAGCAGATTACCCTGGATGTATATTAATTTAGCTACTGCTTTTCTAGCTACTTTTACGGTTAATTTATTCGAAAGTACAATTGCTAAAGTAGTTGCTTTAGCAGCAGCAATGCCAATTGTATCTGGAATGGGGGGGAATGCTGGCAGTCAAACACTCTCAATTGTAATTCGGGGAATAGCTCTGGGAGAAATTGATTTTCAAGACAATTGGAAACTATTATTTAAAGAGGCTTTAATTGGAATTATTAACGGAGCTGCAACTGGTTTAGTAACAGGTATTATTTTATATTTAATGTATGGGAATTATTATCTTGGCTTAATTATCTTTCTCGCTATGATATTGAATTTGTTTGCAGCTGGGCTATTTGGTTTTCTAATTCCTCTGGGCTTAAAATTAGTTGGTATTGATCCAGCCCTGGCTTCTGCAATCTTTTTAACTACAGTAACAGATGTTTTTGGCTTTTTCGTTTTTCTAGGTCTGGCAAAATTATTTTTGCCATTTTTAATCTAGCTTTTCGCTTTTGTTTGAAATTTAAATTAAATGTTTGAATTGAAGAAAAATAAAGAATTCTATTTATTGCTCAAATTAAAAAGGATTTTAAAAATAAACCTTGAATTAATAATAGGGATTTAAATAATTTAATAAATGAGGTGCTATAATAAAAGTGGAAGAACAAAAAATCACAAAAATACCATTTGGTAAACTGGGAATCATCGTTCATGAGAGCTGCAGAGATCTCGGGAAAAAAGTAGACGACTATATTGTAAAAAGGAGAAAAGAGGAGTTTGCTAAAAACTGTAGTGAATATCATGTCGAAGAACTAAAAGATAGTTATATTATTGATAGCGAGATAATTAGATTTGCCAATGGTGAAGCAAAGGGCCATTTGAAAGAAACAATTAGGGGAAAAGATATTTTTGTTTTAGCTGATATTGGAAATTATAGTGTTACATATAATATGTTTGGGCGTGAAAATGGAATGAGCCCTGATGATCATTTTCAGGATGTAAAAAGACTTATTTCAGCTATTGCTGGTAAGGCACGGCGAATTCATTTAATTATGCCTCTGCTTTACGAAAGCCGTCAGGATAAACGTAATAGCAGAGAATCACTTGATTGTGCAATTGCTCTTCAGGAACTAGAAAATATGGGAGTAGAGAACATTTTTACTTTTGATGCTCATGAAACAAGAGTTCAAAATGCAATTCCCCAGACAGGATTTGAGAGCCTGCACTCTACTTATCAAATCATAAAAGCTATCAATAAAGTAGAAGATAAGATCTGTTTTGATAAAGAACAGCTAATGGTTATCTCACCTGACACAGGAGCTATGGATAGAGCAATTTTTTATGCCAGTATTTTAGGCCTTGATGTAGGTTTATTTTATAAAAGGCGTGATTACAAAAAAATAGTTGATGGGAAAAACCCAATTATTCAGCATGAATATATGGGAGCAGATGTAGAAGGCAAAGATATTTTAATTGTTGATGATATGATTGCTTCTGGAGGTTCTATTTTTGATATTGCTGCTGAATTAAAAAGTAAAAATGCTAGAAATGTTTATGTTGCAGTTACTTTCACTTTCTTTACAAATGGGATTGAGAAGATGAATGAATTTTATCAAAAAGGCTATATTAAAAAATTATTCTCAACTAATCTAACTTATATTCCAGATAAATTCAAACAGGCAGAATGGTTCCAGGAAGTTGATATGTCTAAAATGGTTTCACTTTTAATTGATACTGTCAACTATGATGATTCAGTAAGTCCACTTTTAGATGCTACAAATAAGATCAAAAAGATACTTGATAAATAATTAAATTTTGTAGAGGTGAATAAAATGCGTTCTACTCCATCTGATGATCAAGAATTAATGCAGGAAATTGAAGTAAGAAGCAAAGGCAAAGCTTTTGCTGCTATTTTTGGACTTGCAATCGGAGATGCTTTAGGTGCTTCAGTAGAACAGCAAAAGCGGGATAGTTTTGCTAAGATAACCGAAATGCAAGCTGGCGGTCCTTTTAACTTAAAAGCTGGTGACTGGACTGATGATACTGCAATGGCACTCTGTCTAGCTCAGAGCTTAATTGAAGCTGGTTTTGATTTAAAAGATCAGTTAAATAAATATCTTAACTGGTACCAAACTGGTTATTTAAGTTCAACAGGAAAGAGTTTTGGAGTTGGTCAAAACACTTTAAAATCACTACAATATTTTGCGGCTGAAAATGAATTGCCGCCAAAATCTGTAAGAGCTGCGGGAAATGGTGCTCTTATGAGATTGGCACCAGTGGCAATTTATTATAAAGATAATTTTGCAAGGGCAGTTAATTATGCCGGTAAAAGCTCTTTAACTACTCATAATAATCAGCTCTCTATAGATAGCTGTCGTTATCTGGGGGGAGTTTTGCAGCAGTTTATTAATGCAAGGCTTAAATTACCTGTATTTAAAGAAAAAGTTTTGCTTGATACTGCCGCTGATTTAAAACTTGAGCCAGATGTAAAAAAAGCAGTTGAAAATGGTCTGAATTGGGAAAGAGCCGACATAAGATCTGATGGTTTTGTAATTCATACTCTAGAAGCTGCTGTTTGGGCATTTACTAATAGTGATAGTTTTGCTGAAGCTCTAATTAAAGCAGTTAATTTAGGTGAAGATACTGATACAGTTGCAGCTGTAACTGGTCAGCTTGCAGGGGCTTTTTATGGTTATTCAGATATTCCTGATAGATGGTTAAGTAAATTAACTAAGTTTGATTCTATTTACCAGATTACAAAAGAATTATATTATAAAAAAAATAGCAAATAATGAAATCCCCTTCTAATTTAGAAGGGGATTTTTTACTATAATAAGTACTTAGTTAGCTGAAACATATCTGAAGTTTAATAATTTATTTTTTTAGCATATAAATTACCTAAATAAGGAAGTAATATTATTTGAGAGCCAATAAAACCAGCCCCTCTTTTATTTTGTTCCATTGCCAATAATAATAAAAAGTGTTCAATAAATCCATAACCGATAATCCCCAGCAAAAAACCAACTAGATAGATTATTAAATGAGCTGGATACCAGATATAACTGGGAAGACGATAACGATATTTATTAAACCACATTTTTAATTTATTAATTCCCCAAAAAGCTGTTCCAAAAATATAGATAAATAAAATTATAATAAAAAAAGTGATAATTTTACTTAAGCTAAAATAAAAAGTTAAAATGACAGCTAATAATAATCCAATCAGAGCACTAGTAGTTGCTTTGCGACCTAAATTAATTAAATATTGATCTTGATTATATAGCATTAATTTAACACCTCAAAATTTATTTATAAATTAAACGCATATAAATATTTTGATTATAATTACCAAAGTTTTTACCAAAAATTGTTAAGCCACCCAGATGATCTTTCATTTCAGGAACAACTAATTTAAACTTTAATTTGCTTTTATGATCAATATTTAGATCAGTTAAATTCATTTCTGAAATTTTGGAACCATCAATAAAAGTTCCGTACTTATTAACAGATAAAAGTTTTAATAATCCATATTGATTCCAATTTGGGTACCACCAACTAGGAGTAAAAATACCTTTAGTTTCACCAAAATCTCCCGGGCTTGTCCAACTGCCTAATTTAAGTTCATTTAAATAAAAGAAAATATCAGAAGGCCATTCACTGCAAACACCTGGTGCTTCTGAACTAATTTCCATTGAAATCTGAAGTTCAATTAATTCCTGACCTGGTTTTAAATAATTAGGCAATCTATACTCGATAAATCCTTTGCTAAACCAGAGAATTTGACTATTTATTCTAGCTGGATCAGCAAAGTAGCTAGGGTCATCAAATTCACCAATTATATGTTCTTTATTTGCCAGACCACAGGTAGGATAAATATCATAATCAGAAAAATGACCAACAGCGATTTCTGATTGATAAAATTTTTCTTCAGTTTTTTTCTTTAAATTAAAAATCAACTTATCTTCATGTAAATAGCATAGTTTTTGATTACCCCGACTGGCTGCTTCAGTTGAGACTTTAATTAAGCCGCATTCTTCTAGTTTTTTAACATGAGAAGTAATTGCTCCATTGGTTAAATCAAGCTTTTCTGCCAGTTCATTCATATTTAATTTATGATAAACAGATAATAATTCTAAAATTTTTATTCTGGATTCAGAACTTAGTGCTTTAAATGTTTTAAGACCTTCCCGGAGATCATCTATTAAGATCAAATCTGCTCCTCCTTAATTAACAAGAAAACTTTATTTTAGTCAATTATAAAACAAAAGTTTTAAAAAAGCAAATACCGATTTTTGAATAATAAAGCAAGATAATAATTAGAAAATATAAGTGACTGTAATTTATTAATAAGCTGCCTTTAGTTAATTCAAAAAATTAAGAAAACTTATTTGAATCCTAATTTTTTTTATGCTATAATTTTATTTATGATTAAATAACTTGAATAACTAATAAAATAATACTTAATAATAGTATTTTATAAAAACTTCTTTAAAATTTTATTTAAAAAGAGGGTGGTATTTGTGAAAAAATATATTTTTTTAATATTATTAGTCAGCATTTTATTTAAGCCAGCTATAACATACAGTCAAGTAGATCAAAAACCCAATAATGTTAGTGTTCATGACCCTTCAGTCATAAAAGTCAATAAGACATATTATGTTTTTGGCTCACATTTAGCAGCTGCCAAAAGTAATGACTTAATAAATTGGATTCAGATATCAACCGCTCCAACGAAAGGCAATAAATTAGTTCCTAATCCAACCCGAGAATTTTCTGAAGCATTAAAGTGGGCGCAAACCGATACTTTCTGGGCACCTGATATAATTAAGTTAAACAATAAATTTTATTTATACTACTGCAATTGTGAGGGAAGTTCTCCCAGAGCAGATATTGGAATCGCAACTTCAGATAAAATTGAAGGTCCATATCATAACCAGGGAATGTTCTTAAAATCTGGTATGTGGGATAAAGCAAGTGAAGATGGGACTATTTATGATGCTACTAAACATCCTAATACAGTTGATCCAAATCTATTTTTTGATCATAATAGTAGATTATGGATGGTATATGGTTCTTATTCAGGTGGCATTTTTCTACTAAAAATGAATTCGCAAACTGGAAAACCAGAACCTGGACAAGGTTATGGCAAAAAATTATTAGGTGGTAATCACAGTCGTATTGAAGGACCTTATATAATTTATAATCCTGAGACAGAATATTATTATTTATTTTTAAGCTATGGAGGACTTAGTGCAAATGGAGGTTATAATATCAGGGTTGCTCGTTCTAAAAAAGTTACTGGTCCTTATTATGATAATCTTGGCCATAATATGATAAATGCCCATGGCTCAGCCGAAAAATTTTTTGATGATAAGGCTATCGAACCATATGGAGTTAAATTGCTTGGTAATTTTCAATTTTATAATAAAAATAAAAAAGCAGCAGGGATTGGGTATGTCTCTCCTGGACACAATTCAGTTTATTATGATAAAGAAAAAGATAAATATTTTATTTTTTTTCATACAAGATTTCCTGGCCGGGGAGAATATCATGAACTCCGGGTACACCAAATGTTTTTTAATCAGCAGGGATGGCCGGTAATTGCGCCACATCGTTATCATGGAGAAACTATTAAAAAATATTCTAAGGCAGATATTGTTGGTCAGTATGCTTTTATCAATCATGGTCAAAAAATCAGCTCGCAAATTAAAAATTCTAGTTTAATTAAACTTAATTCAGATGGCAGTATTACTGGTTCTTTAAACGGGTCATGGCAGAAAACTGCTCAATATGGAATAAATTTGACAATTGCAGGAGATAATTATAATGGTATTTTAATAAAAACATGGGATAGCAGCTTGCAAAAAAAAGTTATCTCATTTACTGCAATAGCAAAAAGTGGTAATAAAGCCATCTGGGGCAGCAAATTAGCTAATAACTAGAATTTATTAAATAATTTGACTAATTTATTCAAAGCATATATAATTTTATTAAATTTATAAATGTTTTATTTTTGCTGTTTTTTTAAGTTTTATTTTAATATTAACTAAAATAGTTTAGATATTAAATAAAATATTAATTAAATAAAGAAATTAAAAAATAAATTTGAAAGCAGAGAGGAGCTTTTAAAGATGAACAGAAAAGCAAAATTATATATTGATAAAAATTTTACTATTAGTGAGGTAGATAAGAGAATCTATGGTTCTTTTATTGAACATCTTGGCAGAGCTGTTTATACCGGGATTTATCAGCCTGACCATCCTACAGCTGATGAAAATGGATTTCGAAAAGATGTTTTAGAATTAATTAAAGAAATTGATCCACCTATAATTCGTTATCCAGGTGGGAACTTTGTTTCTGGTTATAATTGGGAAGATGGAGTCGGACCAGTTGAAGCAAGACCAAATCGACTTGAATTAGCCTGGCGCACCATAGAAACAAATGAAGTTGGTACTAACGAATTTATGCAGTGGGCAGAAAAAGCAGGAACAGAAGTTATGATGGCAGTAAATTTAGGCAGTAGAGGCATTGATGCAGCACGTAATTTTATTGAATATTGTAATCATCCAGGTGGAAGTTATTATAGTGATTTAAGAAAGAAGCACGGCCGCAAAGAGCCCTATAATATTAAAACATGGTGTTTAGGAAATGAAATGGATGGTCCCTGGCAAATTGGTCATAAAGATGCTACAGAATATGGAAGGCTAGCCCGGGAAACTGCCAAAGTAATGAAACTTGTTGATCCAGATATAGAACTAGTTGTTTCTGGCAGTTCAAATCGTCAGATGAAAACTTTTGCCGAATGGGAAGCTGCCGTTTTAGAAGAAAGCTATGAATATGTTGATTATGTTTCTCTGCACCAATATTTTAGAAATGACAGCAATAATCTGGCTAACTTTCTAGCTCAAACTGATGGTCTTAATGATTTTATCAATTCTGTAGCCGCAATATGTGACTATATTAAAGCTAAAAAGAATAGTAATAAAGTTATCAATCTTTCTTTTGATGAATGGAATGTCTGGTATCATTCAGATCAGGCAGATAAAGAATTGGAACCCTGGACAGTCGCCCCTCCCCAATTAGAGGATATTTATAACTTCGAAGATGCTTTAGTTGTCGGTTTAACTTTGATTACTCTTCTAAAGAATGCTGATCGAGTTAAAATAGCTAATCAAGCTCAGCTGGTTAATGTTATTGCTCCCATAATGACCAGCAAAAATGGTGGTGCCTGGAGACAAACTATTTTTTATCCCTATTACCATGCTTCTCGTTTTGGAAGAGGAACTGTTTTAGATTGCAAAATTGAATCACCACAATATGACTGCAAAGATTTTAAAAATGTTAATTACTTAGAATCAGTTGTAGTTTATAATCAGGATCAAGCTCAAATAACAATTTTTGCAGTAAATAGAAATTCAGAAGAAAATTTAAATCTGGAAAGTAAACTTAATGGCTTTAATGACTACAAAGTTATTGAACATATTGTGCTGGAACATGAAGATATTAAAGCAGTTAATACAGAAAATGATCCAGAAAATGTTAAACCTCATTCAAATGGTAATGCTAGTCTGGAAGATGATATCTTAACTGCTGAACTACCTAAACTATCCTGGAATGTAATCCGCCTTAGTAAATAATCAATTTAATATGGTGTAGTTTGAAATATAAAAAATTTATTACTTAAATATAATATTTTTGAGGAGGAATTTAAAATTAATAATTTAACTATTAATCTTAAACAAAAAAAAGCCAAAATAAATCCCGAAATATATGGACATTTCGCTGAGCATTTAGGCAGATGTATTTACGGAGGTTTCTGGGTAGGAGAAAACTCAGATATTCCTAATTATCAGGGAATTAGAAAAAATGTAGTAGATGCACTACGTAAAATAAAAATTCCAGTTTTACGCTGGCCGGGAGGTTGCTTTGCTGATGAATATCACTGGCAGGATGGAGTTGGACCTCGTTCTGAAAGAATGAAAATGGTCAATACTCATTGGGGTGGGGTAACTGAAAATAATCATTTTGGTACCCATGAATTTATGCAGTTATGTGAACTTTTAGAAGCTGAACCATATATCTCTGGCAATCTAGGCAGTGGTACAATTAAAGAAATGCAGGATTGGGTTGATTATATAACTTTTCCTGGAGAATCACCTATGGCAGATTGGCGGCGAGAAAATGGCCAAACTGAACCATGGCATTTAAAATATTTTGGAGTTGGTAATGAAAACTGGGGTTGTGGTGGTAACATGGAACCAGAATATTATGCTGACCAGTATCGAAATTATCAAACTTATGTAAGAAATCATGGTGAAAATAAAATATTTAAAATTGCCTGTGGAGCAAATATTGATGATTATAATTGGACAGAAGTACTAATGAAAAAAGCAGCTGATTTAATGGATGGCTTAAGTTTGCACTATTATACAATACCGGGAGATTTTGATACTGGTAAAGGAGCAGCAACTGGTTTTCCAACAGAAGAATGGGCAATCACCTTAAAAAAAGCTCTAAGAATTGAAGAATTAATCAAACGGCACAGCAGTATTATGGATCAGTATGATCCTGAAAAAAGAGTTGCTCTAATTGTTGATGAATGGGGCAGTTGGTATGACGTTGAACCAGGGACCAATCCTGGCTTTCTTTATCAGCAGAACACTTTACGTGATGCTCTAGTTGCTGGAGTTAGTTTAAATATATTTAATCAATATGCAGAGCGGGTTAAAATGGCTAATATTGCTCAAACTGCTAATGTACTCCAGGCAATGGTCTTAACTGATCAGGAAAAAATGATTTTAACACCTAGCTATCATGTATTTGAGATGTATAAAGTACATCAAAATGCCAATTTATTAGAATTTAATTTAGAAACAGAGGATTATAAGTTTAAAAATAGTGAAATGCCAGCTTTAAATGCTTCAGTTTCCAGAAATAATTCTGGAGAAATTAATTTAACTATTTGTAATTTAAATCATCAAGATAAAATTAAAATTAGGGTTGATTTATTTGATCAGGAAGAAAAATTAACTAAAATTAATGGCAGATATCTGACCGCAGATCAGCTTGATGATCATAATACATTTGCTGAACCCGAAAAAATAAAGCCTGCTGCTTATCAAAATTTAATATTAAATGAAAATAATTTTATAGTAGAACTACCAGCTGCTTCTGTTTCTGTAATTACACTTAGTTAAAATTAATTTTAATTAAAAGGAGGTTATATTTTTAATGGCAAAGAAAAAATATAATGCTGAAATCAAAAAAATAGATCAAATCAAAATTAAATTAAAACCAGGTGAAAGAGCTAAATTACCAGAAAAAGTAAAAATATATCTGACTGACGAAATTTATAGTTATCGTGGTGTTGACTGGGAAGCAATTGATTACCAACAGTTAACAGAAACTGGTAATTATCGTTTGAAGGGAGATTTACATCAACTTGATTATCCTGAACCATTAGTTGAGCAAAGAGCTGATCCTTATATTTATCGACATCAGGATGGTTATTATTATTTTACTGGCTCACATCCTGATTATGATCAAATTGTACTGCGGCGGTCGCAAACAATTGCTGGCCTGAAAGATGCTGCTGAAACAGTTATCTGGCAGAAACATGCTGCTGGAAAAATGAGCCAGCATATTTGGGCACCAGAAATACATTTTATTAATGATAAATGGTATATTTATTTTGCAGCCAGCAAAACAGATGATATCTGGGCATTGAGGCCATATGTTCTTGAGTGTTCAGCTGCTGATCCATTGCAGGGAAAATGGGTAGAAAAAGGAGAAATAGATTTAAATTTTAAAAGTTTTAGCCTTGATGCTACTACCTTTACTCATCAGAATAAAAGATATTTAGTCTGGGCACAAAAAGTTAATAATAATACCATTTCGAATTTATATATTGGAGAACTAGCAAATCCCTGGCAATTAAAGGATAAACAATTTTTGTTATCAAAGCCAGAATATGACTGGGAAACTATTGGTTTTGATGTAAATGAAGGGGCAGCAGTTTTAAAACGTAACGGTAAAATATTTATTTCTTTTTCTGCTAGTGAAACAAGTGCTAACTACTGTATGGGATTATTGGAAGCTGATCAGGAAAGTAATCTACTTGATAAAAACTCATGGCATAAATCAGAACAACCTGTTTTTAGTAGTTCAGAGCTTACTTCACTTTATGGCCCGGGCCATAACTCATTTACCAAAAGTGAGGATGGAATAACAGATCTTTTAGTATATCATGCTCGACCATATAAAAAAATTGAAGGCAATCCACTCTATGATCCTAATCGTCATGGTAGAATTCAGGAGCTCTTCTGGCAGAAAAATGGTAAACCTTACTTTGCTTATCCAGGTTTAAGAGTCGATGATAGAAAAGTAGTTTCTGCAGAAATACAATTAGCAGAATAAATTATATAATTATTTTAGTAAAATAAAATTAATTAAATACTGATAATTTTAGCCTACTGATCGTTGGTCTGACTTTTAAAAAGGAGGAATTTTTATGAGATACAGAAAACTTGGTAAAACAGGTTTAAAAGTTTCTGAACTTGCTTTTGGTGGAATTATGCTTATGGATAATGAACGTAAACAAGCCGAACAAATAGTAGCAGAATCAATTGAAGCAGGTATTAACTTTTTCGATGTTGGACCAACTTATGGTAATGCTCAACAAGTTCTAGGATCTGTCTTAAGTCCCTATAGAAAGCAAATTATTTTGGCCAATAAAACTGAACCTGGGCAAAACAAAAAACAGGTTAGAAAAGATATAGAAAATTCGCTCAAATTATTAAAAACTGATTACTTTGACCTTTATCAACTACATGAAGTAACAGACAGAAAATCTCTTAACAAAGCTCTCTCACCTGGAGGAGCCTTAGAAGCAATTCAAGAAGCACAGCAGGAAGGACTAATAAAAAACATTGGATTTTCTGCTCATCAAGAATGGGCAGCTCTTCAGTTGATGGATAGTTATGATTTTGCTACTGTGATGTTTCCAATCAATTGGAATTACTGGCTTAGTTATCAACAAGGAGCAGAAGTTATTAAAAAAGCTCAACTTAAAGAAATGGGAATTATTGCAATTAAATCACTAGCCCAACGACGCTGGCAGGAGGGAAAAAAAGAAAATTATCATACCTGGTATAAACCAATCTATGATAATCCAGAACTGGCTGAGTTAGCTCTAAAATTTACACTTTCCCAACCAGTCGCAACTGCTGTTAGTCCTGGTGATAGTCGAATGCTAAGACTGGCTCTTTCTTTATACAAAGAAAATCAAAAAAGACTCCAGATTAGCCAGAGTGAATTAGACCAATTAAAAGAAATGATTAATGACTATGGGGGTCAGTTATATCCAATTCCTGACTAAATAATTTAATTAGTTTTTTCTGCTAAAAGTTGATCAATAAATTGACGAGCACTTCTGCCCGAGCGCCCATTATTCCATTTGCTCCAGCGAAGTGCTTTTTTATCTAAAAGTTCAGCTGTTAACTCAATTTCTTCCTGTTGAGCAAGCTCATGCACAATCTCTAGATATTTTTCCTGTTCAGGTGTATTAAACATAATAGTTAAACCAAATCTTTCAGCTAAAGACAACTTTTCATTTAAAATATCATTTTTATGTACTTCAGATTGGCGATCCTGCCATTTTTCTCTAACTAAATGACGACGATTACTAGTTGCATAAAATAAGACATTTTGGGGACGTGCTTCAATTCCACCTTCCATAATAGCTTTCAAATACTTATAATCAGTTTCAAATTCTTCAAAAGAAAGATCATCCATAAAAATAATGAAATAAAGGCCTCGCTGACTGAGCAGTTTTAAAATAACAGGTAGCTCTTTAATTTGCTGATTATTAATTTCTACCAATCGCAATCCCTGGCTGGCAAATTTATTTAAAAGAGCTTTAACAGATGATGACTTGCCAGTACCGCTATCACCATATAATAAAACATTGTGAGCTCTTTTATCATTTAGAAAATTTTGGGTATTTTCAATTAAAAGCTGCTGCTGCTTGGAATAAGAAATTAATTGCTTAAAGCTGATCTGATCAGGATTATTTATTTTTTGCAGATTATTATTTTGCCAGTAGAAGGCAGAGCTTTGATTTAAAATACCTACTCCAGACTGATAAAAGAATTGATTTAACTGAATTAACTGTTCTGTTACTGAAGAGTCAACTTTAATTATTTCATTATAATCGATTCTATTATTCTTACTTTTTTGTGGAGAATAATTAGTTAGGAAATTAAATTCACTTTGATTGAAATAATCTAATAGATCAGCTAATTTAATTTTCAACAATTTATTAATTAAAGTAAGTTCTTTATAAGCTAGTTGATAAAGACTGCTCTCAACAGTTAAAACATTTTTTTCAGCTGCCTGAGTGAAAGGATTTTCATCACTGATCAGTAGAAATTTTAAATAAGACTGTAAAATATCACCAGTTAGCTGATTAGCTTCAGCAAAATCAATTAATTGATAAAGCTGATTATTAAATGCAGAACGATCTTTTTGAGCAATATTTAATAAAAGATCTCCTACAAATGGACTTTCTTTTAATTTTTTAAATAAAATAAGCTCCTTGACTTCTCTTAATGACAAATAAATTTTTTCTTTATTCATTTTCTCAACTCCTTAACTACTTAACTAGATATTTATTCTTATAGTATAATAGTATAACAAAAAAAGATTTATATTTCAGGAAAAAAATAAATTTTCTTGCAATAATAAAGTTGATATATTAAGATATAATTAACAGATAATTATTTTTTTATTATTTGCGCAATCGTTTGCACAAACTAGAATAAATTTTGATTAGAAGAGAGGATGATAAATTTGGAAAATAGTGAAACATTATTAAATAATCTCAATGAAGATGATAGTTCAAAATATCATAAATTAGCTAAAGTTATAGATTTTGAATTAGTTGAGCATCAATTAAAACTTTATTTTAAACAAGCTCAGATAGTTATTAGTTTTTTAAAGACAGATCTATTTAGGTTAACTATGACTCCAGATAAAAAGAATTTTAATTTAACAACTACACCAGCAATAGTTGCACATAATAATAAGTATAAACAATTAGAAATGGTAGTAAATAAAAAATTAATTACGATTAAAAGTAGTAAATTAAAACTAGTAATTAATAGGAATAGATTTTCGCTAGCAGTTTATGATTCTGAAAATAATTTAATTCACAGTGATTATAAAAATTTTGCTCTAGGTTGGCAGCAAGATAAGGTACGTGCCTGGAAAGATCTTGATCCAAAAAGCCGCTTTTATGGCCTGGGAGAGAAAACTGGTTGGTTAGACAAAAAAGGCCGTAAATATGAAATGTGGAATAATGACACTTTTTTACCTCATGTCACAGATACTGATCCACTGTATCAATCCATTCCATTTTTAATTACATTTACACCAGAACATAGTTATGGAATTTATTTTGATAATTCTTATCGAAGTTTTTTTGATTTAAGCAGTGCAGGTCAGCCATATTATTCTTTCTGGGCAGAAGGAGGTCAGCTCGATTATTATTTTTTAAATGGACCTGATTTAAAGAAAGTAATCAGCAGTTACACTAATTTAACAGGAACTATGCCCTTACCACCAAAGTGGGCGCTTGGTTATCACCAATCTCGCTATAGTTATTATCCCCAGAGTAAAGTAAAAGAATTAGCTAAAGAGTTCCGACAGCGACAGATTCCATGTGATGCTTTTCATTTTGATATCCACTATATGGATCAGTACAAGATTTACACCTGGGATCAGGAAAGATTTCCCGATCCAGCAGCAATGATTTCTAATTTACAAAAACAAGGAATTAAGGCAGTAACAATTATTGATCCCGGGGTTAAACAAGAACCCGAATATGAGCTTTATAAAACAGGAATTGAAAACAACTATTTCTGTAAATATTTAGAAGGAAAAGTTTTTATCGATAAAGTATGGCCAGGAAATTGTGCTTTTCCAGATTTTACTCAAACTAAGGTTAGAAATTGGTGGGCAGAACTGCAAAAAGATTTTGTTGAGCTTGGTGTTAAAGGAATTTGGAATGATATGAATGAACCAGCAGTCTTTAATCAAGATAATACAATGTCTGAACAAGTAATTCATCAAAATGATGGTCAATCTGGTAGTCATAAAAAGTTTCATAATCTCTATGCTTTACTGGAAAATATGGCCACTTATCAAGGCTTGAAATCGGCTTTAAAAAATGAAAGACCATTTGTGTTAACTCGAGCTGGTTTTGCCGGTATTCAGCGCTCGGCAGCAGTCTGGACAGGAGATAACCGCAGTTTTTGGGAGCATCTTAAACTAACAATGCCAATGTTAATGAATTTAGGAATGAGTGGAATTCCCTTTTGTGGAAGCGATGTTGGTGGTTTTACTGGCAATAGTAATGGTGAACTTTTAACTCGCTGGATCCAATTGGGAACTTTTATGCCTTTTTTTAGAAATCACTGTGAAATAAGAGCCATTAACCAGGAGCCCTGGTCTTTTGGAAGCAAATACGAAACAATAATAAAGAAATATATAGAACTACGCTATCAATTTTTAACACATTTTTATAATCTTTTTTATCAAGCTTCCAAAACGGGCATTCCTGTGCTAAGACCTTTGCTTATGGAATTTACTACCGATAAAAACTGTCAAAATTTATCTGATCAATTTTTAATTGGGGATAATTTGCTTATTGCTCCTATTTATAAGCCAGATACTGAACAGAGACTAGTTTATTTGCCAGCCGGGGAATGGATTAACTACTGGACAGAGGAAGTTTTACCAGGAAAACAGCATATAATTACTGAGGCTCCTTTAGAAAAATTGCCTATTTTCGTTAAAGCAAATAGCTTACTTCCTCTCACTGAAAAGTTTAATTATGTTGGTGAAAAAAAGTTAAACTATTTAGAATTAAATCTTTACTTAGGAAGTAAAAATAAACAATTCAGCTATACTCTTTATGATGATGATGGACTAAGTTTTGACTATCAGGTAAAAAATGCTTATCAACTAAGCAAATTTAGCTGTCAAAATAATAATTCAAAATTGATTTTTAAACAGAAAAAAATATTTAATAACTATCCACAGGAATTTAAGCATTATAAGTTGATTTTTCATAATTTAACTAAAAGTCCGCAAACTATTTATATTAATGGTAAACAAATAAAAGACTATAGTTATTCAGCTAATAAACTGGAGGTTAGCGTTCCAGTTCTTATAAATAAGCTTGTTGTAAACTTTTAAATAAATTAAAGTAATACGGTAAGATGTCAAGAGAAAAAAAGAAAATAATTTAATTTATTTGGCTGAAAACGGTCAAATTAGGCATAGTTCTATCCGCCTAGCCTGAATAGTAATTTTTACCAATTCAGCCCATGACTAAATAATAGTTCTAATAGAAAATTAAGTAAACAGACTAATTTGCAATAATTATCTACCTCCGTGGTTGATATATTTCGCCTTTGCTTAGCAGAGCAAAAACGAGACGGACAAATTTACGTGCTGTAAGCACGAGGGCTCTTTTGTGTTTGTGCTTTGGAACTTCATTATACTTTTTGTAGTAGTAGTTTTTATAGCTATCATTGTGTACTCTCAATGAATTAG
>NZ_FOTI01000098.1 GCF_900114545.1 Halanaerobium salsuginis
CCATATGATTTTGTTTGGTCACTTATATCATACTAGGTTTTTAGCTATGGTTCTAATTTTTTTGTCTGTTGCATTTGATTTTACAATGAACCTAATTAATTTAAAGCTCACTAAACTTCAATAAGTCTTGTTAAAGTAAAATATTAGTGATATAATTAATATAATTTAATACTTTAGGATAAATCTTTGGGGTAGGGTGAAATTCCCAAACGGCGGTAAAAGTCCGCGAACTTATGAGTTGATTTGGTGGAATTCCAAAACCGACAGTTATAGTCTGGATGGAAAAAGATTTAGCTAAATTCAAAATTGAGTATCTTTTGCTAGCTGTTAAATGCTTTAAATTAAAAATATTTAGCAACTTAATTTGGATTTTGTTCTTACTATTAATTGAAATACCTTACACCTATTAGATTTATTTTAATAGGTGTTTTTATTTTATAGGGAGTTGATAATTAATGAGAACAAACACCAAAAAATTAACTATGTTGGCTGTTTTTGCTGCTTTAGCTTTTATTGTAATGACTTTTGGTAGAATTCCAATAGTCTTATTTTTACGTTATGACCCGAAAGATATTATTATAACAATTGCTGGTTTTATTTTTGGCCCTTTATCATCTTTGATGGTTACTTTTATAGTTGCTCTATTAGAAATGTTTACAGTTAGTGATACTGGTATCATTGGATTTTTTATGAATATTATTTCTACAGCATCTTTCGCCTGCCTGGCAGCATATATCTATCAAAAAAACAAAAGTAAAAAAGGAGCTATTTTAGGATTATTGCTTGGTTCAATAACTATGACAATTATTATGCTGCTGTGGAATTATTTAATAACTCCAATTTATTTAGGCTATCCTCGCTCAGAGATTGTTAAACTAATGCTGCCAGCTTTTTTGCCATTTAATTTAATTAAAAGTGTTTTGAACTCTATTTTTACTTTTTTACTCTATCGTCCAGTTTTAAATTCTTTAAAAAAAGCTAATTTAATTAAATAATAAATTAGTTTATACATAAGAAAACTGATTTAGTTAACAGTAAAATAAGTTAAACTTAAACTCACTGATAAATTTATCAGTGAGTTTTTTAATCTTTTTTGGTTCTTTGACAAATGTTGTGAAATCTAAATAGCACCGTTTGAATCATGTTATCTCTTTGTTTTTTTGAATTACTCTTAAATACTTAG
>NZ_FOTI01000047.1 GCF_900114545.1 Halanaerobium salsuginis
CTAATAACTGTTTTTTTATCTCGAAGAGAAGTATCCTGAATCATTTGAGTTTTTCTATCATGAATCTTTTCTGCTTTTTTGCCGCAGACAGGACATTTAACATGATCTATTTTATAGTCAGCTACAAAAACTAAATATTCCTCCGTTTTAATTAAATCTGTTGCAACTAGGTCTGGTAAATCCATTAAATCTGTGATAAGATTATTATGCATTTGCTTGACTCCTTTATTGAATTTTTGGTGTTGTAACTATTTAATTCAACGGAGCCAGGCAAATGCCTTTTTTATTTAGATATTTTTAGATTTACAGTTTTTTCTTCACAACATTAATTATACAACCTAAATAAATTAAATAATTTAATTTAATGTTCTCAAACACCCGTTGGGTGTTTTTCTTTTTTTAAGCTTATATTTTAAAAAAGGGATTATTAAATTTTTGCTTAATATAATATATGGAGAGTTTAGATTTAGAAAAATTTGAGGAGGTTTATTAATGAGTGTACACATTGGTGCTAAACAGGGAGAGATAGCAGAAACTATTCTTTTGCCAGGTGATCCTTTACGAGCTAAATTTATTGCTGAAAATTATCTGGAGAATGTTGAACAATATAATTCAGTGCGGGGAATGTATGGCTATACTGGTACTTATCAGGGCAAGAAAGTATCTACGCAAGGTACAGGAATGGGCATGCCCTCTCTGTCGATTTATGTTAACGAATTAATTAGAGATTATGGAGTTAAAAACTTAATTAGGGTTGGTTCTTGTGGATCTTATAATGAAGAAGCTGCTTTACGAGATGTTATTCTGGTTCAATCAGCTTGCACTAATTCTAATTTAAATAAAATGCGCTTTAAAGGGAAAGATTTTGCTCCTACAGCTAGTTTTAAATTACTTAGCAAAGCTTATCAAGCAGCAGAAAAGCAGCAGAAAGAGGTTAAAGTTGGCACTGTTTTAAGTTCAGATAGTTTTTATAATGATGATCAGGAAGCCTGGCATAAATGGCAGGAATATGGTGTTTTAGCTGTGGAAATGGAATCGGCAGAGCTGTTTACTCTAGCTGCTAAGTATGGAGTAGATGCTTTGACAATTTTGACTGTTAGTGATTCTATAGTTACAGGTGAAGAAACAACTGCTCAAGAAAGAGAAAAAACTTTTACTGATATGATGGAAATTGCTCTAGCTCTGGCTGAATAAAGCGCTAGAATTAACTATAGTTATTATTAACTAAATAAGTTTAATTAAAGCCAGTTCTAGGTTGATTTAGGAACTGGTTTTTTTAATTTAAAATGGTATAATTAAATTAACTTAGTTTTATAATAAATATAACTATTATTTTAGCTATTGTAACTAACTTTGCTTAAAAGATAGTTTATCTATTATATAATTAGAAAATAAATATAAAAAAGGGAGGTTTATGAGATTGAGACGAGAAGAGCAGGTTTCTTTTTATTCCCATTTTGTTGGTTTTATTCTGGCTCTGATTGGACTTGTTTTCTTAATCTTAAGGGCACTCGCCAGTCCGGATAGAATTATAGTTGCTGCTGTTTATGGAGCGTCAGTTGTTTTTTTGTTTTTAGCTAGTTCACTTTATCATGCTTTTAAAAAGGAAGATGATGAAAATTCTATCTGGCGTAAATTAGATCACTTTGCCATTTTTGTTATGATAGCTGGTTCTTACACTCCAGTTGCTTATTTGTATCTAGAAGGTTGGTTGAGATGGACTATTATTGCAGTTCAATGGAGTCTGGTTCTAGGTGGTTTTTTTCTTAAATTTATGTATTTTAAAACCCCCCGTGTTCTCTATACAGTAATTTATTTATTGATGGGTTGGGTTGGTATTTTTGCTTTTCATAGATTGTTTTTTACTATGCCATTATCAACTCTGTTATTAATGTTTGCAGGAGGTCTTTCTTTTACTGCAGGAGCGGTTTTTTATATTATTAAAAAACCCAGGATTTCACCTAATTTTGGGTTTCACGAAATTTTTCACTTCTTTATCCTGGCAGGAGGAATTCTTCATTATTTAATGGTGTTTATTGCTCTTGGTTAGCAGTTGAGTAGTTGTTTTTAATACTTATTTTTTAATTAAATATTTTACCGGCTTAAGCCGGGTTAATAGTCCCTGGCAGCAGGGACTATTTTTTTGTGTTCAGTAAAGTTTAAAATTATACCTCTAGATTTTTTTATGATAGAATATAATTAAACTAAGTTTTTTAAATTTAACAAACAAATTATTAAAAGTAGGTGATAAAATGACAGTAAAATTTACAGAGACTGTACTTAGAGATGGTCAGCAATCTTTGATAGCAACTAGAATGAAAATAGAGGATATGTTACCAATCTTGAATAAACTTGATCAGGTTGGTTATCAGGCGCTAGAAGTCTGGGGAGGGGCAACTTTTGACAGCTGTCTACGTTTTTTAAATGAAAATCCCTGGGAGAGATTACGTCAGATAAAAAAAGAAGTTAAAAATACCTCACTGCAGATGCTGCTGCGCGGGCAGAATATTCTGGGCTATAAACATTATTCTGATCAAGTATTGGAAAGATTTATTGAAAAGTCTATTGTCAATGGAATAGATATTATCAGAATTTTTGATGCATTAAATGATATTCGTAATCTTGAGCCAGCAATTAAATTTACAAAAAAGTATGGTGCTCATGCTCAGGGAACTATTGTTTATACAACTAGTCCTATTCATACTACAGAAACCTTTGTGGCTAAAGCAGTAAAATTAGCTGAATTAGGAATAGATTCTCTGTGTATTAAAGATATGGCCGGGCTTTTAACTCCTAATAAAGCTTATAATTTAGTTAAAGAATTGAAAGCCAATTTGGCAATACCAATTGAAATGCACAGTCATAATACAGCAGGTTTTGCTTTTATGACTTATCTTAAGTCTATAGAAGCTGGGGTAGATATTATTGATACTGCCATTTCGCCTTTTAGTTCTGGAACTTCTCAACCAACTACAGAAACTATGCAGGCAGCTTTGAGAGATAGTGAATTTGATTCTGATCTTGATCAAAAACTGCTGGTTGAAATTGGGGACTATTTTCGGCAGGTAAGAGATAAATATACTGATTATTTAGGTTCATTCGAGGTAGACCCACGGATAATAGTTAATCAGCTGCCAGGAGGAATGCTGTCTAATTTACGCAATCAATTAAAAGAACAGGGTCAATTAGATAAATACGATGAAATATTGGCAGAAATTCCAGAGGTTAGAAAAGATCTTGGCTATCCACCACTAGTTACACCAACTAGTCAAATTGTAGGTACTCAGGCTACTTTTAATGTAGTTACTGGAGCAAAGTATAGTTTTGTTTCAAATGAATTTAAAGATTATCTGAGGGGAATGTATGGTAATCCTCCTGGAGAAATTAATCGGGAACTATTGGAGAAAATTATTTCTCCAACAGAAGTTATTACTAATCGGCCAGCTGATAATTTAAGTGATGATTATGCAGAAAAAGCAGCTGAAATAGCTGATTTGACTTCTGATCCAGAGTTGATTTTATCTTATCTGCTTTTTCCCGAGGTGACTAGAAATTTTCTAGAAACATTAGAAGATGAGTATGTCTATTTTTAAAGTAAAATATAGAATGGAGATGGTTGTAAAATGAGATTTTGTTGGACAACAATTAAAGTTAGTGATCTAGAGGATTCAATTCGTTTTTATCAAGATATAGTTGGGCTGCAGCTGCAGAGAAAATATGAAGCTGGCCCTGGTAAGGAGATTGCTTTTCTGGCAGCAGAAACAGGTCAGACAGAAGTAGAATTAATTGCAGATGAGAACCAAACAAAAGTGGAAATTGGTAATGATATTTCACTTGGTTTTACAGTAGCTTCAATTCAAGATAAATTAAAATTTGTCCAGAATGAAGGAATTAAAGTATTAGCTGGACCAATTTCGCCTAACCCAGAGATTGAATTTTTTTATGTCAGTGATCCTGATGGTGTAAAAATTCAGTTTGTAGAAAATAAGTAGTTTTATTTGTATCTTTAGCATAAGTTAAGAGCTGCAGCATTTGCTGCAGCTCTTTTTTTAGTAAAAAAATTATTTGAAAAATTATAAGAAATATAGCAGGAATTTTTCTTTTTAATCAAGAAGTAAGTAGGTATATCTAGTTAATTTAGCTAGAAGAGGTGTAAAATGGCAGTTAAAAGCAGAATCTTTTGTATAATAGAAACATATAATCAGTTATTATACTTTTAATCAGGAATATAAGTACAGCGAGTAATTAGTATAATTTTTATAAATTTATAGTTATCAATAATATCAAAATGGAGGTGTAATTATGATTCATGCTTTAAAAGCAATGGGAGACTATATTCAGACCCAAAGAGATGAGAGTTTTTTAACTCAGATTGTTGAGAATCCTAACTCTAATGGTAAATATAAAACAGTACTTGTTATTTTATTTGAAAAAAATGGAGATCAAATAAGCTATCAGAAAATAGCAATGGAGGAATTTAGCCAGAAAAAATTAACTAAGTATGTATATGTTTCAGGTTCACCTAGAGGCGGAGATTTAACTCCGACTTCTAAAATTACTAAGTTAGAAACTACCTATCCTAGAATTCAAAAACCTTTAAAAAAGTTGGTTGATAAAATAGTTAAAAAAGATAATCTAACTAAGGAAGAAACAATAATAGCTCAAATTTATAAGTTATTTCAGGATGAAGATTTAAATAAACAAATTTATCAGGAATTAGCAGAAATTTCGTATGATGATAATGCAATTTTAACAATTGCTTTGATAGAAAATGGACAAACTAACTATGTAGGAGACTTTAATAAATTTACTGAATCTCTGCTGGGAAAATATGAGAAAGCATTTTATTTTAAAAAATCATATAATAAGTCAGAAAGAAATTCAATTAGTAAAAATAACACTTGCTATATTTGTTCTAAAAAGCAAAAAAAGATTTATGGTTATGTTGGCACTTTTTCCTTCTATACCCTGGATAAACCAGGATTTACGACAGGGGGATTTAATCGAGGAGAAGCCTGGAAAAACTATCCTGTTTGTTCCAATTGTGCCAGAACTTTAGATTTAGGCAGGAAATATTTAGAAAAAAATCTGAGCTCACGCTTCTGTGGAATTAATTATTTTATTATTCCTAAAACTGTTCTGTCCGCAGATAAAGAAAGAGAAGAAATGTTTGAATTGCTGAAGTCATTAGAGGAAAAGAAAAAATTATCACTACAAAAAGATAATCAGAATTCATTATCCAGAGCCCAGGATGATCTTTTTCAAATTATGACTGAATTTAATAATTATGTTAATTTTAATCTCATGTTCTATGAAGAAATTAACAGCGCTTTCAGAATTTTATTATATGTAGAACATGTTTTACCTTCCTATATGCAAAAGATTTTTGCTGTTAAATCTGAAGTAGATAAAGATAATATATTTCAGAAATTGAAAAGTAAGGAGGGAGAATTTGCATTAACTTTTACTTTCAATACAATTAGTGATTTCTTTTATATTAATCAGCGTAATAAGCAAAATTTTACGAAAAGCTTTTTAGAAATCACTAATAATATTTTTACTGGTAAAAGAGTTTCATATGAGCTACTAATTAACAGGTTTATTGCTCATCTCAGAGATAAGTTTGTTAATAATCAATCTTACTGGCTGGATAATCTAAAAGCTTTACAAATTTTAAAGTTTTTAGATAAATTAGACTTATTAAATCAGGATCGAGAGGAGAAAAACTTTATGCCAACTGTTGATAGTGAATATAAGAAAGATATTGTTAATTTTTTGGAAGAACATAATGATGTCTTAAACAATAATAGTAAAAAATTAGTTTTTCTGGAAGGTGTTTTAGCACAAAAGTTGTTAAATATTCAGAGCAATGAACGTGATGGAGCTAATCCATTCCGAGCTAGATTGAATGGCTTAAAATTAAATGAAAAACTAGTTAGAAGACTGTATACAGAAATAATTAATAAGTTAGAAGAATATGATAAAAATTACTATAAACAGTTAGAACAATTAATTGCTGATTATATTTTAGAAAGTAATCTTTCGACAATAAGTAATAGTGAAATTTCTTTTTATTTTGTAACTGGTATGAATCAAGCCAATAAATTTAATTTTAAAAATTCTGAGGAGGAATAAAAAATGGCTGTTATTGATAAACGAAGTGAGTTAATTTTTTTATATGACATTAAAGATGCAAACCCCAATGGTGATCCACTTGATGCTAATAAACCAAGAATTGATGAAGAAACCGGCATTAATCTGGTAACTGATGTGAGATTAAAGCGTACAATTAGAGATTATCTTTTTGATTACAAAGGGTTTAATGGAGAAAATAATAAGGATATTTTTGTGAGAGAAATTAAAAATGATGATAAAACTATTCAGGATGGCAAAGCAAGAGCAAAAGATTTTAAAGAAGATCCCAAAAAAGTCATTGAACAGTGTATAGATGTTAGATTATTTGGGGGAGTAATCCCATTAACAGGAGATTCTATTACTTACACTGGTCCAGTTCAATTCCAGATGGGCAGATCTTTCCATAAAGTAGAATTAAATTATATTAAAGGAACAGGTGCTTTTGCTTCCGGTTCTGGTAAAAGTAAGAAGACTTTTAGAGAAGAATATGTAGTTCCTTATTCATTAATAGGCTTTTATGGGATTATTAATGAAAATGCTGCCCAGAGTACTCAATTAACAAAAGCAGATTTAGAATTATTAGTTGAAGCTATCTGGAAGGGAACTAAAAATTTAATAACTCGCTCAAAAGTCGGACAGACTCCTAGATTATTATTAAAAGTAAATTATAGCGAAGAAAATTATTTTATTGGAGAATTGAAGAACTATCTAAAATTAGCAACTGAATTAAGGGAAGAAGAAATAAGAGATGTTTCTGATTATAAGCTGGATATTACTGATTTATTAGCAGTAATTAAAGCTAATTCTGATAAAATAGCCAATATTGAATATAAAATAAATCCTCGAGTAGAGCTAATAAGTTCGGATCAAAAGGTAGATTTAGCTGAGTTAGATCTGTTTAAAGAAATGAAGATTTAATTAAAGTAAAAATTGGCTGGGCTATTTTGTTGCCCAGCTGGTTTTGTAGAGAAAGGAGTAACTTTGATGAATAAAGCCTTAGTTTTTGATATTTGGGCTGATTATGCCCATTTTAAGAAATATTATACTACAACTTCTCCGTTAACATTTTCAATTCCTCCTAAAACAACTATTTATGGAATTATTTCAGCTATTCTAGGATTTGCAAAAGAGGAATATTTAAACTATTTTCAGGAAGGTCAGTGCAAAATTTCAGTTCAGATTAAGAAGCCAATTAAAAAGACTAGAATAAATTTAAACTTAATTGACACTAAAAGTGCTAATCTTATGGCTAGAATAAAAAATAGAACTCAAATTAGAACTGAATACTTAAAAGATGTAAAATACCGCATATATTTTATGCATCAAAATCAAGAACTGTATAGTGAACTTAAGGATAAATTAAAAGCTCATAAAAGCGTATATTCAATTTCACTTGGCCTTAGTGAAAATCTGGCTAATTTTAAATATATTAAAGAAACTGAAATTAAAAAAATTACAGAAAGCAGTTGGCAGGAAATAAACACTGTTTTAAGAATTGATACAGAAAATATTGCTAAAGGAGATATAGACTTTAGTCAGAGCAATCGAGAATATTTTACAGATAAAATTGCTGTCGAGATGAAAAGTGATAGAACAGTAACTGATTATGCACAGGTTCTTTTCGAGAAAAATGGTAATAATATTAGAGTTAATCTAAATGAGTACTATAGGACTTCAGAGGATGAAGTACTTTCACTTCTGTAAATTAAGAAAGGATAATCATATGATTTATTCTCACCCAGATAAACTATTAATTGATCATTTAGCTAATGTTTACCAACTTGGTAAAAAAATTTTTGCAGAAAAGAAACTAAATTTTACTAATTTAACTGAGATTGAGCAGGCACTATCAATTATTTTGTTAGCTCATGATTTTGGTAAAGCTAGCAATTATTTTCAACTCAAACTTAAACAGACTGCTCAGCAAGACCAATCTCTAGAGCAGGATAGTAATATTGATCTAGACTTGAGCAAACATAGTCTTATCTCAGCTTTGCTGGCTTATCAATTTGCAGATGAAATACTAAAAGATAAAATTTTAGTCTGGATAGTTTTTATAACTATTTATCGTCACCACAGTAATTTTAAAGACTTAGAGATAATGCTAAATATAGCAGATATTGAATGGATAAAATTGGAAAAACAATTTGAGCAGATTGATTTTGTTGAATTAGATAGAATAACATTAGAAATAAGTGAGTTTAATTTTAAACCATCACAAATTAAATTTGATTCTTTAAAGAGTAAATTCAGTGACTGGAGATTTAGAAAAAAGATTAGAAATTTTCAAACTGATGATCAAAAAGATTTTACTTATTATCTAATATCTAATCTATTATTTTCTATTTTAGTATTTGCTGATAAAGCAGAAGCTATATTTTATAGTAAAGGGTACAGCTTTGCTGATTTAAAGAAAGTTTCTTTAAAAAGAAAAACTATTCCTGATGATTTAGTTGATAATTATCGCCGGGCAAAGGGCTGGGATAAGTCAGATAATAAAATTAATAAAAAAAGAAATGAAATATATAATGAAGCTGTTAACCAGATTAACAGAATTGATTTAGAAAATGATCGTATTTTATCATTAAATGTTCCAACTGGTTCAGGAAAAACTCTTTCTGTTTTTTCAGCTGCGCTCAAATTGAGAAAAAGAATTTCTCAGAATTTTAGAATTATATATTCTCTGCCTTTTACTTCAATTATTGATCAAAATTATGATGTTTTTTTAGATGTTTTAAGTAATTCAGATCTGGAAATAGATAGTTCAATAATTATTAAACATCATTATTTAAATGCAAAAAAATATTATCTTGATGAAGAAAATAATGAAAAACAAAAATTCGATTATGATATTTCTCGGCATTTAGTAGAGAGTTGGCAGTCAGAATTTGTTGTAACAACTTTTGTTCAACTACTCCATTCAATGTTTTCAAATCGTAATCGTAGTTTGATTAAATTTCATAATCTTAGTAATTCAATTATTATCCTGGATGAAGTACAAAATATCCCCCATAAATATTGGCTGTTAATTAAAGAATTTTTAGTAGATCTGGCTGAAAAACTAAATTGTTATTTTATATTTTTAACAGCTACAATGCCTTTGATTTATAATGAAAAAAAATCTGAAATAAAAGAACTTGCTATAAATAAGATAGACCATTTCAAATTTTTTGATCGGATTAAATTAGATACTAGAATTTATAATAAAGGAATGAATATGGATCAGTTTAAAAAATTTATTAAAGCAGAGTTAATAGAGTTTGCTAATAAAAGTTTCTTAATTATTTTAAATACTATTAAAACATCACTAGATATTTATCAATATTTAGAAGAATTAAAAACAGCTGGTATTATTTCAGCTGACTTGATTTACCTATCAACTAATATTATTCCTGGAGAAAGAATAAAAAGAATTAAAGCTATCAAAAAGGAAAAGAGCCCGATTATAGTTTCTACTCAAATGGTAGAGGCTGGAGTTGATATTGATTTAGACAGAGTTTATAGAGATTTTGCACCTTTAGATTCTATTAATCAGTCTTGTGGTAGATGTAATAGAAATTTTGACCAAAATAATAAAGGTACAGTAAAACTATTTAAACTAATTAATGAAAATCATAATAATAAAGAATATGCTGCTTATATTTATGATGATATATTATTAAATATAACTTCTGAGATTATAAATGAATTTCCAGAAATAATTGCTGAACATAATTTTTTTAAAATGAATCAACATTATTTTAAAAAAATTAATCAAGTGAAAAGTGATGATAGCTCAGAAAATTTACTTAGTAAAATAAAGAGTTTAAGATATGAAAAATCATTTTTTAAAGATGGAGATAAGGAAGTATTTAATTTAATTGTTAATAATTACAGAACTGTAAATCTATTTATGGCTGTTGATGAGTTTGCAGAAAAAATATGGGAAGCTTATCTTAAAATCAGAAATATTGCAGGTAATGATTTGGAGACCTTCATGTGCAAGAAAGCAAAATTTGAAGAAATAAAAAAAGAATTTTTGTCATATGTTATTACAATTCCTGAGAAAGTTGCCCAGAAACACCTTAGTGATGAACAATTACAGGATAACTTTAATTATATAAGTCCTTTTCAAATTGATGATGTTTATTATCACAGTACAGGATTTAAAAGAGGAGAAGTTGAGATTCAATCTTTCTTTTAATTTGCTTAAGGATGTGAAATTATGCAGTTAATAATTAATACCTATGGTAGTTACCTCCATGTTAAACAAAGCTCTTTTGAAATCAAGGTTGAAAGTGAAAAGAAAAGAATTTCTGCCAAAAAAGTTGATTCCATTTTAATTACTACCGGTTCTGCAATTAGCAGTGATGCAGTTAAACTGGCCCTGGAAAATAATATAGAAATTCAATTTTTAGATCAATTTGGTCGTTCAATGGGGAAAGTATGGCACTCTAAGCTTGGCAGCACTACTTATATTAGGAGAAGACAGCTTGAACTTGCTGATAATGAAGAAGGTAGTGACCTGATTAAAGAAATAATGGTGGAAAAAACTGAAAATATGATAAAACATTTATATGATCTAGGGATTAAAAGAAGCCAAAATAAACAAGATTATTTATTTGAAAAGATTGAAGAAATGGAAGAATTAAAAGAAAAAATAAATAAGTTAACTGGTCCTATAGAAATTATGCGTAGTACTTTGATGGGTTATGAAGGTAATATAGCACGCAAATATTTTAAAGCATTGAGTTATTTACTTCCAGATAGATATAAATTTAAAAAAAGAAGTTTTCAGCCAGCTGAAGATGAGTTTAACTGCTTGCTTAACTATGGTTATGGAGTTTTATATGGAAAAGTAGAAAAAGCTTTAATAATTGCTGGACTTGATCCTTATGTTGGCATTTTACATACAGATGGCTATAATAAAAAATCGTTTGTTTATGATTTTATAGAAAGTTATCGTCATCATATTGATCGGATAGTAATGAAACTATTTAGTCGTAAAAAGGTTAGAAAATCATATTTTGATGAAATTAAAGGTGGTTTAACTTTAAATAAAACTGGAAAAGAAATTTTAATTACTGAATTAAATGAGTATTTTGAGCAGAGTACTTATTATAAAGGCAGGCAGATTAAAATTAATAATATTATTCAATTTGACTGTCATCAACTTGCTAATCATATTATAGAAGAAGGTGATTAAATGTTAGTCTGGTTTATTTATGATATAGTAAAAGATAGATCTCGTAAAAAACTAGCTGATAAGGCAATTGAACAGGGACTTTATCGAGTTCAAAAATCAGTTTTTGCTGGTAATATTGATAATAATTTACTTGATGAGCTGGTAATATATTCTGAAGATATGATTAATCCTACTAGTGATTCAGTTTATATTTTTCCGATGTGTCAGGAGGATTTTAAGAAAATAGAACTGCTTGGACAGGCTTTCGATAAGGCAATGGTAAATGATGAGCTAAAAAGTTTATTTACTTAGGAGACAGAGATATGAAAAATGATATTAGTATTACTCCTTCAGTTGTAATGGAATATTTATACTGTCCTAGATTTATCTATTATATGTTATATTTAAAAATTTCTCAGAATGAAGAAAATCGTTATAAAGTTATGCAAGGCAGAAATGCTCATACTCGTAGATCTATAATAAATAAAGATTATTTAAGAAAAAAAATAGGAGTAGAGGATAAAATAATTGAACAAAAACTGTATTCGGCCAAAAATAGTATTCATGGGATAGTAGATGAAATATTATTTTTAAAAGATGGAACTGCTGCTTCTTTAGATTATAAATTTTCAAAATATAAAAAGAGGACTTTTTTAACCCACAAATATCAAGCAGCAATGTATGGTTTAATGATTGCTGACAACTATCATCGAGAAGTTAATAAAGCTTATATTGTTTATATTAGAAGTAAAAATAAACTTATAGAAATTAATCTGACAGCTGATTTATATCAAAAACTGGAAAAGATATTAATTGAAATTATCAAGATTATTCAAAAGGGTATTTATCCAGCAAAAACTAAGTATAAAAATAGATGTTTTGATTGTACTTATAGAAACATCTGTATTAAGTAATTATATTTTATTTAGTAAATAGAGTAGATAGTGATTGAAATTATAAATTTAATTTTGTAGAAGGAGTTTTAATATTGCAGCTAAAAGTAACTAATTTGAAATATGAATTAAAAGATGATTTATCAGTTAGATATGGCCATAAGTTAAGAGGTTTTTTTGCCAATAGGTTTGAAAATGTTTTATTCCACCAACATAAAAAAGATGGTAGTCTACGTTACCAATATCCTTTAATTCAATATAAAATTGTTAAAAACAATCCCTTTATTATTGGACTTGGTAATGGTGCAGAATTAATTATCAAGAATTTTTTAGAAGTAGATGAATTAGACTTAGCTGGGCATAAGTATGAAAATCCTGCTGGTAGATTAGAGGTTAATCAGGAAGAACTTTTTATTAATAACAACTATGATATGCCAGCTTATAAATACTGCTTTTTAACTCCCTGGCTTGGTTTAAGTCAGAAAAATTATCATAAATATAAAAATAAATATGCTAGTCAGGCACAATCTGAACAGTCAAAATTTTTTAAGAAAATTTTAATAGGTAATATTTTAAGCTTTGCTAAAGGAATAAATTGGTGGGTTAAAGAACAATTAATTATAGAAACAAAATTAAAAGAAATAGAAGTTAATTTTAAAAATCAAAATATGCTGGGGTTTAAGGGATGCTTTTATGCGAATGTTTATCTGCCAGAATATATTGGATTAGGTAAATCAGTTAGTAGGGGGTTTGGGACTATTACTAGGGAAAAAATATTATAATTTAGATATCTTAAGCGAGGAGGATAATTTGATTGATATTAAAAAAATATAGTTTTAAAACTTTAACTCCACTTTTTATCAATGGATCTATCAAAAATAAAGTAGAATTAAGAACTGCTAGCTTAAAAGGTGCTTTAAGATATTGGTATAGAGCAGCAATTGCAGAAGCTAATATAGAAAATCTGTATAAAAAAGAGAATGAAATATTTGGCAGCACTGATTCAGCCTCGACTTTTATTATTAAAATTAAAAACTTAAGTAAAATTAATGCTAAGAATAATATTGCTAAAAAAGTTTTAGTATATTCCAATAAACATAAAGCTCCAGCATTAAAACAAGACATTGAATTTGAAGTTGAAATAATTATTAGATCTGATCAATTTCAAAATGAAATTACTAGTTCTTTGACGATATTTACTATGTTAGGTGGTCTCGGTAAAAGAGTTAGAAGGGGCTTTGGCAGTATTATAAATAAAGATGATAAATTTGAAAGTCCTATTGATTTCCTGGCCAGGTTAAAAAATGAACTATTTAATTTAAACAATTCAGATATGATTATAGAAAATAATAGTCTAATGATTAATCATAAAGGCAAAGCTAATTATCCTTTTGTTAAAGAAGTAATAATTGGTAAAACAGCAAAAAGAGCAGATCAATTAAAAAAGATTGATAAGTGTGCTTCTGAAAATAATAATTATGCTTTAGGTAATGGAGATCCCCGGATGGCTTCTCCTGTTTTTGTAACTATTAAGGAGATAAATGATAATTTCTATCCGGTGATAACTAAATTAAATGAAGTGTATCCTGAAAAAAATTATAAAGTAGAAGATTATGAAAAAAAGATAGCTAAATTTATTGATTGTCTGGTAAGTTAAGAAAGGGAGATTCTATGAAATATATTATTGCAGTTAATATAAGGTCAGTTCAGGATTATATTTCAAAAGCTAGAAAAGTTCTTGATCTTAGTAATAGTAGTAAGATTTTTTCCAATATGATGTATAGCTTTATTAGTGAATTAAATGAAAAAACCAAAAATCTAGACGTAATTTATCCAGCTGTTGATCTAGCGGTTATTGAAAATAATAAACAGGATTATTCTAATTATCTGCTTAGTGTTTTTAATTATGAAGGTGATATAAGGCTACTCATTGCAGATTTAGAAACAGCTGTATATACTAACTTAGCCAGTGATTATAAAGGAAATATAACTTTTGCCTTATTAAAGGGTTATTTGGTTTCTTGTGATAACTATTTTCAGGGAATAGAACAATTATTTAAAGATCAATTTAAAATGAATATTGTTGTTAAAGAACTAAAGAGTGAAAAAAAATATTATGATAGTTATGTAGAAGTTACAAAAGCTATTAATAATCTTAAGAATAGTTATGATTTCAATCAACTTAGCGTATTGGAAGGATTAAAAAATAAAGTAAATAAATCACGAAAGAAACTAAAAAAATGTCATATTTGTGGTGAATATACTACTAGATATGTCAGGGAGGATTCAAAACATAAGAATTTAGATTATGTAAATTATATAAACAGTGTGGACAAACTTCTGAAAAAAGATGAAGCCTTATGTGATGTCTGTTTTTATAAAAGGATTAAAGATTATGAAAATAAAGATACTCCTTCTACCTATGATATTGCAACAAATTATTTTAGAGCAAAGATGTACAAAATAAGAAAAGGCAATGCAAATATAGATGATTTATTAAAAGAATTAGATAGCAAAATAAATGATGAAATTATAGATAGTAAATATTGTTATCAAAAAAATATATTCAATTTAGAGAAAAGGATTAAATCAGGTGAATTAGTTGTCAGTAATACTAATAGGATTTTGAAAAAAATTGAAGATTTAAAAACTATATTGAAAAAGGCGAAAGAAAAGGAAATAATTCCTGCCAGTCAATATGCTTTAGTTCAACTTGATATTGATAATTTAGGTGAATGGATGAGAGGCAATTATTTCAAAGAAGATCAAAGCAGTTTAATACATAATCAAAGAAATTTATCTAAAGTAATAATTAAATTTAGTCAAGATATAAAAAAAGAATTTAATAATGAGCTGTTAGGTCATGTTGTTTATGCGGGTGGGGATGATTTTCTTGCTTTTCTACCAGTGGAAAAAATACTTGAGGCAGTTAAAATGATTAAAGAAAAATTTTCTGCTCTAAAAAGTTATGATAAATTAAGTTATTCAATAGTTATTACTCTGGCAGATGTACAGATTCCACTGACCATGGTGATAAAAAAGACTAGAGAAGAGTTAGAGAGAGTAAAAGAAAAATATAAGAGTAATTACACAGCAAATGAAAAGCCAAAAGATGGGTTTGTAATTAATAATATGGTAAATAGGAATAAATATATTAATTCTTATCTGAAAAATAGTGAAGTACAGAAATATATTGAGATTTATCAAGCTTTAGTTGACTTGATTAAAGATAAGAATAATTCTTTGAGTTTTATAAAAAATATCCAGCAAGAATTTAATAAATTTGAGTTTCTAGATTTAAATATCGATGAAAAAGATAATTTCTTAAAAATATTTGATCTAGAATCAGCTCGAATAATTAAAAGAAGCTTAAGTAATTTAGATATAAAAGAAGCTAAAAACTCATTTAAGACTATAAAAAATATTAATCATGATTTATTTATTAGCCAGATAAATAAAATAGCAAGTAATTCTTATAATATTGACTTTGAAAATTATATTAATTTGCTAACTAATTTAGAAAAATTATTAAAATATAGAATGTTACAGGAGGGTAAAAATGTCACTTCTTAAAATTAAACCCTTAGATAATACCTTTTTTAGAAAAGGAGATCCATTTAATAAGAATATTAATAATCATCTTGAGTCAATGGATACTCCCTATAAATCGACTTTTTTTGGTGCTATCTTTACCGCCTTATTAACTGAGAATGATCAGTTTAGACAGGAATTTTTTAAAAATAAAATATATGATCATAAAAAAATATTGATAATTAAAAATATATTTTTATATGACGATTTTGATGTATATATAAAAGCCCCTCTAGATTTATTTATAGATAAAGATAATATTTTTAATCTTAAAAGGAGTGAATTTAAAGAACTTAGATTAATTACTAATTCAGTCTTTAAATATAATTTAGAAAGCCCTGAAGAGGATTATATTCGTGCTGATGATTATTATATATCTGTGTATGATTTTATTAGAGAATATAAGAAGAATAAAATACTTAGTATTGAATTAAAACATAAAGATGAAATATTTATTAAAAATACTAAAGTTGGCATTGGGTTAGATAAAGATAGTTATACAGTTGCAGAAGGTCAGCTTTATTCTCTGGCAGAGACTGAATTTAAAAATAATGATTGGTCTTATTTGGTTGAATATGAACTCAAAAACGAAAGTAATTATTTTAAAGATAATTATGAAAGTGAAATTAGTTATTTAAATTCTGGATATTTGAAACTGGGAGGAGAAAGTAAAGTCTGTAAGTATAATAAAATTGATGAAAAAGATCTAGATGACCTTAAAGAGTTTAATGAAAATCAAATTAATCAGGATACTGATTTAATGAGAATTTTATTATTGCAGGAAGTATATTTCAAAAAAAATATTAGAGAAATATTTAATGAAAAATCACCAGTAAAAATTTTGGGAATATCAAATCCAAAACCAATTTACATTGGTGGTTATGATATGCAAAAAAAAGCAGCTAAAACTATGTATAGAGGCTATCCAGCAGGGACTATTTTTCTATTAGAAAAAAATGATAGTTCTAATATTAAATTGTTTTTAAATAAACAATTTGGAATAAACAATGATTTAGATATAAGCAAATATATCATTATTTAAGGGGAGAATAAAGATGAAGGAGACTGAAAAAAAGGTTGATCAGGTAGATGCACTTGTAATTTGCTCAACCTTAAACCAAATTACAAATTATCTTTTAATTAAACTTTTCAAACCAAATAAAGTTATAAATATTACTTTAGAAAGTAATTCAGATAAATTTACTAAAATAAATATTAAAAATAAAAAATGGGATGACTATTTAGATAGTGTTTTAAAAAAAGAATTAGATATTGGAATAACTAACTCAATTGAATTAAATATAAATCAGTTAAAGAATCTTAATAAAATAAAAAGAGTTTTAAAAAAGACAAAATTCGACGTATTAAAGGATAAGAGTAAAACAGTTTACTGGAATGTAACAGGTGGCCAGCGAACTATTGCTCTGGCTGTTCAGCAATTTATTAATGATAATGCCCGGAAAAAAGATAAAATGTTGTATGTAGAAGGTAATACTGAAAAACTATTGATAATGAATGAAAATGAATTTTCCGAAAAAGAATATAGTGATCGTGAATTAAACTTAGAAACAGCTTTGAAATTAGTTGGGTTTAAAAATTTTGATAAAGGTAATAAAAATTTACTTACGGGACAGAATGAAGAAGAATATCAGTTATTTTTAAAGTTATATAATATGATTTCAGATAAGGATTTTAGGTTTGAGTATAACGATGAAAAGCTGAACTTGAGAGATCACTTAATTAAGTCAAATAAAGAAGAAAAAGTAGAAGCAAGAAAATCTTATCTTAAACAATTATTTAAAGATTTGGAAGGAAAGACTTTTAATGAAAAGCTAAAAACAGTAGAGATATTAACATGTGAAGATATTAAGTTTTTATTTAAGAAAGACAGTAATGAAAATTATAAATATATTAAAACTTCATATCCAGCTGGCAGTATTTTTGAAAAAATTACAGGCTATAAAATCTTAGAAATAATAAACAGAAAAAATTATAACATAGTCGATATGAGACTCAATTATAAAACTAGATTTGATCCTGAGTCTAATCAAGAAAGATCAGAAAAACAGATTGATGAATTAGACATTGTTTTATTGACTGGAACTGGTCAGATAATTATATTTGAATGTAAATCGGGCGGAATGTCTGGTGATAATGCTAAAAGTCATAAATATACAACTTATCGTTTAGCAGGAGTATTTGGAGCCCCAATTTTCCTGAGTCCTTTGTTTGAACAGGAAACTTATGAAGCTAATAATAGTGATAAGAAAGATATATTAAATAATTGTCAGGCTGCCTATAGATCAGCTGATCGATCTGAATTAGAAACCTGGCCCCTAAATAAAATTGAAGAGTATTTTGATGAAATGATGAAAAAATTCAAAATAGAAGGAGAGGAAAAATAATGTTTTCTAATTGTCAACTAGAATATATAAAAGCTATTTCCCCTATTCATGCAGGAACCGGTCAAGGGTTAGGTTTAATTGATATGCCAATTCAAAGAGAATCTCATACTAGTTTTCCCAAGATTGAAGGTTCAAGTTTAAAAGGAGCTATTAAGTTTCATATATATAATGAAATTAGAGATTATAATAGACCTTTTGAAGATGATAAAAATAAAATTGAATTTACAACTTTTTATGATATATTTGGTAGTGATGAAAATGATAGTAATGATGACAGCAAAGCCAGCCGAATAGTCTTTACTGATGCTAAACTATTATTCTTTCCAGTTAAAGCTGTAGATCGTTTATTTTATTATGTTAGCTGCCCTTATATACTAAAGAGATGGCAGGATGAAATTGAATCTGATGCAAAATTTGATTATTCTAGTGAATTAAAAGAAGGAAATTGTATTTGCTTTAATGGACAAGAAAAAATAATTCTGGAAGATTATCTTTTTGAAAGTAAAAGCAAAGATAAAGACGAAAAAATTTTTGAGGACGATAAATTAAAATCTATATTAAATAAAGAAAATACAATTATTGTTTCTGATCAAGATTTCATTGATTTAGTAACTATGTACATAGAAGTTATTACTAGAAATAAAATAAATCCAAAAACTGGTACTGCTGAAGCTAGTGGCCTATTCACCGAAGAATATCTACCCAGTGAAAGCATTTTATACTATCAGGTTCTGGAGTCACCAAGATTTTCTGAAAAAGCGAATAAAAATGGCGATGATAATAAAAAATTACAGAAACCAATTGAATATTATAATAAAAAATTATCCACTATTTTTCAGATTGGTGGCAATAAAACAATTGGTAAAGGTCTAGTTAAAAGGCTAGAGAATATAAGCAGTGATAAAGATGAGTAATAGAAATATTAGTTTACAAATTTCTGCTTATGCTTATAGCTGTATTGAAGAAGTGAGTGATAGAGATTATAGTGGTAAATATAAAACTCTAGTTAAAAAACTTGGACAGTTAATCCTGAAAAATGGTTTGATTCAAACTTTAGTTTTTTTTCAATCAAAGGAAAAAAAAGAGCATGATTTGTTAATTAAGCATCTAGCAGAGTGGTGGCTGCAAAGTCCCTTACTGGATTTTAATTTGGAGATTAATTATAGTGAAAATAAAAAAATAAGAACTAAAAATAAGAAAGTTATTGAAAAGATAGTTAACTTAGACTCAAGTAAGTATAAAAATTGTGCTAAAGAAGGAATAAAATTATCAATCTGGCTGGCTAGATTAGCAGATGGAATGGTTGCTGATGAGTAAATATAAAATTATCCATAAAAACAATAAAATAAATGCTATATTAGCTAATTTAAATGGATTAATTAATACTAAATTAAGAATAAATAAATTTACTGAAATTAAAAACTTACCTGGAAGATTAGCTCCAATTAAATCAGAAAAAAAAGTTATTAATAATCAAAGTAAAAAATTTAATACAATTAAAAAAGAATGGTCTAAGAACTATGATTTTTTAGAGTTTGAGTTTAAACTTTTAGATAAAATGGTTATTGGTTTAGGAGATATATCTATTCATGAGACTTCTATCTTATTACATCATATTTATGGTATCCCTTATATTCCTGGTCAGGCTATAAAAGGTGTCATAAGGAATTATATTATAAAAGCAAGACATGATGAGTTTGAAGAGAAAGCTTTTAAATGTGATAAATTTATTAGTTATTTTGGAGGGGAAAAGCAAGGTGATTCTGGAGTAAAGAAAGCAGGACAGAATTATCAAGGAAAAGTTATATTTTTTGATGCTTTTCCCTGTAATGATAATTATATAATAGAAAAGGATGTTATGACACCACATTATAAAGATTATTATGAAGCTGGTAAAAAAGCACCTACTGATGACATGAAACCAGTTCCCATAGAATTTTTAGTTGTTAAAAATGCAATATTTAAAGTTTATATTGCTATCAAAAAAAGTAATGATATAAATAAAGAAGAGGTTAAAGAACTGTTTTTTGAAACATTTAAATTTATGGGAATAGGTGCAAAAACTAACTTAGGTTATGGATTTATAGATATTGAGCATATAAAAAATAAATATAATGAATTTAAAAGTAAATTAGAAAAAGAAAAAACAAAAAATATGAGTGTTGGTGAAAAAATTGTTTATAATTTTAAAAAAGGTGATTTTAATAGTAGATTCGGACAATTTTGGGCAAATAAGCTAGATAAATTGGTTGTATAATTAATGTTGTGAAGAAAAAACTGTAAATCTAAAAATATCTAAATAAAAAAGGCATTTGCCTGGCTCCGTTGAATTAAATA